>JAAVAE010000037.1 GCA_014804245.1 Lachnospiraceae bacterium | reverse complement strand
TGACCACACGTCCGCGAATTGGTACAATTGGAAAGAATCACATTCAGGGCAGTTTATCTTTTGTATAAGCTGTTCTTTTTGTTGCTGCCCTGAATCTGATACTTTCCTTAAGAATTGTAGCATGCAGATAGGTAGAAAACAACAGTGTGATTTTGAGCGTAACAGTTCAGCCATCTGAAAAGCGGAATAATTGATTCTTTAAGCGAACTATGACATAATGGTGTCATAATTTCTTTGCTATACTGATGCGGAAAGGAGGAAGTAAAGTTATGAAGTTGTATTCACAGAAAGAAGCAAGACATCTGCTATGCCGCTATCACAATCTGGATGGAGTAGAAACGTTGTGCGGAAAAGCAGGAGCAGAAAAGATCATGCAGAGAATACACAGTATTCAATACGACCCTTTAAACGTTGTAGCAAGAAATGCAGATTTAGTATTGCAGGCGAGAGTAAAGGATTATAAGGAACAAGATCTTTACAGTTTATTATACAAAGAGCATAAGTTGGTTGATGGATTTGACAAAGAAATGTGTATTTATAATTCCAAAGATTTTGCACCCTTTAAATATGTGCGGAGCGAACATTTAAAACACGTAGTTCTCACTCTGCAATATCGCAATCAAATGGCTGCTTTGGATATATTGGACGATGTGAGAGATTTTGTGGCAAAGCACGGCAAGACAGGGGCAAAGGATATTTCAATTGGGGAAGTACGGGAAAGCCGCTGGGGACCTAAGAAGTTATCAAGTGCCGCATTAGATTATTTGTTTAACAGTGGGGAACTAAGCGTTGCTGATAAACGGGGTACACAGAAGTATTTCGATTTGACAGAACGTGTGCTTGAAGATGCAGACATCCAATGCGATCAGGACATGACAATAGAAGAATTTTTGGAATGGTATATCGAAAGACGAATACAGAGTGTTGGTCTTATATGGAACAAATCAGGCGGAGCCTGGCAGGGGCATTTTGTAAGTGAAAACGAGATTCGCACCTCCACGCTTCAAACACTTACCCAGAAAAATAGGATTGATGAAATTCAAGTTGAAGGAATCCATGAAACTTTCTATATTCCAAAAGATATTCAAACCTATATGACGGATCAAACACCCCAAAGCTATGCCAGATTTATTGCAAGATTCGAAGCAGAACCGGTTCGCCAGATGGGAGAATTTGCTATTAAAAATTGGTGGTGGGAAGCAGGAATTGAACCGGATAACAATATGCTTGAAACAATTGAAAAAGAAATGCTGCGCTTTGCAGAATTTCTCCAAGTTGGAAATTCAAAGAATAATCTTTCAAAATTGAGTTGACAAAATCGGGTCTTTTGAATATGCTGATAATGTAAAAAGATTTTCTGCTTTCAAAACATCAGAAGACAATAAGATAAATGCTAGGAACGGAAAGAGTATATTATCATGCATCAAGTGATGCCATCTGCGCAGAGAGGGAATATCATCGGCTGAAAGTATTCCTGCAATGAAGGTAATAGAAGTGCATCCGGGAGCAGGTCCTGCGAATGGAAGCGGTGATTCGCCGCTTAGTAGCATGACACGTATTCACACGTTACGTGCAATGAGTGGAGGCATAAGCCTCTAAATAGAGTGGAACCACGGATAACTTCGTCTCTAAAGAACGGAAGTTGTCCTTTTTTTATGCAGATGTTTTGAAAATGGATAAAGGAGCGATTTTGTGGGATTTATAAATAAAATAAAAGAAGAAATTGCAGTCATCCGTCAGCGTGACCCGGCGATCCATTCATCTATGGAGGTTTTTCTCTATCCCAGTTTTAAAGCCATGCTGCATTACCGTGTTGCCCATAAGCTGTATCTGAAAAAGCACTATTTTCTGGCAAGATGGGTTTCACAAAGGGGGGTAAGGAAAACCGGTATTGAGATTCATCCCGGCGCCCAGATTGGAAAAGGGTTCTTTATTGATCATGGAAATGGTGTTATCATTGGAGAGACGACGATTATCGGAGATAATGTGACGCTTTATCAGGGTGTAACCCTTGGAGGAACAGGAAAAGAGCAGGGCAAGCGGCATCCCACCATTGGAAACAATGTGATGATCAGTGCCGGAGCCAAGGTGCTTGGTTCTTTTACAATAGGAGATAATTCCAAGATCGGTGCGGGAAGTGTAGTGCTGGAAGAGGTTCCGCCTAATTCAACGGTAGTGGGCGTGCCGGGCAGAGTGGTAAAGCGAAATAATAAACTTCTGCCCCAGGAGGAACTTGATCAGGTGAATCTGCCGGATCCAATCAAAGAAGATTTAAGCACCCTGCATCATGCCAATGCAGAACTGACCAACCGAATAATTGATCTGGAAAGAAAAATGCGGGAAATGAAGAGGAAAAGCAATAAATAAATTCTGTTGACATGTGCATAATATTATCATACAATAATTGTACAATAAATTGAACAATTATTTGTACAGAAAAGGAGGCGGTATTATGTTGGCAGTGAATTACTCCACAATTAGAAATAATTTAAAAACATATTGTGATGAAGCAACGGATAACAATGAGACAGTGATTGTCACTCGTAAGGATGAGAAGAATGTTGTCATTTTGAGCTTGGAAAAATATAATCAGATAATGAAAGCGGCTCAAAATGCGGAATATCTTGCTATGATTGACAGAGGAATTGCTCAGCTTTCTTCGGGGAATGGGCAGCAGCATGAACTTATAGAGGTAGAGAGCGATGAATAAATTATGGTCGGATCGCGCATGGGATGACTATTTATATTGGCAAATGCAAGATAAAAAGACACTGAAGAAAATCAACGACTTAGTTAAAGATATTGAAAGAAACGGATTATCTGAAGGGATTGGGAAACCTGAACCACTGAAACACCGGAAAGCATGGAGCAGACGGATAGACAAGGAAAACAGGTTAATCTATAATATTGATGAAAATGGAAATTTGTGGATAATTGCATGTAAAGGGCATTATGAGGATTGATTAAGAGAGTATACAGAAAGTTTGTGTGAAAGATTACAAAAGATTAAATGAAGGAATGGGTTAAAGGAGGAAATTATGAAAATTTACAATACACTGTCCAAACGAAAAGAAGAGTTTATACCTTTAGAGGAAGGGAAGGTAAAGATGTACGTGTGCGGTCCTACCGTATACAACCTGATTCACATTGGAAATGCCCGTCCCATGATTGTATTTGACACGGTCAGAAGATATATGGAGCACAAAGGCTATGATGTGAATTTTGTATCAAACTTTACCGATGTGGATGATAAGATCATCAAAAAGGCAATCGAGGAAGGGGTTGACGCATCGGTCATCTCAGAGCGGTATATTGCAGAGTGCAAAAAGGATATGCAGGCAATGAATGTAAAACCTGCCACCACCCATCCCAAAGCAACAGAAGAAATCTGCGGTATGCTGGATATGATTGGCACTTTGATTGAAAAAGGGCATGCATACGCAGCGCAGGACGGCACTGTCTATTACAGGACCAGAAGCTTTAAGGAATATGGAAAACTGTCCCATAAGAATATTGATGATTTGCAGGGGGGGAACCGTTCTCTTTTGGTGACAGGAGAAGATCAGAAGGAGGATTCCCTTGATTTTGTTCTCTGGAAACCGAAAAAAGACGGGGAACCTTATTGGGAATCTCCTTGGTGCGACGGACGTCCCGGATGGCATATCGAATGTTCAGTGATGAGCAAAAAGTATCTGGGAGAGGAAATTGATATTCATGCAGGCGGTGAAGATCTGATTTTCCCTCACCATGAGAATGAAATTGCCCAGTCCGAAGCAGCAAACGGCAAGCCTTTTGCAAAGTATTGGATGCATAATGCCTTTTTGAACATTGACAACAGAAAAATGTCAAAATCCGCAGGCAATTTCTTTACGGTAAGAGACATCAGCGAGAAATATGACCTTCAGGTGCTGAGATTCTTTATGCTTTCTGCACATTACAGAAGTCCCCTTAACTTCAGTGCAGAGCTGATGGAAGCTGCACAGAACGGGTATGAAAGGATTGTGACCAGTGTCACCAATTTAAATTATTTGCTAGAAAATGCCGTATCTGATACAATGAGTGAGAACGAGGAGAAACTGGCACAGGAAGCAAAGGGCTACATCGCTGAATTTGATAAAGCCATGGATGACGATTTTAATACGGCAGATGCCATTGCTGCGATTTTTGAATTGGTGAAATTTGCAAACACCAACACCAAGCAGCCCTGCAGCAAGGAATTTCTGCAGAGTCTGAAAGAGGAAATCGTCATGCTTTCCGATATCTGCGGTCTTATCGTTGAGAAAAAGCAGGAAATATTGGACAGTGATATAGAGGCTCTGATTAGTGAGCGTCAGGCAGCGCGTAAAGAAAAGAACTTTAAGCGTGCGGATGAAATCAGAGAAGAGCTTCTTGGCAAGGGCATCATTCTGGAAGATACCCGAGAAGGAGTCAAATGGAAGAGAGCATAAGTCTGTTGACATTAATTAAAAAGAGCTTTGATTTAAAAGAGGTGGATATCAGAACGTATTCACCTCTTACGCTTGCTTATATCGGTGATGCGGTGTATGATCTGATTTTCCGCACAGATGTGGTCTTGCAGGGCAATACTTCCGCTAACAAGCTGCACAATAAGACGGTTCAATATGTAAAAGCCCCTGCCCAGGCGCGTTTGATAGAATCGATTATGGAAGAACTTTCAGAGGAAGAGCTTGCAGTGTATAAAAGAGGAAGAAATGCCAAACCATATACTATGGCAAAAAATGCTACCATGAGCGAATACAAAAAAGCAACTGGTCTTGAAGCGCTGATAGGGTATCTTTATCTGACCAATCAGATGGACCGGGCGCTTCAATTGATACAAAAAGGTTTACATAATGCGGAAGGTAAAGAGGAGCATAGGGATAAATAACGGAGAGATAGAAAGGAATTGACAGAAGGAGGCAGTCAGGTGGAGGAAATAAAGCAGAGAATCAATGAATTTACCATAGAAGGAAGAAATGCCGTGATTGAGGCATTCCGCGCAGGCAGACCCATTGACAAGGTGTACATACAGGACGGCTGTCAGGACGGTCCCATCCTTACCATCAAGCGGGAAGCAAGGAAGCGGGACGTACTGATCAAGTATGCGGCAAAGGAACGGCTTGATCAGATGTCGGAAACAGGAAAGCACCAAGGTGTCATTGCCTGTGCGGCAGCCTACGAGTATGCAGAAATTGAGGACATGTTCAGACTGGCGGAGCAAAAGGGCGAGCCTCCCTTTTTCGTTCTTTTGGATAATATAGAAGATCCGCACAATCTGGGCGCTATCATAAGGACCGCCAATCTGGCGGGTGCCCATGGTGTGATCATTCCAAAGAACCGGGCAGCAGGGCTTACCGCAGTTGTGGCAAGGACTTCGGCGGGGGCATTGAATTATACGCCTGTTGCCAAGGTCACGAACCTTGCCAAAACCATAGAGGAATTGAAAGAAAAAGGACTCTGGTTTGTCTGTGCTGATATGGACGGCACCAGAATGTATGACCTTGATTTGAAGGGACCGATCGGTCTGGTGATAGGCAGTGAGGGAGATGGCGTGGGCAGGCTGGTGAAAGAAAAATGTGATATGACAGCAGCAATTCCCATGAAAGGCGACATAGATTCGCTGAACGCATCTGTGGCAGCCGGAGTGCTTGCCTATGAGATCGTCCGTCAGAGATTGATGTAGATGATAAGAGAAGTATAAGGAAAGAATATGGAAAAGGTAAATAAGGTTTTATTGCTGATGATTGCCATGGCAGCCATTATGCTTGCAGCAGTAGGAATTGATAGAGGAATGCAGGCTTATGATGCATGGAAATGGGAAAGTGAGCGGCTGGTGCGGTATGAGCAGGCATATGCGGACGTGGCAGATATGCAGGTGACGATCAGTCAGCTTTCTCAGGACCAGGAGGCAATCACAGCGTTTATAGAAGAAAATAAATCATATTTTGAGACGGAGGCGGGCGCCGGTGAGGGCTGGGGTACTTCGCAGGAAGATGCTTACGGAAAATTTGAAGAAGTTTGGGCAGAACAGGATTTGCCGGAAGCAGAATGGAGTGAAGAACTGGATGTTTCAGGAGACGGACTTTCTGAAAATGCGGATATTACGGGAAATGAGCTTCCCGGGAATGCAGATATCACCGGAAATGAATTCCCTGAGGGTCCGGATGTTACAGGAAACGATGTTTCGGGAAACAGTGGCGTTTCCTCAAATGATTTGGACGGATATACAGATATCTCTGGAAATTGGATAGAGGAAGGCGGAGAAATTTCCGGTAATACTCTTACGGAAAGACAAGAAATCCGCAGTTCTTATATGGAAACGCAGATGCAGAATAAAATAGATCTGGAAGTGATTGCAGAAAACAGTGCAGACTTTTCGGATATTTCTATTACCTGTCTGGGTGACAGTATAACAGAAGCAGCAAATTTAAGTAATACAGAGGATTATCAGCAATATTCCTACCCATCCAGATTAAAGGAACTTTTAAATGCAGAAAGTGTGACGAATCTGGGAATTGGCGGATCCTCTATTGGGAGATATTGGGAAAATGCCTTTGTGGACAGGTATAAGGAGATACCAGAAGATACAGATTTGATTCTAGTCATGGGAGGAACCAATGACGGTTTCTGCATGAGCGACAAAGACATTGGAACGATGGAGGAGCGGAAGGCAGGAACTTTTATCGGAGATCTGGATGAACTTATGAGAGGGCTTAGGGAGAACTATCCTGAGGCAGAGATTGTGTTTGTGACTCCCCTTCCCAATATACTTCATGATATGCTTAAGAAAGAGAGAGATTACCTTCTGCCGCAGTCGGTGCTCGTGAATATCATTATACAGTTGGCAACGGAATATGACATTCCGGTAATTGATCTTTACAACTCTAATATTTTGGATACGCATGATGCAGCGGTGATTTATAATTATATGCCGGATGGCGTGCACTGTAATCCGAAAGGGTATTCTGTGCTGGCAGAACATCTGGCAGCTGAGCTTGTCAGAATGTATGGAGGAGATGTCCCGAAAGAGCAGGAATAAGAAAGGAAGATGTTTTGGAACAGGCAGGATTTGCAAACAAGGACTATGAAAAATGCAGTGATGAGGAGTTGATTGTGCGGCTGCGTGATGGGGAATCCGCCATTACTGATTATATCATGGATAAATATAAAAATCTGGTGCGCAGTAAGGCGAAATCCATGTACATTCTGGGTGCTGACAGAGAAGATTTGATTCAGGAGGGAATGATCGGACTTTTCAAGGCGATACGCGATTATGATACGGGGAGAGACGCCAGTTTTTTCACCTTTGCGGATTTATGTGTATCCAGGCAGATGTATACGGCTGTGCAGGCAGCGGGAAGGCAGAAACATACCCCGCTTAACACCTATATCTCTCTTTATGCCAATGCCTCCGAAAACGGAGGCGCAGAAGGGGGAGAAGAATGGGAACTGATTGACAGTATGCTGTCACAGTCAGAGAGAAACCCTGAGGAACTTTTGATTGACAGGGAAAATGTGGAACTTCTGGAAAAGATAATTGAAAAGGAACTTAGTAGTTTTGAGAATCAGGTACTTGATCTCTATCTTACAGGGATGAAATATAGCCAGATCGCAAAGGTCTTAGGAAGGGATGATAAGTCCACAGATAATGCCCTTCAGAGAATTAAGTCAAAGCTGAGAAGAGCAATTCTAAAATAATTCTAAATATGTTTAATTAAAGTTAAAATATAGGGAGATTATATTGACAGAGACCAATTTTGCAAATATACTTTTGGTGTTTGAATTGTAGAGGTGTATTTTGACCTTTAAACCGACTGACTGGTCAGACGGTAATGAACCAACTCGCGAAGCGAGATCATGTTTGTCAGGACATAAATGAAGAGGAGCAGATACATATGTTATCAAAATTCAGTGTTAAGAAACCATATACCGTATTGGTGGCAGTAGTGCTTGCAATCGTTCTGGGGGTGGTAGCGTTTACCAGAATGACCACAGATTTACTGCCCAATATCAGTTTACCGTATGTGATCGTAATGACAACATATCCGGGCGCCAGCCCGGAAACGGTGGAGATGATTGTTACCAAGCCGGTGGAGTCATCCATGGCAACGGTGAGCAATATCGAGAGCATTCGTTCCATTTCCAGTGAAAATTATTCTATGGTCATTCTGGAATTTGCACAATCCACNGATATGAANGCCGTGTCTCTGGAAATAAGGGAGAATTTAGACCAGATTAAAAGCTTTTGGGATGATTCCGTGGGGAATCCCATTATTATGAAGCTGAATCCGGATATGCTTCCGGTTATGATTGCCGCTGTAGGCGGAAACAATATGAACGCTGCCCAGATAACGGCAATGACGGAAGATACGATTATACCGGAACTGGAAAGCATTGAAGGGGTGGCTTCTGCCAGCGCTACAGGGTTATTGGAGGAAAGCGTAAGTGTTATCATCAGGCAGGAGAAGATTGATGAAATCAACAAACAGGTATTTGGCACCATTGATGAGGAAATNGAGGAAGCAAGGGAGGAACTTTTAGAGAGCCGGCAGGAGGTTTATGACGGGCAGGCGGAGATTAACGATGCCCGGAAAGAACTTGCAGATTCCAAACAGACGCTGGCAGACAGCCAGAAAGAATTGGATAAAAGCCGACAGGAACTTGAGGATGGCAAAAAGGAAATAGAAGACGGCAAGGCGGAGATTGAAGAAAATAAATCCAAATTAGAGGAAGGAAAAACCGAACTTGCAAACAAGAAAGATGAAGCTGCAAAAGAACTTGCAGCGGCAGAGACAAAGCTTCTCACTGCAAAGGCAGACGCGGAGGCTGCCAAAGTGCATCTTACCTTAGAAATCGCACAGATGACGACCATGCTGGAGGAGGCAGAAAAGAATCTGAATAGCGGAGGGGGGATCATTGACTCCTTGCTGCCAGAGGGGACACCGACAAAAGAGGAGATTGAGCAGGGAATCAGTGCCGCCGAAGAGTTGGAAGGACTATTAGGAGGAGAAGACGACAGCAAACTATATGCCGATTTAGATGAGGAAATAAGAGTAAAGGCAGAGACGTTCCTTGCTCCTGATTTTTCGTCTGATGATACGACCACGGTAGGAGAAGTCAAAGCTTTGGTCAGCGGCAAGAAAGCGCAGCTTGAAGGGCAGAAGGAGATATGGGACAGGCTTGAGGAGCAAATGGGAAGCCAGTTGTCAGCAATCCAGCAGATGATCGATACATACAAAAAATCCATTGCCGAAATGGAAGCAAAGGTTTCCGAATTGGATAACAATATTGCATTGTTGGACAGTGCATTAAGCCAACTGTACATCGGTAATATAAAAGCGGCAACGGAACTTGCCAATGCCCAGACTGCCATCAGTCTTGGGGAATTACAGATGAATTTGGCAAAGGCACAGCTTGAGGCAAGCGAAAAGCAGCTTGAATCTGGGGAAAAACAGCTNGAAAGCGGACAGGAACAGATCGATTCCGGATGGGAGCAGATTAGAGACGGGGAAAAACAGTTAAACGATACTGCCAAGCAGCTGGCAGATGCCTTAGAGCAGATTAAAGATGGAGAGGAACAGCTGGAAGAAGGCAGAGAAGACGCTTACAATAAGGCGGATATGAACAGCGTGTTGACGGTAGATACAGTGGAGGCTCTCTTGCGGGCACAGAATTTTTCCATGCCTGCAGGTTATGTGACGGAGGAGGGGATTTCCTTNCTGATTCGTGTGGGAGATAAGCCGGAGAATGTAGAAGAACTGAAAAAGATGCCGCTCTTAAATCTTGAGATGGACGGTGTGGATATCATCACTCTGGAGGATGTGGCGGATGTATTCATGACGGATAATTCAGGAGATATTTATGCAAACGTAAATGGTGCTCCGGGANTCATGGTGACGATACAGAAACAGACCGGTTATTCTACAGGAGATGTATCTGATAAGATTCTGGATAAATTTGACCAGCTGATGGAGGAGAATGGAGATCTGATGCTGATTACGCTGATGGATCAGGGAATTTATATTGACCTTGTCATGGATTCCATTCTCAATAATATTCTTTTCGGTGCAGTACTGGCGATTCTGATTTTAATTTTATTCTTAAAGGATTTAAGACCTACAGCGGTGATCGCCTGCTCCATCCCGATCAGTCTGATTACAGCGATTGTCTGCATGTATTTCAGCAATGTGACGCTGAATGTTATATCTTTGTCGGGGCTTGCACTGGGNATCGGTATGCTGGTAGATAATTCTATTGTGGTAATTGAAAATATCTATCGTATGAGAAATCAGGGTTATTCCGCAAGGGAAGCTGCGATAAAAGGAGCAGGGGAAGTGGCAGGTGCAATCATGGCATCAACACTTACTACAGTGTGCGTATTCCTGCCTATCGTATTTACGGAAGGAATCACCAGACAGTTGTTCGTGGATATGGGATTGACGATTGCCTATTCCCTCTTGGCAAGTCTGATCATAGCGCTTACGGTGGTACCGGCAATGTCATCTAAAGTGCTGGTTAAGACGAAAGAACAATCGGACGGCAAGTTTTTTACAGGATTGATGAATGTATATGACAAGACATTGAGTCTGGCGCTTAAATTTAAGCCGATAGTTCTCATTCTTGTGATTGTGCTGCTGGCGGCAAGTGCAGTAGCATCCTACGCGAAGGGAACTGCATTTATGCCGNATATGGACAGTACACAGTTTACAATCACGGTGACCCTGCCAAAGGATACACCCCTTGCTGAGACGGCGGAGATTACAGATGAGGTGGTAGGACGTCTGATGGCGCGGGAAGAAATTTCGGATGTGGGTGCAATGGCAAGCACCTCTTCACTGTCAATGCTCACAGGAGGCGGAAATTCTGCAACCAACGAAACGGTGATTTATGTCACCTTGAGCAAAGATAAGGGAAAATCCAATGATGTCATTGCAGACGAGATCATGGAGGAAATGACCGATATCTGCCAGCAGAAAGAAGCAGAAATCGTTATCGATACTTCTTCCATGGATATGAGCGCCATGGGCGGAAGCGGCATTACGGTGGAGATACGGGGGCGTGATATTGACACGCTGCAGGAGATCGCTGCTGATATTGCCGGAATAGTAGAAGGCGTGGAGGGAACAATGAATGTTTCCGATGGATTGGAGGATTCTACGGGAGAACTCAGGGTCATTGTTGACAGAGATAAGGCGATAGAGCATGGATTGACAGTTGCGGAGGTATTTCAGCAGGTTTATGCAAAACTNGAGGAGGCGTCAAGCGCNACGACTTTGGAGGCACGAGAGGCGGAGTACAGTGTTTATGTGAAACATGCCGGAGATATGGAGTTGACAAGAAGTTTGGTAAAGGATCTGGAGTTGGATCGGACCAGGCAGGATGGCACCAAGGAAAAAATACTTTTATCTGAGATTGCAGTTTTTGAGGATACGATTTCACCGAAATCCGTAAACAGAACCGACCAGAACAGATATATTGCAGTGTCTGCTGAGATTGCGGAGGGNTATAATGTAGGACTGGTATCGGATGCCTTAGAGAAGGAATTGGAGCAATATAAGGTACCAGCAGGATATTCGCTGGTGATGAGCGGCGAAAACGAAACCATTATGGATGCAATGGAGCAATTGTATCTGATGCTGTTACTGGCACTGATTTTCATGTATCTGATTATGGTTGCCCAGTTCCAGTCCTTACTCTCGCCATTTATCATTATGTTCACCATTCCCCTTGCCTTTACCGGCGGTTTCCTGGGGCTTATTATTAGCGGAAGTGAGCTTAGCGTAATTGCACTGATTGGATTTGTAATGCTTTCCGGTATTATTGTCAACAATGGTATTGTTCTGGTTGACTATATGAATCAGCTGCGCGGAGAAGGAATGGAAAAGAGGAAGGCTATTCTCACAGCGGGAAGAACCAGACTGCGCCCGGTGCTTATGACTGCATTGACNACGATTCTGGCTTTATGTACAATGGTTTTCAGCAATGACATGGGCTCTGAAATGGCAAANCCCATGGCGATCGTCACCATTGGCGGTCTGACTTATGGTACTTTGCTTACCCTGGTGGTCATTCCCTGTATTTATGACATCTTTTCTAAAGAGAAGAATTTTACTAAGGAAAAAGGCGGCAGCAGGGTGATGGGATTTCTGAAAAAGAAGATGCAGCAGAAGGCAGAAGAAGAGTTTGGGGAGGAGTAACGCATGGACAGCATAGAATTATCACCTAAAGTGACGGCTATTTATCAGGCGATTGTCCGGCTGTTTATGGAAGGCGCGGATTTAAACAATCTGACGGTTGCGGAGATAACCGCAAGGGCGGGAATCGGAAAGGGAACTGCCTACGAATATTTTTCAAACAAAGAGGAAATGATTGCCGGAGCGCTTTTTTATGAAATGAAAAGAGTCTGCCAGAATTTATGTGAGCAGATTAAGCAGCAGAAGGATTTGCATGGAAAAATTAATTTTATCCTGATGAATATGGAAGAACACATTGCCAATACCAATTGTGTTTTCCGGTCTTTCCATGTTATGATGGGAAATTCGGCAGTCAGCAGCAGGTTGAAAGAAATGGTCAGTAAAAAGCAGGAGGATGAAATTCTTATACCGGATATCATACGTATCATCATAGAGGAAGAGATGGAGAATGCAAAAGAATTGACCGAGGAAGATAAAGCATATCTGATGATGATGGTGTTCTCAAAAATTATTTGTTTTGCTTTATATCAGATTAGTGCAAAGAAAGAATTGAATCTGGAGAGCAGTACCATGCGGGAACTGATCTGCAGGAATATCAATAGCGAAATAGAGCATTTTAAAATAGACAAGACAGAGGTGTAAGTATGGGAATCTGCTACATTATTGGAGCCGGAGAGTTTGGTGATGGAGTATTATGCCCTTCGGAGGAAGATTTGGTAATCGCCTGTGACGGAGGGTATGATTCCTGCCGGAAAAGAGGAATCAGGATGGACCTGGTGGTGGGAGATTTTGATTCTCTTTCCTATGTCCCGGAGCATCCCCAAGTGGTCAGGTTAATGCCTCAAAAAGATGATACAGATACGGGATGGGCAGTCAGTGAGGGACTAAGGCAGGGGTATCGGGAATTTGTGGTCTATGGAGGCACGGGAGGAAGGATTTCCCATACGATTGCCAATATCCAGCTGCTCACAGATCTGGCCGGAAAAGGAGCTCATGGTATCCTTATGGGAAAGGATTCCTGGTATCGTGTCATCTGTAATGAAGAAATCTGTTTCGGAGCAGAGGAAAGGGGATTTATTTCTGTGTTCTGCCTTGGAGAAAAGGCGGAAGGGGTTTTTGAGGAGGGCCTTAAATACGGATTGCATGATGCAGTGCTGAAAAAGGAGTACCCCGTGGGCGTAAGCAATGAATTTGTGGGAAAAGAAAGCAGGATTGCAGTAAGAAACGGTGTTTTGCTGCTGATATGGGAGGCAAAGGAAAAGCGTTGAATAGAATGGGAAAAATGTGGGCAGCAGGATTTTTTATTCTGCTGCTGTTCTTAAATGGATGTGGAAATACACAGACTCTGAATTATGAGGATGGAAATCAGGAGGAAGGTGTATTTTCCTTTACAGATGATCTGGGGCGGGAAGTAATCGTAAGGGAGCCGGAAAGGGTGGCAACGCTGATTGGGAGCTTTACGGATATATGGCTGCTTTCAGGAGGAGAGGTGACGGCTGCCGCCAATGATTCATGGGAGAGCTTACAGCTTCCCTTGGGGGAGGACGTGGTAAATTTAGGCAGCATTCAGGAGCCTGATATCGAAAAGCTGATTGCATCACAGCCGGATCTGGTACTTGCAAGTGTCAATACAGACGCAGATCTTGAGATGGAGGAGATTCTGATGCAGGCGGGGATACCCACAGCTTATTTTGCAGTCTCGAATTTTGACGAATATCTCCATATGCTGGATATCTGTACACAAATCACAGGGAGAAGAGATTTGTATGAGCAAAATGGTCTTAAAGTACAGGAGCAGATTGATAAGACCAGAGAGAGAATCGATGGAAGAGAGCCCAAGGTGCTGTTCTTGCGGGCATCTTCTTCCAGCGTGAAGGCAAAGGGAAGTGAAGGAAATGTCTGCGGGGAAATGCTTTCAGACCTTGGCTGTGTCAACATTGCAGACAGCAATCACGGGCTTTTGGATGACCTCAGTATGGAGGCGATTATCGCGGAAGATCCGGANTATATCTTTGTGACGATTCAGGGGAACAATCAGGAGGCGGCGATGCAGAATGTGGAGGAAATGTTACTATCAAATCCTGCATGGTCCGCNCTTNGNGCTGTGAAGGAAGGAAATTACTATCTGTTGGATAAACGTCTGTACAATTTAAAGCCCAATGCAAAATGGGGAGATGCCTATGAAGGGCTTGCGGATATCCTTTATCCAGCACAGTAGAGCGGAAAGTGAGGAAACTTGGAATGGAATATTTTCCTTTTTTTATGGATATAGAGGGAAAGAAGGGGCTTGTGATAGGGGGCGGCGCTGTGGCAGCACATAAGGTAGAAAAATTATTGCCTTTTGCACCGGTTCTTACTGTGGTTGCGCCCGTAATCCTGCCGGAGTTATTGGAAAATCCTGCACTTGTCTGTAAGCAACGTCCTTTTAGGGATGAGGATCTTGAAGGGAATATGTTTGTGATAGCGGCTTCTGACGATAGGGAAATCAATATACATGCGGCGGCGCTTAGCAGAGAGAAAAATATTTTGGTAAATGTAGTGGACGACCAAGAAGCGTGCGGATTTTTATTTCCTGCACTGGTAAAGGAAGGTAAACTGACGATTGGTATATCCACCCAGGGGGCAAGTCCGCAGGTGGCATCTGACTTAAGGAGCAGAGCGGCAAGTGAGATTCCGTGTCAGATGGAAGAAATTCTGGATTACCTTGCCCGGCTCCGTGAATATGCCAAAGGACAAATCCCGGAAGGGGACAGACGCTCGGCTTTCCTGAAAGAAGCGGCGAGCCTGTGCATGGAGAAGGGCAGACCTTTATCGAAAGAAGAAGAAAAGCATCTTATGAGGGAAGAAGAGAGAAAGGGCAGCGTTACGCTCGTGGGAGCAGGATGCGGTCCCTTTGATCTGATAACNGTGAGAGGCTTAAATGCTGTGCATNNCGCGCAGGTACTGGTGTATGATGATTTGCTGGATGAAAGGCTGATAGCACATNCNGCGGAGAGCTGTGAGAAGNTTTATGTGGGAAAACGCAGCGGAAANCACAGCATGCCNCAGGAACAGATCAACGCACTGCTGATAGAAAGGGCAAAGCAGGGAAAACGTGTGGTAAGATTAAAAGGCGGCGATCCCTTTGTGTTTGGAAGGGGAGGAGAGGAAATCGAAGCGCTCAGGGCGGAAGGAATNGGAGTGGAAGAAATCCCCGGAATCACCTCTGCCATTGCGCTGCCGGCGGCAGCAGGAATTCCCGTGACGCACCGCGGCTTAAGCAGGAGTTTTCATGTGATAACAGGACATACGGCAGATGAGGNAGAGAGTCTTTTAGAGGANTTGAATCTNTTTGCCNATCTTAAGGGNACACTGGTCTTTTTGATGGCATTTGGGCATTTGGAAGAGATTGCACAAGGNCTGATGCAATATGGNANGAAGCCCGAAACNCCNGTTGCGGTCATTCANGGAAACTTTGACGGAAGTCATCAGAGCGTACGGGGAAGCCTTTCGGATATTGGGGAAAAGGTCAAAGNNGCAAAANTGGAAACNCCNGCTGTGATCGTGGTGGGAGAGACAGCAGGGCTTGATTTAACATAGGAAGGTTTTACTCAAAGAAATAGTAGGTTCCGTCTTCATCTTCAAATTNTTTCCATTTCGTATGAAATACTTCTTCAATGATATGCTGTTTAAGGCATTCCATGGGAGNCATACTGGCAGCTATTTTGCGTTCCTCCATCACGACCAGATGATCTGANATCTGAAGGGCATGATTCAGATCGTGTAAAGTCAGGATAATCGTTTTTTTCTGCTTGCGGAGAACATCCAGCAGAGTCAAAAAATCCTTCTGCGCACGCAGATCCAGATAAGTGGTAGGTTCATCCAGTACAATGACATCGCAGTTCTGGGCAAGGGTCATTGCAAAGAAAACCCGCTGCCTTGTACCTCCTGAGAGGGTGTCGGCATACTGATCCGCATAGGGGCTCACCTGGGTAAAATCCATGGCTTTCTGAACCAGTTCAATATCTTCCTGTGATTTCTTTCTTGCGAAACCAAGATAGGGAAAGCGTCCATGTTCCACAAGGGTCTTTACAGGCAAAGTGGGGATGATCGTGCGCACTTGTGGCAGAAAAGATAGCTTTCTGGCACGCTCTTTGGGGGAAAATTTAAGGAAATCCTCTCCATCCAGAAAAATATTGCCGGAGGTGACCCGGGATACACCGTTAAGACATTGCAGCAGAGTCGTTTTACCGCAGCCGTTGGGACCGATGATCGTGGTAATCTTACCCTCGGGAAAAGTTAAAGAGATGTCTTCCAAAATCGGTGTGTGCTGGCAGGATACAGATACATGGCGATACTCAAGCATTGATTCTGCGTCCTCCTTTCTTCTTTAACAAGAGATATAAGAAAAACGGTCCTCCGATGAAAGCCATCAAAATGCCGGCAGGAAGTTCAAAAGGAGCAAACAAAGTCCGTCCCAACAGATCGCACAAAAGCACAAAACTTCCTCCTAAAAGGGCGGAGCAGGGAAGAAGAAAGCGGGCATCATTGCCAAAAAGCTGTCTGCAGATATGAGGAACAATCAGACCTACGAAGCTGAGCAGTCCCGCATAACTGACAACACAGCCTGCCATAAGGCTGGCAAGCATAAGGAGCAGGAACCTTGTAAAGGAAACCTGCAGCCCAAGAGAACGGGCGATATCGTCGCCAAGTCCTAACAGATTTAAAGGTCTGGCAAAAAGAAGCGTCAGACAAAAAGCGGCCAGGATGCAGATGCACGGCAGCAGAAGTTTGTTTAAAGTAAGACCGGATAAGGAGCCGATCATAAAGGAAGTCAGATTGATGGATATTTCCGTATCTAGTAATTTGAGGGTATTGATACCGGCATTGAAAAAACTGGAAATGGTAATGCCGGCAAGAACGATCGTTGTCCGGGAACTGTCCGCCAGATAGGCCAGCAGAAATACGAAAAGCGTGGTAAAGAGAGCGCCGCAGAATGCAAAAAGCGGCAAAAGGTCAGAGCTTTCAGGAAACATCATCAAGGCGAGCATCACGGCAAAACCGGATCCTGAATTGACGCCGATGGTGTTGGGGCTTGCCAGAGAATTATTCATCACTCCTTGCAGGATGACACCGGCGCAGGCAAGTCCTATTCCTGCAAAGATTCCCCCCACAACACGGGGAATGCGGACAGCCGTTATCAAAGTGTAGGCAGTAGGATTGCTGTTTTTTGAAGCAAGCACCCCAAGAACCTCCGCCGGACGGATGGAAACACTTCCAAATAAGATACCTGCAAAGGCAGAAAACAGGAGCAGAACACATAGCAGGAACAGGATAAAGGCTTTGCTTTTTTTTACGGAAATGTTAACGACCTTCACTTCATAGTCTCCTTAAAAATGCTGTGATACCAATCTTTATTTTTTCATGCATTTTGCAAGAATATGATTTACGATCCTTTCATTTATAGGAAGGAAAAAACCTGCTACAGGTCCAACCAGGCATGCACAGATGATGGTGCCGATTCCAAGTACACCGCCAAGAAAGAAACCGATTATCACGAAGGAGGCGTCCACAATAATACGTACAATGCTGAATCGGGTATGAGATTTTTCACTGATAACGAGGGCAATCAGATCATTTGGTCCGGTTCCCGCGTCAGATTTGATGACCACCGTCATGCCGAATGCCAGAATCACACAACCGATGGCAAGAATGAAAAGTTTTAACCATAGTCTTTCCTCCGATGCGAGAAGAGGCCCAAGTAAATATGTAAAGAAATCAATGATGGGACCGCCGCAGATCATACAAAGTATGGTGCCAATCTTGATATAGCTTCTATCTACGATAAGAAGCACCAGAATAATGAGAAAACAGATAGCGATATGAGTATATCCATGGGTCAGGACCTTCCAGCCAGATAAATGACTGACCGTTCTGAAAATTCCCTGTACCAGAACATTAAACGGATCCGCCCCCAGATTTGCCAACAGAAACAAAGTTACCCCAAGATGGGCGATGGTCAGCCCAGTCAGCAAAATGAGTACCCGGATAATAGTTTCATGGATTGTTCTTTTCATAATCAGGACTGTCCTTTTCAAATAATTGTGGTATTATTGTAGTAGAATTATAGCATAGAAATTAAAGAGAGTCTATTATAATGTGTATAAACTGTATAGAATAGAAGAACGAAAAATCCCTTGTTTACGCCATTTTCTTAATGAATAGCATAAATAAGGGATTTATACTTTAAAGCTGCTGACGGGAATCGGACTTTATTAGGTTCCCGAAAGCCCATAAAATCAAGGAGGAACGCACACTGTCTTCATAATGTCTTCAATGTGTCTGCAATTCACAATCCTTGAAAATTTAGACAAATTATAAAATGTTTTCTTGATTTTTTTCAAAATTTTCAGAAGCTATTGTGAAGTTAATGCAAAAACAACGAAAAAAGGGATATTCCATTTTATTATATTTGGAATATCCCTTGATTACTATTTATGCTATTCTAAACGGAAAAGTATTGTACCATCATTCTCTTTTGCTAATTCATATGTATTATTATAACTATCCCGATCAATGCTTGGGTCATATATTACTATCACAATGCCGTCATATCCTTTTGGAACACGATAAAAGTAGCGAACTTGATGTGTAAAAACATCATTGTTCCAACCTGTTTGCAGATTTTTAGTATGATATATTATGCCGTCCCATTCTATACCATTATAGTTTGCTGTGAATGAAACATTTTCTTCTTTATAATTATCGAAAAAAGTATCATTATAGTAGTTAATAGATGAACATCTTATACCACTATAACCATGATAATAAGCGTTTTCATCATCAAAAATTACAGTAACGGTAATCGCTTTCCATTCGTAACCATCCAGTGCTTCGTGAGTTTCATCTGATTCAAATATCTCATAA
Source organism: Lachnospiraceae bacterium (assembly GCA_014804245.1). Taxonomy (GTDB): domain Bacteria; phylum Bacillota; class Clostridia; order Lachnospirales; family Lachnospiraceae; genus Suilimivivens. The sequence goes on along the minus strand of JAAVAE010000037.1, from coordinate 34,024 downwards.
TCTGTAAAGGTAACTTTTCCATTGGTGGTGTAGCCAGCGTCATAACAGGGGATTACATAAGGATATACAATATCTAATTCCGCATTGCAGGCTAACCCATATTTTTCAAATTCTGCTTGTAACGGTTCACCTACAGTTTCTCCACACACTTCACAAGTGGCAGGCTGTTGATAGTTTGCTTCGGTCAAGGTATGTTCTAAAGGTTCTCCATCTGTTTCTCCACACGCACTACAGTGTTTAGGTTCTGCACAAGTAGCGTCTACCCATGCATGCTCTAATGCTTCCCCTTCTGTTTCGCCACATACGCTACAATGTTTTGGCTCTACACAAGTGGCTTCTATCCATGTATGCCCTAAAGGTTCCCCTTCTGTTTCACCACCCACACTACATGTTTTGGGTGTTGTACAAGTAGCTTCCTGCCATTCGTGGCTCATATGACACCCTGTAAGCATACAACACACTGCAAGAGTGCCAACTCCGCATAACAATTTTTGTTCTCTTTTTGTTTTCATGTTTTTTCCTCTCTTTAAGTAGTGTTTGTCCGCCATATGACGGACATATAGCATAATTGTACATCATTTGTTGTACACTGTCAACGAGGTGATAGAATAAATGGGATATTATCCAAGACTTAGAGATTTGAGAGAAGATAGAGATTTATCTATTAGAAAACTGGCTGATTTACTGCATATGCAACGAACTACCTATCATAATTATGAAACTGGAAAAAGAGAATTACCCTTTGAGTTAGCAGTCGCACTTGCCCAGTTTTATGATGTTTCTTTAGATTATATTGGTGGTCTAACCAATGATACAACTCCACCGCACAAGAGATAAAATGCGACAAAAGGATTTTTCTACTTCTGTCGCATTCTTTTATATAACCTATTCGTATTTGGAAAAAATATTCAATACGTTTTTATATTCATATCTTTAAAAGTGTAGATGGTTTCCTTTGTGGATCTGAATGAGTTACCGCAACATGTACATTGATATTTTTGTACTGGACTTTTTTGTCTTTATGTTCTGATTTCAGCACTTTTTTATTATGTTGACTATATTACAGCAATATAGGCTGTTTGTACAGGGAACCCATTGGGATGCCAAACGTTTCCCTTTACATTTTGTTATGGTCATGCAAGGATATAGGATAAAGAAGCAATGTATACACATTATAAAGGAGGATATGATTTTATGAAACAGGAGATCGCCGGATATAGTTTTGATGAATGGAAAGAAATTAAAAAGGAATTTGAGAACAATTTTAAAGTTTATGCTAAGTATAATCAATCCTTTCGGGATTTAATAGGAGAAATTCTTAAAGGAGAATCAGAAAAAGAATTCATGATAAAAACAGGGCTTGGGGTAGGAATGATTCACCGTTTGCGCAAACAGGTGAATGAAAAGGATATACCGAACAGATGTACATTAATTTCAGTCTGTGTCGGATATAATTTGGATTTGATGATGGCACAGGCATTGTTACACAGTTTGGGTTTAGATTTTAATCGTTACAGTCAGAGGGACTATGCGTACTCTTTTCTTTTGACAAGATGCCGGGGAAAAGATATTGATGAATGTAACGAAATATTAAAAGGCTTGGGGATTGAAGAAAAAGATTTGCTGGGGTATCACCCCAGAAAAAAAGGATAAGTTTTAAAGGTGTGTGTTTAATATAGACATACACTTTTTTTCTATCAAATTTCATACATGGTAAGTAAGAAGTATGTTTCCATAAAGGTTGAAAATAACATACTTTTGAGAGGTTCAATTTTTTAATACTGTAGGAATCTATTGTTTTTATGCAATTTTTGTTCTCACTTGTTAATTAAGTTATGAAAATTTTGCACTGCTACAATACAGATATAAGTTGCAACTTAAATAAAGTGGAAGGAGGCCCAAAATGTTATCCCTGTATCAATATTCAGGGTGAAGTTATTACAGAGATAAGTTACCCGTTAAAAAAATTATTGTGCTTTAGATAAGAGAAAAGAGGTCAAAATGAAAAAATTAAACAAATTTTTAAGCTTCGATTGGGAAGCATTCGCAAAAGGGAAAACCTTCATGGTAACGGAATGCAAGCCATGGCTGGATTACGAAAGTAAGAAAGTTTTGGGAACAAAAGTTGGCTTTATCATCATTGAAGATAAGACCGACTATGATGTTTCAGAGGGTGAAACTGCCGTATCGAATGTATGGGAAAAAGGCGTTATAAAAACGCGTAAGGAAATTAACATTCCCGAAAAATCCATAATACGGCCCAAAGGTGCGGTTGCTTCTGTTTATGGGGAATTCAGAAATCAGTTAAGCATTGAAGCGGCGGATATAACCGTTATCACAAAATAATTTTTCAGGCAGTATCACAAGGTATATCCTTGTGGTACTGCCCGTTAAAAGGAGGTCGTTATGAAAAGAAGACAGATAGAATATTTTTTACGCCCGTATCTGGGATTGAAACAACTTATTTCCCACCCATATATTGGCATACCTATGGTAGTCCTGATAGCCCTGTTTATAACAGCATGGCGCAATAAAGACAGGCTGTTTTCCCTTCATCTATTACCGGAGTCATTGTATTCGGCACTTCAATTTTGCATTTCCGCTCTATTGATCTTGTGCTTTATTGTACTCATGCTGGGGTGGCTGGGAGGAATTGGCATCCTTACTGCAAGGCATGATGAAAGCTGTCTGATGAAAGCCTTTACGAAAAACGAACTGCGGAACGGTTGCCCGATTTTAATTTTCCGTGAAAAATCAAAGGGAACTGATGTGACTGCAAGGGTTTTTTATTCCGACATACCGCTGAAATACTGGATAGAATGTCAGGAAGAAATAGCGGACAGCATGAATGTGCATTTTGTTCGATCTCCGGATTATGGAGGAAAGAATAATAATAACAGAAAGCTAATTCTTATGCACACCGCACCGGGCAGAAATCCAAAGGACAGGGGGGTTTTGTATGATGAAGAATTGTGACAGTAAACTATCTTTAGGCTATGATTTTGATCGTTGGTTTGGATATGGGATAAAAGAGCCGATAACGATTGAGATTTCCCCTAAAAACAATTCCCATATTCTGGTCTGCGGAATGTCTGGGAGCGGCAAATCTTTCTGTGAAAGTATTATTTTTGCCAAACTGATTATGGAAGTGCCTGATAGCATATGCTATTTTGCTGACTATAAGCAGGAGGACAGTTTCAGCTATTTGCGTGGTTGCTCCCGGTATTACCCGTATAAAAAGGCACTGGAAGCACTTGACAGTGTATATGAGATACTCCAAAAGCGGCAATCCGGTGAGGACACAAGCCGTAAACCAGTAACGCTTATCTGGGATGAATATGTTGCTAACATATTATCTTTACAGAATGAGGATAAGAAAAAGGCTACAGCGGTTATGAATAAAGTATCTGAAATCCTGATGCTGGGGCGTTCCCTGTCCGTTAGATTCTTCTGTTCATGCCAACGTCCGGACGCATCTGTTTTCCCTTCTGGAAGCCGATTGAACTATGGTATTGTCATGATATTAGGCGCACCTATCAGGAGTATTTATGAAATGCTTATCCCACCGGAATATATTGATAGGATTGGTGAGCGGAATTTCCGTACAGGGGAAGGGATTTTGTTACTGCAAGGTTCTGAACTGCACTTCATTAAAATTCCAATGGTTAGGGATATGGAGCGAATGAGAGAGTTATGTGTCAGGGCACTGTCATAACAATAAAACCAGGCAATAAGAAAATGCGGTGGCGGTGGCGTAGCCACAAGCCACCGCATCTGGAGGTTGCGCTAGTATTACCGCAACTTCGGTGTCAGGTGTCAAATAGCTATAAATGCAGTAAATACGCAGATTTCCGACATATCAGCACTGTGTCGGAATTGTATCAAAATACAGAAAGGAAGGAACATGAAGGAAAGTAAAGCTAAAAGCAATAACCGGAGAAGCCGGAAATACCAGCTGACAATAAATAATCCGGACAAGCATAAAAATTGCTCTCATGAAGCAATCAGGGAAACTTTAAAAAAGTGGGATAACATTCAATATTGGTGTTTGTGTGATGAAACCGCCAAGATACTTCATACTCATATATTTATTCATTTTAAAAATCCGGTCTACTTTTCCAGCGTAAAAAAGGCATTCCCTACAGCCCATATAGAAGAAGCACAGGGAACCGCAGAGGAAAACCGGGCATATATCAGGAAAGAAGGAAAGTGGGAAAATACAGAAAAAGAAAATACCAATCTCAAAGAAACATTTGAGGAAGAAGGGAAAATCACAAGGGCAGGACAGGGTAGACGTACAGACTTGGAAAACCTCTACCAGATGATTAAGGACGGGTATAGCAATGTGGAGATTTTGGAAATAAACCCGGATAATATTCTGAACCTACAGCATATCGACAAAGCTCGGCTTGAAATTCTGTATGCCCGTTATAAGTCGGAACGGCGTATTAATTTATTAGTAACTTATGTATATGGAAAGACAGGATTTGGAAAGTCAAGAGATATACTGGATTCCCATGGTGATGAAAACGTGTACAGAGTAACAGATTATAAACATCCTTTTGATACCTATTCGGGAGAAGATGTTCTGGTGCTGGAAGAATTTCGGAGCGATTTGCCTATAGGAAATATGCTGAATTATCTTGATATATATCCGTTGCAGTTACCAGCCCGATATAATAACCGACAGGCCTGTTACAATTTTGTATACATTGTAAGCAACTGGCAATTAGAAGATCAATATCACAATGTGCGTATAGAGCAAAAAGAAACTTATCAGGCATTTTTAAGACGGATAAAAAGAGTGCGGGTATATACAGCGCCCGGTGAGTATCAGGAATATGATACAAAAGATTATTTACAAGGTTTTCACCCGGTACTGGATTCTGAAAATCCGTTCCCTGAAAACTAAATGAATCAGGTGTAAGGAATTAAACGACAAAAAGAAAGAAAATATAAAAACATATATCGCAATGAAAAAATAATCTTATAAGAAATCAATCATTTACTTAAACATATTCTTTTTAAAACTACACTTTTAAATCTATCAAAAATAAATCCCAAGATACCGCAATTCCTTACACCACCATGAAAAGTGAGTGGTGTGATATGAAGGAGAATAAAAAAACAGACAATGCAAACTTATCTATATTGAAAGATGCTGTCAATTCCGGTATATTAGATATAGACAGTGTGCTTGATATGCTTATGTTAACAAAAAGAGAAAAATTAGTAAAAATTCATCCTTATACCATTACTCCACCGACTACTGAAAAAGGACGTTGGCAGACATATTATAAGGACGAAGCTGGAAAACGAAAGATTATCAGAGCACAAACCAAAGAGGAATTATTGGATAAATTAATTCCAATATATTTTTCTGATTCGTACCTTGACAAAATAACTTTCTATGGACTTTATGAGGAATGGTTGAAGTATAAAGCTACTGTGACAAACAGCCCCAATACCATAAAACGGCATAAACAGCACTACCGCAAATATTTTGAAATATCAGCCTTGCATGATAAAAAAATCAAAAAGATTGATGAACTTTTGCTGGAACAGGAATGCAACCGTATAGTCAAGGAATTTAATCTGACAAGGAAAGAATGGTGCAATGCAAAAACAATCTTAAACGGAATGTTTGAGTATGCTGTGAGAAAAAAGTATCTTACAGAAAATCTTATGAATAAGGTGCAGATTCTGGTCAAATTTAAACAGGTTGTCAGAAAAACCGGAAAAACAGAGACTTATAATTCGGAGGAACTTGCAGAGATAAACAAGTTTCTCGATCGTGAGTATGAGGAAACACAGGACGCTTCTTTTCTTGCTGTTAAAGTCAATTTTTTATTAGGCTTGCGTGTGGGTGAATTAGTAGCGTTAAAGTGGTCAGATTTATGCGACGATAACCATATACATATTGTCCGTGAAGAAATCAGAGACCAGACAGATAATAGTTATGAGGTTGTAGAGCATACCAAAACAAATAAAGACAGATTTGTTGTGGTGGTTCCCAAAGCACTGAGTATTCTCAATAGAATAGAGAGACAGGGCGAATATATTTTTATGAGAGCCGGGGAACGGATTACAGCAATTCGAATAGCAACAATTTTGAGAAAGTATGCAAATTATCAGGGAGTGCGTATAAAATCCAGTCATAAGATGCGTAAAACTTATGCAAGTAACCTGAATGCCTGTGGCGTTCCGTTGGACTGCATCAGGGAAATGTTAGGGCATAGTAGCCTGAGCACTACTCTTGGATATATTTACAATCCACTGACAGAAAAAGAGACTTTTGACCTTATAACAAAGGCATTATAGCAAAGCAAATATAGTGTCTTCAACTGTCTTCAAGAATTGCAGACACATAAAAAAGCGGAAACCCTGTAAAATTAAGGTTTCCGTAACTTTAACGAAAGCTGCTGACGGGAATCGGACCCGTGACCTCCGCACTACCAATGCGACGCTCTACCGACTGAGCCACAGCAGCCTGCAATGCATTATTTCGCATCACCGAACTGTATTGTACCACAGCATAAATTGCTTTGTCAACGGTAACTGGAAATTTTATCAGATAGCTGTTATAATGGAAAACATATCCGTATAAGACAGGAAAATGAGGTGGCATATGGCGGGACTGACAGGGCAGTACATTAAAGTAAAGCGGAGTAAAAACGGTGTAATTACCTATGGCGGCGATCAGGGATTTTTTACAGGCGAATCGGAGGATTCTGCAGAAGCACGTAAGAGGCGCATGGGATGCGGAATCGTAGCGTTTGGAGATATGCTCCTTTATCTGGCGGGGCAAAACCGGCGATATCGTTTCAAGGAAAGTGAACGCTATATCAATCGGGTTCTTTCAGAGGAGGAGTACAAAGATTACTTTAATTACATGTATAGATTTCTGGGAGGACTGCCTGCAAAGGGTGGGAATGGGCTGAGCGGTTTTCGTCTGCAGGGCAGATTCAATCGTATGGCAAGGTCAGAAAACTGGAATCTGCGTGCAAGATGGGGATTCAGCGGCAGGAAAATTTATGACAGAATGACGGAAATGCTGGAACGCGGCATTCCGGTTATTTTATGCATTCCCCTTATGATTTTCAAAAAGGATAAGGAAGAGGGCATTACTTTTTATAAAAAAGAGAAAGATGTATATAGCAGGCAATGTACGGTTTCTGCCCATTATGTGGTAGTGACAGAGGTTTTGAATGAAAATGATGATATTTACCTTGGGATTTCCTCTTGGGGCGCAAAATATTATGTAAACTGGAAGGAGTATCTTAAATTGATACATACCCATTTTCTGGGAACAATATTAGGGAATATTTTATATATAAAATGAAAATGGCAGGTAGAATGTTATGAAAAAATACAGTATGCTTACCGACAGTCCCGGTAAGTCTTTATTCTTTTTTGCACTTCCCATGATTTTGGGAAATCTTTTTCAACAGTTTTATTCCACAGTGGATTCGATTATAGTAGGGCAGTTTGTAGGGGAGGATGCGCTTGCAGCGGTAGGAGCATCCTACTCACTGACCACTGTATTCATTATGATTGCCATTGGAGGCGGAATCGGAGCCTCTGTGATTACATCCCAATATCTGGGGGCGGGTCTCCATAGAAAGATGAAGACCTCCGTGTATACAGCGCTCATCACCTTTCTGGCAGTGAGTATTGTGTTGGGGAGTATTGGACTGATTTTCAGCAAAGGCATACTGACAGCGCTCAACACACCGGAGAATATCCTGTCAGATGCCATATTGTATCTGAACATTTATTTTGTGGGACTTCCCTTCCTGTTTATGTATAACATCCTGTCTTCGATTTTTAATGCATTGGGTAATTCCAAAACACCTTTGTATTTATTGATATTTTCTTCACTGCTCAATATTGTGCTTGATCTTCTGCTGGTTGGCGGAATGGGATTTGGGATTGCAGGAGCAGCGGCAGCTACCGTGTTTGCCCAAGGGCTTTCTGCAGTTATTTCCTTCTATCTTTTAATGCGTTCTCTCAAACATTATGAAACTAAGGCAGAAGACACAAAGGAGCAGGTAGAAGCGCTGGAGGATGACAGGGAAGAAAAAGAGCGCAGGCAGCAGCTTTACGATGTCCATATGCTTGGGAATATGATTAAAGTTGCAATTCCTTCCATGTTGCAGCAGTCGATTGTATCCATCGGTATGCTGCTGGTACAGTCCGTAGTCAATGGCTTTGGCTCCTCCGTTTTAGCGGGATATACAGCGGGAATGAGAATAGAATCCATTTGCATTGTACCAATGATTGCATCGGGAAATGCGGTTTCTACTTTTACCGCACAGAATTTAGGGGCAGGAAAGCCAGAAAGAGTGAAAAAAGGCTATCTTGCAGCAGTGCGGATGGTGGCAGCCTTTGCAATTCTGATCTGCGCCATACTTTCTCTCTTCCATGAGAGCATTATACGTTCTTTCTTAGAGACAGGAAGCGAGCAGGCAGCTTTTGAAACAGGCAATGCATATTTATCTTTTATTGCATTCTTCTTTGTGTTTATAGGGCTTAAGGCAATCACCGATGGTGTTCTCCGGGGCGCAGGAGATGTAGTGGTCTTTACACTTGCAAATCTTATTAATTTGGGAATACGCGTGACGGCAGCATTTACGCTGGCGCCGCTTATTGGTGTACAGGCAGTGTGGTTTGCGGTTCCCATGGGATGGGCATCTAACTATCTGATTTCGTTTATCCGCTATGTGTCCGGCAAGTGGAGCAGGAAGAAATTGATAAAGGTAGAGGAAGAGTAGAACGGAAAATCAGGAATATAGATATAGGAATAAGGCTGATTAAAAGGCGGTGCTCGTTTTGGAGCACCGCCTTCTTCATAATAAGCCGATTATTTCTATTCCGTTGGAACCCCATTGCTGTCATCTGGGGGCGGAGCCGGTTGTTGTCCGGCGGCAGCGGCAGCTTCGGCGGCCTGCTGCGCAAGTGCAGCCTGTGCTGCGGCGATTTCATTGCGCTGTTGTTCTATAATCACTTCAATACCGGGTTGTGTCATAAATTCTATATTATGAGGACAAAAGCCGGTCTGATTTTGAGGTACGGCGACGGTAGAAGTGCTGCCGTCTTCATTGGTTACCTGCTGCATTACGGAAGAGCCCTGCTGTAAGAGCGGATGTTCAACCGGAGTGAGTTCCAATACACCTGGCACACCAAAAGGACATTGCTCACAGGCAGGCAGATTGGAGTACTGGCAGATCATACCCTGATAGTGTGCATCGCAGCTTTCGGTAGGTACTGTTCCTTCTGCAAAATATTCTGATTTCAGGGTTCCGTCACACAGTCCCGCAATGGGAAGCTTACCGGAACGGGCACATACGGTTGCCTGCACAATACCGCTGGGCATTGGGAAGGATTCACTGGGTAAATCCTCATGTATCTTTGACATAACCGCGCGCCAAAGTTTTTTGGCAACATTTCTTTCATCTCCCTTGCGGAGTTTTGTATTATTATCATATCCTGCCCAGGTGGTGGCTGTATAGTAAGGGGTATAACCTGCAAACCAGATATCGTTGTAATCGGAGGTCGTACCGGTTTTTCCTGCAATCGACATATTGCCGAAATTGACGGAAGCGCCTGTACCCTGTGTTACGACATCCATCATGGCATCTGTTAACAGCCATGCAGTGGTTTCCTTGATTACCTGTTTGGAATCCGGTTCTGTATTGTCCAGGATGATGTTACCGTCATGATCGACTACCTTTGTGTAAAGCTTAGGCTTAATGTATGTTCCGCCATTGGCGATAGCAGCGTAAGCTGCATTTAGCTCTTCGTTTGTGACGCCGTCTGTCAGTCCGCCCAAAGCAAGAGACTGTTGGATATCAGAAAATATCTGAGTTTCACCATTAACAACGATTTCTTTACGATCCACAACGGTGGTAAAGCCAAAATTCTTTACATAGTCGAAGCCAAGCTGAGGGGTAATGATTGTCAGCGTCTTAACGGCAATGATATTCATGGAATCAATGATGCCCTGACGCAGAGAATTCATTCCTCTGTATTCGCTGCCCCACCAGTTGCTGACGGGTCTTCCGTTAGCATAGTTAAATGGTGCATCGTTCAGCATCGTGGCAAGCGTCAGTCCTGCACTGTCAAGGGCAGGAGCGTAAGCTGCAACAATTTTAAAGGTGGAACCCGGCTGGCGCTTGGTATCTGTAGCACGATTTAAGGTTTTACTTCCTTCTTTGGCGCCTCTGCCGCCTACCATGGCAACTACATATCCGGTATGCTGGTCTTCTACGGTGATAGATACCTGCGGCTGGGGAGTCAGGGTAACACTTTCACTGTATACCTCATCGCCGCTTCCCACTACGGCATTCTTGTAATCCTCAATTTGTGCATAAGCGTCCTCCTGTGAATCATAAATCAGATTAAAGGAAGGATTCTGCGCTCTATAGTATGCACGGAACATTTCTGTGCTGTGGTTTTCCAATTCGCCGTTCGCCTTCTGGATGGTCAGGGCATAGTTCAGATACCATCTGGTGTTAGCCGGATAATTCTCTTCATTAGAGAAAACTTCATCACAAATTGCCTGAATATGAGGATCCTGGGTGGAATAAATTTTAAGGCCGCCGCTGTAAAGCAGGGTGAATGCCTGAGTCTCATTATATCCGGCAGCCAGAAGATCATTCATAACATCATCGGTCAATGCGTCAACAAAATAGGAATTAACCATATCGTCTTCCACTTCTTCATTGACAAGCTGGATGCGGGAGTAAACGTCGTCAGCCATGGCTTCATCGTATTCCGCCTGGGTGATATAGCCTTGTTCCAGCATATTTCCCAGAACTTTTTTACGCCGTTCTGCGTTATCCTCGGGATGGGAAATTGGGTTAAACCTTGAAGGATTTTGGGTGATCCCGGCAATCACGGCACACTCGGAAAGTGTCAGGGCGTTTACCGATTTGTTGAAATAACGGCGGGAAGCTGCTTCAACACCCAATGTATTCTGTCCTAAGTTGATGGTATTCATGTAATTGAGCAGAACTTCATCCTTGGACATGGTTTTGGTCAGTTCGATGGCAAGATATTGTTCCTGAATTTTTCGCTTCATACTGTCCGCAAACCCTTTTTCACTTGTCCAGTCAGTAAAAACGTTGTTTTTCAATAGCTGCTGAGTAATCGTACTGGCGCCTTCTGAAAAGTGAAAGCCGTGTGTGATGCCTACATAAGCCGCTCTGAAAATACCTTTGATATCAATACCATTATGTTCATAGAAACGTTCGTCCTCTATAGCAACGAATGCGTGGGCAAGATCTTCGGGAATCATGTCCTGGGTAACCGGAATTCTGTTAGAATTCTGGGCAGTCAGTTTTTGAATCTGCCTTCCTTCCAGATCATAGACAAAGGTAGAGAAGCCTGTGGGGGCGACCTGTACATTTTCAATACTGGGTGCGGTGTCGATAATACCTTTGAAAACACCAAGCCCCATGCTGAGTACAATGATGCCTATTGCTATAATACAAAGCAGAGAAAGGTTTAGAAGTGACAAAAGTATTTTCTTTCCAATCTTTGTCGATTTTGTATGTAGGGATTTCTGCTTGGCTCGAATCCCTCTTTTGGTGTAATTCATTTATATGCCTCCGTATAGATTGAAATCAGATAAAAATCTACAATACTTAGAGTATACCAAAATGTGGAACTGAAATAAAGTTTTTTTATGGTTTATTAAGAATTATTCACATTCAGCTATAATTTTATTCCCATCTGTGATAAACTTCAAGTCATGGACAAATAAATTGTAATATGAGAAAAAACGAAAGAAAGGTTATCGAGCATGGCAGGGGATAAGAATGAATTTCTACCATATAAGGTGGTATATCAAAAGGGATATGGAGAATATGAAGAGAAGAAATCACGGTTCATTGCCAGTGTTGCACCTGTATCCTCAGAGGAAGAGGCGGCAGCCTTTATTGATTCCATCAGAAAAAAATATTATGACGCCAGACATCATTGCAGTGCATTTATAATAGGAAGAAACAGAGAACTGACAAGGTGCAGCGATGACGGAGAACCCAGCGGCACAGCGGGGAAACCGATTCTGGAGGTACTTCTTGGAGCCGGAGTGACCAATGCGGTGGCAGTGGTCACCAGATATTTTGGCGGAACCCTGCTTGGAACGGGAGGACTGGTCAGAGCCTATACCCAGGCGGCAAAGGAGGGGATAGAGAATGCCGGAATCGGCACCATGCGCTATAAAACAGAGATGACTATTGAGATAGATTATACGGATGTGGGGAAGGTGCAGTATTTCCTTGGAAATAGAAAGATAGAGATTTCACAGTCCAGATATACGGACAAGGTGGAATTTGACATCCGTATCCCGAAGGAAGAGGAGAGGGATGTTGAAAAAGCATTGACGGAAGCAACTGCAGCAAGAGCAAAGCTTCATATTACAGGTGCAGATTATTACATGGATATAGAGTGATGATTAATAACATGTGATTTTTAATTAAAAAAGAAAATTGCAGCAGGGGTAAAATTCGTTGACAAAGCGAAGCCCTTGGGCTAAAGTAAAATCACATATCAAGGAGAAATGCTATGGAAGAAATTAAGGATTTTGATGTAGTTAAGGAACTATTGGAAACAAAGCAGTACACCAGACTCCGTCAGAAGATGGCAGAAATGAACACAGCTGATATTGCCGTTATTATGGAGGAGCTGGATGAGGAAGAATTGCTGAAAATTTTTCGTATCCTTCCTAAGAATATGGCTGCGGATGTGTTTTCCTATCTGGAAGTAGACAGCCAGCAGTTTATTATCACCAGTCTGTCGGAGAAGGATGCGGCGGGCATCATCAATAACCTGATGGCAGATGATGCAACGGATCTTTTGGAGGAAATGCCTGCAAACGTAGTAAAGAAGCTGCTTGCAAATGCAAATCCAGAGACCAGGCGGGATATCAACCATCTGCTTCGCTACCCGGAGGATTCTGCCGGAAGCATCATGACGGTAGAATACGTAGATTTAAAAGAAGACATGACGGTGGAGGATGCTGTTGCGCGCATTAGAAAAGTGGGTGTGGACAGTGAGACCATCAATATCTGTTATGTGTTAGATGCAAAAAGAACCTTGGTCGGTACAGTGGCGCTCCGCTATCTTTTGATCAGTCCGGGAGATGCCGTTATCGGGGATATCATGCATGAAAATGTTATTTTCATCAATACACTGATGGATCAGGAAGAGGTTGCAAGGCAGTTTCAGAAATATGACTTTACGGCGATGCCCGTGGTTGATAATGAAAATCGTCTGGTGGGAATCATTACGGTAGATGATATCGTGGATATCCTTCAGGAAGAGGCAACGGAAGATATGGAAAAGATGGCAGCCATCGTGCCGTCGGACAAGCCATATATGAGAACGAGTGTTATTGAAACTTGGAAGAAGCGTATGCCATGGCTGCTTTTGCTGATGATTTCCGCGACCCTTACGGGAAGTGTACTTACGACCTTTGAGGATGCCCTGATGGCATATGGTGTGTTGATTGCGTACATTCCCATGCTGATGGATACGGGAGGGAACGCCGGCGGACAGGCCAGCGTGACTATCATCCGCGGTTTGTCATTAAATGAAATCGAGTTTCGTGATGCATTACGCGTGTTATGGAAAGAAATCCGAGTGGCGGTGCTCTGCGGTGTCACATTGGCAGCCGCAAATTTCTGTAAGCTGCTTTTGCTGGACAGGGTAGATATCATGGTAGCGCTCGTGGTATGTCTGACATTGATCGCGGCGATCATGATTGCAAAGGCTGTGGGCTGTATGCTGCCTATGCTTGCAAAAAAGATTGGGTTTGATCCGGCTGTCATGGCGAGTCCTTTTATTACGACGATTGTGGATGTACTATCGCTTCTGGTTTATTTTCAGATTGCCACTCATCTTTTGCATATAGGATAAAAACGCTTTCAGACAGAAACGATAAATGATTTATATTTTTATTTTATTATTATATAAAAACTCCGGTCGATATTTCTTTGACCGGAGTTTTGAAATATAAGAATGATTTAATTTTGAGAGAGAGAGGCAGAACGCATGGCTGCGCGCTTTCTCATGGTAGGATCAAGAATCTTTTTGCGGATCCTGAGTGATTTTGGTGTGACTTCCAAAAGCTCATCTGTGTCGATAAATTCAAGAGCCTGTTCCAAGCTTAAGACTTTCGGAGGTGTCAGGCGGAGTGCTTCGTCGGCACTGGAGGAACGGGTGTTTGTAAGCTGTTTCTTTTTGCATACATTCAGCTCAATATCTTCTCCCTTTCCATTTTGCCCGACAATCATACCGGAGTAGACCTTTTCACCGGGACCGATAAAAAGTATTCCACGTTCCTGTGCATTGTACAGACCGTATGTGATTGCCTCGCCGGCTTCAAATGCGATCAGTGAGCCCTGCTTGCGGTATTGGATATCACCCTTATAAGGACCGTAGCCGTCAAAAACGCTGTTCATAATGCCATTTCCTTTGGTGTCTGTCATGAATTCACCGCGATAGCCAATCAGCCCTCTGGATGGAATGGAGAAGGTAAGGCGTGTATAACCGCCGGAGACAGCGCCCATATTCTGCAGTTCGCCTTTCCGCTGGCTCAGTTTTTCAATAACCGAGCCGGAAAATTCTTCGGGAACGTCAATGTAGCAAAGTTCCATAGGTTCCAGTTTTTTTCCGTTTTCGTCTGTCTTATAGAGAACTTCCGCCTTGCTGACGGCAAATTCATAGCCTTCCCGGCGCATATTTTCAATCAGTACCGACAGATGCAGTTCTCCTCTTCCCGATACTTTAAAGGATTCAGTAGTCTCAGTTTCCTCCACGCGAAGAGAAACATCTGTATTAAGTTCGCGGAACAGGCGGTCTCTTAAATGACGGCTGGTGACATATTTGCCTTCCTGACCGGCAAGGGGAGAATCATTGACAATAAAGTGCATGGCAATCGTGGGTTCCGAAATCTTCTGAAAAGGTATGGGAACTGGATTCTCGGGAGAACAAAGGGTATCACCGATATGAATGTCGGAGATACCGGAAATCGCTACAATGGAACCGATACCTGCCTGAGTGACTTCTACCTTATTTAATCCGTCAAATTCATAAAGCTTGCTTACTTTTACTTTTCTTGATTTGTCGGGATCATGGTGATTGACGATGACAACCTCCTGATTTACCTTGATGGAACCGTTATCCACTTTGCCGACACCGATTCTTCCAACGTATTCATTGTAATCTATGGTACTGATCAGCACCTGGGTGCCTGCCTCCGGGTCTCCCTCGGGCGCCGGAATGTAGTCCAGAATCGTTTCAAACAGCGGAACCATATTGGTGCCGGGTTCGTTTACATCAAGGGTAGCAGTACCGGTCTTGGCGGAAGCAAACACGAAGGGGCAGTCAAGCTGTGCCTCATCTGCATCCAGCTCAAGAAAGAGTTCCAACACCTCATCAACAACTTCATCAGGACGTGCTTCAGGCCTGTCAATTTTGTTTACGCATACGATAACAGGAAGCTTGAGTTCCAGTGCTTTCCTTAATACAAATTTTGTCTGAGGCATAGCGCCCTCAAAAGCATCCACCACAAGAATGACACCATTTACCATCTTAAGGACCCGCTCCACTTCGCCGCCGAAATCTGCATGTCCGGGGGTGTCGATGATATTGATCTTAGTATCCTTATAGGTTACGGCAGTATTCTTTGAAAGAATCGTGATTCCTCGTTCGCGTTCAATGTCATTGGAATCCATGACCCGTTCTGCTACTTCCTGGTTTTCACGAAAAACACCGCTTTGCTTAAGAAGCTCGTCAACCAGAGTCGTTTTCCCATGATCGACATGGGCAATAATTGCGATATTTCTCACATCTTCTCGTTTCTGATTCATTATTTTACTCCTCATATTGTCCTTATCACATTTCAAACCGTTTCAGTATAGCACCACCGCTTAGACTTGTAAATATGAAAATCGCCAGATGCAGACAGCAGAAGTAATAGGGAATTTGTCGAAACGTGCGGTAAATAACAGTTCTCATTTTAGTATTTTTTCATATATATAGTAATACATGACAGGAAAAAATTCTTAAAGTGTAAGAAGGGAGAACTAAAATGACAGATAAGGTAATTGAAAACAACCAGGTGGTAATCATGGGGGAAGTTGTCAGTGATTTTGTATTCAGCCATGAAATTTTCGGGGAAGGCTTTTATATGGTAGATGTAAATGTACCAAGGTTAAGTGATTCCAGTGATATAATTCCATTGATGGTATCTGAACGCCTGATTGATGTGGAGGAGGATTATAAGGGACTGAGTATTATGGTCCAGGGGCAGTTCCGTTCCTATAACCGCCACGAGGAGCGCAAGAATAGGCTGGTGCTTTCTGTATTCGCAAGGGAAATTGAATTTGTGGATGAAACGCCGGAGAGTTCTAAGACCAATCAGATTTATCTGGATGGTTATATCTGTAAAGAGCCGATTTACCGGAAAACGCCTCTTGGGAGGGAAATTGCTGATTTACTGCTTGCTGTAAACAGACCGTACGGGAAGAGCGATTATATTCCTTGTATCTGCTGGGGGAGAAATGCAAGATTTGCAAGTAACTTTTCGGTGGGAACAAGATGTGAGATCTGGGGAAGAATCCAGAGCAGGGAATATATGAAGAGATTGTCCGATGAGGATGCAGAAAAAAGAATTGCATATGAAGTCTCTGTCAGCAAACTGGAGTTGGTTGAAGAATAAAGAATTCGCAGTTAGCGGATCAATGTTGATTTTTGTATACTTCTGTGATATGATTGCAATAACTTTTGGCAAATATTCATATGAGGTGTATATTTATGAGACAGGGATCGGTACATATATACAGTGGAGATGGGCATGGAAAGTCGCCGGCAGCTTTAGGAAAAGCAGTGATGACGGCAGCATTAGGAAAAAGTGTTGTGATTATTCAGTTCCTCAAGGGAAAGGGACTCGCAGATACAGAGTTTTTATACAGGCTTGAGCCTGAAATCAAAATTTTCCGTTTTGAAAAATCAGATGTGAATTTTTTTGAACTTTCCGAAGAGAAGAAGACGGAAGAAATCATTAACATCAGAAACGGAATTAATTTTGCAAAGAAGGTTCTGGCGACCGGAGAGTGTGATCTGCTGATTCTTGATGAGATTCTGGGTCTTATTGACAATGATATCATCACGGCAGACGATCTTAAAAATGTGCTTGGTGCAAGAGATGAAGAAACAGACGTCATTTTGACGGGTATTTCTTTGAATGACGAAATCTGCATGCTGGCAGATGAAGTTTCAAGGATTGAAACGATAAAGTATGAACAGTAGCATTTTTGGCATTTTTTGCAAGATTATGAGCATGAAATCATAGCATCTGTGCGTTGACAGCAATTGCACATGGTGCTATGATATTTTTATCATATGGAAATTACATAGAACTTAGAGGTAGAGGTTGCGTGTTTTATGAGTAATTTTTTGGATGTGACAGGCACAGGAGAAGAAAAATGAAAGGAAAATACGCCGAAAGAATTTGAATTTCCTGGAATCAGATTCTTGGGCATGCAGTGAAGAACTGTATGACTGTCATCAGTAATTGATGGGGCGCTATCCGATGAAGAGGTATCTGGAGTAGTCGGTGCGCAGTAAGGTGCACCGATTTTTTTTAAAGGAGGAGAAGATATGGCAATTTTTACAGGTGCAGGTGTTGCGATTGTTACACCTTTTAAAGCAAATGGAGAAGTAAATTATGAAAAGTTTGCGGAACTGATTGAAGATCAGATTGCAGGCGGAACAGATGCAATTATTGTATGCGGAACCACAGGAGAGTCATCTACACTGACTCATGAGGAGCATCTTGATGTAATCAAGTATTGTGTGGAGAAGGTTGCAGGGCGTATTCCTGTAGTTGCGGGAACCGGCTCAAACTGTACGGAAACGGCAGTATATCTTTCCACGGAAGCAGAAAAGTATGGGGTAGACGGACTGCTTCTGGTTTCCCCCTATTATAATAAAGCCACCCAGAACGGGCTTTATATGCACTACAAGAGGATTGCGGATTCGGTGAAGATACCCTGTATCCTTTATAATGTGCCCAGCCGTACGGGCTGTAATATTCTGCCGGAGACGGTGGTAAGGCTTTGCAATGATGTTGAAAATATTGTGGGCGTGAAAGAAGCCAGCGGAAATATCAGTCAGGTTGTCAAGCTGATGTCTCTTGCCGAGGGCAAGGTGGATTTGTACTCTGGAAATGACGATCAGATTGTACCGCTCCTTGCTTTAGGCGGAAAAGGTGTTATTTCGGTACTTTCCAACGTGGCGCCCAGACAGACTCATGATATCTGTGCGAAATTTTTTGCAGGCGATATCGAGGGAAGCTACAAAGAGCAGTTCCGTGCGATTCCTCTCTGCAATGCCCTGTTTAGCGAGGTAAATCCTATTCCTGTGAAGAAGGCATTGAATCTGATGGGAAAGGAAGCCGGGTCACTGCGTCCTCCGCTTACGGATATGGAAGAAGAAAATGCAGCAAAGCTTGAAAAAGCAATGAAGGAATACGGGATTTTGTAAAAGAGAGAAGTAGGAGGCTGTTTTATGACAAGTGTAATCATGCATGGATGCAACGGGAAGATGGGGCAGACCATTGCCGGATTGATTGCCGGTGACGAGGAAATCACGCTGGCAGCAGGAGTGGATGCTTTTGATGAAGGGAAGAATCCTTTTCCCGTATTTAAGAATATCAGCGAGTGTACCGTGAAAGCAGACGTAATCATTGATTTCAGTGCGGCACCCGCAGTGGATGGTCTTTTGGATTATTGTGTAAAGGAACAAATTCCCTGTGTCCTTTGTACCACAGGTTTAAGCGAAGAGCAGCTTGAAAAGGTGGAGGCAGCATCAAAGAAGGTAGCAATCTTAAAGTCTGCCAATATGTCTCTGGGAATCAATATGCTGCTAAAGCTTCTCAAGGAAGCAACCGCTGTTTTGGAACCGGCAGGGTTTGATATTGAAATTGTAGAAAAACATCATAAACTGAAAGTGGATGCGCCCAGCGGAACGGCTCTGGCATTGGGTGATTCTATTAATGAAGTACTTCATAATGAATATGAATATGTGTATGACAGAAGCACAAGGAGGGAGAAACGTCCCAAAAAAGAAATTGGATTTTCTGCTGTACGAGGCGGAACAATTGTTGGAGATCATGATGTGATCTTCGCAGGGGCTGATGAGGTAGTCACTTTTTCTCATACTGCATATTCTAAAGCGGTTTTCGGCAAGGGAGCAATTCAGGCTGCTAAGTTTCTGAAGGGCAGACCGGCAGGCCTTTATGATATGAGTCATGTGATAGGGTAAGATGCACAAGTGCAACATGCATATATGCATAAGACTTAGCAGAGCGAAAGGTGAAGAATTGTGATGAATGAACTTCAGCAAATGGAATTAAAGTATTTAAAGAGTCTGGCGAATCAATATCCGAATATTGCGGCAGCATCAACGGAGATCATTAATCTGCAGGCAATCTTAAATCTGCCTAAAGGGACAGAGCATTTTATGACAGACATCCATGGGGAGTATGAGCAGTTCAATCACGTGCTGAAAAACGGCTCCGGTGCGGTGCGCCGTCAGATCGACGAGGAGTTCGGCAATACTTTGAGCAGCAGGGATAAAAAGTCGTTGGCAACATTGATTTATTATCCCAAAGAAAAACTTGATATCATAGCCCGTGAGGAAGAAAATATTGAGGACTGGTATAAGATTACACTGCACCGGCTGGTGCAGATTACCAAGAGGGTAGCGTCCAAGTATACACGCTCAAAGGTGCGCAAGGCGCTGCCGAAAGATTTTTCTTATATTATTGAAGAATTAATCACAGAGAAATCGGATATTTCTGATAAAGAAGGCTATTATAATGAAATTATTCACACAATCATACGGATTGGAAGAGCGCCGGATTTCATTGAGGCATTGAGCAATTTGATTCAGCGGCTGGTTATCGATCATCTGCATATTGTAGGGGATATTTACGACAGGGGTCCCGGTCCGCATGTTATTATGGACACGCTGATGAATTATCACTCGGTGGATATTCAGTGGGGAAATCATGATATTCTGTGGATGGGAGCAGCCTGCGGGCATCTGGCCTGCATTGCTACAGTCATCAGGATTGCGGTCAGATATGGGAGCCTTGATACCATCGAAGAGGGCTATGGCATTAATCTGATTCCCCTTGCGACATTTGCCCTAGATACGTATCAGGATGTGAATTGTGACGCTTTTGCCATCAAATATAATACCGACTATAATACCAAAGATTTAAGTCTGGATATGAAGATCCATAAGGCGATTGCAATTATGCAGTTAAAGTTGGAAGGGCAGGTCATTAAAAAACGCCCTAAATTTGAGATGGATGACAGACTGCTCCTTGACAAAATCGATTATGAAAAAAAGACGGTGATTGCTTACGGAAAAGAATATCCTATGAAAGATACTGATTTTCCAACGGTGGATCCGGCAGATCCTTATAATCTGACACCTGATGAAGAGCAGGTGATGGCGAGACTCCAGCAGGCATTTTTAAAATGTGAGAAGCTTCAGCGCCATGTGCGTTTCCTCTATTCTAATGGCGGGCTTTACAAAATCCACAATTCCAATCTTCTTTATCATGGCTGTGTTCCGCTGGATGATGAAGGAAATTTTAAATCAGTAAATGTGGATGGAAGGAAATACAGGGGAAGAGCGCTGTATGACGTTCTGGATAATTATGCCAGAAAAGGTTATTATGCCAAAAATGATCCGGCGGGTATGCGAAAGGCGCAGGATTATATCTGGTATACTTGGGCAGGTCCTAATTCACCGGTATTCGGCAAGGATAAAATGACCACCTTTGAGAGATATTTTATAGAAGATAAGGAAGCGCATAAGGAAACAAAGAACAGTTATTATTCCATGCTGGATGATGAGGATATTTTAAACCGTATTTTGAAGGAATTTGGATTAGATACCAAAAAATCCCATATCATCAATGGGCATGTACCTGTAGAACTGAAAAAAGGTGAGACGCCCATCAAATGTGATGGGAAGCTGCTGATTATTGACGGCGGATTTTCCAAGGCATATCAAAGCAAGACGGGGATTGCAGGTTATACACTGGTAGCAAATTCCCATGGTATGCGTCTTGTTGCTCATGAGCCTTTTGAATCCATGGAGGCGGCGATATTGCATGAGTCAGATATTTTTTCGGATTCAACGATAGTCGAGACCGTGCCAATCAGAATCAGGGTTGCCGATACAGATATCGGTACAGAATTAAAGGAAAGCATTAAACAGCTTGAACAGCTTCTTCAGGCATATAGGGACGGCACGATTGTTGAAAAATAGTTTTTTTAAAAGTACTTAAAAAGGAGGTCAGTCATAAACGACTGTACCTCCTCTTATAATTCAAAGTGCTTATGCGGGATTATTTTTTTGCTGTAGTTGTATTGGTGCCGTTGTTTGTATTGCTGTCGGCATTGCCGTTGGTATTGTTATCGTCAGTGGACGTCTGATCATCTCCGTTTCCTACCAGATCATCTGTGAGGTTTGAGACTCCGTCAGAAATGTCATCTACAACATCACCGACTGCATTGCCGGCATCATCCAGAATGGAATCTCCATCCTGATTTGTGGAGTTTCCATTGGTATCTGCAGTTGTACCTGTTCCGCTGTTTGCGGCATTGTTGCCGGCATCATTAGTGGCATCGTCTCCTGTAAGATTGCCGCCTGCATTATCTGTAGCAGTATTGTTGCCGGCAGAGCCGGTGAGTGTATTATCTCCGGCCGTATCGTTTTCTGTAGTGTTTGTGTTGGTATTTCCTGCCATGTCATCTGTATTATTCTTTTTGTCGGTTCCGCAGGCTGTAAAAATACAGAGCATTGCAAGGACAAGAGATACCGAAATCAGTTTTCTCATTTTTTTCATAATTTCCTCCATTCTGAAGCATTTCACGTTGAATAAACTGCTGCATGGCAATTCATTCATCCTGACTTCCTTCTATAAGAACTGCATGATTGTCAGTTCTTATGATATTATGTGCAGGGAAAATGAAAATATACTTGAAGAAATTTGAAAGAAATTTTCTGGAAAAAGCAGAAATGTGGTATACTTGAAAAAATTAATGTAATTCTATAAAAATCATAAAGAAATTATGAAAAGGTTGCTAACACAGCACCGCAGATGCGGCACGCAGGGGGTATAAATGAAATTCAGACCATGTATTGACATCCATAACGGCACAGTAAAACAGATTATCGGCGGCAGTCTTAAGGATCAGGGAGATGAAGCGGCAGAAAATTTTGTGGCACAGCAGGATGCTGCATTTTTTGCGCAGCTTTATAAAGAGAAGGAATTAAAGGGCGGACATGTCATACTGCTGAATCCTTCTTCCAGTGAATATTATGAGAAGACGAAAGCGCAGGCGTTAGAAGCGCTGCATGCTTATCCCGGAGGGCTTCAGGTGGGAGGCGGCATCGACCCTTTCAATGCAGAAGCGTTTTTGAAGGCAGGAGCTTCTCATGTGATTGTTACTTCTTATGTTTTCAGAGATGGTCAGTTTAGGAGAGACAGATTAAAGGAATTGCTTTCGGCAGTAGGCAGAGAGCATCTTGTCCTTGATTTAAGCTGTCGGAAAAGGGAGGGCGCATATTTTATTGTTACTGACAGGTGGCAGAAATATACGGATGTGGAGCTAAATTCTGATACAATAGAAGAATTTTCCGAAAGCTGTGCTGAGTTCCTGATCCATGCAGTGGACGTGGAAGGTAAGGCACAGGGAATAGAGGAGGAACTGGCGGCTATGCTTGGAGAGGAGTGTAGGATTCCATCCACCTATGCAGGCGGTGTTCATGATTTTGAAGATCTTCAGAAATTGAAGGAACTTGGAAAAGGGAAAATAGACGTTACGATTGGCAGTGCATTGGATTTGTTTGGCGGCAGTATGAAATTTGAAGATGTGCTTACCTATATAAAAAAATAACCTATCTCATTGCGAGATAGGTTATTTCCTTAATCCGATAAAACAATACTGCAAATTCAAAATAAAATGAAACATTTATAACATTTATATTTAAGAACAGGCACATTGTGTTACTGATTAATATGCTATAAATAGTCTGCGCTAATTATAACTTTGTTACGTTTACAGCCTGAGGTCCTTTTTCGCCGTTCACTACATCGAATTCAACGGAAGCGCCTTCTTCAAGAGACTTGAAACCTTCCATGTTAAGTCCTGAGTAGTGTACGAATACATCATTTCCTGACTCATCAGAGATGAAACCGTAACCTTTTTGGTTGTTAAACCATTTTACTGTACCTTTGTTCATTATAGATACCTCCAAAAATAAATAGTAGTGCAAATACATGATGATGTAATTCAATTTGCAACACAATCAGAATAGCACAGTTATTCTAAAAAGTAAAGAAAATAATGGTATTTTCGTAAATTTTAGGAATTACCAGAAATTGTAAATAAAGTTGCGCTAATTTGTTACCTGTGTTAAAATAAGGGTAATTGACCGGAGGTGACAAGTAAATTATGGAGCAGCATTCTAAAAGAAAAAGTAAGTATGCACTGATTTGGGTACGTGAAAAAGACGATGGCACCATCAAGAAGCATACAATAAGTTCCGCCGTAGTTGAAGTGACAGCCGCCGTGCTTTTTGTGCTGGTTGTGGCAATCATATGTAAGTTTGTCTATGACTCGATCACAATTAAGGACGCAAGAAAAGAAATTGTAAGCCAGATTGTAACAATTAATAATCTGACAGATGAAAATGAGGCGTTAAGCGTAGAAAATTCCACGCTTTCGAGTAAAGTAGCAGTCTTAAGCGAAACCGTCACCAAGAAAGCTGAGGTTGAAGATGCTATTTCCCAGGAAACCGTCGAAAATGCCATGCCCAAAGGCTTTCCTTTAAGCGGTTCCGCCACAATGAAGGAGGCAGAGGAAGGGGATCCTATGCTGATTTTTACGGCATCAAATAATGTCAATGTGATTACTTCGGGTACAGGGACGGTAGTCAGCGTAGATGCGGATGAGGTTTATGGAACCAGAATCGTAATCGATCACGGCAATGGATACCAGTCTGTTTACCGCAATGGCGGGGCAGCCTTGGTTAAGAATGGAGAAACCTTGGGAAAAGGCTATATCTTATTTTCGGTGAAGGATGATAACCAGGAACTTGGCTATCAGATCATACAGAATGATGAGTATATTGACCCAATGATACTAATTGATATAAACGGATAATCATTTCTGATTATCCGTTTGATTTATTCTATTAAATACCAGATCATAACCGTCATTTCCATAATTCAGTGAGCGGTTCACACGGCTTATCGTTGCTGTGGAAGCACCGGTTTTTTCCGCTATTTCAAGGTAGGTTTTACGTTCTTTGAGCATGGCGGCCACTTCATAACGCTGGGAAAGAGACAGAAGTTCGTTGACTGTACAGAGATCTTCAAAAAAGTCATAGCATTCTTCTTTACTTTTTAGACATAAAACAGCCTCAAATAAATGATCCACGGCGGCTGTCTGTATTTTCTTGTTCATATTTATAAATCCTCCCACGGCATATTCGCACAGTAGAATTTTAACATATTAAAGTCCTAAAGTAAAGCTGTCTATCATTTTTTCTATCAGCAGTTTCTTTACATAAACATCATAGCTGAGCATGGAGATAAAGGAAAAAAGCTGGAGCATTTCGCGGTCTTCTTCCGGGGCATCCTTAAAGGTATTCTGGGAAAGATCAAATTTCTTGATAATATTTTCCTGCAGATCAGCGATTGCGTCTTTTTCAAGGCTGAATACCTCTTCATAGATGGCTCCAAGATCCATCTCTTTGCTGGTATGGAAGTATTTTTCTGTAATAGGTTTTAAGAGAGTCTGAATATCACTGATTGAAAGTATTCCTTTAAAATAGTAAATAAATATGAGCAACAGGATATGTTCCTTGCTGTATTTTTTCTTTATCGGAGGAGGAAGAAGATCATTTTTGGCATAATTGTTAATCATAGTCTTGGTCAATATCTTATCTTCTTCTGGGTTTCTCGTAGAATTCCGCAACTTGCTGTCCATAAAAGTTGTAACCTGATCCATATATAAATCAATATTGGGGATATCTTCCAGATTTATGTGCTGTATTCTTCCCAGACTTTCTATTATACTGTTTATTAAATCTTCTCGATCGATTGTCATGTGAATCCTGCCTCGCTTATGACTGTTAAAATTAGGGGTATAACCTGCCTAATAAGTTACAATCTCTATTATATAGTATTTAAAACCACATGACAAGTTTCATGTTTATAAAATTATGAATATTTCAGAGCGGACCGCAATGGCGTTTAGATAATGGGCAGTGTTGGTGGGACAGGTGTTCTTTGGCGCTTAGGATGGAGGCAGGGGCGGACGGCATGTGCGGAGGGGCAGCGGTTTGCTTTTGGTTTCAGGTCTAGTCTTCAAATCGGATTTCACTAACGGAATGGATATATTTTTTTCAAGCCGGACGGGTCGGAGCCAGACGGCATCCTGCCTTGTGGCTCCTAGTCCCGCCATCCGTGGCGGGACTCCCCTGATATTCTTCCATTCCGTAAGTGAAATTACCGATTTTTCGCCATAGCCCTGAAACCAAAAGCATCCCGCTGCCCCTCCGCACATGCCGTCCGCCCCTGCCCCCATCCTAAGCGCCGCAGAACACCTGTCCCACCAACACTGCCCATTATCTAAACGCCATTGCTCCATACCTCCAATCCCAACCCCAGTACTATAAAATACCACAAAATAACACTCTCCATCCAGTCCCATACTGGAATGAAAAAATAGCCCCGCGCCACACTTTTTTATACTTGTACCAGCAACGTAGCACAGGAGAGAGCAATATTCCATAAGGAGTCCCTGTAAAAACGTCAGCGCTTGGCGAGGTTCTTTCGAGCCTAGCGCCTGCTACGTTTTTACGGAGCGAGAGCGCGACGACGTTGGAATATTGCTCTCTCCTGTGCGGACTACCACAAAAAAATTAAAAAAATTGAAGACATTTGAAATGCAGGTTCGTTATAATGGGTGAAAGAAAGCAGGAAGTGAGGTGGGAAAAATAAGTACGATGGAAAAGGAAGCAGTCTGTACGGAAAGCAGGCTTGCCGAGTTGCTGGATACATATGATAAACTTGTTTTTTCCATCTGTTATAAGTTGACCGGCGATTATTTTACTGCGGAGGATCTGACTCAGGAGACATTTTTATCAGCATTTCAAAAATATGATACTTTTAACGGTGAAAATGAAAAAGCGTGGATATGCAGGATCGCTACAAACAAGAGTATTGATTATTTGAGGAGCGCAAGCCGCAGGAATGTGCCTGTAGAGGATACCTTTTTTGAACTGGCCGCGGAGCAGCGGGGCTCCCCGGAGGAAATATGCATAGAAGAGGAGATCAAAAGTCAATTGGCACAAAGGTGTGATGCGTTAAAGCCGCCGTATAATGAAGTGGCGAGGGCATATTATCTGGAAGAGCAAAGCCCGAAGGAGATAGCGGCAAGGCAGGGCAAAAGTATTAAGACTGTTCAGACCCAGATTTACCGGGCAAAGCAGATGCTTAAGAAGATTTACGGAAAGGAGGAACCGGCATGAGCAAATACCCGACAGACGAGGAATTAGAGCTCTTTATCAAACAGATGGAGCAGCAGGAACTTTATGCGCCGAAGCATATGAAGGAGCAGATTTTAAGCCAGGCATTTCCAAAACAAACCGTGGAGGTGCTGCCAAGGTCTGGGAGCAGTAGAGGATCGGTTCAGCTCCTTTCATATCGTCTTAAAATTATAGCCGGAATGGCAGCGGCAATTTTTATGCTGTTTCTGCTTCCCTCGCTTGGAATGGACAGTGAATACAGAATGGAAAAGGAAGCGGAAGGATGGGAAAAGAAGGAGGAAGCGGCATGGATACAGGAGCAGGAGGAAATGAATGCAAATGATGTATTGAATGAAGATGCGTGGCAGGTGGAGCATCGGTTAAATGACTGGTTTAATCAGATAAGCAATCTGAAGATTGAAAGCTTGTTTAAAATGAGAAATGGAGGAGATTTAAATGAAAACTAAGAAAAAGAACAGATTTTTGACCTTTTGGGTGTCATGTATACCGGGGGCAGGCGAAATGTATATGGGATTTATGAAGATGGGATTAAGCATGATGCTGATGTTCGTATTTACGATTATCATTGCAGTATGGATGAATCAGGGAGTAATTGCATGTTTTTGCATAGTAGAGTGGTTTTACTGCTTTTTCTATGCAAATCATCTGGCAAGCCTGAATGATGATGAGTTTGGGAAGGTGAAGGATGAGTATCTTTTTGGATTGGACGCTTTTCCCGGTACAAAGAATTTTGTGGAAAAATATCACAAATGGGTTGCCGGCGGATTGATTTTAATTGGAATCAGTCTTTTGTGGAGTACCATGACAGAATTTGCATACAGAATACTGCCGGAAGAGTACCGTTTCATATATAGAATCATGTGGCGGGTAGGCGAGTTTATTCCAAGCATATTGATTAGTTGCGGAATCATTTTCCTGGGAGTAAAGCTGCTTGGCGGAAAGAAGATGGAAGTGGCAGAAGAGGGAAGAACGATAGAAGAAAAAGTGTCAGATGGAGATGGAAGAGAAAATCAGCAGTAGGAAAGGCATGGGTGAAATAATGGAGAAGCAGACGATTAGAATACGCAGAGTAGGCTCTGTCACCTTTGGCATGATATTGATTGTTACGGGAGTATTGTTCCTTGTTCACTTGTTTTTGCCGAGATTAGATTACAGAATGATTTTTAGATTTTGGCCGGTTATTTTGATTACGCTGGGGGTAGAGGTGCTTTTGGGCAGCAGGCAGAAAACTTATGAGGTATGGAACGAAAAAGGGCAGATATTAGAACAGAGCAAAGTGGTCTATGATGTGCCGGCGATCCTTCTCACCATGGTACTGACCGGATTTTCAATGTTCATGGGAATGATTGACTGGGCAATCATGCATTCACAAAATTTCTATTTTTAAATTGCATAGAGGAAAGCATTAAAGAATCCTGGAGACAGGGTTCTTTTTTGCTGCGAAAAAAAACTTAGACTGGAATAAGCTATGATGTTATAATAGAGAATGTGAATGACAGGCAGAGTTTTTGAACTTTGGGAAAGGATGGGGAATGAAAAAAAGAATTATAGCAGGTTTTATGGGATTGTGCATGATGATTCTGGCGGTATTTGCAAGTTTTATACCGGAGACGGACGTCTATGCGGCAGGTAAAACCTTGATCATTCATTACGGTGGCCGGAGCGATGGAAACTATGACGGCTGGAATCTATGGATCTGGGAAGAAGGGAAGGATGGGCAGCAGGTCTCTTTCACAGGGACGGATTCTTTTGGACAGGTGGCTGTTTATCAAAGTAATAATTCACCTTCCAAAATCGGTTTTATTGTCCGTCTGAATGAGTGGGTGGAAAAGGATGTGGATGAAGACCGCTATGTCTCGATGGATCAGGATGTGGTTGAAATCTGGGTGACCAGCGGAGAGGCTGAGTTTTTGACGCAGGCGCCGGAAGGTGCGGAAAATTATGATTTTGCAGCGGTAGAGGAAGCCCGGGCAAAGCTTTATGAACAAGAGGAAGCAATCAAGCTTAATGTGCACTACTATAATTATGAAGAAAGCTATTCTGGCGATACGGTTGAAGCTTTTGCATGGGAAGGAGAGGAGGCAGGCGGCTCTTATCCTTATGTGGAAACGGATGATTTCGGAGCAGTCTTTCATGTGGGGCTTATGCCGGATGAAGGAGTGGATACAGCGGGACTGCGGATCATACAAAACGGCGCGGACGATGCGGTTTCGGCAAGAATGGTGGATTTAAGTAAGGCACAGGACAATATCCTTGACGTCTATACGGTGGAGGGTAATCCCACAGTCTGGTACAGTAAGGAAGAGGTAAATTATAATCCGGTCATTGCAGATGCTTATTTTGGAGAGACCACGAGTAAGCAGATTATATTTACCCTTTCCCAGCCCATTGACACGGCGGATGAGACGGAAGGAAGTAAGTTTACGGTAACGGATGAAAGCGGCACGAGTTATCCGATTGTAAAGGTATGGTCAGAAAATCCTAAGGTAGAAAAAACGGCGTATCTGATTATGAAGGAACCGCTTGATTTGTCAAAGAGTTATACAATTGTAAGAGAGGATTATGAAGGGTGTCAGATATCTATGAGGAAGGTGATAGGATCTACATATTTTGATGAAGCATTTGCTTATGAGGGAGATGATCTGGGCGCAGTATATGCGAAGGAAAGTACGAGATTTAAGGTATGGGCGCCCACAGCGTCTGAGGTTTCGCTAAACCTTTATGAAGAGGGGGATGGAGATAATCTGTTGGAATCCATTCCGATGCAGGCAGATGAGCGAGGTACATGGGTTTGTGAAAAACAGGGTGACTTAAACGGAACCTACTATACATATTCTGTGAAAATTGGAGATACGGTAAACGAAGCAGTGGATTTATATGCGAGAAGTACCGGAGTAAACGGTAACAGAGGAATGATTCTGGATTTGGATGCAACAGACCCGGAGGGATTTGAAAATGATGTGCGTCCAGAGTTTGTTAATGCTACAGACGCGGTTATCTATGAACTTCATATCAGGGATTTATCCTCCGATCCTTCTTCGGGAATTCAGAATACAGGAAAGTTTCTGGGACTTACGGAAAAAGGAACGGTCAACAGTGAAGGCTTGTCAACAGGACTTGACCACATGAAGGATCTGGGAATCACCCATGTGCAGATTCTTCCAAGCTATGATTATGCTACAGTGGACGAGAGCAAGCTTGAACAGGCCCAGTTTAACTGGGGATATGATCCGAAGAATTATAATGTTCCGGAAGGTTCTTACAGTACGGATCCATATCATGGTGAAGTGCGTGTAAAGGAAATGAAGCAGATGGTACAGACGCTGCATGAAAATGATATACGCGTTATCATGGATGTGGTATATAACCATACGTTTAATATCGATGAATCATGGTTCCAGAAAACAGTTCCGGATTATTATTACCGCAAAAACGGAGATGCTTATTCTAACGCGTCAGGCTGTGGAAATGAGACTGCTTCTGAGCGTGCTATGATGCGCAAATATATGGTAGATTCTGTTGTTTACTGGGCAGAAGAATACCATATTGATGGATTCCGTTTCGACCTTATGGGTGTGCATGATACAGAAACCATGATGGCAATCAGAGAAGCGCTGGATAAAGTAGACCCTTCCATTATGATGTATGGTGAAGGATGGACCAGTGGGGATGCAGCAATAGAATCATCCCTGCAGGCAACGAAAAATCATACCTACCAGATGGACAGGGTAGGCGCTTTTAGTGACGATATCCGTGACGGGATCAGAGGTAATGTGTTCAATTCTTTAGATAATGGATTTGTGAGCGGAAAAGAAGGTCTGGAGGAAAGAATCAAATTCGGCGTGGTGGGCGCTACAGAAAACGAGCAAATCAATATATTTGCAAATGAAGGCAGTGCTAATTTCTGGTCGGGCCAGCCGGGGCAGAGCATCAACTATGCATCCTGCCATGACAATCTGACGCTTTGGGATAAGCTGATGGTCTCCAACGAGGATGCAAGCGAAGAAGACAGAATTAAAATGAATAAACTATCAAGTGTGATTATCTTTACATCACAGGGAGTTCCCTTCTTCCAGGCAGGGGAAGAAATGCTCCGCACAAAGCCTTCCCAGACCACAGAAGGAGGAGTTGATGAGAACAGCTATTGTTCGCCGGATGCTACAAACAGCCTGAAATGGGATAACAAAGGAAATGTGCTTGAGGTTTATGAATATTATAAAGGGTTGATTGCATTCCGCAAGGCACATGGAGCGCTTCGCATGACTACGGCGGAAGAGATTCAAAATAATCTTACTTTTATAGACGGACTGGGGTCGAATGTGGTAGCGTATACCATTGGAAACAGTCCGAACAAAGAGATTGCTGAAGAAATTTTTGTAGTTTATAACGGCAATAAGGATGGAGTCACCATTTCTCTTCCCGAGGGAGAATGGGAGATTTATATAAATGGTGAAAAAGCAGGGTGTGAGGTACTTGGCACTGTGAGCGGAACCGTAGAAGTGGAGGGAATATCCGCCATGGTATTGACGAAGGGTACTTCAGAATATTCCGCAGCAGATAGTAATGCATCACAGACGGATGGAAAGGGAAGCGGAACATCTGCCTCTGCAGTGGGCGGTATTTTGCTGGGCTTAGGAGGAGTCTGCTTAGCGGCAGCGGGCTTGGGTTATTTCAGAAAGAAAAGAAAATCATAATAAATGGCGGCGGTTTTAAAACCGCCGTTATTTATTATGCTTGACCTTTCCGCTGCGTCAAGGTGTATGGTAATGAAAAAGGAGGAATGCGGGAATGAAGTACACGGCAGGAGAATTGGCAAAAAAATGCGGCGTATCGGCAAGAACAGTGCGTTTTTATGATGAAAGAGAGATTTTGATTCCATGCGGATATTCGGAATCAGGCTATCGGCTTTATGATGATGAAAGCGCAGAGCGTCTTCAGAAAATCGTCATGCTCAGATTCTTGGATTTTTCAATTGACCAGATAAGTGAAATGATGAAGGAAGAAAACTTCAATGTCAGAGAATCATTGCATGAGCAGGAAAAATTGCTGATAGAGAAAAAAGAGCATATTCAGCGGATATTGGATGCGGTAAAGAGGGCGGAAGCTGCTCCCGATGACAGATTGTGGGACAATCTGCTTCGCATCATAGAAATCACGAAAGAGAGGGAGTATGTGGACACCCAATACTTAAATGAAGATAATCTGAAAAAGCGAATATCCATTCATGATTACAGCACTGCCAAAATGGGATTTTATCCATGGGTGTTAGAGAGACTGAAATTGTCTGATGGGATGAAAATTATGGACATCGGATGTGGAAATGCAGCTTTTTGGAAAAGTATTTCAGACCGGCTGCCGGAAAACCTGGAAATACATCTGCTTGACTATTCTGCAGGAATGCTGGAAAGCGCAGAAAGAACTGCGGAGGAAATTGTAAAAAAATATCCTCATAAAGGATTGAAATTTATTGTTGACAAAAGGGATGCAGCAGATTTCAATTATCCCACAGGTGAATTTGACCTGATTATGGCAAACCATATGCTGTATCATGTTAATCGAGAGAGCCGTTTAAAGCTTTATGAAAAAATCAGGACTCTTTTATCAGAAAAGGGAAGATTTTCATGTACTTTGATAGGAAGAAAGCATTTCCTGGAATTGAATGATATGCTGAGAGAATATGATCCAGGGATTCATATTCCCTCCAGTTCCTTTGACATATGGATGGAAACTGCCAGGCAGGAGCTTGAGCCTTACTTTACGGTGCTGTCGGTGGAGGAACAGAAAAATGACCTGCTTGTACCGGATGAAGAATTAATTTTGGAGTATGCATCTTCCTATTCACATGAGGTAAAGGAGAGCATCAGCAGGGACAAGGAGCTGTTTCTGAAACGGGTGCGCGGCAAAATGGATAAAGACGGATATATGTATATTCAGAAATCTACAGGGATTGTAATCTGTGAAAAATGAATTACGATTCTCTGCTTACTTCCATCAGATTTCTTGGATGCTTATGGAACAGGATATCCTTTTGCTTTACACTGGATACGTGGGTATAGATTTCTGTGGTGCTGATGGAACTATGTCCAAGCATTTTCTGGATATACCGTATATCCACATCCTGTTCCAGAAGAAGCGTCGCGAAAGAATGCCGGAACATATGCGGAGTAATATGCTGCTCAATGCCGGCAAGCTTTGCATAGCGGTTTATCATAAAGCGGACAGATTGATCCGATAGCTTGTGCCGGAGTTTATTTACAAAGAAATATCCACAGCTCTCGATCTCCTCTTTAAAAGTGTTCTGATATAAATCCAGCGCAGAAATGACATCTGGATTACCAATCTGTAAAATTCTTTCTTTTGCCCCTTTCCCATAAATAAGCACATTGCAGCTCTCCAAATCGAGATCTGCCGGTTTTAAAGAGCACAGTTCAGAAATCCGCATGCCTGTGGCAAACAATAATTCAATGACGGCTATGTCCCTGATGCAGCAGTGAAGTTGATATTCAGTTTTTGCATGCTCTTTTTGCGCATAAAGAGTAGACAGGAAGGCTTGAATAGAATGAAAGGGAATCGTCCTCGGCAGGAGCTTTGGCTCACGGAAGCGGATATCCAGTTTGGTAAAAGGGTTTTCATTTAACAATTCTCTGTATTCCATATAATGAAAGAAAGCCTTCAGACTTGCAATTTTGCGCTTGACGGTTTTGGGTTTATATTGCCTGTGCAGACTGGTGATAAACCGGTCTACGGTATCCTTGGAGAGGCAGCTGGACGAATCGGAACAAAAGTTCCTATACTGCATTAGATCAATCTGATAAGCTTTTAGAGTTTTGACGTCTAAACGCTTCCTGAATTTGCAGAATTCAATATACTCGCTAATGTATTCACTTAAAGTATGCATAAATAATACCTCTCTTTGCCGTTTTTCATTATTATGCGTGCCTGCCAAAGAAATGTCCATGAATTATTTAAAAGGAATTAAAGTTCCTGTTTGAACGTTGCTTTTGACACTTTGGCAGAGGGACGCTCTGAGAGGATAAATAATCCAACGTCGCCGCGCTCCCGCTCCGCAAAAAGCGTAGCAGACGCTAGACTCGAAAAAACCCGCGCTTTTAAGCGCGTGGTCAAGCGCTGACGCTTTTTGAGGGACTCCTTATGGATTATTTATCCTCTCAGAGCTGTGCTTTGGCAACCTGATGAAAAGCAGTAAATATTCGCTATTTTAGAGGCTGCCAGTAACGTAGCATAGGATAGGTAAATATACCAAAAGGAGTCCCTATAAAAACGTCAGCGCTTGGCGAGGTTCCTCACGAGCCTAGCGTCTGTTACGTTTTTATGGAGCGGGAGCGCGACGACGTTGGTATATTTACCT
>JAAVAE010000036.1 GCA_014804245.1 Lachnospiraceae bacterium | reverse complement strand
TTGGTAAGTTTTACTACACTGTCATATCCCCATAGAATATTTCGGTAGATTTCCAGCCACTTTGACAACTTGGCTTGATCTTTTTCATCAAAGCTCTCACTTAAAATTGCCATAGCCGCATAGCAAGGATCATAAATACGCAGGTTTTTCTCCGACAGTTCAAAGTCAGTAAAGCCCCATTCGTCCTGTGAAACGATAATGTTTGACGGGTTCGGATCCCGATGGATGATTTGTTTGGGCAGCTTGTCATACAGTTTTCCAAATTCATTCAAATAACCTCGGCAAAATGACTCCGAAAGCGACAAAATATCTTTTGATTTCGGCAGTGCCCAATTCTTTACGGATTCGTACAGATTAACCTCATTTACCGGCGTTTTAGCCTGACACAGAATGAGATGCAGTTGTCCGATGATTTCACCAACAAATCTTGCCTTTGCGACATAATCTCCTTCATAAAAATCATGGGCAATCATTTGTGTGCCAGAGATTCGCCAGGTTAAATAGAAAAACAGTTCGCCGTCTTGTACGTATGCTCGCCCATCCGTTGTTTTGATTGGGGAAGATATACATAAGCCAGTGCCTTTTATTGTATTGCAAAGCGCAATCGCGTTTTTGACCTCATCAAAATTTTTAGAGAACTTCAGAACATAATCTTTACCTACATAAAAGGCTCTATTACTTTTTTCTCCATTGCTCTCGTGGTATACATCAGAGATTGATTCATTTTCTAATTTCCATTGCTTGAGAACATCTAAAACTTTCTTATGAGATACCATATAGTCCTCCTTAAACAAGTTCGGTTTGTAAGGTCGTTTAGCTCGCCCTTTTTTTATAAAGGTGGAGGGAGTGCAGTCAAATTCGCGCCGAAAAGCTTTGTAAAATCCAGCATAGGTATCAAAACCATATTCCAGTATCACATCAATCCTTTTGCACCCGCAATAGATTTCATAAATCGCATGAATAAGCCTGCGCCGAAGAACATATTGCATCACCGACATTCCGACGGCTGATTGGAACAGCCTGTAATAATGGAACAGAGAATAACCTGCCTGATCAGAAAGCTCCGTGGCAGTGATGGGAGTCTTCAAATTGTCCTCAATATAATCGAGGCTGTCCTGTATGCTTTTTCGGTAATCCATTAACATCACCCCCTTTTTTATTGTTTTGCAGCTACGTATATAGAATAGCATATAAATCGAAAAATACCTTTCCTATTTTGCTGAATTTTAAATTTTTGTCTCGATCTTGGCACCATTTCACATGGTGAATACCAGCTTGTCAACGGTAAAATGAACGACGCTTCACAATAATAGTGGTTACAGATTTGCCATTGATTTTAAGGCAATTACATTGACTTTCTAAGGGGCATGTGTTATAAGTAACAAAAATCGTTTGTTTAAATAGCGTCATATACGCAGAATGGAGATACCGCTATGAGTGAAGAAAAGAAGATTCCTTACAAAATTTATCTTGAAGAAAATGAGATGCCAGACAGCTGGTATAATGTCCGCGCAGACATGAAAAATAAACCTGCGCCCCTTTTAAACCCGGGAACCCTTAAACCGCTGACCTTCGAGGAAATGCGCGGTATTTTCTGCGACGAGCTTTGCAGACAAGAACTGGATGATACAACGGCTTATTTTGAAATCCCGGAGGAAATCAGGAAATTTTACAAGATGTACCGTCCTTCTCCTCTTGTCCGTGCCTACTGTCTTGAGGAAAAGCTGCAGACGCCGGCGAAGATTTACTATAAATTTGAAGGAAATAACACTAGCGGCAGCCATAAACTGAACTCTGCCATAGCCCAGGCATATTACGCCAAGAAGCAGGGGCTTAAGGGCGTGACAACGGAAACCGGCGCAGGTCAGTGGGGTACAGCGCTCTCCATGGCATGTGCATATTTAGGGCTTGACTGTCAGGTATACATGGTAAAATGCTCCTATGAGCAGAAACCTTTCAGACGCGAAGTGATGCGGACCTACGGGGCAAATGTTACCCCGTCTCCCTCAAACACCACCGAAGTGGGACGCAGGATTTTAGAGGAGTTCCCCGGAACCACAGGAAGTCTCGGCTGTGCGATTTCAGAGGCAGTGGAAGCTGCGACCACACAGGAAGGATACCGCTATGTGCTTGGCTCCGTGCTGACGCAGGTTCTGCTTCACCAGTCAGTGATCGGATTGGAAGCCAAGGCAGCCATGGATAAATACGGAATTAAACCAGATATGATTATCGGATGTGCAGGCGGCGGTTCCAATTTAGGCGGTCTGATCTCTCCGTTTATGGGCGAAAAATTAAGAGGAGAAGCAGATTACCGCTTTATCGCTGTTGAACCCGCTTCCTGTCCCAGCTTTACCAGAGGAAAATACGTATACGACTTCTGCGATACCGGCAAAGTATGCCCCCTTGCAAAGATGTATACCTTAGGCAGCGGATTTATACCCGCCCCGAACCACGCAGGAGGACTCCGCTACCACGGCATGAGCTCTGTGCTGTCACAGTTATATGCGGACGGATACATGGAAGCTGTCAGCGTAGAACAGACCTCCGTTTTCAAGGCAGCAGAAGAATTCGCAAGAGTAGAAGGCATCCTCCCCGCCCCCGAAAGTTCCCACGCAATCAAAGTTGCCATTGACGAAGCACTTAAATGCAAAGAAACAGGCGAAGAAAAAACAATCCTTTTCGGCCTTACAGGAACCGGCTACTTCGACATGGTAGCATACGAACGCTACAACAACGGCGAAATGACCGACTACATCCCCACCGACGAAGACCTCGCCAAAGGTCTCGCAGGAGTTCCCAAGTTCCCGGGAAATGAAATATAAGTAGCGTAATCAGCTTGTTGAAGTTGATGCCAGAGACTTTCAGGTTGGCAGAGACGGCACGATATGATTATTGTATGCCTGCTAAGTTAAAGACTCCGCCGCAGGTTTGTCGGATTTGATTAGGGTTGATAGCTCTAATCCTTACGGATACTACGGCGGTGGATCTTTTGGTTCATAAGACAGTCGCTTTGTCCAAACATTGGGGGTGGCGCGTATCACTATAACGACCCAGCGCAAACTCGCGCTTTTCACTCTTTGACTTTGAATCGAAACGGAATTACAGCTATTAGTAGTGGGAATTATAGATGTTGCCCATATTGATGTGTACTATGGAGACAATATCATAGAATTGCAGAGGACAAAATAGGAGGTAGAAAAAGTGAAGCAAAAAATCTTAGTGACTATATTGGTATTTACCTCAATGTTAGCTGTTTCAGCTTGCGGTAGCAGCATGGGATCATCGTCTACTGCTGCGCCTGCTCCGGTAATAGACGAAGGTTCAAGCGAAGCCCAACCAGAAGAAGCGGCAGTCGACAGTGGCAGTGAAGAATCGACATCAGAAAACCCAACCGAAAATTCCGATGAAGATGATAACATAACGATTTTTGAGGAATTGTCAAAGAAACTTCTGCGGGAAGAAATTTGGTATAGCAGTGCAGATGGGCACGTGCTACAAAGCTACCGCTATGAATATGACGAGGTAGGACATTTGCTTAAAAGAACTAGTTATTCCGATAGCGGCGATGTAAAATCATGGAACGAATATGAATATGACGGTAACGGACGTAAGGTCTATTCGGCTGATGGATGCCATCCTGAGGGCAGCATAGATGGTTGGTGCAAGTATGAGTATAACGAAGACGGTAAAATAATCCACGAAACTAGGGGTGGCAGTGACAGTGTAAACAACTTTTGCAATTATACGTGCGATTATGAGTATAATATTCTTGGAAACTTGATTAGTTCGACCAGCTATAGTAGCGTGACCGCTCTTACTATAACATCTGAATATGATAGCAACGAAAATAAAACCAAAGAAACATCTTCTGATCCGAATAGCGGTAAAACTACTTTGTACGAGTATGAATATGGCAGCAACGGGAAGCTTATCAAAACGACTCAGACCACTGATGCGCTAACTATAATAATACAGGAAGCTGAGTATGATAATAACGGGAATAAACTTGAGGAAAAAACCTATAACTATGATGGCAGCATCTGTACTTGGCATGAGTATGAGTATGACAGCATAGGAAACGAGATCAAACATATTTGTTATAGCAGCGACGGTAGTATATATTTTCGGCATGAACGGGAATATGACAATGATGGAAACATAATCAAAGAAATATCTTACAATAACGATGACAGTATAGATTTTGTGAATGAATATCGGTATAACGATAACGGATATCTTGTATTGCTTTCTCAAGACTCTGGTGGCGGATTGGTAGTNGNNGCAGAATATGAATATGATGAAGATGGGAACAAAATTAAAGAGACTGGTTTCGGTTGTTGGATAGAATATATTTTTGAGTAGATAAGAACAAATAGAAGGATAATCCCCTGCCCCACTAGGAGGGGGATTTTTATACCTCTTATGCTTGTACTTTGTGTTTTATACAGAATATTTTCTAACCATTGTGAAAATGAGNAAATCAAGTATAATGCGGTAAAACAAGTAAAATATCAAATCAAGCTATTCCCCTGACGTGATGACACAAATGTCTGCAAGCAGCCACTTGGCTCGTTGNTCGCGGGAATAAAGTGCAGATATGTTTGGAGGTAAAAATGAAAAAGTGGGTTATTGTCCTTGCACTAAGTGTACTNTGCAGTATGAGTGCATGTAGCAACAGAAATACGAATAGTATATCAGATTCAGGTCAGAATGATGTTGCAAATGAAGTCTCAGACGAGTCAGGTTCTGGTGAAAATGTTAATGATAATACAGAAGTTAATGCAGATGAAGATACGGAAAAAATGAAAGTAGATGCAAACAACAGAACCATAATAGCTGAGGCGGTTGGCATAGAGGAAAATGATAGAACGATGCGCTTTATATTGAGTACGCTGGATACGATTAGTGCGGGACAGATACAAAGTGCAGAAACGGCTGAAGAAGATGGAGAAAAAGTAATAAATTTAGTTGCAGAAGATGGCACAAATTATTGTATTTATTTATCCNGAAGNGNAAGTNTTGAGGCAGTAAAAAATCTNGATACNGGAGAATGGCCNGTTAAATCCGAAAGATGAGCTGCTTTTTTCCAAAGATANCGTATACGTGCATNATAGCNCNTACATCTACGAATANGATGATTCNTTTNANTTTGNTTANAGCCATCNGNTGCGNTATGTTACACTTTANAGGCTAGCCAGTAACGTAGCACAGGACAGGTTAATATACCAAAAGGAGTCCCTATAAAAACGTCAGNGCTTNGCGANGTTCNTNNNGAGCNTAGCNTCTGCTACGTTTTTATCGGAGCGAGAGCGCGACGACGTTGGTATATTAACCTGTCCTGTGCGGACTGTTGCNTACTCTNTNAAAAGTAACCTATATACGATTGTTTACAAAATGATAATATTTGAATAGTTGAATATAAACTGCAAATCTGATACAATAGAATTTGCAGTTTTTTATATAGTGAGGTATAAAAATGAACTTAGTCCAGAAAGTATTTGGAACACATAGTGAGAGAGAATTAAAGCGTATCGAGAGCACCGTGCAGGCGATTGAGGATTTAAGACCGTCCATGCAGGCATTGTCCGATGCAGAACTTGCAGGAAAGACGGAAGAATTCAAGAAGCGCCTGAGTGCCGGAGAAACCTTGGACGACCTGCTCCCGGAAGCCTTTGCAGTGGTGCGTGAGGCAGCCAGGCGAGTGCTGAATATGGAACACTACAGGGTTCAGCTCATCGGCGGTATCATCCTCCATCAGGGACGTATCGCGGAAATGAAAACAGGTGAAGGTAAGACCTTGGTATCAACCTTACCTGCATACCTAAATGCTTTGGAAGGAAAGGGAGTTCACATTGTAACNGTCAATGATTACCTNGCTAAGCGTGATGCCGAGTGGATGGGAGAGGTTCACAAATTTTTAGGCCTATCTGTGGGTGTGGTGCTCAACAGCATGAAGNCAGAAGAACGGCGGGAGGCTTATAACTGCGACATTACCTACGTGACCAATAATGAACTCGGTTTTGATTATCTGAGAGACAATATGGTCATTTATAAGGCACAGTTGGTTCTGCGCACGCTGCACTATGCAATTATCGATGAGGTTGACTCCGTACTAATCGATGAGGCGAGAACACCTCTTATCATATCAGGACAAAGCGGCAAATCCACCAAACTCTATGAGGTCTGTGATATTCTTGCCAAGCAGATGAAGCGCGGTGAGGACATGCAGGACTTATCCAAGATGGATGCCATCATGGGCGTGGAAAGAGAAGAGACCGGTGATTTCATTGTCAATGAAAAGGACAAGGTGGTCAATCTGACAGCACAGGGTGTGGATAAGGTGGAGAAATTCTTCCAGATAGACAACCTTGCCGATCCCGAAAATATAGAAATTCAGCATAATATCATACTGGCGCTGCGTGCCAACAATCTGATGTTCAGAGATCAGGATTACGTGGTCAAGGATGATCAGGTGTTGATCGTAGACGAGTTCACAGGGCGTATCATGCCGGGACGCCGTTATTCTGACGGTCTTCACCAGGCGATTGAAGCCAAGGAACACGTGAAAGTCAAGAGAGAGAGCAAGACGCTGGCAACCATTACCTTCCAGAACTTCTTTAATAAGTTTGAAAAGAAGGCTGGTATGACCGGTACAGCTCTTACAGAAGAAAGAGAATTCCGTGACATTTACGGTATGGACGTAATTGAAATACCAACGAACAGACCTGTTGCAAGAAAAGATTTACAGGATGCAGTATATAAAACAAGGAAAGAAAAGCTTTACGCCATTGTAGAGGCGGTAAAGGAAGCCCATGCCAAGGGACAGCCGGTACTGGTGGGTACGATTACCATTGAGGCATCAGAGGAACTTAGCAAGTTGCTTACCAAACAGGGAATTCCGCATAAAGTCTTAAATGCCAAGTTCCACGAGTTGGAAGCTGAAATCGTAGCTGATGCAGGTATCCATGGTGCAGTTACCATTGCCACCAACATGGCAGGCCGTGGTACAGATATCAAGCTGGACGATGCGGCAAGGGAAGCAGGAGGACTTAGGATCATCGGTACAGAGAGGCATGAATCCAGACGTATCGATAACCAGCTGCGCGGTCGTTCCGGTCGTCAGGGAGATCCGGGTGTATCCAAGTTTTATATTTCCCTGGAAGATGATTTGATGCGTCTGTTTGGCTCCGAACGTCTGATCAATATGTTCAATGCGCTTGGAATTCCTGAAAATCAGGAAATTGAGCATAAGACCTTAAGTAATGCGATTGAGTCTGCACAAAAGAAAATCGAAAATAACAACTATGGAATCAGAAAGAACCTGCTTGAATATGATCAGGTCATGAATGAACAGAGGGAAATCATTTATGAAGAAAGGCGGCGTGTGCTGGATGGCGAGAGCATGCGTGATGCCATCTACAAGATGATCACAGATATCACAGAGAATTGTGTGGATATCGTAATCGGTGATGATACAGATTATGACGACTGGAATCTGGAGGAACTCAATACCCTGCTTCTTCCGACCATTCCATTAAGACCTATAAACAGAGGACGAATCAATACACCAAAGAAGAATGCATTAAAACAGCAGCTGAAAGAAGAAGCTGTAAAACTTTACGAAGCGAAGGAAGCAGAGTTTCCTGAACCGGAAGCCATCCGTGAACTGGAGCGCGTTATTCTCCTTAAGGTAATTGACAGAAAATGGATGGATCATATTGATGATATGGACCAGCTTCGTCAGGGAGTCGGTCTCCAGGCCTATGGACAGAGAGATCCCCTTGTGGAGTATAAACTGAGCGGTTATGAGATGTTCGATGATATGACCCAGAACATCAAGGAAGAGACCGTCAGGGTTCTGTTCCATGTGAGAGTAGAACAGAAGGTGGAGAGAGAACAGGTTGCCAAAGTAACCGGCACCAACAAGGATGACTCCGCGGCAAAAGCACCAGTGAAGCGTGAGAATGCCAAGGTTTATCCGAACGATCCCTGCCCTTGCGGAAGCGGCAAAAAATACAAACAATGTTGCGGCCGTAAATAAAAACACAAGAAGAATATCTAAAGCAGCAAAGAACGCTGCTTAAGATATTCTAAGTCTTGTGTAAGAAGAATGGCTCGAGGAGCCATTCTTCTGGCGCTATGGTAAAATTAACTAAAAAGAGAAAGAGGTGAACGTTAGGTGGTAGAGTTAGATCAGATGAAGTCTGAGCTTCAGACTTATAAAAGCCCTTTAGCGGAAGTGAGGGATTCACTTTGACTTAGCAAATAAGTCAAAGAAGATTGAAGAACTGGAAAGGGAAATGGAGGCGCCCGGTTTCTGGGATGATCCGGATATTTCCAACCAGAAGATGAAGGAATTGAAAAACTTAAAAGATACTGTGGAGACAATGGAAGGATTGGAAACGCAGTATGAGGATATTGAAACATTGATTGAGATGGGATATGAGGAGGAGGACGCTGGTCTTGCCGCCGATATCCGAAAAGAACTGGACGAATTTATTGCAACCTTTGAGGAAATCCGTATCAGCACGCTGCTTTCGGAAGAATATGATGAGTATAATGCCATATTGAAGCTGAATGCAGGGGCAGGCGGCACAGAAAGCTGCGACTGGTGCTCCATGCTTTATCGTATGTATACCAGATGGGCGGAGCGCAAGGGATTTTCGGTGGAAGTGCTGGATTATCTGGATGGGGATGAGGCAGGAATCAAGTCTGTTACCTTTCAGGTAAATGGAACCAACGCTTATGGCTATCTCAAATCTGAGAAAGGTGTGCACAGGCTGGTGCGTATTTCTCCCTTCAATGCACAGGGAAAGCGTCAGACTTCCTTTGTATCGCTGGATGTAATGCCGGATATTGAAGAGGATGTGGATGTGGAGATCAATGAAGATGAACTCCGGATCGATACTTATCGAAGCAGCGGCGCCGGCGGACAGCATATCAATAAAACCTCTTCTGCCATCCGTATCACACACCTTCCTACCGGAATCGTGGTACAGTGCCAGAATGAGCGTTCCCAGTTCCAAAACAAAGATAAAGCAATGCAGATGCTGAAAGCAAAGCTGTACATGTTGAAAAAGGAAGCCAATGCTGAGAAGCTTTCAGATATCCGGGGAGAGATCAAAGACATTGGCTGGGGAAATCAGATTCGTTCTTATGTCATGCAGCCATACACGATGGTGAAGGATCATAGAACAAACGCTGAGACCGGAAATGTAGATTCCGTTATGGATGGAGCAATTGATCTTTTTGTCAATGCATATTTAAAATGGATTAATATAAAGGAGCCGTCAAATTGATATGACGGCTCCTTTAAAAATGGTGCGCCTTGCGGCGCATATTATTTTTTCTTTTTGATTAAATCCAGATAGAAGTTTGCGTAGGTTGCCTGCATATAAGGCTGTATCCATAATAATGCGATTCCGCAGGAAAATACGCTAAGGAGAAGTAGGGGAACAAAGGATACAATGAGGTAAAAACACCTTGCTCTGCTTCCCTTTATCAACTGCATGCTCATTTTCAGCAACTGGGGCGCCGGATAATCCGGGAAATCCAGCATCAGGTAAAATACTTGTGAAAACAATATATACCTCACATAGATATTGATTGCACTGCCTGCTACATAGAGTACGGCATAAGTTAAAAACAGCGGGCCGTTTATTGGAAGCTCATCTGTTACAAGAGTACCGGACGCCAGCTCTAGCATGGAAAGATTCACATAGTGCCCGGCAATCAAGGACGGCAGCGAGCAAAGGGTGGAAACTCCGGACAGGACGACCTGAATGTACAAGACCTTTGAAGCATCTTCTCTGAAAAAGTAGAAGAGGTCACTTACCATTGGCATTTGATTGCATGCAATTTTCAAATAGACATAATATTGACCGGCAAAAAAATAACCTGCAAATAAACCAAATAAAAATTGTGCAATGCTATATAAAATGATGCTAAATAAACTGTTGGTGCCAATAAGTGTAGAAATTGC
Organism: Lachnospiraceae bacterium; assembly: GCA_014804245.1. Lineage (GTDB taxonomy): Bacteria > Bacillota > Clostridia > Lachnospirales > Lachnospiraceae > Suilimivivens. Next base: position 46,468 of record JAAVAE010000036.1, on the reverse strand, counting down.
AAGGTTAATCGGGGCAGTGCAGAGAAGCTGAAGGAGAAGGATACCAACTACAGTTCCATACTTTCCAAGCAATTGCCCCTTTGCCAGTGATTTCAGACTGACAGAAGATAAATACTGATTCATAACAAACTCCTATGTTGCCAACAGCCCGCAAATTTGGGCGCCAGCACAAATTTGTCTGTGATAAAATCAGCTGGACAGCTGATTTTTCACAGTAAACTCCTATGTTTTATACGGCTATATCCAGATTACGCCCTATGACGGAGACAGCATCTAAAGATTTGCGGTTCTGGGTATAGGGATTACTCTCATTGGGATATTTAATCTTGGTAGCGGTGGTTCCGCCAGCCACATAGCTTGTTCCGCATTCCGGGCAGATAGCCGTTTTTAAAGTGACGTTAGCTGAAAGGACTTTACCGCCTTTTTGTGCTGCCTTGGTGAACGCATTGCTCACATGTTCCTGTTCGTGGGCCATTACTCTGGAAGCAGAAGCCTGGGGAGAAATGTGTGCAGCTGATTTAAAGGAAACCATTTCATCAGAACCATCCTGATATTTACGGTTTCTGCAGGTCTCGCACTCTGCGGGAGATGATTTCCTGCCCGGGGAGACTTTCGTGGACTCACCGGGGTTGACAAGGGGCTTTCCGACCTCTTCTGCGGAAGACGTCTGCCTGACTGCGGCATAGCCGCTGGTATACGGATTCATATAATTAGAATTACCAATCATCATACTGCTCATAGAAATCCTCCTTTTTATTTTCCAATCATTTCTGAATATGTTCTCATAATCTCTTCATAAGAAGTACCGGCAATATCTTCAATATCCTGCCCTGTCTGCTGTTCAAACATTTCATCTATCTGTCTGCCGAATTCCACAAGCTGATCACCGCTCAAAGATAAGAATAGGCTGATGACAGATCCGAAAACCACGGCAATCAGAGCGATTCCCCCGATAGCGGTTCCAATGCCTGCCTTTGCGGTGGCAAGCATCTTTTTCCCGTAGCCCTTGGAAAGGATTGCCAACACAATGGCAATACTCCCCAAAATAAGGGGAAGATAGATCGTAAATATAGTAAAGATACTTGCAATTCCCAGAATCAGCGATATCAGAGCCATAGTCTGACCGGGGTTACGGATAAACTGGTTCTGATTATTTGGATTGTATTGATTATTCGGCTGAGTGTAGGGATTGCTGTTATGATTATAATCCATGGATTTCACTTCCTAAAAACAGGTAAACTTTTACTTTTATATCCTAATAGTAGCACTTTTTCATGGAGAATACAAATTATTATTTTGAATATGGAGATATCTGCTGATTACTCAGCTTGTTTTTTCGAGGAATTTTATGAAAAAAATGGATTTTGGATTAACATTAATGCTTTTTGGCGGATGGGAGTAAGTATTTAGTCGTTGTAGAGATGGTTTGGGGCAATTGATATTTTTATAATTGAACTATATTAGATATAGAGAGGTTGCCCTACATGAAAGAAAAATTATGGAATTGTCAATTTGTTTCACTATTTATTGTGAATACAATCAATAGCTTTGGCTTTTATATGATTTTGTCAATTTTATCAAAATACCTGATAGATTCTGGCATCATACTTTCTCTGGCAGGCGTCATTGTAGGTATGTTTTCTATTACTTCGTTGATTATCCGGCCGATTTGCGGCATGTTGTCAGATAGATTGAATAAAGTGAAATTATTGCTGTTTTCTCTGGTCCTTGAAAGCATTGGCGTATTTGGTTATGCTGCTGTTGTGAATGTTCCAATGATTATGGCGGCCCGAACTGCTCATGGCATTGGGTTTGGAATTGTGAGTACTGTTTTGGTTGCACTTGCAACAGATTACATTCCGAAAAGCCGTATTGGTGAGGGGATTGGATATTTGGGGATCAGTCAGGTGATATCATCCGCAGTAGCGCCCGGATTAGGTATCGAGCTTGCAGGGATAATTGGGTATAAGGCTGTTTTTCAGATTTCCTGTATTTTTTCATGTATTGGATTTTTGATCGTGTGTCTGCTTTACAAAAAACTGGGTCTGAAAGAGAAGGTCAGAAAAGAACTCAAAAGGAGCAGGATGACCTTAAATAGCATTATAGCGACAGAAGTCTTAGGGTATACGGCAGTTGCGGCAGCGTTCTCATTTATCAATGGTATAATAACGTCTTTTCTGCTTTTATTTGCAGAGGAGAGAGGAATTACAAGCATAGGAATTTATTATACAGTCTGTGCAATTTGCCTGTTTGTTTTCAAACCATTTTCCGGAAAGCTGGTTGATCGGAAAGGAATTGCAATGGCAGTTTATCCGGCGATTATCATGACTGGCGTGTCGATGTTCATTTTAAGCAGATCAACTGGTATTGCAATGATTGTCGTATCGGGGATTTTGAAGTCAATTGGGCAGGGAACTGCAATGCCGGCGTTACAGGCAGAATGCATCAAGCGAGCCGGAAAAAATCGAAGCGGTGTTGCAACAAGCACCTACTATCTGGGAGGCGATGTGGTACAGGGAATTGGCCCAATGATTGGAGGCGCAGCGGTTGGTATGATGGGATATCAGCTTATGTTTGATGGATGCGGCATGATTCTGCTGAGCATGATAGTTCTTTTCTTTCTTGTAGAAAAGAAAAATCATAGAGTGCAGGATGTACTGACAGAAAATTAATTAATAGAATGAATTTATATTTGAAGTTGAAAAAGATATAATATGAATTGAATAAGACGAATCAAATGCAAGAATTGCAGAGGACTATGCGGATGGAAAGAGATTTTCTGATAAAGAAAAAATTTAATGTCAGTCTGAAGGTAATTATAAATACGGGAATAGCGGTAATTGCTATTCTCTTATTTGGCTTATGCGTCGCTTTCATCGGAGCGGTTTGGAAGCAGTTAAATCTTTATGAGACCGCCGTCTACACAGATATGCTGGAACTGCAGGTTCAGATTGTGGAAAATGAGTATGAAAAATTACAGGAGGATATTATAAATATCATTGCATCGAACGCTGATTTTGCAGCGCTTCGCAGACTGCCTCCGGGATCAGATTATAATTTCAAAAAAATTCAGCTAAATAATAGGCTTCATGAGTATTTAAACAGTTATTCTTTTGTAAATGGATTGCTTATAATTGATGAAAAGAACAGCTGTGTCAACATACAGTATGATACGGATACCAGTTATCTGGAAATGACAGAAATACGGGATTATTTTTCTGATACTTCAAGCGAAGCGCTGCAGGAAAAAATTCCGGATAGTTATTTTCTGGCTTGCATTAATGATAATTGGTATTATTTTTATATTATGCGTCTGGAACAAATTTCTATTGGAGGATGGTGCAATTTGGAAAGGCTGTTTCCTTTTGTAAATGACGGAGGCTATCCTTTTACGGGAGTATCATTTTCTTTGGGAGAGCGTGTCTATCAAAGAACGGAAGAGGAGATATCCAGAATAAAGGTGGATGCGGTGGGATATACAACCGGAATTACCTATTCTTTGTTTTTATCGGAGAAGGAGCTTCATACAGCGATTTTTCACATCATAGAGGTTGATATATTAATTTTGGGGCTGATTTTACTTGTTGTAATGGGGATTTTATTTTATATCTATAACAATTTCAATGAAATACTGGAACAGGTATGCCGGCTGAAAATGCAGGTGTATGAAGAGAAAATTGCAAAGCAGAAGGTATATACTTCTTATCTGGCTATGCAGATGAATCCTCATTTCTATGTAAATTCTTTAAATCTCATTCATAGTCTTGCGGAAATAAGAAATTACAGGTTAATTGAGAAAATGACCAGCTGCTTATCAGGATATTTAAATTATATGTTCCGGCGGGACGAAAATCGAGCAACAATTGGGGAAGAGTTAATGCATGTGAAAAATTATCTGGATATACAGAAAATTCGTTATGCAGAGGAAATCGATTTTACTGTCATGATGGATGAAGCATTGTCAGATGCCAAAATTCCCATTCTGCTTTTGCATACGTTTATAGAGAACTCTATCAAATATTCGGAAAGAGAGGTAGAAAAACTGCGAATTCGTTTATCCATTAGAAAAGCGGAAGAAGGTCTGCTATTGATAACCATTACAGATAATGGAGTAGGATTTGAAGAAGAGATGCTGGTAAAACTGGAAGAAAAAGAAAAGATTGTAAAAAGCGACGGAGAGCACATTGGAATCAGAAACCTACGGGAGAGGGCTGAGGTATTTTTTGATCATAAATTTGACTTATGGTTTTCAAACATACAAGGGCAGGGAGCGCAGGTTGAAATGCAGTTTCCTTATTTGAAAAGAGCAGGAGAAGAAGAAAAAGATGGAGATATTAATTGTTGATGATGAGCAGACGGCGATTTCGGGTATTTCGGTGCTCATAGATTGGAAAGAACTTGATATAGATAAAATCTGGACTGCCCTGACAATCAATGAGGCGAGAAATATTATCCAGGAAGAAAGCATCGATTTCCTGCTGTGCGATATTGAAATGAGAAATGAAAACGGGCTTCATCTGGTAGATTGGGTAAACAAAAATTATTGTCATATCGGGTGTATCATTGTTACAGGTCATGTCAATTTTGCGTATACCAGGAAAGCGGTGGAACTAAAAGTAACAGATTATTTAAGCAAACCGCTGGATGCAGGAATATTGAAAAATGCTTTAAAAAAAGCAATTCGCCAGAGAAATGAATTGCTCAATGAAGCGGAAGGTGAACGTCAGAATAAGATTTCGGTAGAACGTCATTTTTTCCGCTATCTGTTAAAAGAGAGCAATTCATTGACAAAGGAGGAAATCAGAGAAGAAATCCGAAGGCGCCGGATAGCTATGCCGGTGGATAGTAAATATTGTATGCTTCTGGTTAAAACAAGAAAGTGGAATGAAGAATATGAAAAAGAAGAGTACGAGAAAATTAATTTCAGTATGATAACTGTCTTTACGCAGGATATTCTCAAAGCATTTCACAGTTACGTTCAGGAACTGGCAACAGATATGATTGTGATATGCTTTGTCTCTGAAGATAGGGATGGATTTTGTGATTTTATTAAAGTAAAGTCAGAAAAATATGTATCTTATTGTAAGACTTATTTTCTGTGTGAAGTATGTGTATACATTGATGACAGGATTGGAATAGAACATTTTTCACAACGGTTGAAATACCTAAAGGAGGTGGATTACAATAATCTTCTATTCAATGAAGGAGCTTTTATTGTAGAAGAAAGAAAAAGGCAGAATCATATATTTATATATCCAGATTTAAAGATTTGGCAGCTTCTCTTAGAAAATGGTTCCTATGAGGAACTGAAAAGAGATATTGTGGAGTATATGGAATCAGATAATTTTACCAGTTATGTGAATCCGGAGCGGCTGAGAAAATTAATCAAAGATTTTGAAGATATGATTACAGTAGTGCTTTCAAAGCAGGGAACAGCCGCAAATACCATATGGGAGAATCAATGTGTCAAATATCTGCGTAAGGAGGCAGATAAATCTGTTGCCCAGTGTATCGCGTGGTTTAAAGGCTGTATTGACTGCATGCATGAGAATGATGACAATCATGATGAAGACCGTCCCGTCGTAGAAATTATTTGCAAGTATATTGAGGATCATATAGAGGAAGATATTTCCAGGAATACATTAGCGAAGCTTGTGTATATGAGCCCGGATTATATGACAAGAATATTTAAAAAGGAGAAGGGAGTTACGATTTCTGAGTACCTCTTAAGGTGTAAATTGGAGAGAGCTGCAAATTTGCTTATCAAAACGGAGTTTTCTATATCGTATATTGCATCGAATGTTGGTTATAGCAATATCTCACATTTTTCAGGAGCCTTTAAAAAACAGTATGGCTTATCTCCGTCGGAATATCGTAAGGAATATAGTAAGATGCCGGATTAGGGTAAAAGTGCAAACGGAATGGGGGTAGTTCTCCTGTTCCGTTTTTTTATAATAGAATTATCAAAACAAAAGGAGGAAGGGTATGAGAAAGAAATTATTTTCAGTAATTTTAGCTGTGGCAATGGTTGCGTCATTGGCTGCGTGCGGATCGAAGGCAGTTAATGATGGGGATAAAGGGGTTGACAGCGGAACGCAAAGTAATCCCGGGCAGGACGCGGAAAAGGAAGGAGACGAAGAGATTGTTAATATTACTCTTACATTTCCAGTTCTGACATCTATTCCCGAAGATTTGGGAAAAGTACAGGAAGCAATGTCCCAAATTGCACTGGAAGAATGCAATTGCACAATTACCTTGCAACCATTGGGATTTGCAGATTATATGACGCAGGCACCCCTTATGCTTTCAGGCGGGGAAGATATTGGTCTGTTGGCTCATTTTAATCCAATAACCGTTTATCCCTCTATGGTAGAAAAGGGGCAGATTCAGGATATTACGACGCTTTTAGAGGAACAGGTGCCGGAGGTATTGGAGATTGTTGGAGAGGATTATCTGGCAGCCAGCAGAATTAATGGTTCTCTCTATGGTGTACCTACAATGCATGAACGTGCAAATGGCAGTGGCTTTATCATGCGGACGGATTTGCTCGAAAAGTATAGTATAGATGTCTCACAGGTGAAAACGATGGATGATCTGGATGCAATATTTGAAGTGATAAAGGAAAATGAGCCGGATATTTCGCCGACGTATATGGGTGGAGCTTCAATGAACCCGGCAGACATAATGGTAAAAGGAAGCGTTGACGAATTAGGGGATGGTTTTGGCGTTCTGATGAACAGGGGACAGGATGCCACTGTCACGGATTATTTTGAATCTGATGAATACAGAAATTATGTTGAAAAAGTATATGAATGGAATCAAAAGGGATATATTCTTCCAGACTCCGATTCGATTCAGGATATGTATACTACACTGCTTCAGGCGAATAAAGTCTTTTCGGTTTTCATGACAAATGCACCTGGCTCCATTGAGCAGGATGAAAGAAATACCGGATTGGATTTAACTTTTGTACAATTGGGAGCGCCGCTTTCAACAACAACAACTGTTAATGGGATTCAATGGGTGGTTCCAATTGGTGCAAAACACCCTGAAAAATCAGTAGATATTATAAGGCTGTTATATACCAATGCGGATTTCCTTAATCTTTTTAATTATGGAATAGAAGGTGAGCATTATGTGGCTGAAGGAAATAATCAGATTTCCCGTCCGGATGGTATGACTGAAGAAACAAGTCCTTATAATTGGTCCATTGCTTATTTAACAGGAAATGAATTCCTTTGTTACACCTGGGATATAGATAATCCCAATCTGTGGAAGGAAGTTAAGGAGTGGAATGATAATGTAGAAAAATCATCTGCTATGGGATTTAGCTTTGATAATTCTAACGTAACGAATGAAATCACAGCAATTTCAAATGTATGTAATCAATACCGTATTGGATTGGAAAATGGAGTATTAGATCCGGAAGTATATATGGAGAAGTTTATTGCTGATTTAAAGACAGCCGGAATAGATACTGTCATTGCCGAAAAACAGTCACAGTTGGATGCTTGGAAGGCGGCACAATAACAAGAAACGCTGCTACGCTTCGCGAGCCAGCTTATTGTAATGAAAAGGCTGCTTTGTCTTGAAGCAGCCTTTTTGAAAGGAAATGAATATGAAGAAAAAAATACGTGTTATTATAAGATATTTACCTTTATATCTGATGATGGTACCTGGATTTATTTATCTTATTATTAACAACTATATCCCATTGGCAGGACTCACGATTGCATTTAAAAATGTGAATTTTCAAAAAGGCATCTGGAAGAGTGACTGGTGTGGATTTAAAAATTTCGAGTTTCTTTTCCGGACAAAGGATGCATGGATAATAACACGCAATACCATACTGTATAATCTGGCATTTATCGTAATCGGCACAGCCTTTGCCGTTTTGATTGCAATTTTGGTCTGTGATATGAAAAACAGATTATTTGCAAAAATGTGTCAGAGTATCATCATTTTGCCAAGTTTAATATCGATGGTTGTTGTTTCTGTTTTGGCCTATGTAATGCTGAGCACAAATGCCGGAACACTAAACAAAATGATAAAAGCCCTGGGAGGCGATGGGGTGAACTGGTATAGCACGCCAAATGCATGGCCGGTAATTATCTTGTTGGTTTATCTGTGGAAAAACGCAGGATTTCAGTGCGTCTTATTTATTGCATCCATTATTGGAATCAGCCCCGATTATTTTGAGGCAGCCAGAATCGATGGTGCAACAAAATGGCAGCAGGTTCGCTATATTACATTACCCTCAATCAAACCTACGATTATTATGGTTGTGATTTTAGCATTGGGGAAAATCTTTTATTCGGATTTCGGACTATTTTATCAGGTTACAAGAGATTCTGGAGCATTGTATGCAACTACAAATACAATCGATACCTATGTATTTCGTGGATTGATTACCTTGAACGATATTGGAATGTCATCGGCAGCCGGTTTTTACCAGTCTATGGTTGGCTTTGCGTTGGTTCTGGTGTCAAATCTTATCATTAGAAAATTCAACAAAGAGAGCGCATTGTTTTAAGGAGGATGTAATGAAAGGCAAAGATAGAGGCTTTGAGATACTGGGATATGTGGTTTTGGGAATGCTTACGCTTGCCTGCATTGTTCCCTTCTGGCTACTGATTTCCGGTTCTCTGACAGATGAACTCACAATTACCACCAAGGGATATTCCCTGATTCCGGCCGTTTTTGGAACAGATGCATATGGGTATATTTTTAATCACTATTCCTTGTTCTTGCGATCGATGACCACCAGCATATGTGTGACGGTAGTTGGAACCATTCTTCACACAGCGCTGGCAGCCACAATGGCGTACCCTCTTTCGAAGCAGGAACTTCCGGGAAGAGGAGTATTGTCTTTTATCGTTATTCTCACATTGCTGTTAAATGGCGGGTTGGTACCTACTTATTTGGTGTATACACAGATGCTGCATATTAAAAATACGTTTTTTGCACTGTTGGTTCCGACGCTGTTGTTAAACGGCTACAATATTATCTTGATGCGTAACTTCTTTACTGCGAGCATTCCAGGCAGCATGATTGAGGCAGCCAGAATTGACGGAGCATCTGAATGGACTATCTTTATAAAAACCGTAATACCAATTTCCAAACCGATGCTTACAACTATTGCATTAATGGCAGGGATGTCATACTGGAATGACTGGAATAACGGTCTTTACTATATTACAGAAGAAAAAAGGATGGGGCTTCAAAATATTTTGAATAGCATCATCAAAAATGCGCAATTTTTAAGCGCACATGCAAGCAGTGGCGTATCAGTAAATACAGTCATACCAGTAGAATCGTTAAGAATGGCAGTTGCACTTGTAGCAGCGATACCTATGGTTATTGCATATATCTGTCTGCAAAAATATTTTATTGCCGGAATGACAATGGGAGCTGTAAAAGAATAGCTGAGAGGTAAAAGAAAAGATGAAAAAAATATTAAAGGAAATTAGTGACAATGCTGCATATACAAATACAGCAATGGCATTTCAGAAGCAGGAGCCCGGAACGACGGGGGACAATCCGCTTGATGGTGATAGACTGCCGGATAGCGTTACTGTACTGGAAAATGGGAATGTTGCATTGACCTTATATGCTCCAAATGCCAAAACAGTAACTGCTGGATTGATGGAGAGGGAGCAATTTCCTCTTATCCAAAATGACAATGGAATCTGGGAAGGGGTACTTCCATTTCCGGGATACGGGCTAAGAACACTGGACTGGCATGTTGACGGCAACCGGGTGTTGAACCCTAATGCACCGGTTTATTTCAGCTATGCAAGACCTGTCAACTATGTGGATATTCCAGATCCGGAAATGGATTATATTCTTGAAAACGGGGTACCTCATGGAAGTGTCGTGATTGAATATTTTCAATCCCAAGTGACTGGAAACTGCGAGAGATGTTTTGTATATCTTCCGCCTGATTATGAAAAAAGTGACTTGGATTATCCAGTGTTATATCTTCAGCACGGAGGACTTGAAAATGAAGGGTGTTGGGTTTTTAACGGGAAGGTAAATTTCATTATGGATAATCTTTTAGCCTGGGAGAAGGCAATTCCTTGCATTATCGTTATGTGCAACGGTTCCATCCGGCTTCCCCAAGAAGGAATTTTTGATTTTCAAGGGGTTGTGGATATGCTCAGGAACGACTGCATTCCTTATATTGAAAGAAAATATAGGGTAAGAAAAGAAAAATGGGGAAGGGCTATGGCAGGGCTTTCCATGGGATCTATGCAGACGAGCATCCGGAACTATTTGGATATTTGGGGCTGTTCAGTGGCTTTTTGAGAAATGGAGAGCAATTTGAGAATCATGACTACCTGGAATTGATGGAGGACGGGGAAGAATTCAAGAAGTTGTTCCGGTTATTTTTCCGTGCCATCGGAACGGAGGATACTGTGTTTGCTGCCGTTTTTGAGGAAGATTCGGCATTGATGGCAGAGAAAGGTTTAGCACCGGAGATGTGGAACGCTCATATTGAGCGAAAATATCAAGGAGATCATTGCTGGCATGTTTGGAGACAGGCGATATATGATTTCTTACAATTGATTTTTAGAGAATCTGCTGGAAATAATAGCCGGGAGGAAAATTTTGGCAGACAATCACACAATAATACCATATGAAAAGAAAGGATGATTAATTTATGAAGCAACTTATTTCAAGAACTACGCCTGTACAGGTCGGCCTTTCCAGTGCAGCAATTAGGGATTTTATTGTAGATTTGGAGGCAAGTGGAAGTGAATTACACGGTTTGATGATTGCACGATATGGCAAAGTGGCTGCAGAATGTTGGTGGGCTCCCTATAAAGCGGACATGACACATACATGTCATTCTTTAGGTAAAACTTATACAGCATCTGCTGTAGGTATCGCATGTACAGAGGGACTGCTGAGCGTAAAAGAAAAAATTGTTGATATTTTTGAAGAAGATATAGCCAGATTAGGGGTGATTCCCGATGAGAATATGCAGCAACTGACGGTGCATGACGTCTTAAGCATGGGAAATGGCATGAAGACGATGCCGGAGATTGATGAAAATTGGGTGGACAATTATTTATCACATAAAGTGGACTATAGACCAGGAACTCATTTTTTGTATAATACGGCAGGAAGCTGCATGCTGGCTGAAATTGTCCGAAGACGAGTGGGAGGAGACGTGTATGACTATGTAAAACCCCGACTTTTTGATAAGCTGGGGATAGAGGAAGGTGATTTAGATTGGCTGAAGTTCCGTAATGGATGCGTTGCTGAACTTGGTGTGTTGAGTTGCACAGAAGCTAACCTCCGTCTGGCTATGCTGTATTTGCAGGGGGGAGTATGGCAGGGAGAGCGCATATTAAGCGAAGACTGGGTAAAGGCGGCTACGTCGCTTCAAATTGCGTCAACAGAAGATAAGGGTATTCCAGAATGCAAACATGGATATGGTTATCAGATGTGGATGTGTGAACCAGAGAATGTATATCGTTTTGATGGAGGTCATGGGCAATACTGTATCATATTGCCTAAGGATGAACTGATTATTGCAATTAGTGAAGGAGCAAGTTACCCGTCTCAGGTTCAATCTGTGTTGGAAATAGTTTATAAGCATTTCTGTTATGAGGGACGTGGGGGGATGTTTACCTGTGAAGATTGTGAGGAAGAGGAAGCCAAGTTGCAGCAGATGTTACGTACCAGAAAACTAAAGCTTTTGCCAGTACTTGCGGAAGCGGATAAACTAGATATATTTGAAGGGACTTATGAAGTAAAGGAAGGAGATCCCAATGTTTGGTATGAGGCTCATCCGGATGGAAAGAAGGATAACGCATTTTCACAATTTTATCTGCAAGATCGCGACTATTCTGCACGCAAAATTTCAATTCACAAATGCGAGGAAGGATGCCGTGTGCTCTATAATGATCACGAAGAATTTGTAGCATATGGAGACGGTCACTATCATGTAATATCGAATACAATAAATCCAATTCCTCAGATGCATGACTGTGCTTCCAATATTTGGATGGTGGATAATGATACGCTGGTTTTTGAAGTGCGTTGGATGAATACTTGTTTTAGAATAAGAACAGAGATGAAACTGCATGGAACGGAATTGCAGATAAAAACGATTCGATACACGCTCCAGGACAGTTGGCCTGAGCAGATTTCTTATGCCCGCGCTATAAGAGTATAAGCGAAATTAATTCCCTATAATTATCGGTCATATATAATATTCTGCAGTATTACATGAATATATGACGTTAATTATAGGGAATATGCATGCAAAATTCTGCCTTGGTGATGTACCTCTTAAAATGATACCGAATGCGGGCAGATTGATTATTAGATTCTCACATACTCCTGTATCACCCAGTCATAGTTGTACAATCTCAGTTCATTTCCGCAATACTGACATTTGCCGCCGTTTAACAGAGAAAGGCTGGCGCCGCAGCCCTTGCAGGTGTACACGATAGCATCGCTTACAGCTGCAGCTTTAAGATCAACGCTCTTGATAAGATGAAGCTTTAAACTTTCTTTTTCGTCCCGAAGCTGCCCTCCGGCATCCCGTCTCAGCTTCAATTCCACTCTTACCTTTATATGCTGCCAGTCCTTATCAGTAAAAAAATCTTCAAGCAGATAATTTGACAGACTGCATTCCACCACATCTTGATAGATTTTTATGTATTTGGAAAGATCGCACATCGAAAATGGGTGGATCTCGTCTGCATTCTCTGCATAGTGAATGGACAGAATTTTGTTCGTTAAGTTCCCCACAAAATATTCTTCCGAGAAATAAGGATCGACATCGCGTATTTTATTTTTCGTAATCGTGCTGCGCGATGCGCCCCTTGTGGAATTTAGAAGTTCCATTATTGCTATAATAAGAATGAAACCTACAATGAATGCGATCCACATAGGAGCGGTGTTCACGCCTGTGATAGTAAGCATATTCAAAATAAAAAGTCCAAGCACAAACCATAGAACGGGAATGACGATGAGTTTTGCAGGATTCCGGTTCCGGCTCCCGGTTACTGAACTGGGAAGATGAAAGAAGGATACTTTTTCCTTAAAATCCTCTAAGTGAAACTTTGTGCCGCAGTAATCACATCCGTCCACCATGCTTTCCAGCGTTCCGGGATTGGCGCAATTCGGGCAGATATATCCCCCTTTGACCGACCTTGACTGCATGATATAATAATACCCCTCTTTTCCCGTCGGTTCCTCCGTCCATAGAATTTTCCGGTCACGATACCACACTTTTTTGTAAAAGATGTTATCCTTCACAGTACAAATCATATTTTTACCATCATGTTCATACGAAAAAAACGGCAGTCTCTGATTCTCCTGCTTGGGAAACTGCGTTGGACGCATATGCTCATAATGCACACCGATTTTCCGCCGATTCAATCGCTTCTTATTCAAATAATGCTGATACCACAGACTCTGCGTCGTTGTAGAGAACCCATTTTCCTTCGGATTCTTCCCATCACACCAGGCCACCACTTCACTCTTATACCGATTTACAACTCCTGCCATAGACCCATTGAAGTGCTGACACTCCTGCGACAGCTTCAAATTTCTGCCTACATCCGCTAAATCCTTCTTAATCTCCTTTGTCCAGTTTGTTCCCATACGCGCCCCCGTTTTTTTAATTAGTGGAAGTTCTGGCTTGGTTCCGGCGATTGGACTCAGCGGTGAGTGGCAACGGCAGGACGGATTTTTCTCTGCATCAGACTGGACAAAAGTCTGCATCGGTTCCTATGTACAGCGATAAGAAAGACTAAGCAGCCTTTATTAAAAAACTGGCACCGGACGCAAACGGCGTATTGACCCATCCATGGGTCAAATTACGCCTTCGCCGGACGTCCTGTCCGGCGATTGCTGTGTAATGAAAAAGGCTGTTAAGTCTTTCTAATCGCTTCCCATAAGGAACCGACACAGATTTTTGTCCAGTCTGATGCTGAGAAAAATCTGTCCTGCCGTTGCTACCCACCGCTGAGTCCAATCGCCGGAACCAAGCCAGAACCGCTACTACTTTCATGGTATGTTATAGTGAAGAACTTGTCAAATTAAAAATATGATTATCAGGCAAGGTCATTTGGACGGGTGGGAGTGCTATGGGCAGGGAGAGGGCGTGGAAGGGGGAGGGAGTGTTTAGGGGTTCAAGGCTCTGGCGTAAAATCGGCAATTTCACTTACGGAATGGTTCGATACCAGGGGAGCCCCGCCAGGACGGCGGGGCTAGGAGCCACAAGGCAGGATGCCGCCCGGCTCCGACCCGTCCGACTTGCAATACCTACATCCATTCCGTTAGTGAAATCCGATTTGAAGACGAGACTTGACCCCCTAAACACTCCCTGCCCCTTCCACTCCCTCTCCCTGCCCATAGCACTCCCACCCGTCCAAATGACCTTGCCGTCCTTCTCCAATACAAATCCCTCTTGAAAAAAGGTACCCTTATCCTCTATAATATAGAATGCAATAAAAAGGAAATCGTGAGGTTTACAGAGAATGGACATTATATTGAAATTAAAAGAAGAACTTAAAGTAGAAAAATGGCAGGTGGAAGCTGCCGTCAAGCTGATCGACGAAGGCAATACCATCCCCTTCATCTCCCGTTATCGTAAGGAGGCTACCGGTTCTTTAAATGACGAGGTACTGAGAAATTTATATGAAAGGCTGAATTATCTTCGTAACCTGGAGGAGAAAAAGGAACAGGTCATTGGAAGCATAGAAGAGCAGGGCAAGCTCACCGATGAATTAAAGAATAAAATTCTGGCAGCAGAAACACTGGTAGTGGTAGAGGATCTTTATCGTCCTTACAGACCAAAGAGAAAGACCAGGGCAAGTGTCGCTAAAGAAAAGGGTCTTGATGGTCTTGCTGAATATATCTTAAAGCAGGACGCAGACCAGGCGCTTGAAACAGAAGCGGAGAAATATGTCAGTGAGGAGAAAGAGGTCAAAGATGTAAAGGAAGCGCTGCAGGGTGCTAAGGATATTATTGCGGAAATGATTTCCGACGAGGCGGATTATCGTATGTATATCCGCAATATCACAATCGAAGAGGGAACTCTTGTAAGCACGGCAAAGGATGAAAAAGCGGAAAGTGTTTATGAGATGTATTACGCTTATGAGGAACCAATCAAAAAGGCAGCAGGGCATCGTGTGCTGGCATTGAATAGAGGCGAAAACGAAAAGTTCCTGACGGTGAAGGTGACAGCGCCTACAGAGAGAATACAGCAGTATCTTTGTAAGAAGGTGATCACAAAGGAAAATGAATTTACCACTCCTGTGCTGCAAGAGGTGGTGCAGGATGCTTACGAGCGACTGATTGCTCCGGCAATTGAGCGTGAAATCAGGAATGATCTCACGGAAAAGGCGGAGGATGGAGCTATTTCCGTATTTGGAAAAAATCTGGAGCAGCTTTTGATGCAGCCTCCTATTGCCGGCAAGGTGGTGCTTGGCTGGGATCCTGCTTTCCGTACAGGGTGTAAGCTTGCAGTGGTTGACGCCACAGGAAAAGTGCTTGATACCAAGGTAATTTATCCCACGGCTCCTCAGAATAAAGTGGAAGAGGCCAAGGTAGAATTAAAGAAGTTGATTAAGAAATACGGCGTTTCTCTGATCAGTGTAGGAAACGGAACGGCATCCAGGGAATCTGAGCAGGTGATTGTAGAATTGATCAAAGAACTTGATACGCCTGTTCAGTATGTCATTGTCAATGAAGCAGGCGCTTCCGTTTACTCCGCCAGCAAACTTGCCACGGAAGAATTTCCTAATTTCGATGTGGGACAAAGGAGTGCGGCATCCATTGCGCGGAGATTACAAGATCCGCTGGCAGAGCTTGTAAAAATAGATCCCAAATCCATCGGTGTAGGGCAGTATCAGCATGATATGAATCAGAAGAAACTGGGAGAAGCCCTTGGCGGCGTAGTGGAGGATTGTGTAAATAAAGTTGGAGTAGATTTAAATACGGCATCTGCTTCCCTGCTGGAATACATATCCGGTGTATCAAAGGCAATTGCCAGAAATATTGTGGATTATAGAGAGCAGAACGGACGGTTTTCAAGCCGTGCCCAGCTCCTTAAAGTGCCGAAATTAGGACCGAAGGCATATGAACAGTGTGCAGGCTTTTTAAGAATTCCTGACGGGGACAATCCTCTTGATGCAACCAGCGTGCACCCGGAATCCTATGAGGCGGCGATGCAGCTGCTTGAAAAAATGGGGTTTACCATGGAAGATGTACGGCTTGCCCAGAAGCAGGCAGCTAAAAACAAAGGAACCCTTAAGAAAGAAGCTCCTGCTCCCAGAAAAGAGCAAAAGAGCAGACAGCAGAAAGTAGTGATCCGCAATACCAATACTGCTATGGGTAAAGCGCTGGCAGCAGCCATGGGCGGCATGACCATGTCCATGGAAGAACCTGTAAATGGAAAAGATGCAAAGAGCGGACAGGCAGGTGTAAAAGGAAGCGGAGCAGCAGAGAACACCGCTGTAAGTACCCTTGAGAAGAAGATAAAAGATAAAAAGAAAATGGCGGAGGAACTTGGAATCGGTGAAATTACCCTGACGGATATTTTGAAGGAGCTGGAAAAGCCCTCAAGAGACCCCAGGGAAAATATGCCGGCCCCCATCCTTAGAAGTGATGTGCTTGATATGAAGGACTTAAAGCCGGGCATGATTTTAAAGGGCACGGTCCGCAATGTCATTGACTTTGGTGTATTTGTGGATATTGGCGTCCATCAGGATGGGCTGGTGCACATTTCCCAGATTACAGACCGCTTTATCAAGCATCCTCTTGAGGCAGTCAGCGTGGGTGATATTGTGGATGTGCAGGTGCTCACCGTGGACGTGGCAAAGAAACGAATTGGTCTTACTATGCGGATCAATCAGGATAACAACAACTCCAAATAAAGTGGATAGCAGGAAGCTTTCCGTAGGAACAGAAGTTCTTGAACATAGGAGTTGTGAGCATGGAATAGAGAAATGTATGTACAGGAAGGCATACGATCCTTTTGAAAGGGCGGTATGCCTTTTTGCGCGCTCTTTCACCTAAAATATCATTAGAACACAAATTTATCATTGCGGGCGGCAAACTAAGTAAACGCGCCTGCACAGGGATTTGACAGGAGGAACAGAACTATGAAAAAAACAAATTTTTGGCTGCTTATTATTATTGTAACTTTTTTGCTGGCTGCATGCGGCAATACCTCTGCGCTACAAAGCACCAGCTCAGAAGCACAGAATGATGAAGACGAAACTACGCTGACCTATGGCAGCGGCGATTATACCAGAATCAATCCTGCCATGGATGAGCATGGTGAAATCAATATTCTGATTTTTAATGGTCTTACAGCCCATAACGGCGATAATGAAGTAATTCCTTCGCTCGCCAGAAGTTGGGAGTTTGATGAGGCTTCTTGCACTTATACCTTTCATCTGGAGGAGGATGTAAAGTGGCACGATGGAGAGCCGTTTACAGCTGATGACGTTAAGTTTACGATAGAAGCTATTATGAATCCGGAAAACGGCTCCGAAAACAGCCCAAATTATGAGGATGTGGAGGAAATTACTGTCCTTGACGATTATACCATCTCTTTTAAGCTGACAGCCCCCAACGTCGCATTTCTTGATTATATGACGATGGCGGTTCTTCCGGAGCATCTGCTTTCGGGAGAGGATATGCAGGAATCTGCCTTTTTCCGTAATCCTGTTGGCACAGGACCTTACAAGCTGGAAAGCTGGGACGTGGGACAGGCGATTACCCTTGTGAAGAACGAAGATTATTTTAAGGGAGTTCCCAATATTGATCGGATAATCTTTAAAATCGTCCCTGATGATCATGCAAAGGCAGTTCAAATGGAATCCGGCGAACTGGATTTGGCGTTGCTGACGCCCAGAGATGCAAAATCCTTTGCAGACAAAGCCGGATATACCTGCTATACGATGAAGACTTCCGACTATCGGGGGATTCTCTTTAACTTCTGGAACGAGTATTGGACGGAAAACAGAGACATCATTCCTGCCATCTGCTATGCCATTGACCGGGAGGCGATTGTTGAGGCTGTTCTGCTGGGGCAGGGCATTCCCGCCTACGGTCCGCTGCAGCGCAATATCTACAATAATGAGGAGATGGAGCATTATGATTATGCGCCGGAAAAGGCAAAGGCGATTCTCGAAGCCGCCGGCTGCAAGATGAATGCAGATGGATTTTATGAGAGGAATGGAGAGACGATTGGTTTTGTCATCAGCGTGGGTGCGGGGGATCAGGTGCGGATCGACATTGCCCAGGCGGCTGCCCAACAGCTGCGTGAAGTGGGCATTGACTGCAGTGTTGAGATTCCTGCGCAGGTAGACTGGGGCGGACAGATGGCTTATCTGATTGGATGGGGCAGTCCCTTTGACGCCGATGATCACACCTATAAGGTGTTCGGAACAGACAAGGGTGCAAATTACAGCGGATATTCCAATGCAAAGGTGGATCAGTATCTGATTAAGGCACGGCAGTCCGATGACCCTGCCGTCCGCAGGGATGCGTACAATAAGTTCCAGACAGAGCTGGCGGCTGATCCTGCTTTTGCATTCATCTGTTATGTTGACGCTGACTATGTAGCTGACTCCTCTATTGTGGGTATTACGGAAGACACTGTTATGGGACACCATGGAGTCGGTATTTTCTGGAATGTTGCCCAGTGGACTATTTCAGAGCCAGACGCTCCGCAGTAGTAAAACAAAGGATTGGAAGAACATGGCAGAATTATTAGAAATAAAAAATTTATCCATAAGTTTTTATACCCGCGCTGGAGAAGTGCAGGCGGTAAGAGATGTCAGCTTTTCCCTTAAGCAAGGGGAAGTACTTGCCATCGTGGGAGAATCCGGCTGCGGAAAAAGTGCGATGTGTAAGGGGATTATGAAGCTGCTTCCAGCTGATGGGAAAATCAAATCGGGAAGTATATTTGTGAACGGTGCGGATATCACAGGGTACCGTGAGCGGGATATGTATAAGCTGCGGGGAAAGCTGTTTTCCATGGTGTTTCAGGATCCCATGACCGCTTTAAATCCGTCCATGTCTATTGGCACGCAGATAGCAGAAGCAGTAAAGGTGCATCAGCCCGGAATTACGAAGAAAGAATTGCATGGCAGAGTGATAGAGTTGATGCAGCTGGTGGGAATTGACCGGGCGGATGAACGGATGAAGCAGTACCCCTATCAGTTTTCCGGCGGTATGCGGCAGCGCAGCGTGCTGGCAATTGCCCTTGCCGGGAATCCCAGGATTTTATTTGCAGACGAGCCTGCCACTGCGCTGGACGTGACGATTAAGGCGCAGATTCTGGATCTGCTTAGGGAGGTTCAGAAGAAACTTGGCACTGCCATGATTTTTGTGACCCATGATCTGGGAGCGGTGGCAAGGATAGCAGACCGTGTTGCAGTGATGTACGCCGGAAAAATTGTGGAGATCGGTACGGCGGAGGAAATTTTTTATAATCCACGGCATCCTTATACATGGGGGCTTATGCGCGCCCTTCCGGGATTTTGCGAGGGTCAGGAGACTTTGTATAACATTCCGGGGATGCCGCCTACGTTGATCCATTCGCCCAAGGGGGATGCGTTTGCCTGCCGTAATGAGTATGCACTTTCCATTGATTATGAAGAGGAGCCGCCCATGTTCCGTATTACAGACACCCATTATGCCGCCACTTGGCTTTTAGATGAACGTGCGCCGAAGGTGATTGCCCCGGTGGGGAGGAGGGAAGATGAGTAAAGAGATTTTATTGGATGTGCAGCATCTTTCCCATATATTTCCATTGACAAAAAAGACAGCTCTTAAGGCGGTAGATGATGTTTCCTTTGAGATACGAAGAGGAGAGATTTTCGGTCTGGTGGGCGAATCCGGCTGTGGAAAGTCAACCATTGCCCGCTGCATTATGAATATTTATAAGCCCCAGAGCGGCAGGATTATATATAAAGGAATTGATGTGTGTGATGCAAAGGAGTTTGCCAAAAACAAGAGAATGTTACAGACCACACGGCAGATGATTTTTCAGGACTCGGATTCCAGCCTGAATCAGCGGATGAAGGTCTGTGATATCATTGCGGAGCCCATGAAAATACAGCATATGACGCCTAGAAGGGGCTCTCTTAGGGCAGAGGCGGAGTTTCAGATGTACTATGTGGGGCTGGACGCAGAGTATCTGGATAAATATCCGGGCGAGTTATCCGGCGGGCAGAGGCAGCGTGTGGCGATTGCCAGGGCGCTGGCGATGGAGCCGGAACTGCTTGTGGCGGATGAGCCTATTGCATCGTTGGATGTGTCCATTCAGGCACAGATTGTAAACCTGTTCAAGCATCTTCAGAAAGAGCACGGCTTTTCTTTTCTATTTATTGCCCATGACCTTGCAATGGTGGCATTTTTGTGCGACCGTGTAGGGGTGATGTATCGGGGAAAGCTGGTGGAAATCGCGCCCACGAAGGAGTTGTTTGCAGATCCCCGGCACCCTTACACAAAAGCGCTTTTATCGGCGATTCCGATTCCGGATCCAAGAAAAGAGCGGGCACGAAAGCTGATTGAATTCCGTGACGAAGATTTCTTATGTGACGGGGAATTGATACAGGAAGCACCGGAGCATTTTGTGCTGGGAAGGAGGAAAAAGGGATGAAAAATTCTTTTGGTCAGCTTATTTATTTTGGCAGAAAGCTCCTGTTCTTTCTTGCAAGTGTATTTCTTCTGTCTGTTGCAGTCTTTTACATTTCCCGGCTGGCGCCGGGCGATCCGTTGGTGTCCTATTATGGAGACCGTGTTGAGAAAATGAGTCCCGAAGAGAGAGTATGGGCGGAAGAGAAGCTGGGGCTGAACGACCCTATTTTCGTGCAATATATCCGCTGGCTTGAAAATGCCTTTCACGGGGATTTTGGGATTTCCTATAAGTATAAAATGGATGTGGCGGAGGTTATTAGTGCGCGGATAGGCAATACGCTGATTTTAGGAGGTATTGGCTTTCTTCTCATTTTTGGACTTGCGCTGCTTCTGGGGATTTTGTGTGCATGGTATGAGGACCGGATGCTGGACCGGATCATCTGCGGGATAGGTACGGTTACAAGCTGTATACCAGAATTCTGGCTGTCTCTGGTGCTGATCCTGATTTTTGCAGTCAATCTGAAATGGCTGCCCAGCAGCGGTGCCTATGCCATAGGAGAGGCGGACAGATTGGGAAGCCGCATCCTGCATCTGATTCTTCCCATGACGGTGGTGGTTATGGGACATTTATGGTATTACGCTTATATGATTCGCAATAAAATTCTGGAGGAAGTCAGGGCGGATTATGTTTTGCTGGCAAAAGCAAAGGGACTGAAAAAGCAAAGCGTGATGCTGCGGCATTGCCTGCGCAATGTCATTCCGTCATACTTAAGCATTATGGCGATTTCCGTTCCCCATATTCTGGGCGGAACCTACATTGTGGAAACCGTTTTTTCTTACCCCGGAATCGGTACTCTTTCTTATGAAAGCGCTAGATATAAGGATTACAATCTTGTGATGCTGCTATGTATCCTTTCCGGAATTGTGGTGATATTCTGCAATATGGCTGCCCAGATTATCAATGAGAAAATCAGTCCCCGGATGAAATCTGATGCTGTCACTGTGCCTGCGGAGGTGACTAAGGTATGAGAGAGCAGTTTGAAATGGTCGGCATAAGGCAGATGCCGAAAGAAGAGACTTCGCCAAAAGAAAAATGGTATTATGGCAAGCCGGTTTTGGCAGTAGCTGTCCTTACCATTATTATCATCGGATGCCTATTCTGTAATCTGATTATGACAAAGGATCCCGCTTACTTAGATCTTGAGAACTGCAATGTTCCTCCATGCAGAGAATTTCTTTTTGGAACAGATGCCATGGGCAGGGATATCTTTTCCATGATCTGGTACGGCGGCAGGATTTCTTTATTCATCGGAATCGTGGCAACGCTTATTTCCACAGTTGTTGCCATTATTTTCGGAGCAGTCAGCGGCAGTGCGCCGAAATGGGCGGATACATTACTTATGAGATTTACGGATCTGCTCATCAGTGTGCCGGGACTTCTGGTCATTATCCTGCTGCAAGCAATTTGGGGGAAGGCGGGTGTGCTCAGCCTTTCGATTGTAATAGGAATCACAAGCTGGACTGCCGTTGCCAAGGTGGTTCGGACCGAGGTGCTGCGGCTGCGCGGCAGTGAGTACGTGATTGCATCCAAATGTATGGGCGGCGGCTTCTTTCATGTGCTGTGGAAGCATCTGACTCCCAACTTTATCGCATCTATCATGTTCATGGTCGTTATGAATATCCGCAATGCGATCATAGCGGAATCCACACTGAGTTTTATGGGAATCGGTCTTCCCGTGGGAGTGATTTCATGGGGAAGCATGCTCTCTTTGGCGGAACAGGCACTATTAACCAATGCATGGTGGATGATCGTGATACCGGGAGTGTTTCTGTTAGTTACATTGCTGTGTATTACCAGTATCGGAAATTATATACGGAAGAAGGTGAACAGGAGACAGAGTAACCTATAAGATGCTATTTGATTATAAAAGTAAACCATCTGTTGAAATGTATCCGGAATACAATACCCTTCGCATATAGTTGTCAATATAAATGATAAATTCTTTTTCTATACCCTAGATTTTTCGTGGTAGGCAGTTTTAATACAATTACTACATAAAAAATGTAGTAATTATTTGAGGTGGATATAAATTGTGTGAAATAAACAAAAAATGTTGACTTTAAATGATTAAATATATACTATTTATACATAGATAAGAGTTGATTTTGAAATAATAATAGCGCTATTATTAAAAACACTTATTTAGATATGAATTGTAAAAAATTTGTAATTCATAAAAATTGAAGTAATTTCCATTAAAAAGATAATGGGAAGAGATTCACGAAAAAGCCGACAAAGGAAAGGAACGGGTATAAAATTATGAAAAAGATATTAGCGTTGCTGCTTATGGGCGCAATGGTATTTTCTCTTACCGCGTGTGGAGGGCAGAAAGAAAATGCACAGACGCAAGGGACGGAGACAACGTCTGACCTGGAAAACCAGGAACAAAATGAAAATCCAGATTCAGGAGATGACATTGAGGGAAGTGTATTGGAAGTAGCAGTTACATATGCAGGGGTTCAAGTAACTGATTTCCAGCAGATTGTGGATGCTTTTGAGCAGGAATACGGATGTAAAGTAAATATTGCGGAGTATGGTTCTGATTATGAAAGCACTTTAAAGACACGTATGGCTGCCAATAATCTGCCAGATGTTTTTATGACACATGGCTGGTCTATTATCAGGTATAAGGATTATCTGATGGACCTCAGGGATGAACCATGGGTTGCGGATTATGATGAATCAGCGCTGGGAGTGATACAGGATAAGGACGGGGCTATTTATGTACTTATGATTGCCGAAGGAATCAATGGAACAGCGGTGAATAAACAAGTATGTGAGGCAGCGGGCGTTGATCCATACAGCATACACACATGGGATGATTTCACTGAAGCATGTGCAACGATCAAGGCAGCGGGATATACGCCAATTAGCGTGATACCAAATCCTGGATTATTGGCAAATATGGCAGGAACCTGGGTAAGCTATGAAGGTGGGCTGGCACAGGATTCCGAAGTAATGTTGGACGGCAGCTGGGATTGGGAATCTTACAGGACGGTTCTGGATGTGTATGAGGAGTGGATTGATGCAGGATATTTCTATGAAGATGCAATGACAATGAATGATGCGGATTTAGTGGAGAGATATGCAAATAATGCAGGTGCATTTTGCCTTGGAAATGGACCGGAAATCATGATTGCATGTCAGAGCCTTAATCCGGAGTCAGAATTTCTTTTCCTCCCCAGCTTTGCTTCAAAGGAAGGCGGAAAGGAATTTGTGGGAATAGGGGAAGGCGGTGCTTTTGGAATTTGGAAAGATACCCAAAATGAAAAAGCGGCAAAACTGTTTCTGGAGTATATGGCAAGACCTGAGGTTGCGGTCAAAATGAATGCATCCACAGGGGAAATCAGCTGCCTGAAATCTGCAATGGAGATAGACGACGGTGACGGGCTGCGCTGGTTTGAGGAAATGAAGGAAAAATGTGCGCAGTGCGATATTTTGTATGAAAACTTGTGGGATAGGCAATATATGCCTTCCGGCATGTGGCCTGTATTTGGAAATGCATGTAGCATGCTGTTTGATGATCACAGCGAATCTGGCAAGGAGGAAGTCTTGGAATATCTGAAGGAAAATTATCAGGACTTATATGAGGCTGCGAAAAATAGTTAACCTAAGAGGATGGTGATGGGGATTGCCTCTCACCATCCTTTTTTTAAGGAGTATTCAATGAAAAAAAGAAAAAGAGTATACGTGTGTCTTACGATACCTGCAATTTTGTTTATGTTTGTTTTTATAGCAGTTCCTCTGATTCATGCAGTTAAAATATCTTTTTTCAAGTGGAACGGATATTCACAGAATATGAAGTGGGTGGGACTTGTCAATTTTGCCAATGCTTTAAAAGACAAATTGTTTTGGCGTTCTGTGGGCAATACAATGATTTACGGATTTGGTTCAACGATTTTGCAGAATGTGTTTGGACTTTTGGCGGCTTTATTTTTAAATAAGCAGTTCAAGGGCAGAAATATGGTAAGAGTGATTATTTATATGCCCATTATGATATCTGCATTTATAATGGGGCAGATTCTGTATTTTTTCGTACAGTATGATGGCGGTGTTTTTAATGAATTGTTGACACTTTTGGGAATTACGCCGGTATACTTTATGAAATCGGGGCTTAGTTCAACCATTATGATTATGCTTGTAAACTCATGGCAGTATGTGGGGCTTTGCATGATTATTTATCTTGCGGGACTTCAAAATATTCCGGTGATGTACAGGGAAGCGGCGAAGCTTGACGGAGCCGGGCGGATAAAGGAGTTTTTTCACATTACTCTGCCGCTGCTCATGCCGTCGATTACGACAGCTGTGGTGACGAATCTTATAGGAGGATTTAAGCTGTTTGACCCGATTGTAGCAATGTCGGGCGGAGGTCCAAATAAAAAATCTATGTCATTGTCCTTCTATATATCGACTTTGTATTTTAATGATGAGAAAGCTGGATATGCATCGGCAATCGGGTTGTTGACTGTTATACTGATTATGCTTATAGCAGTTCCTGTTAATGTATGGCTTCAGAAGAGAGAGGTGGAATACTGATGGCGAAAAGAAAAAAAAATGCGTGGTGTTATGTTGCCGCAGTGGGAATTGTATTGTTATACTTGCTGCCTATTTACATTTTACTGAATCTTTCTTTCAGGTCCATTCAGGACACCGGATCGAAGCTGGCGCTGCCAGAAGTATGGACATTTGATAATTACAGAAAGGTTTTTTCAGAAAGTGACTTATGGACAGGATTTAAAAACTCAATTCTTATGGTAATTGGAACGGTAATAATTGAAATCCCAATATCGGCATTGGGAGCATATGGGTTGGCGAGAAGCGGAAACAAAGTGGCTAAGACCATTAAAACGATGAATATGAGTATTATGATGATTCCGGGAGTAGCATTGCTGGTAGGTACCTACTCATTGATGGTATCCCTGCATATGACGAATACTTTATTTGGAATCATCTTGCTGACTGCTGCGGGGGGGATTCCGGGAACAATGTTTATGTATGTTAATTTTGTAGTGAGTATACCTACGGCACTGGATGAAGCGGCAGCAATAGACGGGGCTGGTGTATTGTACACTTTTTTTCGGATTATTATGCCGCAGATGAAGGCAGTTACGGTGACGAGAGTGATTATGAGTGCAACGGCATGCTGGAACAGCTATCTGATGCCTATGTACCTGCTGCAGGACAAATCTAAGTTTACAATCATATTGATGATTAAGTCTGCTTTCAGCAGAATCAATGGAGTAGGAGACTTGCCCAGAGCGTGTGCAGCGTGTGTGATTGGTTTACTTCCGGTTATCGTGTTATACCTGCTTATGCAGAAACAAATTATTGAAGGGCAAATAGACAGTTCTGTAAAGTAGCCGATTTATGCAGAATTGTATTGATAAAACGGAGGAAAAAAATGAAATTATGTAGGAAAAATAATACATTGGAATGTGTGGAACAGGCTGATCCATATATTTTTAAGGACAAAGATGGAAAATATTATGTTTATACTACAGGTGCCCATATTTTTTATAGCAGCAGTCTGAAAGGAGAATGGCAGTATGTGGGAGATTTTCTGGAGGAGCCGGAGAAGGCGTATTGCTGGGGACCGTGCATCATAGAAATAGAAGGTTTCTATTATTTATACTATTCTGTTACGGAAAAGGATTCGGAGGATCATGGACAAGCAATTAGAGTGGCAGTGTCTGATAAAGCATCGGGGCCTTTTGGATTTAAAAAGAAAATTCTGCCGCCGTTTTCCATTGATCCACATGTAGTGAAAACTCCTGCCGGTTTGTTTATATTTTATTGTAATAATGATTATGAGGCGGAACGGGTGGGGACGGTTATCATGTGTGACAAGATGTACGACCCTTATACGGTGGAAGGAAGAGCGACCTGTGTAGTGAAGCCGACTATAGATGAAGAAATCTATCAAAGGGATCGCTTTAAGGAAGGAGAGCACTGGCATACGGTAGAAGGAGCCTTTTATTTTTTCAGAGAAGGGGTTCATTATCTGATGTACTCGGGAGCGTGTTATCAGAATTCTACTTATTTTATAGGATATTGTGTTGCAATGGGAGAAGAGGACACGGATTTAAGGACATTGGATTGGAAGAAATATCCTGACAATGATACATATGCACCACTGTTTGCTCCCAATGATTTTGTGGAGGGAATGGGGCATAATAGTGTGTTGTGTGAAGACGGCAAATATTATATCATTTATCACGGAAGAGATAAAGATATGAAAGAAGGTGAAAAACTGCGGCTTGCCAGAATTGATGAGCTGGAAGTCAATAAAGGTAGACTTGTAGCAGAGGTGACGCCATGATAAAGAATCAATCATGGTATTCAACCTTCATAATGATATCCTGATTATAATCGCCGAAATGCTTTCCAAATAAATTCATGCCGCCTATGTGCTGATTGGTTTCGCTGACCTTCAGCGTAAAGGTGAAGCAGTATCCGGTTAGCATGCCGAGAGAATTTAGGGTATGGCTGGAAACCTTTTTCTCATTCATGTAGCAACCCTCAGGGGTGATGCCAAAACGCTTGTATTCACCGAACTGAGTGTTGGATTCACTCCACCATGAAGGATTGTATATACCTTTACGACCACCATAGTCGCCTTTTGTCATAAATGTGGTCACAGGGATATGGTTGATTTCAAGTGTGATGTCAGATGGCCAGTTATTGTTATATCCGGGCGCTTCTGAGCAGATTTCAAATGAAAACTCAACAAGGGAAGGGGTTCCCTGGGTTAAAGCAAAATTGGGAAACTGATATTCTAAAAATCCTTTGGTAAGCCAGAGCAGAGATGCATCTGTATGGTTAGGGGAATAAAAGCCGTAGGGTGTGTCCTCCTGATACAGATATGCCATTGAAGAGGCAATGCCGCAAGGGGGATGAACCTGACAGGCGCTGTAGTGTCCTACCGGCATGTAGATATAAGCAGGGGGCTTTTGAGAGGTGTTATCAATGTGAGAAAAAACATCAAAATTAATATTGGCGGCTTTGATGCCGCATAGCTTCTGGGAACCCCGGAGCCCTGGCTTGGGAATTACACTGATTAAATCAGCTTCTTTTAAAGTTTTGATATGAAGGCACATGGAAGACATAGGCATATAAAAGGTATCAGCAAGTTCACTGATTGTCATTGCTTTTTCTACAAGTTTTTTCAGAATTTCCAGCCGGGTTTCAGAAGAGAGCGCCTTACAGACGCGTGCTGTTTTTTCCGTGTCGGAAAGATCCAAAAAGATTTCTTTCTTTTTCTTGATTTCTTCCATGCTGACCTCCGGGATGGTTGTTGGTAAAAATATATAATACGATTATATGCGATAGAAGAAAATATTGCAATCGCTAAAGAAAGGAGTGCTATGCAGTTAAATAATGCGGACATAGTATTGAAATTAAATGATTATGGAAATATAAAGGAAATCACGTTGCTTAGATATAATAAATCGGTATTACTAGAAGATGATGAAGTGAGAGCGGTATCTGATTTAGGGGATTTTAGCAGTGGGAATATTTATCCCGCTGTTTTGAAAACGGGCATCAGAGAAATGGAATTGTTATATGAAATGCCTAGATGCACTTATAAATTATTATATAGACTACCGGAAGAAGGAGCTTATTTTGAACGATATTTATCAGTTATTCCGAGTGAACTTATGACCCTGTACCGAGTAGAGACGGAGGTGTGTTTTCGAGAATGGCCCTTGGAAACGGTTGATTATCATACGTTTTGGAATTGTCCGACTGCCGTTTTTGTCAGATTTGAGGATTTCGGGGTGTATTCAGGATTTGCCAATCCATTTTTCCAAATGACAGCTAAGAAAGGGAGGATGAAAATAGAATTTGAGCCTTCTATGCAGGTGAATCCGGAAGAACAATGGATTTCTGATTCTAATTTCTGGGGAATTCATCGGCTTTCAGGTGAGAAAATCAGGGAACAGCTTCCCAAGACCAGTATCCGCTATAATGGGGTGGACCATCCCCGCTACCATAACCCAAGTGGTTTTATTGCGCTTGATAAATGGGAAATAAAGAGTTTTAAAAGGTTTGCTGACGAATATTTGGAACCAAGAACCAAAAACTTTAAAATCATTTTTTATACCTTTTTTTGTCCTCTCCCACAGCAACCAGAGACAGAGGAAGAGGAACAGCTTTATTATCACTATATTGACAATTTTGCTGCAATGGGGGGAGAAATTATTACATTTAATCCATTAGTGAGGAATAGACCTCCGTTGCCGGATAAAGACAGTTATTGGGAACTTGCACCTAAGGGCTCTGTAGCGGAGAGGATTTTGAATTATACAAAAGCTAAAGGGATGAAGATTGGATTTTATATGGGATCGGCTCCGGATAATAGTTATTATTGCAACAGTCCCATGGTGGAATTTGCATCCACCCGTGAAAAGGCAGATTGGAAGAAGATTGGAATTGGAGGAGAAGTTTCAAGAGAAAACTGTATAGGAAATGATGATTTTGCGGAATGGTTTTTTGAGGTACAGAAAAATACCATAGAAAAATATGATATCACGTTGTGGGACTGGGATCCGGGTCCAGGAAATGGATTTTTCTGTTATAGCACCAGACACGGTCATCTGCCGGGAAAGGGAAATTACAAAGGATTCCGTAATGCGATGAATCTGGTTCAAAGATTACGGGAATATTTTCCAGAACTTTATATTCAAGGATTTCATGGGACTAAAGAATATGGCTTGTGGGGATTTAAAGGATTTGATCAGCACGAAGCATATTGGGAGCAATGCCCCTATGATGGTGCTACAATCTATCCCGATTTGTCGGAGGATCGTTTGACTGCCAGCGGAATGCGTTTCCAAAGTTGGTGGAATCAGAATTTCCGATTTATGCCAGCGCTTACCAATCATTCGCTTGGACATCGTATGATGCAGTGGTGTGATTTCCCTCGAGAGTTGTTGTACTTGTTTGACCATCTGGGATGGAAATATGGGATTATGTCGGCACTGGCAGCCGGTGCAAGCATTACGGTTCCGATTATTCCTTACAATCCAGAGGATGTTTTTGGAGAGTATATTTCTTTTTTTCGAAAGTGGACTCAATGGGGAAAAGAGCATTTTGTCTATAATCAGCATGCCATTGCATTTGGCAGTCAAGTAGTATGTGGAACAGTTGATGGGTACAGCAAAATATTGGAGGATCATGGTTTCCTGTTTTTATGTAATGCAGCGCCTGTTCCATGCGAAATCTGCTTTGCATTAGATGAGGATATAGGCCTTGTTGTTCCGGGAAGTTATGGTATGAAACAAATTTATCCGTTGGAAAATATTAAGGTTTATGATGGAAAAACGGGAAAAGGAGTTTGGGGCTTTGGAGATAAGGTTCATGTCACAGTGCCGCAATATGAAGTACTTGTGCTTGAACTTTATAGGACGGAAGAAAAGGAGGAGGCTCTTTATGGAATCAATGGTGTAGTGACGATAGAGGACGAATGTGTAGAAATTACAGGAAGTACTGCTCCGGAAGGCTGTGTGCTAAATGGAAATTTAAAATATAAGGATGGTATCAAAATAAAGCAACTGCGTGTAAATGGAACTGCACTTCCTTTTATAAAAAATATGCATGGATTGGATTTTCAGGTGCAGTACGGGAAGAAATTGCTGCCACGGTATTTCTATCATTGGATTGATTTATCAGGTAATCAGGTGGAATGTCCCAATAGGCAGGCGCTTGACAAAGTTATGCTTTCTACTGATTTTGTTGCTCATGAAGAAATCAGAGTTCTGCTTGAAAAGGCAAGACCGGCAAATGCAGAACAAGTAGAGGAATTGGTTCCGTTGTTGGCAAAAAAGCTGAATCGTAGAAATTTTGCATGGGCAATGCCGTATAGATTGTTTCTGGTAATTCCTTTTTCAGATGCAGCTTTAGTGGAAGGGCTCCGAATCTGGATAAATGGAGAAGAACTTTCGTATACTCATGTTACGGTTGGAAAAGGACGAACTTTGATAGATTATCTGGATATTACAGATGTCGTCAAATGGGGAGAGAAAAACAAGATCACCATTATGGCGACGCGGCTTCCGGAAAAACATTTTCTGGGGGCATATCTGTACTATCCTCCCTGTAGCGAAACTGATTTTGCAACAATTCCAAACTATCTCCCAGATGAAGTGAGCGTACAAGAACCATTATACCAGATTTCTGATTTGAAACCTTGGTATGAGAAAGAGGGCAGAAGAGTAATGATTGATGCAGCTTGGATTAGGGAATCTGTTATTCGAGAAATGCACGATTATACGGTTTGTGCCAGTGTCAACCTGCCCCCGGATGAATTGGAAGGTGTATATTTTTCAGCGCAGATTTGCATTGATCAGACCTATGGTACATTGGATGCAGACGATATGATGGAATATGATTCAGTGCAAAAAGTATGGAAAAAAGTTTTACACATGGGAAGTCGTCAACTGTTGATTATTGATGGGGAGGCAATTTACGTCTGGGCGGTGACAAAGGATCATTATGTCAGTCCTGCATATAAGCTTAAGTTGGAGTGGCAGTTGTACTAGTTATTGTTCAGAGGTCAGCTTTTTGCATTTATTTACAGAATATTTATTTTATGTTCGTTGCATATTCTTTTATTTTTGGATATAATATGATTAAGAAATCCCAAGTGATTTCTTTAGTTGGTTACGAAGCCAATCAAAATCGTATTAATAGAGGTTACAGAGCCTAACAAATACTGTATTAATAGAGGTTACGAAGCCTGTCAAAATCGTATTAATGGAGGAGTTGTTATCAGCTTCTCCATTGTTGTTGGAGCAAAAGATGAAATGGATTAATGTAAACGAGCAATACTTAGATTACTTGAGAAAAGTAGAAAAAAGAATACCGAGGACAGATTATGGTGAAGACAGGTATAAACCATTTTTTGGAATTTTATTTGAAAAAGATGGATTGTATTACATTACGCAAGTATCGCATGCACAACCAAGGCATAACAAATTGAAACAACAAAAAGATTTTTATAAAGTTTATGATCCCAAAAGTCCGACCAGATTAATAGCTGTAATTAATTTAAATTATATGTTTCCCATTCCAAAATCGGAAGTCTTCCCCTTTGAGAAAACCAAATACATACTTATAGAACATTTACTTCTGAAAAGGAAAAGAGTAAATATATTGATTTGCTGGATATTGAGTTGTCGGCTATCAATTCCATGGATATTGGGACTAAAGCTAAAGAACTATATAGTTTAAAATGTAATAAACCCGAGCATGTAGTATCTAAAAGATGTATAGACTTTAAAAATATGGAACGTTTAGCTTTACAATATAAGGGTGAAGAAAAAAGTTAGTTATGGAAAATTTAGTTGAGCTTAACATAAAACAGGAAGAAAGGTGATTCTATGGACAAAGAAGCAGGTGCGCCAAAGAAAATTCAGATTCGCGGTGCAAGGGTGCACAATCTGAAGAATATTGATGTGGATGTCCCTTTGAACAAAATTGTGGGGATTGCCGGTGTATCAGGCTCCGGTAAGTCCTCTCTTGCGCTGGGGGTCCTATACGCGGAAGGTTCAAGGCGGTATCTGGATGCACTGTCCACCTACACGAGAAGAAGGATGACACAGGCGGCGAAGGCGCAGGTAGACGAAGTGCTGTATGTGCCGGCGTCGCTTGCGCTTCGTCAGAGACCGGGGGTTCCGGGAATCCGTTCTACGTTTGGTACAGGAACGGAACTGCTGAATAGTCTGCGGCTTATGTTTTCAAGGCTTGCAAGACACCGCTGCCCGAAGGGTCACTATCTGGAGCCGACGCTGGCTGTGGCAGCAGGGCAGGAACTGGTCTGCCCGGAGTGTGGGGAGCATTTTTATGCAGCCTCCGCGGAGGAGCTTGCCTTTAACAGTCAGGGTGCCTGCCGCAGGTGCGGCGGTACGGGGACTGTCCGCACAGTTGACCGCAGGACGCTTGTACCTGATGAATCCCTCACAATTGATGAAGGCGCTGTTGCGCCATGGAATTCGCTGATGTGGTCCCTTATGACGGATGTCTGCCGTGCCATGGGTGTGCGCACGGATGTGCCCTTTCATGAACTGACAGAAAAAGAAAAGGATATTGTCTATAATGGACCTGCCGAAAAGAGGCACATTTTGTACAAAGCAAAAAACTCCAATCAGGCAGGAGAACTGGATTTTACCTATTACAATGCCACTTACACCGTGGAAAATGCGCTTGCGAAGGTAAAAGACGAAAAGGGCATGAAACGTGTGGAAAAGTTTCTAAAAGAGGATATCTGCCCGGAGTGCGGCGGCACACGGCTGTCAGAAGCGGCAAGGGCGCCGAGGCTGTGCGGTATTTCTCTTGATGAAGCCTGCCGGATGTCGCTGGCAGAACTTGTAAAATGGGTGGCGGACGTGCCGTCCCATCTTCCGGAGCAGATGAGACCTATGGCAGAAAGTATCTGCGACTCTTTTCAGAGTGTGGCAATCCGGCTGATGGATTTAGGACTCGGCTATCTTACCCTGGATCGTGGGGCGTCTACCTTGTCCACAGGAGAGCGCCAGCGCATGCAGCTTGCCAGAGCTGTGCGCAACAGGACGACGGGGTTTTATACGTACTGGACGAGCCTTCCATCGGATTGCATCCGTCAAACATTGTGGGACTGAATGGGGTGATGCATGACCTGATTGCGGACGGCAACTCCGTTCTGCTGGTAGACCATGACACACAGATTCTGAAAGAAGCAGACTGGCTTATCGAAATGGGACCGCAGGCAGGAGGCGGCGGTGGAATGGTCATTGCACAGGGAACCATTGAAGATATAAAGAACAACGAAAGTTCCCAGATTGGCCCCTTCCTTTCAGGAAAAGGCTGGATGTATACGGGAAATAAGGGTTCCTTAGATGAAATGTTTTCAGGCGGAAAGATACACTTGTGATTCATACAGTAAAGCCGCTTGAGGTTAATATTCCGAAAGGAAAACTGACCGTGGTGACAGGGGTATCAGGTTCGGGGAAGACCACAATGATACTGGAAAGCCTTGTCCCCGGATTGGAGGCATTGATTGGAGGACAAAAACTCCCGGAACATGTTTTATCTCTCAGTGCGGAGGGCATCGAACATGTAAAACTGATTGATGCCGCTCCGATTGGAATCAATGTCCGCTCCACCGTTGCAACTTACGCAAATGTACATGACGAACTCCGCAAAATCTATGCAAGAACCCAGGATGCCAAAAGGTCCGGTTACAAAGCAGGGGATTTTTCCTATAATACGGGACTTCTGCGCTGTCCTTGCTGTGATGGAACGGGAATCATCAGCCTTGATGTGCAGTTTCTCCCGGATGTGGATGTGCCATGCGCAGACTGCCGCGGCTCAAGGTATGGGAAGATGGCATACGGCATCAGGCATACCAATAAAGACGGCGCGTCATACTCATTACCGGAATTAATGGATATGGATGTAAATACGGCACTGAAATTCTGCAGAGATATGAAAAATGTCTATCAGAGGCTGCTTGTTTTGCAGAGCCTCGGACTTGGTTATTTGACGCTTGGCGAGGAGACACCGAGTCTTTCAGGAGGAGAAGC
Organism: Lachnospiraceae bacterium; assembly: GCA_014804245.1. GTDB lineage: Bacteria > Bacillota > Clostridia > Lachnospirales > Lachnospiraceae > Suilimivivens. Next base: position 12,220 of record JAAVAE010000036.1, on the reverse strand, counting down.
GCAGCGGCTGAAGCTGGCAGGCGAAATGGGAAAGGCACAGTCAGATTCCGTGTTTGTCTTTGATGAGCCCACTATCGGACTTCACCCTCTAGATGTTAAGACTTTGCTTGGCGTGTTTGAAAAACTCATTGAAAATGGAGCAACGGTCATTGTAATTGAACATGATCTGGATGTCATCCGCAACGCCGATTATGTGATTGACATGGGACCCGGAGGCGGCGAAGAGGGAGGCAGGATTGTTGCGACCGGAACTCCTTCTGAGATTGCAGATCATCCTGAAAGCGTGACAGGAAAGTTTTTGTAATCGCTTAGCATTTTATGTTAATTAAAAAATATGAGAGTTTATTTATAAAATATTTATTTTTTGTTTATTGAATGTTTTTTGGTTATTGAGTATATTATAAGTAAGGAATCTGGTGTGATTCCTTCATCACAATATGAGTCCTGTGACTGTTCTGACAGGACGGTAAAATAAAAGTGACAGAGCGGTGAGTTGAGTGACGGTTCTGACTCAACGGTAAAATAAAAGTGACCGAGTGATGAAGACTGTGGGAGGGCGTAAGCTCTCCCATTTTTACTAAGGAGATATTATGTGCTACAAAGAAGACACGTTTGATTACCAAGTGTTGAACTTAACGAATAAATTTTATGCTGACTACCCTGATCCACCATATAAAGAAATTTTAAGGAAGAATAGCAGGCCATATAATTGCCTGTTAGTACAGTCTTGTTATGGCTATTTTATTTGTGTTCCTTATAGGAGTCATATTAATCATAAATATGCGTTCAAATTTAAAAATAGTATCCGTTCTAAAAGAACAAATTTGGGATTGGACTATAGTAAGATTTTGATAATCAGGAAGCGCGAATATATTGGATCAACAGATGCAATTGTGGATAAAGATGAGTTTAATGAAACACGAGATAACATAGTATATATAAAAAGCGATGCTCAAAAATACATTTTTTCTTGACAAAATGGTCTATAGCAAATAGACTAAAAATATAATTGGTCTATTGTTTATAGACCAAGCGAGACGCAATAAAAGTGAGAAAGAGTAAGGGGACAAGTGAGGAATGGGAAGATATAGGCTGGCAGATGCGGAGAAGAGGTTTGCGGAGATCATATGGGAGAGGGAACCATTGCCTTCACCGGAGCTGGTGAAAATTTGTGAAAAGGAAATGAACTGGAAAAAATCAACTACCTATACGGTTTTAAAAAAGCTGTGCGATAAGGGGCTCTTTCAGAATGAAAATGCCATGGTGCGTGCCAGAATGAGCAAAGAAGAATTTTATGGCGCCCAGAGCAGAGAGTATGTTGAGAACGTATTTGCAGGCTCATTGCCGCGGTTTTTGACGGCATTTTGCAGCGGAAGGAAGCTTTCTTTGCAGGAGGCGGAGGAAATGAGACGATTTATAGATGAAAATTTGAAGGATGAGGAGAAAGGGGACTGCCTGGAATGATTAGAATGTTTATCATCATATTGAATATGAGCATTGCATCGTCTATTGTGATCTTGGCAGTGTTGCTGCTACGGCTTTTCCTGAAACGGGCGCCCAGAATTTTCTCTTATATTTTGTGGATCGTGGTGTTTTTGCGGCTTTTATGTCCTTTTTTACCGGAAACAAATTGGGGGATTATCCCGGATTTCAGTCTCATAGAAGCAGGGGCAGGAACGAATCTCTGGACAGTAGGAGAGGATAGGCAGTCGGCGGAAAGNCTGCNGCTTCTTTATGAGAGNGTTGCAAATGAGAAGGTGCAGATAAAGGAAGCNGGAATAGAGACGAGTGAATTCCCAAAAACTGAGNCAGANGNTCTGATGAAGGTGAAAGGGNCATGGACTTTTGCAGGTGGTATTTATTTTGCAGGCTGTATTCTTTTGCTTTTGTATGGTTTGGTAAGTTATCTGTTGTTTCAAAAAAAGTTGANAGAANGTGTNTCGGGGGAGAAGAGGACTTCCGAAGNANAAATCAGNACGGGTTACGGAAAAAGGTGCNAAGTTGTGGNNGCNGAAGGTGTCAGGGATCCCTTTGTTTCCGGTGTGTTCAGACCTGTGATNTATCTTCCNNNGGGACTGTCAAAGAAGCAACAGGAGTTGGTAATCGCTCACGAGATGGTGCATATTGCACGCTGGGATCATCTGATCAAGCCTGCCTTTTTTATAGGAGTGTGCCTTCATTGGTTTAATCCCCTTGCNTGGGNNGCATTTCATTTTATGGAAAAAGATATGGAACTATCCTGTGATGAGGCAGTGCTGAAAAAGACAGGATATGAGAATAGGAAAGCATATGTAGATACCCTTTTATATCTTTCCGGAGAGCGGATAGAGGCAGGATGCCTGATTGCCTTCGGAGAAAAAAGCGTGAAAACAAGAATTAAAAATGTGGTCAGGCTGAAAGAGACAAAAAGCTGGGTCATGGTGNTTTTGGCAGTGGGAGTTTTTGCTGTCGCGGCTTTGCTGTTGGTAAATGGGAAAGGCAATTTTGCAGTATCAGAGGGGGAAGCAGTGGCGGAAGAAGTGGAAATGATTCCCCAGGAGATGCAGGATGTAGATAAGGAATCGGTTCCCGGAACNGACAGCAATATAGAGACAGAATATATTTTTGAAGATGAACTTTCAGAAGAACAGATACTGGTGGAAGAGATGACTTATCTGCCGGCAGAGCANATCCGGGTAGAAGAGCCGACACATTTGCCGGCAGAGCAAATTACTCGTGCAGATATACCTTCTGATGAAGTTCAGACAACGGAACATGTATATTATGCTTGGGAGTCTGACAAGCATTCCGTTTTGCTGCGGCAGGCAGAAGGCGCATACAATGATACATTGATCGAATATATCTGTCCTACGGAATACAGCCGTGTATCGGATGTATATGGGGTACGGATTCATCCAGTGACGCAGGAAGCAAAAATGCATAGCGGCATTGACTTTGCAGCTGAAACAGGAACTCCGGTGAAAGCTGCCGCCTCGGGGTTTGTGTTTGAGACGGGAACGGATGCGTACTGTGGGAATTATGTGATTCTCCTGCATGACAATGGAGATATGACTTATTATGCCCATTNCGATGAGATCTTGGCAGAGACAGAACAGAGGGTAGAGCAGGGAGAGCAGATTGCCACGGTGGGAAACACAGGCGGAAGTACCGGTTCTCATCTGCATTTTGCGCTGAGCAGGAATGGAAGCTTTGTGGAAATTTCATTTTAGGAAGTAGATTTTTCGTAGGAAATTTCTATTCATGTGGACTTACAGTTGAGATTGTTTAGAATAAAGAAAAATGTTATAATATTAGTGTAAAAATGATAATATCAGATGTAGAGGAGGCGTTTCTATGACAGCATTAAGACAAAGTGCGATAAGAGAGTTAGAAAAGTTGCCAGAAGATAAAGTGAGTTTTATTTTACAGATCATGCAAGGTGTAAATNGCTTATACAATGACAATCAATCAGAAAGGAAAGAAGCATTTATGAGATTAGAGCAGTTACGCAAGAAAGGAACTGTTACGGATTATGATACCGAATTAGCTTCTTATAGGGAAGANAAATATGGCAAATAGGATTCTGGTTGATACAAATGTATTACTTGATTATCTTCTCACAAGAGAACCATTTTACGAAGATGCCAAGAAGATTGTTCANGCATGNGTAGAAGGGACAGTAANAGGATGTATTGCAGCNCATTCTATTTCTAACATGTTNTTTATATTAAGGAAAGATTACAACGCAAAAGANCGGAGAGAANTATTAGTTAATCTTTGTTCAATCTTTGATGTAGAGGGGATAGATAAAGCTAAGTTGCTTTCAGGACTTCAGAATGAGGTTTTTTCAGATTTTGAAGATTGCTTGCAGATGGAATGTGCAAAGGCATACAATGCAAAGTACATTGTGACAAGAAATATAGACGATTATAAAACGTCAGAAATAAAGGCAATTTTACCAANAGATTATTTAAATTTATAGGAAATAAGTTTTCATATAAAGTTGAATTATCTATTTTGAAATAGCATTCGCTTTAGGCGGTGGGATGCTATTTCTTTTTATGGTTGTCTATGTATGACAATGCCGCAATATCAAAACTACAATGCGAGTGTACAATCATGTTGACTTAGGAAGGGTAAAAAGAGAGCTGGATAAGCTGGAAAACACCAATAAATATGCGGAAAAGATTACGTCTGAGTTTACACCCAAATTTACACCATCTTCAAGTAAATTTATGTGAACTTATGGGAATTTATGTGAAGAAAAGCATATTTTATCAAGAAATCAGTTTCAAAAAAATTTCCGAAACTCCTTGATTTTATAGTATTTCCGTGATATTCTATCTTACGTAAATATAGAAAAGTTCTTCGGGGCAGGGTGAAATTCCCTACTGGCGGTATAGTCCGCGACCCATGAGTTTTAGCCGTGCTGCAGGCGGCAGAAACGAAATGGCTGATTTGGTGCAAGTCCAAAACCAACAGTAAAGTCTGGATGAGAGAAGAAATGGATTGTTTTGGCTAAACAGCTGAAACAGTCATGTGCAAAATGCAAAGAATGTGCCCCGGATGCTTTACGAAAGCATCTGGGGATTTTTTTGTCAAACGGAAGAACCTTTCTNAAAATCTGGCAAAGGCCAAATACCGCAGTTGCGGAAGATTTTAGGAGGAANATGAAATGAATAATGGATTATGGACGAGTGTAAAAGACAATGTCGTATTTGTGTTGGTATCAGTAGGGATAGCAATAGCCCTGTTCGGGATTGCTTACCTGTCAGAGAAACTGNTCAAAAAGAAAAATAATGATACGGAGAGAATCCTTACGACCCGCAAGATGGCAATGATTGGTGTNTTTTCGGCAGTNGCNATGGTGCTTCATATTTTTGATTTNCCGGTNTTCTTTGCACCTCCCTTTTATAAGCTGGATTTCAGTGAACTTCCNGCACTGATAGGCGCCTTTGCNTTCGGACCGGTGGCTGGTATCATGATTGAGTTTTGCAAGATTCTGCTGAAGCTGTTTGTGAANGGAACCANCACAGCNTTTGTAGGCGATCTGGCGAACTTTGTAATTGGATGCAGTTTTATNTTGCCGGCTTCTATTATTTATATGTTTAAAAAGACTAAGAAAAANGCAATTGCTGCCTCAGCGGTGGGAACNATGATTATGACAGTGTTCGGAACCATGTTTAATGCCATTTATCTGCTTCCGGCATTTGCAACTCTCTATGGAATGCCNTTGGATGTTATTGTGGGAATGGGAACTTCCATCAATGCNAATATCACCGATGTGACNACACTGGTACTCTTTGCAGTGGCACCGATGAACTTGCTGAAAGGATGCAGTGTATCTNTAGTGACGATGNTGGTATATAAAAAGCTGAGCCCTGTTTTGAAGGAGGGAACGATCGGAAGAAGAGCGAAAGCCGTCGAAGAAGGATAAACTAGTGTTTTAGCAATAAAGGGCTGTTTACAGCCCTTTTGTAATTTCATGTATTTTTTTAATGACGACCTTAATTAGTGCTTGATTTTTATCGCAATAAATAAGCCTGCCATAAGGAAAAGTACGGAAATGCCGAGCAAAATAAATGTATCAGATGAAATACCGGAAGATGAAAAACTTTCCTCGGGATGCATCTGTCCATGGTCTTGCATAGGGGGACGTCCTCCATTTTCCTGAATCTGTCCTGCATCAGGCATATGCGGTCTTCCGCTGACTTCCTGTATTTCATTGTGGTTTCTGTTATCCCGCATACCACCGCCAAACATTCCGGCTGGATCGAAGCCGGAGACCGAAGCGTTATCAATCGTAATCTGCTCTTGCACGCCATCAATTGTAAGGGTGCAGGTATCACCCAATTTCAGATCAGATGTACTGAGCACAATAGAAGAAAAACTACAGGGAATCTCCTCAAAAAGAAGTTCTCTGCCGGCGGAATCCGCTAGGCTTATTGTGGTACCGGCCGAAGCGGTTGTATTGTACATTAAAAAGCCTTGAGAGGAATTGGCGTCGAAGCCCTCCGCCATAGCACTTCCGCCACAGGCAATCACCGTGCCGCCGCTGATTACACACTCACCGTCGTTTTCACTTCCGTAGTCAAGCGCATAGTTTCCCCCGAGATCCGAAACGCTGATGAAGACTTTACCGCCCTCAATGTAGATACTGCCGTTGGAATCCAATCCGTCCGCATCCCTGCCAGACGGGTTTATAATCGTAATGTCGCCGTCTGTGATACGGATGACGGAGTCATCGCCGCTGCCGCTGGCATTAATTCCATCGTCTGTTGGCATGATGTCAATGGTTCCGCCGGCAATTGTGATATCCACGGCTTCAAGTCCTTCGTAACAGGTTGGAATAGAAATATTTCCTGATTCAATATAAAGAAATGATGTCTCGTCATCGTTTGATACAGTAATTCCGTCATCACCGGCAGAAATAGAAATCTCAGAATTCTGAATACGCACACTGTCATTGGCATGAATGCCATCTTGGACTGCATTTATCGTAATATTGCCGCCGGCAATTACCAAATCATCGTTGCATACAATTCCATGATTATACTCAGCACTTACCACAAGGGAGCCAGTTCCGTTGATTGTCAGATCGTCCCGGGAATAAATCGTCCCATCTACGCCCGAAGCAGCTATTTCTGACTCGTACTGTGCGCCGGAAGAGATTGTATTTTCTGTGCCGTCTGCCAGCGTTAGAAATACTTTATCTGCCTGTTCAATTCGGATTGCTGCGTCGTTGTCACAATGAAGTGTTACACCATCCAGCAATATCCATATTTTATCATTTTTATCAGCATCAATAATAACGCTTCCATTTGTAAGCTCACCAGTAAGTACATAATGACCTGCATATGCGATATAAACGTCTCCGTCATGAACATAGGCTCCGTTTCCGCTTATAGCACAGTTCTGGTCAGATAGTGCTATTTTGGTAGCAGAGGAAGTATCCCAATCAGCGTTTAAATCATTGGCGGTAAACATATCGCTGATGACTTCTTCGCTTACGGCAGGCGTAATAGCAAGAACCTTTTCACCCATAAGCAGGACTGTCAGCACAATCGTGAGAATGGTGGAAACAATACAAATAACGTCAATCTTTTTGTGTGTTGACATGGCAGAGCCTCCTTACCCTGTGTAATCGCCGTTATAGCTGACCAGAACCGCGCTGTTAACACCCTGCATCTCTGATAGAGCATTGATGAAGTCTGTGTTGTCATTTTTTAATCGAATTTCCATTGTCAGTTCCAGACTGCCCTTTTGTGCGCTTTTGCTTTTGATTGTACAGCGTTCTGTCACTTTGTCAAGGTAGGCTTTTGCCGTAGTCTCACTGTCGTGACCATCACATTGGATGACTACGATGTATGGATTGCAGTGGGATTTCCGGTTGACAAAAACAAGAAGAATGATGCCGATGATGACACTGCCGATAACAGCCAGGGGGATCATTCCAGCCGCCAGCACGATACCGATAGCGATAGACCAGAATAGGAACGCAATGTCCAGCGGTTCTTTGATGGCAGTACGAAAGCGGACGATGGATAAAGCGCCTACCATTCCCAAGGACAGTACCACATTACTTGTGACGGCAAGAATCACCAGTGTTGTAATCAGAGTCAGAGCAATCAGTGTAACACCGAAGCTGGAGGAATACATGACTCCTTGATAGGTCTTTTTGTAAACAAGGAAGATAAACATTCCCAGACCAAAGGCGAGTGCCAGCGCCAATGCCATATCCAAAAGGCTGACGGCAGATACATTTTCAAGAAAACTGGATTTAAAAATATCATTGAATGTCATAACGATTTACTCCTTTACTTAGCCGTAGATACGGCATTGTGCATATTTTGAAAAGGCGGTTACCCGCCGTCCGGGAAGCTGTATGGCATCACGGATAATGTCCGGCAAAAAATGATCCCATTTCACTTCCAGAATGATAGGTGCGTCTCCCGCGGGAATTGTGGTGCAGGATGGATCCAAGAAATCAGAGCAGCTAAAGCCTGTTCGGATATTATAGTCGAGGGTAACCCGGACATTGCCGGGACCAAAGATAAACGGTTCCCTTATGTAATCAACAATGATTTTGGACCGTAGTCCCTGCAGCTGCATTTTGGTATGTAATTCACGGATCAATTCTTCTGAACTATCTGACATCCAATCCAGGCAGCCATTTGCGATAGACTGGGCTTGAGCTGCGGTGAGACTGGCGGTTTGCTTTTTACCAAGCCCGCCTATTTTGCTTTTCTTTTCCAGATGGATTAGGGAAGTATCACCGTTGTAATAGCGGATGCGGAATTTTTCCCTGCGGCTGACACCATCCAATTTCTCACGCAGAACTTTATTGGCAGCATTGTCAAAATACAGGCTCCGTATCATATATTTGCCGTCGATGGCATGAGGATCAGGGATTGCGATTGCACGCAGCCTCTGCCGCAGAACAAGTAAATCGGTTTGATTGATTTCGTGTTTCCACTCATGGCGATAATCCATAAAAGTCTCCCTTCTTTAATCTTTGCTAAGTTTACATGTGAAACTTGAATTAATGGTGAAAAAATTGTGAAAATTTTGTGATATTTTCTATTTTGCATAAGACTGCGCACAGACGTATATCGGCTGAAAGCCGGAGAAAGCACGGCGCAGCTGCTGTATTCTTATTAAGGGAGTTGCGGCAGTAGGGAGACTGGTTATTTTAAATCCCCAATCTCAAAACTTTCTGTTTTCAGGTCACAATAATGCCTGCCCTTTACTGCTGTAAATTTCAATACGCAGTAATCAGGGTCAGTAACGCCCTGCTTATAAAACATTGTATCGCCGGGACACCAGATCTCTTTCTTTACAGCGTCATCCTGTAATACTTCCATTGTACCAATCAACATGATGCCCTCGTACCGGAAGCGGCCTTTGTTAAAAAAGTATATGCTTGCCTTGGGGTTTTTCATATACTGCTGTGAACGCATGGAAGATGTATTGGTTGTGAAATAAAAACAATTTCCTTCTATTTTGCGTGGAACGAACATTGCTTTCATATTTGGGAAACCGTTTTCGTCCACAGAAGCAATAAAGGCGACTTTTTGCTTTTGGATAAATTCAATGATATGTTCTCGTGTTTTCATCGGAAATCCTCCTAACTTTAAAATTATTTGTTTGTATGCAGCTTTTCTGTTAATGTATCAAGAATCCGGGAAAGATAATGTTCAAATTGCTTTTGCTCATCCTCTGAAAATCCTTGATAGAACAATGTATTCATCTGCTCTGATACGACCTCATACTTTGCTTGTAAAGATCTGGCATAATCTGTAAGGGATATGATGGTCTGACGGCGGTTCTCTGAATTGATGGTTCTTGCTACGATTCCTTTGTTCACCATTCCGTTTATTACAACGGATATTGTGTTTTTGGCAAGGGATGTTTTCTCGCTTATCTCGCTGATCGTCAGATGATCTGTTTTCCATAGGATAAACAGAATTCTTCCCTGCCCGCCGCTTATTTCAATTCCATTTTCAAGAAGCAGCCTTTCAAAAATTCTGTCTTGAAGCTGCTTTATTTGCGTGATATAAAATCCACCTTTTGTTTCCAACCAATCACCTCAAATCATATTAGAACAGTTCTATATAGAACTATTATAAAAAGTATATCAAAAAAGCTGCATAAGTCAATAGAAAAACGGAATGTTTCAAAGGGGCAGTTTTCTTTCCTTTTGCGCCACCAGCAGACTATGATAAAAGTAATTTGTATATTTTATATGGTTGCTCTGACAATATTGATCTATATCGCCTGCAAGCTGCTCCCAATATTTTAAGTTTTTCTCATTGTAAATTTTCTTATAATCTGATAAATACTGTGGGTAATGCTCAGATATGTATAACAAAATATCCTGTTTATATTCCCCCCGTAAATTCAGATTTTCAAACCAGTATTCGCAGACGTACGCCTTTGTCGCCTCAATAATTTCTTTAAAGTCTGTTATGAATGGAAAGATAGGCGACATAAATAATACGGTGTGAATGCCCTGTGAATGCAGCGTTTTTAATATTTCAATCCGTTCTCTGATACTGCTGGCACAATCCATATCTTTTTGAAAATTTTCATCGAGAGTGTTGATCGAAACGGCTGCCGTTAAATTCTGAAACTGCTTTAATAGGTCGATATCCCTTAAAATCAGGTTTGATTTTGTTGAAATCGTAACAAAGCAATCTGCTGCCTTTAGTTGTTCCAATATCCGTCTTGTAGCCTGGTACTTTTCTTCAAACGGATTATAGCAATCCGTCACAGAAGAAATAAAAACGGATTTATGGTGCAGTTTTTTTATGTTTATGGGTTTATCACAACATTTTATATCGATAAAACTTCCCCATGCTTCCGTATGACCTGTAAATCTTTTCATAAATCGTGCATAGCAATATTTACAAGCGTGGGGGCATCCAATATAAGGATTGATCACATAATCACTGGCGGGCAGATTTGACTTTGTAAGCAAATCCTTTGTCATGACTTCTTTTTCAATTATTTTCAAGATAAGCTACCTCCATGAAACATACAGAAATATACTTTTTCCTGCTTGCAATAAATGATTTCCTCCCCGTGGAAGCAATTAAAATCTCCATGTACCTGGCAATGATAGGCATAGTCTCCCTTTTGATAATATTCCGGTCCTCTGAAAGGCCTTTCGTATGATACGAGAGAGAGCATTTCCTTCAAAAAAGCTATATCGAAATTCTCACTTAAAATCTGTCCGTAATAATTCATTGCATATACAGGAGTTCCTTTTATCCAGACCGCTTCTTCTCCTGCAAAATGTTCATCTCCCATATAAGTGTCCGTATAGGTATAATCTCCCTCTGAATAGCAATAATCTTTGGAAGCAGGCTTTGAGGGTGAAGATGTGTTGTTGTTGGTAACATAGGTGCTATTCTTAGCCCTTATCAAAAACATACGGATATCCTGGTCTGGGAGTTGCTGTTGGTTGAAGATATTCATATGACAAGTGTCATTTGCGTGTAACAAATTTATCATAGAGATAATTTGTTTCTGCATATCCTCAACAGTTTCTAGTTTGATTCTGCCAATATTCATTCTTGCCGTTTCATAATTGATATCGGGAAACAATCTTTCTACGAAATTGTTTGTTTCGGGTGACGCCCCCATTAAGGCTATTACAAGAGAAGGAGTGTCAAACTGTTTTAATGCTTCTCTTAATTCGTTTTCAGGGAGTGTGGGTATTTGCTCAAAATCAGTTATCTTCTGTAGATGCACCTTGGGTTCCAATATATCATTTATGGTAACCTCATATAATTTAGAAATTTTTAGCAAAACCTCTAAATCGGGAATGGATATTCCGGTTTCCCATTTGGAAACTGCCTGTCGGGATATGCCTAATTTTTGGGCTAAATCGTCTTGCGTGTAATTGTGACTTTTACGTAGGAATTGTAAATATTTTGATATAACATTCGTGTTCATAAAATTACTCCTTTACTGTGATTATAGAGTATATGGTGAGAGAAATAAAGAATTCGGTAAGCGCAAAAAAGCAAATATCAGTTGCACAAGTAGCAGTTCAGCCTTGTGGATAAAAAATGCAACAATTATAGTGAATTATGTATAAGCGTGGTGTAGAAAAACAGAAATATGATTGGTTTGCTGGAATTTACGGAGTGATTTTTATTACCTTTTGTTCGAATTTATTGCTAAAGGATTGAAAGAAATATAGAATATTTTAGTAAGAAAATAATCGTAAAAACCAAAGAAATGGATTTAACAATAATCTTGTAAAGCAAAAGGGGGAACAAAAGATGGGAAAGGATTATCTGGTGGATGGAGCCGGGCTGATCTGTGTAAATGGAACCGGCGTCAAAAAATTATGCGTGAAGAAGAAACGCGGCTACAAGGAAAACGGAAAGGAAAAAGCCAACTGCAGGGACTGTGAGGCAGGGATCAACATCCCTTATTTTGACAGCTGCAAGAAGAATGAAGAGACCCATATGTGCGACGGCTACATGGAGCTGGAAGAGCGGTGGGAGAATACGGAAGGCATGTCCTGCCAGATGGAGAGGATCAATGATGAGGAAGCCATCACCATGAGCAGCGTGCTGGTGTGCAAGAAAGGCGGGCTCATCATGCCGGTCACTTCCGGCCAGGGGGATAAGATACCGCTGATCCCGGCGCTGTTCGCCGCCAGATATGCGAAAGCCTTCTTCTGGGCAAAGGGGAAAGGCTTAGGCTGCCAGATCTTCGGCTGCGA
>JAAVAE010000035.1 GCA_014804245.1 Lachnospiraceae bacterium | reverse complement strand
ATCATGGAGGACGCAAACGGCGTATTGGTCCATCCATGGACCAAGTTACGCCTTCGGCGGACATCCTGTCCGCCGATTGCTGGCATTCGAAGGGATACTAAGTCTCTCTAACCGCTTCCCATAAGGTCTGCGGCAGATACAATGCCCTTTCCCTCAGCCGCCCCATCCATCCCCAATCCTCCCCACCCACACGCTTCTCAGACGTAAAGCTTTGCCTAACTTAAATTTTTCTTGTATTCTTCTTTATACTCTCATTTCGTACTCTTATTCCTTGCTGCTCGTCACTGTCCTCACTCGGAAGCATCCCTAAACTGTTATGCTATTTATAAAAGAATACCACAAAATCCTTGCTTTTTTAACCAGATTTCTCTATTATCTAAAACAGAAGAATGAATGAGTGCATTAGGGCACTAGAAAATGGAGCGACATTAGCATAGGCGCGTGAGAAGATACAGTCAGGTCAAGGCAGGCAAGGGTGCATGGAACAGTAGACTGCGTTTAAGCTGCCCCTGCAATGCGTCTGTCTCAGACCTTATGGGAAGCGGTTAGAAGGACTTGGCATCCCCTTAAGTATCCAGCAATCGGCGGACAGGACGTCCGCCGAAGGCGTAACTTGGTCCATGGATGGACCAATACGCCGTTTGCGTCCTCCATGATGCACCTATGGCTGGGATGCCTAGTCCTTCTTATCGCTGTACATAGGTATGTGACAGACGCATTGCAGGGGCAGCTTAAACGCAGTCTACTATTCCATGCACCCTTGCCTGCCTTGACCTGACTGTATCCCCCCAAATACCATCATAATGAGCGAAAGGAAATTTTATGTGGATAGCAGATAATTGGAAAGATTATGAAGTGATAGATACCTCCTGCGGTGAAAAGCTGGAGCGTTGGGGAAAGTATATTCTCCTTCGTCCTGACCCGCAGGTCATATGGAATACTAGTAAAGAAGCAAAAGAATGGAATCATCTAAACGGCCATTATCACCGCAGCGCCAAAGGCGGCGGCGAATGGGAATTTTTTCAGCTTCCCAATGAATGGAGCATCAAATACCGTGAGCTCACCTTCCATTTGAAACCTTTCAGTTTTAAGCATACAGGTCTTTTTCCTGAGCAGGCCGTGAACTGGGATTGGTTTTCACAGATTATCAAAAATGCAAATCGTCCCGTTAAGGTTCTGAATTTATTTGCCTATACAGGAGGGGCTACACTGGCTGCTGCTAAAGCCGGTGCAAGCGTCACTCATGTGGATGCATCCAAGGGAATGGTCACCTGGGCAAAAGAAAACGCTGCCGCTTCCGGTCTTTCTGATGCCCCCATACGTTGGCTGGTGGATGACTGCGTCAAATTCGTAGAACGGGAAATCCGCCGCGGCAATACCTATGACGGCATTATCATGGACCCTCCTTCTTACGGGAGAGGACCCAAAGGGGAAATCTGGAAAATCGAGGACAGTGTCTATCCTTTTATCGAACTGACCACCAAGCTGCTTAGTAAAGATTCCCTGTTCTTTCTCATTAATTCCTACACAACAGGTTTGCAGCCTGCCGTCCTTACCTACATGCTAAACACCACAGTCGTCAAAAAATTGGGCGGGCAGGTGGCTTCCTCGGAAATTGGTCTTCCCGTAAGCAGCAACGGTCTGATTCTTCCCTGCGGTGCTTCCGGGCGATGGACTCGTTAACTGCCACATGCTTCTTTCTCATCTCTCCGTGCGCCAAAAACGAATGGTTTCGAGTATATGATGAATCCATTCGTTATAACCCGGAAGCGCCCTGACCGCTATGTTGTTGTCCATATACACATAAGGCGCTCTGTCTGGGAAGTAGAGGTACATGCGGTAACCATAAATTGCAAGCATGCATACGATCAAAATACCAAGTGCAGCGCCAAATCCCTTTACCTTCCTGCCCCTGACATAGCGGAAATATCCGCAGTACAGCAAAAAAAGCAGGATCAACAGAATCGAAGGGTTGATATTTATGGAACGTCTGACCTGCCCGCTTAAAAGAAAAAGGAACGCTCTGGTAAGCCCGCAGCCTGCACAAGGTATTCCGGTCAATATCAGTATGGGGCAAAAAGCGTCAAACATGGTATGTATCAGCAGATAATAAACCAGAACCGCAAGGAAAGCCCAACGAAATTCTTTTAAATCTGCTATTATTCTATTTATGATTTCTCTTATTTTTTGCATATTCAAATTTCGTAAGAAGACCTTTTACATCTTCCCTCTGTCCAATCATTATCAAATGTTCTTTTGCATCAAACTCATGATTTACGCTATAACGTATTTCTAATCTTGCTGATGCGGACTAATAACTATTCTATGTTACTGTTCAGAGGCAATGTCAGTCAGATAAGGGGCGGCAGCCTTGGGGCAGTTGTCCTCCTGCATCAGGTCTTGCAAAAAACTGTGCCGGGACCTTATGGGAAGTGGTTAGAAGGATTTAGCAGCCCTTTGGATACACAGCAATCGGCGTACACGATGTCCGCCGAAGGCGTAATTTGACCCATGGATGGGTCAATACGCCGTTTGCGTTCGGCACCAGTCCCCACATAAGGGCTGCATAATCCTTCTTACCACTGTACATAGGTCCCGAAACAGTTTTTTGCAAGACCTGATGCAGGAGGATAACTGCCCCAAGGCTGCCGCCCCTTATCTGACTGACATTGCCCCTAAACAATAACTATTCTATATCAAATGCCTCAATCGGTCAAAAAATTCTGTAGGAAATTTTCTTCTGATAGTGTATAATAATCCAGAAAGGCATTTGCCATACATAAAAGCAGTAAAAGGAGTAAACGATATGTCAAAAATCATTTTAACCGGTGACAGACCTACAGGTCGTCTTCATGTAGGTCACTATGTAGGTTCCTTAAAAAGGCGGGTGGAACTGCAGAATTCCGGTATGTACGATAAAATCTTTATTATGATTGCCGATGCCCAGGCTCTTACCGACAACGCCGAGCAACCTGAGAAAGTGCGTCAGAACATTATTGAAGTAGCGTTGGACTATTTATCCTGCGGTCTTGACCCTGAAAAATCCACTCTTCTGATTCAGTCGCAGATTCCTGAACTTTGCGAGCTTTCTTTTTACTATATGAATCTTGTGACCGTTTCCAGACTGCAGCGGAATCCTACCGTAAAATCAGAAATTCAGATGCGTAACTTTGAAGCCAGCATTCCTGTAGGCTTCTTTACTTACCCCATCAGTCAGGCGGCAGATATCACCGCGTTTAAGGCTACTACCGTTCCCGTAGGGGAAGATCAGCTTCCCATGTTGGAGCAGACAAAAGAAATCGTCCGGAAATTTAATTCTGTTTATGGAGATACTTTGGTGGAACCTGATGTTTTGCTTCCAGACAACAAGGCATGCCTTCGTCTTCCGGGTATTGACGGNAAAGCAAAAATGAGCAAATCCTTAAACAACTGCATTTATCTTTCCGATACAGAAGAGGANGTCCGCAAAAAAGTAATGTCCATGTTTACCGATCCAAACCATCTTCAGGTTTCCGATCCNGGTCAGGTGGAAGGNAATCCTGTCTTCATTTATCTGGATGCTTTCTGCAAAGATGAAATGTTTGCAGANTANCTGCCGGAATATGCAAATCTGGANGANTTGAANGCNCATTACACCNGAGGCGGTCTNGGTGATGTGAAGGTAAANAAATTCTTNAACAANGTGCTTCAGGAGGANTTATCTCCNATCCGCTCCAGAAGAAAAGAATGGGAAAANGATATTCCNGCNGTTTACGAAATTCTCCGCAAGGGCAGTATNGATGCAAGANAANNNGCTTCAAAGACNCTGGANGATGTTAAAAANTCNATGAANATNAATTATTTTGANGATCAGGCACTNATTGCAGANCAGGCGCANAAATATNCACAATCATNATTTTTCTTTGCACGGCGATGTATCTTAAAAATTTGCCANANAACAACAGGAGTANCTATTNATGAAAGCCTATCAGATTAAAGATGTGAAAANTTTTATGGGCAGACTGCTNGGAACCGATGCTTTCGATTCCTTTTTATTGGCGGAAGCCTCTATCACCACCTACAATACTTTNGTAATNGATGGTCATATTGAAAAAGATTTTTTTACCGGTGACATCAATGATGATTCTATCCTTCCGCCCTATCCATTTTCTGAGTGGAAAGATATGCGTTCCATATGCTTTGATCTGATTAAAGGGAAGCGTACCCCCGTTGGTTTCAAGCTTATACTGCATCTAAANCCTGAAATNATCCAGCAGATANTAACNGNNGGANACGCCAGTGTTTCTTTATCTGATATCAAAGCTTTCGTGCTGAACATAAAATACGATGGCAGTATGCTCACCTGCATCACTGCCACCGCTTTTTANACTTTTCTNCCNGACAAAACACCGGATAAACTCTGGGATGATTTTCTCACCCATTTTCTTTCAGAAAAAGAANTTTCATTTGAAGAATGNCTAAACAGTTATTGGNTGGTATCTACTGCTGCCCCTTTCATATCCTCTTCNAACAGNTTCATGTCATCCATGATTTTCTTNACTTCCCTCTGGATATCCTCNATGGATTTTTCTGCTTCTACGACAAACTCNGTGGAAGCTGCAATCTGTTCNGAAAATTCTTCCCNCTCTTTTTTATCTTCCTTCTGCTTCTCGATCTTTTCCNGTTCTTCCTTTTCNTTCTCGGCTTTCTCCTNGGCTGCTTCCNTCTTNTCNTCCATTTNCTCATCAATATGNTCCTTGGATTCATCCACAAGCATACCTATGATTTCATCCCTNGCTGCCTCCATCACATCATCCGCAGCCTGCTGTGCCTTTATCATTGTCTTTGATTTTAAAATCGCANCTTTAATAACAGAAATCGCTCCGTCTTCNTCTTTTATNNTCTTCTGNGCNTCTGNGATTTCCTGCTCATAAGGGGAACCACTGTTTAACATGCCCATGGAACGCTCCTGATACTCCGTAAGCCCCTCTTCCCTNATCTGCTGNAGGCGCTCTTNCTCCTGCGCGGTCAACACAATTTGAGCATCCGGCTTGTNAGACTTCCTCTCCTTCTCCAACAGTTTTAAATCCTGCTCCTCCTGGGAATCCTCTTCGATGCCGTAATGCTCTCTGAGTTCCTGCCTNGCATTATNGATNAGTTTAAGCTCATCATTTGCTTTTCCAATCGTCTCTTTGTGCTTCTTGATATTATTTCTTCTCTCAGACAGATCATCCTCCAGCTTCTGATCGCTCTTACGTGCGTCACCGATGATCTTCATCACCTGTTTTTTNGCTTCCTGCTGTTTCCGGGCAATTGGATCTAAGCTTCCATTTATGTCTCCTGCAAAAACATTCTGCTGNCCGTTCTTTTCCGGTATANCTCCATTATGCCTTTCNCTCCGGGTGCTATCNCCCATAAAGATTGTTGTATTTTGTACTTTCATAATTNNCTGCCTCCAAATCCTTCNGTTCTATTTAACGGTGTCCACTGCTGCCCCNTTCAGGTCTTCTTCCATCAGCTTCATCTCNTCCATGATTTTTCTGATTTCTTTCANAGCCTCTCCCATGGNGCNTTCCGCCTCCAANATAGAACTGGTAGAATCNGCGATTTCCTCTGTAAAGGCTTCTTTTTCTTCCTTTTNTTCTTTCTGCTTCTCGATCCGCTCCTGNTCTTCCTTTTCCTTCTCGGCTTTCTCTTCGGCTGNTTCCTTCTTTTCTTCCATTTCCTCGTCGATNTGNTCCTTCGCCTCATCTATCAGCATGCCGATNATNTCATCNTTGAGNGCATCCTTTATTTCATCCGCCGCCNNCTNNGCNTTGATCATGGTCTGGGATTTCANATTTGCCTCTTTCATATTGGAAATGGCAGCATTTTCTTCCTNTATCCCCTTCTTTGCATCAGCTATTCTTCTCTTCATTAAGGCTGCTTCTNTTTTTCAGTTCAAGGNATCTCTCCTGATATTCCGTAAGACCTTTGCCCTCAATCTGTGCAATCTGTTCCTGCTCNTCTAATGTCAGNCGGACTCCCGANCCCGGTCNTTCGGCATCTANCTTCTTTTCCAGAAGTNTTAAATCCTGCTCTTCCTCCGANTNCTCTTCNACCTTGTAGATTTCTTTCAACGCCTGTTTCTCNGCCTTGATCTGCTTCAGNTCTTCATTTGCCTCTCCAATAGTCTCCTTGTGGATTTTCAGCTTATTTCTGCTTTCAGTCANACTATCCTCCANCTTTCGGTCGCTTCCCCANGCGTCGCCTACAATCTTCATAATCTGCTTTTTGGCCTGCTGCTGCCTCTGGGCTATGAGNTCCGGCTTCTCATTCCTGTTNCCTGCAAAGATACTTGCCTGACCGNTCTTATCACGNGCTATGCCGTATCCTGNGCTNNNNGTATTGTCNCCCATAAAAATCGTTGTGTTCTGCACTTTCATAGATCCTTCTACCTCCATTAATCAGGGTAATCCATTACCCCCGGTTTTGCTGTATGTNCTTTCCTGTGCATGATAAATAATCTTATGCCTTATCTTTTATATCGTCTTTTTTCTGTAAAATCTTAATTTNAAAANGCTGCATGTAGTAAAACGCCAAAAAAATGNAATAAAGCCATAACAAAAGATTGACTTTCAGACAGGGCTGTGNTATTCTTAAATTCCTTTCGCGCTGCCGACAGCCGGCATTGAGCGAAACGGAAACGACTAAAGCCGTTTCCTATACAATTTCATACTTACCTGCGGTNATTCTCTGGCAAATCCCCAGAGATAGCAGACCGACTTGGCAAGTTATACGATTATAAAACTACCAGGAGGAAGCAGACATGATTACAATGCAGCATGTANGCAAGACCTANAAGGTCTCNAAACGTGATGCCGGNTTTNCTTCGGCATTCAAAGCTCTATTCCATAAGGAATATGAGTACATTCACGCTCTCGACGACGTTTCTTTCACCATAAATGATGGTGAAATGGTGGGCTACATAGGANCCAACGGCGCCGGAAAGAGTTCTACNATCAAAATTTTAAGCGGTATTCTTACCCCCGATACNGGCACCTGTCTCGTAAACGGATTGATTCCCTGGAAAAATCGAATTGAATATGTAAAAAACATCGGAGTCGTCTTCGGTCAGCGCACGCAGTTGTGGTGGGATGTTCCNATATTGGATTCNTTTGAACTTCTTAAGGAAATCTATCGGATCGANCATNNGNCTTACCGCCGGAATCTGGAACAGCTGAGCGNTATGCTGCATCTTTCAGATTTGCTAAAGACGCCTGCCNGGCAACTNTCTTTGGGGCAGCGGATGCGCTGNGAAATTGCAGCCTCTCTTCTGCATGGTCCNCAGNTGCTTTTTTTAGATGAACCCACCATCGGTTTAGATGCCGTNTCAAAACTGGCNGTCCGGGANTTCATTTTACAACTGAATAGNGAAAAGAAAACTACCGTTATNTTAACNACCCATGATATGCAGGATATNGAGGCNCTAACAAACAGAATCATCNTGATTGGAAANGGCNCCATCCTGTTAGACGGAAGNCTGGAAGAAATTAAATCTGGATTCAACTCTGCCGAAGAGGCTCTGGCTGGCTTTTACCGCAGCCATAATCTTTAAGGAGGTGCGCTGTGAGAAAATATATTGCCTTTTTCCGCCTTCGTTTCAGCATGGGCTTACAATACCGGACCGCTGCATTNGCCGGAATTTTGACACAGTTNGTATGGGNANGTATGGAAATTCTTATGTTCCGNGCCTTTTACCGGACAGATNCCTCTTCTTTCCCCATGACCTTTCAGGCAACCTGCGCTTATGTGTGGATGCAGCAGGCATTTCTTACCCTTTTTATGGCATGGATGATGGAAAACGAAATATTTGATTCCATTGTNAATGGAAATATTTCCTATGANCTNTGCCGCCCTATNANTATTTACAATATGTGGTTTTCAAGNAGTCTGGCAAACAGANTGTCGAAAGCAGTACTGCGCTGTATGCCNATNTTACTGGTTNCNGCTTTNNTTCCCGCTCCCTATGGACTGATGCTTCCGGCAAACCCACAGGCATTCCTTCTCTTTCTCCTTACACTGTTTANCGGNGTAGGTGTGACGGTNGCTTTTTGTATGCTTGTGTATATGCTTTCATTCTTTACCATATCCCCCGCCGGAATCCGCATGGTCGCTGTCTCCGTGGTGGAATTTCTCTCGGGAGCCACCATTCCNCTGCCCTTTTTCCCTNNGAAGATACGGGCATTTTTAGANCTGCTNCCTTTNGCCTCCATGCAGAATGTGCCTTTGCGCATCTACAGCGGGGATCTTTCCGGCAATGCTATGGGNCGCGCTCTCTTTCTTCAGTTCTTCTGGCTNTTTGCNCTGATTGGAATCGGNCGCNTTCTGGANTTTNTTGCNATGAAAAAAATTACGATACAGGGAGGTTGANCAGATGNGATTATATGGNAAATTTTTTGTCATGCATTTGAAAAGCCTGATGGAGTATAAGACTTCTTTCTTTTTGACATGTGTTGGACAGTTTCTTGTNTCTTTTAATNTTTTTNTNGGCATGTACTTTATGTTCCANCGTTTTTCTAATGTGGAGGGCTTTACCTACAATGAAGTTCTCCTGTGCTTTGGTATCACGCTGATGGAATTTTCGCTGGCTGAATCCGTTGCCAGAGGATTTGACACCTTTGACAGCATGATCAAACAGGGCGAATTTGACCGTGTCCTTGTACGTCCCCGGCATGAGATTCTTTTAGTTCTCGGCAGCCGTATCGAGTTTTCCCGTATCGGGCGCATCCTGCAGGCTCTGGTCATGTTCGTTTACGGATTTACAGTAAGCGGCGTGCGCTGGACTCCTGCCAAAGTCATAACGGTGCTGCTTATGCTGATTGGCGGAACGGTCGTCTTTAGCGGACTTTTTCTGATTTATGCATCCATCTGCTTCTTTACAATAGAAGGACTGGAATTTATGAATATCTTCACAGACGGCGCGCGGGAATACGGAAAGTATCCAATCTCCATTTATGGCAAAAGAATTATGCAGCTGTGTACATTCGTAATCCCCTATGGGCTGATCCAGTACTATCCTTTTCTCTTTTTGCTGGACCGGGGAAAACCTTTCTATAGCTTGCTGCCGCTCACGGCATGCCTGTTTATCCTGCCATGTTTTCTCCTTTGGAAACTGGGTGTAAAACATTATACCTCCTCTGGGTCTTAATCTGACCCCGGGGAGGCATCTAGGCCGCTGATATGTTCCTTTAGGATTGTGATCTGTTATGGGTAACACTGCGCGTCAAGCCGGTGTATTTTCTTTTTTGTATTGCCTTACCAATAGGCGAAGCCAGTATTCCGGCTGCTATTCCGATAATCCACACATATTTCCAACTGACAAGAAAACCAATAAGATTAATTGCGGCGATTACAATCAGCCAATATAGAAACTGAAACTTTGCATTTGCCTTGTTCAGTTCACCTATTATATCAATACCGTCTGATGAATGCGGGGCATTTTCTATAAATTTAGCTGCGCCAACAGTACCGGGACAGGCACGAAAGTCTGCACTGCATTCGGCGGCAGCATTTCCATATGCCTTATTGTTCAGGATCTCTTGTATGGCTGCCCGGATACCTTCGGAAGAATCATCCTTCAGCATAATTCCCGCGCCGATTTCGGCAACTCTTCTCGCTACGGCATACTGCTCACTCGTTTGCGGATAAAGAACCATCGGTGCAGCCATATACAAGCTTTCGGAAACACTGTTCATTCCGCAGTGAGTAATAAAGGCATCTGCTTTGGCAAGAATATCAAGCTGGTCAACATAGGGATACACTTGGATATTATCCGGCAATGCTCCCAGTTCTTCGCGGTCTATAGCATTTCCGCAGGATATAATGACATCCACATTCAGGTTTTTCAGAGCATCAATGCACTTGCTATAGAAATCAATCCGATTATTAATGACCGTTCCCATGGAAATGTAAATAAGCGGCCGATCCTTCTTTTTTTCGGGCAGGACATTAGAAAATACCGATGGCCCGACAAAGGCATAATGGTCGGAGAAGCTCTCCGCATACGGCTGAAACCTCCGCGAAGTATATACAATGGAATCCGTATCATTATCGCTTTGAATCAAAGAAAGGACACCTTTTACGCGGTATCCATAAGGTTCCAGTTTTTTCAGTTCCNTNGANACTCTCGGAAGTCCNAAAATCATNTNNGCCATTTCTTTCGGACTNTTNTTCATGTATTCGGAAGACANTTGNTTGAATGCGAAGGTNCTTGTAGACACCACCATCGGNACATGNTGTTTCCANGCGTTCANCTTTCCCCAAAAGCAGACAGANTCAGTATATACCACATCCGGCTGAAAGGATTTAAACTCCCTATCCAGAAAATCATTCATGCTGAGTGTAATGCGAATATCCTGTACCGTCATTTCTGTAGTAGAGACACTATTTAAACCAGCTTCTTCCTGCTCCGTCAGTTTTGGCAGGAAAGAATCACAGGATATAAACTCNGCTCCGGNNGCNTTGATTTTNTTCTCAAATTCGNCAAACGAATAGAANCGAACTNNATTCCCNCGTCTGACAANTTCAGCAGCAACCGGGAGCATAGGATTTGTGTGACCGTGTGCAGGAATACANAAGAATGCNATTTTCTTCAATCGCTCTCACCATCCTTTTCTTGAAACGCCACGCCGAACAATTCGGCAAANGCTCCTTTGGGAGGAATCGCAATACCGNGCTCCTCATCGCCAAGAAGGAGCAGCGTATCTCCTGGCTTTATTTCAAATATATCGCGNGCTTGNTTCGGAATAACAATCTGTCCNTTTTCTCCAACAGTAGCNGTCCATGCATATTTNCCCTTTGGTGCAGTCATTNTCTTNCTCCTTNNAAGTATGATTTGTATAACAAATTATACTTTTCTGNTTATTAAATGTCAATNGAAATTNTTCAAAATTTTTTCGTANATAAAANNCTCCATNAAATANNAATAGNAAAATTGCACNNNNAATTTTAGTTGATTGTAANTTAGTAAATCGTAATTGACTAANTTCTNATAGCATGGTATGNTATANCTAACATANAATGGAGGTNAAAGTATGTTTATTGGCAGAAAGNGCGAACTTGCTTCCTTAAATAAATTNTATACATCAGATAAGTTTGAGTTTGCNGTTATCTATGGTCGCCGCCGTGTGGGAAAAACTGCNCTTATCACCCAATTTATCGGAGATAAAAAGGCAATCTACTTTATGGGTGTAGAGAGTAACGCTAAGCAGAATCTGGAAAANTTTAGTAAAAATATNATGGAGTTTGGAACAGGTATTCAGGCAGANACNNCTTTTGCTTCGTTTCAGNCTGCTTTGGAATATGTTTTCAAATTGGCGGAAAAGGAGCGTCTGATTCTGGCAATCGATGAATACCCCTATGTTGCCCGCTCCTCCCAAAGTCTTGCTTCCACACTTCAGCTTTTAATTGATAAATGCAAGAGCACCTCCAAGCTGATGCTGATTCTTTGTGGTTCCTCCATGTCCTATATNGAAGATCACGTGCTGGCTTACAAAGCACCNCTTTATGGCAGACGGACAGCACAGATGAAGATNCTGCCNTTTGANTTTGCGGATACNTGCCGATATTTCAAAAACTTTTCCGCCGAGGATAAAGCACTCATTTACGGTATCGTAGGAGGAACACCGCAATATCTGTTGCAAATGAATGACAGGCTGAGCGTTGAGGATAACATTAAGAATACTTTTCTGAATTTAACATCTTCTCTCTTTGAGGAGCCGGAAAATTTGTTGAAGCAGGAGGTGCGTGAACCGGCACTTTACAATGCCATCATTACAGCTATTGCAACCGGCGCTTCCCGCATGGTGGAANTCTCTACAAAAGTCGGTGAAAATACCAGCGTTTGCGCTACTTACTTGAAAAATCTGATGGAACTGGGNCTGATACAAAAAGAAACGCCTTATGGTGAAAAGACATCTCGAAAGTCGATTTACGTTATTGATGATAATATGTTCCGATTTTGGTATCGGTTTGTTCCTGAGAATCATTCTATTATTGCTCGCGGCGCTGCCGATCTAGCCTATAGACNAATTGAACCATATCTGTCGGATTATATGGGAAAGGTATTTGANGAAATTTGCAAGCAGTATCTATGGAAATTATTACTGAGCGGAGAGTCACCNGTCGAATTCAAGGANCTTGGACGCTGGTGGGGAACTGATNCATCCACACNCAGCCAGNNAGAAATTGATATTGTNGGTGANCAGGANAAATATTGTGCTCTGTTTGGCGAATGCAANTGGACAAATGAGAAAGTGGATGCGGGGGTATTAGAAAAACTGGTAAAGCGAAGCCAGCTATTCCATTACCACAATGTACATCTCTATCTATTTGCTAAGAATGGATTTACGAAAGGCTGCATTGATAAGGCGGACGAAATGGGCAATGTGATGCTGGTCACATATAGCAATATTCTGGAATCGCTGCTTNCGGTTTGAATCGGTTGAATTGTATATTTTTCATACTTTCCTCTTCAAATCAACACAAAATTCTGCATTTTTGACATTGCCTGGCAAATGCATCACTGCTAAAATAATGCCGAAGAAAATGAAATGGATGAAAAACGAGGAGAAAAAAAAGATGAAAATTTATAACATTGATGACGCCGAAAAATTCCTTGACACAATCAAACAATGCAAGGGGTCCGTAGAACTGATTTCCAAGCAGGGAGACCGTCTTAATTTGAAATCCGAGCTCACAAAATACCTTGCACTTTCCAAACTTTTTAATGACAGTGCTTTCATCAACGAAATGGAACTGATNGCTTCCGACCCTGATGACGTAAAGCTTCTGGTAGACTATATGATGATGGGAAAGTAAACATTTGAAATATCCCGCCGGATTCATTNACCCCAAAGTGCCAAGACTGGCACTCTGGGGTTATTTTGTTACAATAAGCTGTCTTGCGAAGCATGACAGCGTTTGTTACAATAAGATGGCTCGCGAAGCGTGGCAGCGTTTGTTACAATAAGATGGCTCGCGAAGTGTGGCAGCGTTTGTTATGCTTTGACTGCCCAGCGCATCTTTGTGGAGCGNGCNCTGCTGTTTCTTGCGCATTCCTGTGCNGAAGGCCGGATCACTTCTTCTGCAATCTCACTNTANACACCNGCTTTTTTCCATTCCTTAAAGGATTTCTTCACCAGCCTGTCTTCCCCTGANTGGAAGGTNAGNATTGCNATTCTTCCCCCAGGTGCCATTGCCGCGGGAAGTTTTTGTAANAANGNNTCCAACACTTCATANTCNCTGTTTACATCGATTCTAAGNGCCTGAAATACCCNGGCACAGGATTTTTTCACAGTCTCCTTGCGTTCAGCATCAGGCAGAAAGGCAAGTGCCTCGGCAATAACCTCCGCCAGCCTTGTAGTGGTTTCAATTTTCTTTCCTCTGCGAAGCTGCGATACAATTGCTTTTGCGATTTCCTCTGCATAAGGCTCATCTGCATTGTCCATGAGCATCCCCACCAGTTCATCTCTAGTGACTTCTTTCAGCCGCTCCAATGCCGAAATTCCCCGCTGCGGGTCAAGCCGAAGATCAAGGGGTCCCTCATTTTTGTAAGAAAATCCTCTCTCCGGATTATCAATCTGCATGGAGGAGACTCCCAAATCTGCCAAAAGGAAGTGAAAAGGTCCGTGCTTTTCTGCCACTTGGTCAATATCCGCAAAATTCTTGTGAATCACCGTCAGAAGATCTTCCCCATACCCCAGCGCCTGTAACCGCTTCTTTGTCTTTTCGATTTCTATCGGATCCACATCCAGTCCGTAAAGATGCCCTTTCCCCTCAAGGCACTTGAGCATTTCAAGGCTGTGTCCGCCATACCCAAGGGTCGCATCCAATCCAATCATACCCGGTCTGATCTGCAAAAAATCCATGATTTCTTTTACACAGATGGAGATATGCATCCCTGCAGGGGTACTTCCCTTCTGAATCACTTTTTCAATCGTATCCTGATATTTTTCGGGATTCAGTTCTTTATATTTCTCACTGTACTTTCTGGGATGGGTTCCTTTGTACCGTACCCTTCTTTTGTGGGGCTCTTCCCCCTGCATCTGCTTTTCCATCTTAATTCTTACGCCTTTCCTGCTTTCTTGACAGTTCGTGCCGGCACTGCTATCCTTGCTCCCACTTCGGCATCAGCCCCGAAATTGAAACTTGGGGCAATGTCATAGGCAAATTCAAATCCATACACCTCAGGGCGGAATTTGTCAACAGCCTTGTATACGCTTTCTATTGCTTTGCCAAAGTCCTCTTCCTTCTCATAAGGCTCACTTTGAAAATATAGCATGAAGCATTCCGGAAGTTCCGTAACTTTATAGTGCTCCGGCAGTCTTTTATTATATTCCAACGGCACTTCTATCCCAGCCGCGATTTTTGAACATCCGCTTTCGACCAATGCGTCTGGCAGTTCTATCAAAGCCGCCGTATCCAGCTTTTCAGGAATACTGTTTAGAAGCCCCTCCCACTCACATCCTACTTCTTCGCAATATGAAAAATAATCCTGTGCATGCCGGGAAGGAAGATAAATCAGCTTTCTCCTCTTCCGTTCCTTTGCTGTAACAATACAAAATTTTGAATCTTTGTCCATATCCGGTTCCTCCTTGTGCTTAAGTAAAGTATAGTGACTGACTGGATATTGTATGAACAAAGGAATGGCAACCTTTTGGCTGCGATATTCAGAAGGCATGATATGAAATCTTTTGTAAAAAGAACGTGAAAACCCCTCATGCGTTTCGAAATGGCTGTCCATGGCAATTTCGATAATCGGCTTCCTAGTGTCTCGCAGTTCCTTTGCCCCTTCCGTCAGACAGACTGCTTTGATATAATCCCGCAATGTCTTATGCAGATATTTCTTAAAAAGCCGGTCAGCCTGTCGTCTCGAATACCCTACGGCAGCACAGACATCCTTTATATGGAAGTTATCTTCTCTACAATGCATGCGTATGTAATCCTGCATTTTCTGTACTGCTTCCATTGCCTCCATTCAACTCTACCCACCTTTATAGTATCAGTATACCGAACCAACAAAGGAATTCCTTGACTTATTTGGACAAATCCTATATCTGTTTTCAACTATTTGTGTTATCATTGTATCATATTTGCGTTCTTTATGTTGAAAATGTTGAAAAGAAAGAAGATTATCTATGGAAAATACAAAGAAAACCATTTTATTTGAACAGATGCCCATTCCAAAGGCTGTTATGACATTGGCAATCCCAACGATTCTCAGTTCCCTGGTCATGGTGATTTATAATCTTGCAGATACTTATTTCGTAGGAATGGTAAACGATCCCATTCAAAACGCGGCTGTCACGCTGGCAGCGCCGGTACTGTTGGCCTTCAACGCTGTCAACAACCTGTTCGGCGTGGGAACTTCCAGTATGATGAGCCGGGCGCTGGGTAAGAAAGAATATGATACCGTATACCGCAGTTCCGCCTTTGGCTTTTATTGCTCTGTGTTCTGTGGTCTCATGTTCTCTCTTCTCTACACTCTGTTTAGCAGACCGCTGCTTAGTGTGCTGGGAGCAAGCCCGGAAACCGTTGCCGCTACAGCACAATATCTGAAATGGACCGTTACCTTTGGTGCAGCGCCTGCCATCCTCAATGTGGTCATGGCGTATCTGGTACGTTCCGAAGGCTCTTCCCTTCATGCCAGCATCGGCTCCATGAGCGGGTGCCTCCTCAATATCGTTCTGGATCCGATTTTCATCCTTCCCTGGGGACTTAATATGGGCGCTGCCGGTGCAGGTCTTGCCACCTTTATCTCCAATTGTGTGGCATGTATTTATTTCTTCGTTCTCCTGTTCGTAAAACGGGGAAATACTTATGTATGTATACGCCCTGGTATGTTAAAGTTCAGTCAACATATTATTGTGGGTATATGCAGCGTAGGTATACCTGCAGCCATCCAGAATCTTTTAAATGTGACAGGCATGACCGTTCTCAACAACTTTACATCCTCCTACGGTTCAGATGCCGTAGCCGCCATGGGGATTGCACAGAAAATCAATATGGTGCCCCTCTATTTTGCTCTTGGACTTTCTCAGGGCATTATGCCGCTGATCAGCTACAGCTATTCTTCCGGCAATATCAAACGGATGAAGGATACCCTAACATTTACGATAAAGATTTCTTTGTCATTTATGATCATAATATCGGCTTTTTATTACCTTAGCGCCGGCTTCCTGACATCACTCTTTATGGAAAACACCGCCATCATCGCTTATGGCACCCGGTTCCTTCACGGTCTTTGTATCGGTCTTCCTTTCCTTTGCATGGACTTTCTTGCTGTGGGCGTCTTTCAGGCATGCGGTATGGGAAAAAAAGCATTTGTATTTGCACTGCTTAGGAAAATCGTACTGGAAATTCCTGCCCTCTACATTTTGAACTGGCTGTTTCCTCTTTACGGGCTTGCATATGCACAGTTTACAGCGGAAGTGATTTTGGCTGTTGCGGCGGTGATTACGCTGCTTGGCATCTTTAAGAAAATAAAACTTTAATCAAACCATGTATCCCAATGCTCAGAATGATAGGCGTCAAAGCACATTTTAACCTGCTCCGCATTATTCTTTTCCGTGGCCAATGCCGGCAACTCATCCAGTGCAAAATATCTGCTTTCAACCGTTTCAATATTATCTTCAAAAGATCCGCCTATCACGGAGCATAATACAAATATTTTACAAACCTTATAAGCATATATGGGCAGATTGTGCTTCTCTCTGTCTTGGACAGCAATAATCAAATCAGCGCTTACATCCAATCCTGCCTCTTCTTTTACTTCCTTAATGGTATTCTCCTTTACAGATACATTGACGTCCACCCAGCCGCCGGGCAAAGACCATGTACCGTTTTTTTCCTTTACGAGCAGAATCTTATCTTCCTTAAAGATGGCTGCCCTTGTGTCCAGTTTCGGCGTCTGATAACCGATTTCATTGCAGAATAAATCTTTCACCTTTTCAACCGGAATATCTGATTTAAGGCTGATTATTTCTGCTGCAATCTCTCTTACCCTCTCATACCGTTCGGCATCAAATTCATCTTTTGTATAAAATAAGCCCGCCTGTGCAAGGCTCTGCAGTTCTACCGCCCACTGCAGCCATTTTTCATTCGTGTTCATCTGCATCCTCATTCATTTTATCAATTAATTTTATCGATTGTAAACGTAATATCAGAAATTCCGCTGTCATCCTTATAGTTGCTGCAATATGTATCAAATCCTATCGTATTACATCTGGTACATTCATCCAGCTTTAACTGCTCTATATTGCGGATATGCGCAAATATGCCTTTTTTAGGATATTCCTGAGTGCTGTGCCCGCACAAATAGGTGTCAAAATCCATCTGTACTACCTTTTGCAACATTTCTAAAAGCTCCTGCATGGAAAGAGAACCATAATTAAACAGCCACAGTCCCTGATTTAAAGCATCTCCGGCTATCAAAAGCTTTTCTTCCTGCACCAGCACCCCTATGGAACCTTTCGTATGCCCCGGCAGGGGAACAATTTGAACATGCATATTGCCCAGAGAAATTTCTCTTCCGGATTCTATTTCTTTTAGTTCATAATCTTTTTCACCCTGCCCCTCAAAATGACTGATTACATCCCATTCTTCCTTCACGGCATAGACATCGTCAAACCAATGATTTCCTCCAATATGGTCGGGATGCCCGTGGCTGTTGATCACCATGTAAGGCGTCTCAATTTCTTTTTCCACAAAGGTTCGCAGGTTTCTATGCCCAAAACCTGTATCAACTAATATTGCCAGATCTTTTCCTTTGATTAAAGTGCAATAAACACCGTTATCCTCCGCAATCTGCCAGATATTCTCACGAATCTTTGTATAAGAATATGTGTCCTTATTCTCCATATATTTTTCCTTCCTTTCACCAGCAAGTGCGAAAAGCCTATTAATCTCACTTTCAAAAGGCATGATATTCACAAATGCTTTGCTGTCCCACACATAGGCAATCAGCAGGTTACTTTTATTATTGACCTAAAACTTTTTATTCTATTTTCTACCAAATACAATAAAATTAATTTTTCCGTTTTTCTTTTTCCTTATGTTACTAAATCCTATTCATTATATTTCTTCACATATGTTTATATCAATGAATCGCTTAATATTTTTTCTAACAAAGCACTAAAACTACTATACTCTTCATCTACTCTCCCTGACGGATTATCCAATTCATAATATTTCGCTGCTTCCAAATCATATACATACCAGCTTATATTGCTTTCACCCAAAAAAATATATTGTTTCTGCCATTCATTTTCATACCATATTTTGTTACACTCAATCAAACCATTAATATGTTGTTTCCAATCTCCTTTTATTATACTTTCATCAATTCCATATACGATGAAACCATTAAATTCTATACCATTCATCTCTTTTAATACACTTACATATTCATCAGGCAAGTTCACATTCAATTCGTCTGCACTTCTTTTTATAAATATTTCGATTTCTTCCTCCGTGCCCCCGGCATTTACTTCTTCTCCATATAAACCTTTTTCCTCAATAATTTTTTCAATTTTTCCTTCCACATTTTTCAGTCCTCCTAAACAGTAATGTAAATTAAATTTCTTACTGCTAAAAACACTAACGCAACTATCATTAATTCATTGAAAGTTCTTCATCTATCGCCATGCCAAACGATAGTATCTCAAAATTAAGTGTACAGTTAAGCAATGACTTTTTTTAATATTATGCTCGGTAAAGAAAAACCTATTTCCGCAAAATCTGAACGAATATATATGCTTATACTTACCTCCTCATATATCTTTGTCAATTGATTAATGTATTCACTTCTTTCACACAATTGACTTATTAT
>JAAVAE010000034.1 GCA_014804245.1 Lachnospiraceae bacterium | reverse complement strand
CGCTCACACAGATACCGCTGCGGGAACCTATGCACTGGTGAACCAGCATTCTACCTCTTACAATGTAGCGCCTTTTATCAATGGATTCGGCGGCTATATCATTGATAAGGATGCCAATCCGGGACTGGATACACAGGAAATGAAGGATGCCATCACCTATAACAGTAAATTTGCCGCCCTCCAGGCAGATGGAGACTATAATACAGTAACTACCCTCTTCAATGAAGGAAAAGCGGCTGCCATCATAGGCGGACCATGGCTTGTTTCCGGTATCAACGATGCGGGCATTAATCTTGGTATCAAGTCTTTAGGCGATTTTACACTCCCTAATGGAAGTGTCATGACCCCCTACTCCGGTGTACAGTGTCTGGGTGTTCTGAAGGTTGCTGCCGAATCTAAGAAAGCCGCCATTGCCAAGGTGCTGGAAGTACTTACGCAGCCTGAGGTCGGCATTGCTCTGGCAAAGGATTTCAACTGTGCTCCTGCAAACAGCAAAGCATATGAAGATGCTGAGGTTGCTTCCAATGAAATGATTATTGCCATGGAAAAGACCGCAGAAAATGCCGTTCCCATGCCCAACATCCCTGAAATGAGCGTAATGTGGGGACCTGCCGAATCGCTTCTGGCAGCTGTCAACAAATCCGGCGAAGATGTGGAGAGTGCTGCCGCTAAATATCAGCAGGAAGCCTTAAGTGCAATCGCAGATATGCAGTAAATGGCTGTGAGCCAACTTATTCGGCCGGCAAAACTTCTTTGCCGGCTGTTTTTCAGAAAGGAAAACCAATGGAAAGAACAAAGAAAAAATGGACCCCCTGGCTATACTGCCTTCCGTCCTTCCTATTGATTGGCATAATCGTACTGTTCCCAATCCTCTATACCGGATATATTTCCTTTACCAATATGAATCTCTATCATTGGCAGGATTACACTTTTATAGGTATGGACAATTATATAAGAGCCCTTGGAAAAGTAGATTCTGGTTTTCTTTCGGCGCTTGCCACTACTCTTCTATGGACTTTCGTCAATATGGTGCTGGACGTTGCCATTGCCTACGTACTGGCCGTGGGCTTAAATACAGAAGGACTGCGAGCCAGGCGGATTTATAAGACTCTTCTGGTATTCCCCTGGGCAATGCCTGCCTATGTATCAATCCTAGTCTGGCGGGTGGGAATGTTCAACACAGAATTCGGACTTCTCAACAAAGTAGTGACAGCCATGGGATTTGATAAGGTGGATTTTCTATCCAGAAATGTCCCTGCCTTTCTTTCCTGTATGGTCTTAAATCTATGGATGTCCCTGCCATACATGATCGTCATGATCGACGGAGGACTGCAGAGCATTGACCGCAGCATGTATGAAAGCGCCATTTTGGACGGGGCAAATGCATGGCAGAAAAACTGCTATATCACAATCCCCTCCCTGAAAAAGATCATGGCGCCTATCGTCATCATGACTACCTTTACCATGTTCAAGCAGTTTGATATCCTGTACCTTCTCACTATGCAGAAAGGCTCCGTGTCAGGTTCCACTTTGCAGACCATCATCACCTATGCCCACCAGAATGCCTTTGTCTCAAATAATTATGGCTTATCATCGGCAGTATCTATGGTAATCTTCGTCATTATCATCCTCTTTTCCTTGTGGACGAACACTGCCGCCAGACCAGAAAGGAACAGCGTATGAAACAGATCACAAAAAAGAAACTCTATCTCCTATTTCTAAATATATTTTTTACCTGCATCTGCCTGATTTCGCTTGTCCCCATCCTTTATGTGTTTCTGCTTTCTGTAAGCAGCGGCGGCGGTGCGCTGATCACAGGCTCCTCCGGTTCTCTGACCTTAGAAAATTACCGGAAGATCATTGTGGAAGAACCATTTCTCCGGTGGCTTTTTAACTCCATTATCCTGAGTGTAGGCACCATGCTCCTGGCAATGATCACCAGCGTCGGCGCATCCTATGCCTTTTCCAGATTTCATTTCCGGGGAAAAAATAATGCTATGCAGCTTTTACTTCTGCTGAACGCATTTCCTCAGATTTTATCCATGTTTGCCATCTTCCGGCTGTTTCGGCTGATGAACCTTTTAGATTCCCATGCGGGACTGATTTTCGTTTACGCAGGCAGCATGTGTATCTTTGGAATATGGAACATGAAGGGATATTTTGACTCTATCCCGATAGAAATCGAGGAGGCTGCCAAAATCGATGGCTCAAGCAATCTGCAGCTGATTGGAAAAATCATTATGCCCCTGGCACGCCCTGCCATTATCGTAACAAGTGTTATGGTTCTGATTTTTGTGTGGAATGAATATCTGTTCGCCACAACTTTTATGCTTCGTGAGGAAAGCTATACTCTGGCGGGCGGTCTCTATCAGCTGCAGGCAAATGATTACAGCCGCAGCTGGCCGCTGTTCTCCGCCGCTGCCATTTTAGTTTCGGTACCGATCCTCATCATTTTCTTCTGCATTCAGAAACATATGGTATCCGGTTTGACCGCCGGCGGTGTAAAAGGATAAGAAAGGAAATTCAAATGAATAAGAGCGCTATTTTACATATACCTATATCCCAATATGCCTTTCCCTTGTCTGAGGACATCTTTATCATCCGCCTGCGGGCAGGGAAGGGAGACCTTGATTGCTGCAAATTGTATTATGGGGACAGGGCATGCACCTCCTCCCCTGTCCGCTTTTCATCCGCAGTCATGGAATTGCGTTTTCAGGATGAATTGTATGATTTTTACGAGATAAGCCTGCACTCCTGTCCAAAGCGAATCTGCTACTATTTTGAACTGACCAGCAAAGAGGAACAGATCTACTACTATGGGGGATCCTTTCATTCACAGTTATCTGACCTTGTACTGGAAGATGGATTTGTAGTGGAAGGAAGGAGCGAGTATGACCAATACCCCTACATTCTTCGTGAGGAAATCATCCGTCTTCCGGAATGGTTTATGAACGCAGTCGTCTATAATATATTTCCCGACAGCTTTGCCAGCGGACAAAAGACCCTATCCGGAAAAGAAACAGAACTATCCTCGCCGGACGGCACCACCAGCCATTCTCATCTTGGCGGTACCATTGCAGGCATTTTAGAAAACCTTAACTATATCCAGAGTCTGGGCGTCAATTGCCTGTATTTAAATCCGATTTTCAAATCAGAGGAATATCATAAATACGATATTGTGGATTATTTTCACGTGGATCCCTGTCTGGGGAGTGATGAAGACTTTCTCGCTCTGACCACCGAACTCCACAAACGAGGGATGTATATTATCATCGACGGTGTATTCAATCATTGCAGCTGGCACTCTCCTATGTTTGAGGATGTAGTGAAAAACGGAGAAAACTCCCGCTATAAAGATTGGTTTTACAATGTCACCTTCCCGGTAATCCGCCCGGAATCAGAAACCCAGACGCCTTCCTATGCCTGTTTTGCCTACGAGCGCAAGATGCCAAAGTTAAATACCAGCAATCCTGAAGTCCAGGACTACTTTGCCCATGTAGGTCAATATTGGATTGAAAAATTCCATGTGGATGGCTGGCGGCTGGACGTTGCCAACGAAGTAGACAAGAACTTCTGGCGCAGATTTAGAACATCTGTGCGCAAATCAAATCCGGAAGCAGTCCTGATCGGCGAAGTATGGGAAAATGCTGAAGTGTGGCTTAAGGGAGACCTGTTTGATTCGGTTATGAACTATGATTTCAGAAGGCACTGCCGCGATTATTTTGCCTTAAAGAAAAGGAATGCCGAGGAGTTTGCCGCCAACATGACAGACATGTTTCTAAGATATCCTCTTCAAGTGAGCTGCGGTCAGCTGAATCTTTTGGACAGCCATGATGTTGCACGCTTTTACAGTCTGTGCGGAGAGGATGATGACCTCTGGCAGGCAGCCTTTTTATTCCTCTGCATGATGCCCGGCGTTCCAAGTATATTTTACGGTGATGAAAAAAGAATTGCCGGATTTAAGGAGCCTGAGTATCGAAAAGCAATGCCCTGGCATGAATCCCATGAGGACTTGAAAATTTTTGTGCAAAATGTCATCCGTATACGCCGGGACTGGATCTCACCTATGGATCAATGGATCATCCTTCATACAGATAAAAATCTGAATCTTCTGGTCTTTGAGCGCCGAGGCAGGCACCGCCTCCGCATCCTGATCCATATAGGAGAAACGTCCGCAGATATACAGCATTTCTGCAAAGAGGGGCAGGTGCTTCTTGCAAAGGAGGTTAATGGCACCCATCTGGGAAAAAATGGTTTTCTTGTACTGCTGATGCCATAACAACAAACGCTGCCACGCTCTGCGAGCCAGTTTATTGTAAAAAGGCTCTATGCATGGATAACAGCAACGTACCATCTGCTTTTATCCATACATAGAGCCGTAATTTATTTATCTGTCATTGATGAAGCCTGTGTATCAGCCGATATGCCATATCTCCCTGTGAAATCAGCGCTTCAGTATGAGCAAAAAATACAATCCCTGAGGTGGGAGCAATAATTGCTTCCTTAATGAACCCTTCGTAAGGGTCCCGGATTTCCGCTATCGGATACCCATATCTTACATACTCTCCCGGCTTTACAAGTCCCCGGAAAATTCCGCCCCTTTCCACGTACACATCCGTCAGATCGTCTTCCATAATAACATGGCTGATAAAGCCGCTGTGACTCTCATACCGTATAATCCCCATTCTGGTAAGGAAACGCAGCACTGCCGAAAGCGTCTGTCTGGCACTTTCGTCATCAATCGTGTCATTTCTTCTGGAATATAAAGAAAAAGCAGCCGTCATGTCATTCTGCCAGTTATAATTTAAAGTTTTTGTATCCAGAGGACTCGGCTTTCTAACCACCACATAAGGCAGCCCGAACAAATTTGCAAGAGATGTATTCTGATATCCAGTCTCCATCATCCTTACATGAGGCACAAATTCTCCCACCATATAAAAGCTGGTCAGCTGAATGCCATAGGTGTATTCCTTTATCTTTTCGAAAATCTCACATGCAATACGGTCTGTCGTATCTCCATCCTCTCTTCCCGGAAAATCCCTGTTGATGTCCACATCTTCCACACCAAAAAAGCGTTTGCTTATGTTAAGCCCTGTCCCATTTATCACAGGAATCACCAATATACTCTTTCCGGCATTGATACATCCGTTCATCTCCAGTTCCTTTAATTCGCGGATCAATTGGGAGCAGATATACATCTGTTGTATTTCATTTCCTCTGATTGCACCCAGGATGCAGGCTGTAGGATCCCCTTTTCCAAATCGAAATCCCTGTATCACCATATCTTCCCGATAAGGGAAACGCACCCTGTAAAGTTCTTCTTTATGCATGCCTAATCCCCCTGCAGACCGCAGCTGCGGTACTGCGCTGATAAGTAATTTAAATAATTTATTTCTCTCCGATACCGGCCAGTATTCTCGCTAAAAGGGAGCCTTCCCTCACAAAAGGATATTCCCGCAGCGTGAAAACCAGTCCGCTCTTTTTTACCACAATTTCCTCCAAGACCTTTCCCTCTAAAGGGCTTACGATTTCTCCCAGTCTATCTCCTTTGCTCACATAATGATTGTGGGCAATTACAGGAAGAAAGACGCCTGTGGTATTTGAACGGATGAAATCTACCTCGCCGTCCGTTGAGATTGCCGGATACCTACTCTCCCCAACACTGCCTTCCCACATTTCAAGCTCTTTCATCAGATGAAAAATGCCCTCCACGATCTGACTGCCGTAGTTCCTGTCAATTCTTGTCCCAACCCCCATCTCCACCACCATGGAGGGCACTCCAAGCATATTCATGGAATACGTCAATGTGGATTCATGGACGGTAGCCGTAGCATTCATCCAGACCATATCTGCATTTAACAACTTTGCATAAGGAAGGAGCCTATCTGCAAACTGCTCGCTTACCCGGACCTGCGGAATCTCTTTTACAAATATATCACCGGCATGCACATCCAGACACATGTCGGCGCCGGATAAATCCTCCACGATTGCCGCAGCTACCCGTTCCATGGCAGTACCATTCTTTTTACCGGGAAACATTCTATTTAAATCCAATCCAAGCTTGGGAATCTTATGGTCCGCATTATCCAGTCCAAGAGGATTTAATGCAGGATAAATATCCACCGTTCCGCTGAGCTTATCCGGCTCTTCCATAATTCTGCGGGTCATCTCATAGCAAATATATTGTCCCTCGAACTCATCACCATGAATACCCGTCACAATCGCAATTCTTTTATTTCGCGGATCCTTTCCCTCGATTCTGTTCTTATTGATAACCAGTCTTTCCCCTACCGGAAGTTCTATGGAAAACACCTCTTCAATCATTAACCGATACCTCCTCCACAGAAGAACTTGCATTAGGCCAAGTCTTCTATTCGTCCGCAATGAGTCCCTGCATAACATATAAGATTTCACGATCCACTGCGGTCTCCGGAATCCCTCTTGTCTGGGAAGCAATTTTCAATCCCTCCAGCACATACATGATGTTCCTGGCAGCGCCCCGGGGGTCTTCACAATAAAATTCTCCGCTCTGTATGCCTGCCTGAATCAGCTTTTCTATGACATATACAGCACCATCAAACTGCTTCTTTAAAAGATTATCCTTGGCGGAAACCTTATGCTTGAAAAAATATTCATAGATAGCAACATTTAATGACGGTTTTTTTGAAAGAAGTTCTTTCTTCTGCTCCTTTAAAAACAGTGCCAGAATATCCGAAGGCGTCGCCTCCTCGGAAATATTCTGCCCAAACACATCATCCGCATCCTCCTGCTCTAATTTAAGCACATCCTCAAACAGTTCCTCTGTATTTTGAAAATAGAGATAAAGTCCTCCACGGCTGATATCGCATGCCTCTACAATATCTTTCATGGTAACTTCTTTAAATCCTTTTTCTACAAATACTTCTCTTGCTTTCTCTATGATATACTGCTTCTTTTGTACCGATTTATCACTCATATGCTGTGCTCCTATGCCAGAGGCGTATCTCTTACGTTCAGCAGTTCCTTTACCTTCATAAGTCCATAATAAAAAACTCCGTTTTCAACAGCTTCCGACCAGAGAACTCCTTTTGTCATACCTCCAAGCACATATTTTGCCATAATCGCAAATATCACTTCTATTTCTTTAAACTCGGTCTGACCTATGATCTTAAGCTCGTCCTGTGAATTTCTGATTTTACAACGGGAATAAGTATATACATAATTACGGTCAAAAAGGCCTGTTCTCTGCATTTCCTTCACGAAAGCCAGCAGAGTACTGTCATATACCGGAATGGGAACGGAACTTCCTGGGCTGTCTGCGCCGCTGTAATTCTGAACCGCCTTCTCACCTACCCTATCCTCAAACCACGGGATATAGCGAAATAAATTTCCCATCGCTGCGCGATACTTCTCTATCATTTCCTGTCTATAAACATTTTCTTTTTCCATAAAACATATTCCTTCCCAAAACTTGTACTTCTGTTACCGCAAAATACGCACTAATTTTATCTGTAACTGTTCAGTATCTTCACAGTTATTTTCATCTTACCACAAAATCTCTAATTCACGCAACGTCTGTATTCAGTCGTCTTCGTTCATTGCTGTGTCTGTGTCTGTTTCTGTGTCTATGTCTGTTTCTGTTTCTGTGTCTGTGTCTGTTTCTGTGTTCATTGCCTGGTTCATTTCTTCTGTCTTCTCGGCTGCATTGTCATGAGTGACTTCACCGGCAACGATTTCTATACCCATGTTTTCCGCCGGTGTCCAGTAGTTGTTCATAGCAGGAATAACAGGCTGTGTGATGGATGTATCTGTCATAACCCTTATTACAGCAGTTGCGATTTTATCATCTACAAGTGTAATGCTTGTGTTTGTTGGAAGCACATTTCTCAGTTCATAGTGAGCCATCTGAGCTTCTTCACCAGCAAGGTACGCTGCTAATGCCATAGCAACTTCCTTGTTTTCACAGTTAGGATTAACGCCAACTGCCTTAGATCCCATGAAGGACTTTAACTGACCTGCCACTCCGCCGATATTTGCTGTAGGAAGTGCAGCAACCCCCATGTTGTCACCAAGAATTTCCTTAACAGATGCTGCATCCCATGTTCCGGAGAAGATTGCGCTGACGGAACCATCACGCAAG
The DNA here is from genome assembly GCA_014804245.1 of Lachnospiraceae bacterium. Taxonomy (GTDB): domain Bacteria; phylum Bacillota; class Clostridia; order Lachnospirales; family Lachnospiraceae; genus Suilimivivens. Next base: position 64,952 of record JAAVAE010000034.1, on the reverse strand, counting down.
CCTGCAATACCAGCGCCTTCAGTATCGCTTACAAAGTTAGGGTTAGCTGCTAAATCTACAAGATAATCCGTAACTGCTACACCTCTTTCTCCGCCGAAGTCGATGCCTGCTTCTTCGTCTGTACCATCGCCAAAGACTGTACCGCCATTGGCAATATAGAATGCTGCAATATACCAGCTGTCTGAAAGAGGGAAAGAAACCTTTCCTTTTTCTAACATGGCATCAAGGCTCTTAATATCGTCTTCTGTGAAGACGCTCTTGTCATAGTACATGAACCACGTGTTGGACGTGAAAGGGAATGCCCAAACTGAGTCATTATATGTAACAGATGTTACAATTGAGTCAGAATTGGCAGATGTTACAGCTTCTAAGTAGCTTCCGCCAAGTTCTGTAAGACCATTTGCATCAACAAGAGCAGGAATGTTGTCGTTTGCCAACATGAATACATCCGCTGCGCCTTCAACGTCCTGTGTTACATTTTCCTTGGCATCACCTTCAGCACATATACCGAACTCAAAAGTGAGATCCCAGTTGGGGTGTTGTGCCGAGAATTGCTCACACATTCTGGGAAGCCAGACCGGCTGATCTTCTTCAGGTCCCCAAACAATGATTGTTGCTGTGACTGGCTCTTCCGCCTCATAAATTTCTGTTTCTGGCTCTACAGGAGCCTCCGGCTCTGCCGAAGTCTCTTCTTCTGTACCGTCTGTTGTTTCTGTTTCCTGTGTCTGCTCAGGCGCTTCATTATTTCCGCCGCAGCCAACTAAAGAAGCTGCCATAGCAGATGCAAGAAGTAGTGCTAAAAATTTCTTTTTCATAAATCTTTTCCTCTCTTTTTGGGATTCAATTCTGAGATTATTTTGAAAAAATTACAACCCCGTATCCAGGAATAGTAACCTCATTCCCCTCCAACATTGCCTCGTTTTCATCTACATACAGTCCAGCGGCAATTTCCTCTATTCCAAAGTCATCTCCTGAAATCTGAACCGTTCTGGGTTCCGCCGATATATTACAGAAAATGTAGATTACTTCATCCTCATATGTCTTCGTAAAAGCAGTCATGGTATCATCAGAGTAGTTTTCCAGATTCGTTACGCTTCCCTTCATAATAGCAGGAAAAGCATTTCTGATTCTGATTGCTTTCTTGTAGTAGTGATAAATGGAATAGGGATCCTGTTGTTGCTCTTCAAGGCTTCCATATTTCATCTTTATGCTGTCCATATCGGCAGGACCACTGCACATACCTACCGCATTCTTGTCATCTGTAAAATACATAGGTGCACGCTTATTTTCATCCTTGCCTGCCCCTTTCATCCCCAGTTCTTCGCCATAATATACAAAAGCATTTCCCGTCATCAGAAGATTCAGCGCTCCTGCGATTTTCGTCTGGGCCTCGGCGTCCTCTCCTGAAAAGTAACCTGCACTTCTTGCCAAATCATGATTGGTATAAAAAGGAGCGTCAATATAATCAGGATTGTGCTGTGCAAACATCTCCTGAACATTCTCAAGGGACTTGCCATATGCCGAGGCAGGGGTGCTTGACTTCGCCACATTTGCAATGATACCGTCGCTGTCAGCAAAAGCAAAGTCAAAAACACTGTCGATTCCGCTGTCATAGTACTGCGCATAGGTTGTTATATCCGTCCACACCTCAGCCACCAGATAGGCATCCTCTTTCTTTTCTTTCACCATATCTGTAAACCATGTAAGGATTTCCACATTGGCGCTGTCTGCACCTGTTTCGTATTCCTTGGCCGCATCGAGCCTGAATCCCCCTACTCCCTTGGAAAGCCAGAAATCAACGATTTCTTCTATCTCACCGCGCAGCTGCTCATTCCAAAGGTTCAAGTCCGGCATTCCATAGTAAAACTGTGCCTCATAATACCATATGTCACTTCCCGGCACCTGGCTGTAACCATTTCCTGCCTCCTTGCTGAAATGATAATAATCTACATAAGGGCATTCTTCCACAGAAGGCTCCCCGTCTCCAAGCTCTGTCAGATACCTGCACGCCTCCTGAAACCATGGATGCTCAGAAGAACTGTGATTGATGACAAAATCGATAATGACTTTTATATCTCTCTTATTACATTCTTCAATCAGATTTTCAAAATCCTCCATGGTGCCATATTCAGGATCTATCTCACAATAATCTGTCACATCATACTTATGATAGGAAGGCGAGGGCATAATCGGCATGAGCCAGATACCATTACAGCCGAGATCCGCAGTCGTCATGGGATCCCCATCATTGATATAATCAAGCTTATCCGTAAGGCCTTTAAGATCGCCAATCCCATCTCCGTTCCCATCAAAAAACGAGTACACAAACACTTCATAGTAGGTCCGGTAATTTTCTTCCATAGAAACCTCAATCGGAACCAAAGCTCTTTCCTCCTCTTCCAGTTCCGCTAATCCTTTGTCTCCTACCGGTTCACTTTCCGCTTCCCCGTTTGCTCCCTGCTCATTTTCTATTTCACTGTTCCCTGCACCTTCATTCTCTGCATGATCATTTGTCTGATCCACATTAAGGCTCTTATCTGCCGTCCCACTATTCCCGCATCCAACTGCCAACAGCGTAAAAATCATCAATAGACAGAATAGTCTTCCTCTTTTTTTTCTATAATCAGCCATAATCTGCCTCCTTTCTTACTTTCATTTCTTATAGCATAAAAAAACCTAAGAAGAATTCTTCAAGCATGAAGCAGACTCCTTAGGTTTTTCATCCGTTGTTTTATCTTAATACTGTTACGATTGCCATTAACCTTTTACTGCTCCGCTCATACCTTCTACATAGAATTTCTGAGTCATAAGGAACAAAATTGCAATAGGTATGGATACAAGAACTGCTCCGGCTGCAAAGGAAGTATACCAGTTATCAATATATTCCTTTTCAAGCATTTTCCAAAGTCCAATAGATACCGTATAATACTTAGCATCCGCACGGCAGATAACCTTTGCAAACAGGAAGTCAATCCATGGGGACATAAAGGAAGTCAGAATCGTGTACACGATAATCGGCTTACTTAAAGGAATTGTAACATTGGTAAAGATTTTCCATCTTGTAGCGCCATCAATGATTGCTGCCTCATCAAGAGACTTCGGAATCGTATCAAAAAATCCCTTTGCCACATAAAATCCTAATCCGGTTCCGGCAGAAAATACGACTATCAACGCAATCGGTATCATTGAACCTTCTGACATATTAAGTGCCTTCAGAATATAGTAAACTGCAACCATGGACATGAATCCGGGAAAGAGTCCCAAAATCATGGCAATGTTCATAAATGGTCTTCTCATTTTAAAACGCATTCTGGACATACAGTAAGAAACAGAAAGCACAAAAATAGTTGAAATAATACAGGTAAATATTGCAATCACAAAGGTGTTCATAAACATCCTAGGGAAATTCAATATCGTCGTATCTGTAAATAACTTGACATAGTTATTTATAGTATAGGACCTTGGGAAAAAAGTCGTTACGTAAGATCCCTTTTCTGCTCTGAAGCTGGTAAGAACTACCCAAAAAATCGGCAGAACCCATATAAACGCTAAAATAGCCAAAATCACATGCACAATGATATTAGAGATTATTTTTCGAACTTTTGCTCCTGTCATAGGCGCTCTGCTTTCTTTACTCATTACATGAATCCCTCCTCGTCTTTATAGGATGCGGTATTCCGATAGGTCACTAGTGCTACGATTGCCAGAACTATAAAGGTCATAATACCAATAACAGCTCCCAAGTTATAATAGTTCTTTTCAATTGTCAACTTATACAGCCAGGTAACCAGAAGGTCTGTCTTTCCTGCGGTATCTCCCACACCGGTCGGATTTCCTCCCGAAAGAAGGAAAATAACGTTAAAGTTGTTCACATTGCCGGTAAACTGTGTAATCATATATGGTGTCATTACGAACAGCATATATGGCAGTGTAATCTTGAAATATGTCTGAATAGCATTCGCACCGTCAATCTTAGCTGCTTCATAAAGTTCACCCGGAATGTTCTGAAGGATACCTGTTACCTGGAGCAGTGTATACGGAATACCTACCCACAGGTTGATAATGATAACCGTCGCTCTTGCCCATGTTGCATTTGAGAAGAAAGGAAGGGCTGTATCAATCAGTCCGTATTTCAGAAGCAGAGTATTTACAATACCTGTCGTCTGCAACATACTTCTCATAATCAGCAGGGAAACGAACTGGGGAACAGCAATCGACAGAACAAAGCAAAAACGCCAGAATGCCTTTCCTTTTGTTTCTTTCCGGTTAATCACGATTGCAAGGATCATACCAAAAATAAAGTTAAGAACTGTTGCCAATACCGCCCAGATCAAAGTCCAACCAAGTACAGAGTAGAACTGACGTCCAATACTGTCACCAAAGTTTAAAATCTTGCCAAAGTTTTCAAGTCCAACCCAGTCAAACAAAACAAGATGTTCATCCAGCTTACTGTAGTTGGTAAATGCCATGGTAATCATGAAAACCAGCGGCAGGATAGTAAATACAAGAATCCCGCCAATGGGCGCTGCAAGCAGCAATTTATATAAATTTTGATTGAACAAACTCTTAATATCTTCTTTAAATGTGTTTAAATGCCTGCCTTCTTTGGCCAGGACTTCGGCTTTATAGGAACTCTTTACAGCCCCTCTCCAAACCATAATAAAAGCCAGTGTTACAAAAATGGTAGCAATACCATATAGAAGTAAGAGCAGTGATTGATCTCCCGCTACATATTCATAAATATTTTTCTTTTCATTCCATACTTTTTCCTGTTCTCTCCACCCAAGTGAAGGCAGCATGGATAAATTATAGATACCTGATTGAATCATAAACCAGATATAGGCAACCTCTATTGCCAGAAACATAATCCCCTTGCCTATCTGTTTATGTGCGATATTCCCCAGCCCCATGACCAGCATGGATAATTTTGTTATAATATTACCCTTTGTTACTGCATTTGTTACAGTATAAGGATCCGCAAACTCTTTTTTACTTCCAGAACCAGTCTTCTTCACATTAAACCTCCTACCTTCCTATCAAATAGGCATCAAGATGCCCCATAAAGGGGCATCCCGAAAGCCTTTTATGATTGACTGAAAATTTTACTGAGCAACGTCTGTGTTCATTGCTGTATTCATTTCTTCTGTCTTCTCAGCTGCATTGTCATGTGTGATTTCACCAGCAACAAGTGCTTTACCCATGTTTTCTGCAGGTGACCAGTAGTTACCCATAGCAGTAACAACAGGCTGCATAATGGATGTATCTGTCATAACTTTTGTTACAGCAGTTGCGATTGCATCGTCTGCAAGTGAAATGTTAACGTTTGAAGGAAGAACGTTTCTCAGTTCATAGTGAGCCAACTGAGCTTCTTCGCTAGCAAGGTATGCTGCTAATGCCATAGCAACTTCCATGTTTTCACAGTTAGGGTTAACACCAATTGCCTTAGATCCCATGAAGGACTTTAACTGACCTGCTGCTCCGCCGATGTTTGCTGTAGGAAGTGCTGCAACGCCCATGTTGTCGCCAAGTGCTTCCTGTACAGATGCTGCATCCCATGTACCGGAGAAGATTGCATTGATGGAACCATCACGTAAACCTGCAATACCAGCGCCATCCTGATCGTTGATGAAGTTAGCGTTAGCAACTAAATCTACAAGGTAGTCAGTAGCTGCTGCTCCGCTTTCTCCGCCGAAGTTGATGCCTGCTGCTTCGTCTGTACCATCACCAAAGATTGTACCGCCGTTAGCAACATAGAATGCCTGGATATACCAGCTGTTTGAAAGAGGGAAAGAAACTTTTCCTTTTTCTAACATAGTATCAAGGCTCTTGATATCATCTTCTGTGAAGACGCTCTTGTCATAGTACATAAACCATGTGTTGGATGTGAAAGGGAATGCCCAAACTGAATCATTGTATGTAACAGATGCTACGATTGAATCAGCGTTGGCAGATGTTACAGCTTCTAAGTAGCTTCCGCCAAGTTCTGCAATACCATTTGCAGCAACAAGGTCAGGAATGTTGTCATTTGCTAACATGTATACATCAGCTGCGCCTTCAACGTCCTGTGTTACGGTAGCCTTTGCATCACCTTCAGCACATACACCATACTCGAAAGTAAGGTCCCAGTTGGGATGCTGTGCTGCGAACTGTTCGCACATTGTAGGAAGCCAGTTGCCAGCATCTGCTGACTGATCTTCTGAAGGTCCCCATACAGTGATTGTAGCTGTGATTGCTTCTTCTTCTGTGTCTGCAGGAGCTTCTGCTTCTGTGTCTGCAGGAGCCTCTGCTTCTGCGTCATCTGTTGTTTCTGTTTCTGCTGTCTGCGCAGGTGCTTCGTTATTGCCGCCGCCGCAGCCAACTAAAGAAGCTACCATAGCAGATGCAAGAAGTACTGCTAATACTTTCTTTTTCATAATTCTTTTCCTCTCCTTTTGGATTTGATTAATAATTTCTATATAAAATGCGTTTCCGCACTTCATATCAAATAAAAGTTACAAGATACATAATAACATATTTTTATCTTCTGTACAAGAGTGTCATTGTTCTAAGCCAAGTGCGCCTTTCCTCACTAAGGCTTCCCTTAAGGACTCTCCAGCGCCAATTGGTCCCAACTGTGGATGGGAAATTCATCCTTGCTTCATTGCCAAGCTTCAAAAGATCCTGCATCTGCATGATAACAATATCTGCTACGCTTGCATATGCCGCCCGGATGACCGCGTCCGGTATATCAGCTTTCCTTTTAATATTTAGATATTCATACAGATAAGCCAGTTCATATTCTGTCTTATCCCTAAAATACCCCACTACCGTTTCATTATCATGAGTCCCGGCATATACTACCAGATTACCGTCAGTATAATTGTGCGGCAGGTGCTCATTGGCAGTATTTCCGTCAAAGGCAAACAATAAAATCTTCATTCCCGGCCATCCGGTCTTTGCCAGAAGCTTTTTGACTGCGGGAACTGCAACGCCCAAATCTTCCGCTATGATGCGATTCTTTCCAAGTGTTTTTTCAATCACATCGGTAAGCTTTTTGCCTGGGCCTTTATTCCATCTGCCATTCCTTGCCGTTTCATCTTCGGCAGGAATACTGTAATACTTCGCCACACCGATAAAATGATCGATTCTTATAATATCAAAGAGCCTGCCGTTGGCTTCCATTCTCTTCTTCCACCATCCAAACCCCTCTGATTCCATCTTCTCCCAGTCGTATAGGGGATTTCCCCATTTCTGACCATCATCTGAAAACGCATCCGGCGGACATCCGGCAACCTCTACCGGTCTTCCCTCTTCATTCAGTTTAAACTGCTCCCTGTTCGCCCACACATCTGCGCTGTCCAACGCAAGATAAAGCGGAATATCCCCGATAATACTGATTCCATGCGCATTGGCATAAGATTTCAGTGCATTCCATTGCTCAAAGAATTTGTATTGCAGGAACATCCAAAAAACAATCTGTTCTTTTAAAAGTTCTTTATATCTATCTAAAACTCCGGCTTCCCTGTCTCTAAGACCTTCTTCCCATGAAAGCCATTCTCTTCCATTCATCTCATTTTTGACTGCCATATAAAGGCTGTAATCCTCAAGCCAGTCTTTATTTTCTTTACAGAATTCCTGAAAAGCTTCGTCCTTTGCATCAAATCTTTCAAAAGCACTCTTAAGAACCTTGAACCGACTTTCGTATATTAGTGCATAATCAACGTCATCTTTCTTATTGCCCCAGTTGTATCCATCCACTTCTTCCTGCTTAAGGAGACCTTCTGCAATCAAAATGTCTAAATCGATCAGATACGGATTACCTGCAAAGGCAGAGAAAGACTGATAAGGACTGTCGCCAAAGCTTGTGGGACCCATTGGAAGCACCTGCCAGTACTTCTGACGCAGATCGCTCAGCGTATCTACAAACCTGAACGCCTCCTTCCCCATAGTACCGATACCGTATGGCGACGGAAGACTGGTTACCGATAATAAAATGCCGGCACCCCTGGTCATTCTGTACTCTTTCACTTCCCTAACCCTCCTCACAAAACTTTCGTAAACTTTCGTTTTGATGGTTTTAATTTAGCACTTTGTCCCATTTTTGTCAACAGTTTCAAAAAAAGTGCCCATTTTTCTACATTTTTGTTAATTTATTTTCATCTTTTTTGTGTATAATCACAAATTAAATTGGAATATCTATGCAAAAAGATTTATTGGTTGCAAATTTGCTTTGATTTGCGATATACTTATTTTATCAGTATTCAGAAATAAAAGACATACGAAAGAGATTATCATGGCTAGAATTAAAGACATTGCAAACAAACTTGGCATTTCCATCAGCACCGTATCCAAAGGACTTAACGGTGCAAACGATATCAGCGAAGAGTTACGTCAGACGGTGCTTGATACCGCTGTAGAAATGGGCTATACCACAAAGAAAATGAAAAAGGAAGCACACAAAAAGCTTTGCGTTTTTATAGAAAATATGGAGTATGAATCCCCTGAACATTTCGGATATGATATCATTCTTGGTTTCAAGCAGGCGGCTTACCGCGATAATTGGGATATCACTATTTTCCCGGTTACACCTGCATTTCAGCAAAAAGAAAAATATGATACTTATATGTTAAAAAAAGGATATTCCGGTGCATTTCTGGTGGGGTTTGCCCTTCAGGACGAATGGATGGCACAATTAGAGCACACTACCATTGCCACTGTTCTTTTTGACAACTATATCAAGAAAAATCCCAATGTAGCTTACATTGGAGCGGACAGCTTTGAAGGCATAGATGCTGCTATTGATCATCTGGTCAGCCTGAATCACAAAAAAATCGCATTTTTAAACGGTTCCCTGCATTCCATGATTACTGAACACAGACAGCAGGCGTTTTATGACAGCATGGCGGCTCACTCTCTCCCAGTAGATAAAGCCCTTGTTGCAAACGGATACTATGTGGCTGAATCTGCCAGTTATTTTGTTTCTTCTTTTCTTTCAAAAGGAGCAACCGCTATTGTATGCGGCAACGATTTGATTGCTTACGGTGTTATGAAAGAATGTCAGGCGCGTGGATTCCGGGTCCCGCAGGACATCAGCGTCATTGGATTTGACGATCTTCCCCAGTCCGCCCACTCCGTTCCGCCTCTTACCACAATCCGTCAGGAAAGGACCGAACTTGGCAAGTGCGGATATGCCGCACTGCACAGCCTGATGAATCACGTTTCTATAAACAAAATGCTTCTGCGTCCTCAATTTATTCTCCGCGATTCCACTTCCGCAACAACGAATGCCACGCTTCGCGAGACATTCTTACGTTAAAAAAAGTACCGGTTCTGAAATAGAATCCGGTACTTTTTTAACAGGGGCAGTAGGAATCGAACCCACATCGACGGTTTTGGAGACCGCTGTTCTACCTTTGAACTATGCCCCTATGCAGCGGTCCTAAGACCACCGAATGATATTATAACTTATCATGCTACTATCTGTCAATCTTTTTTATTCATACAAATCAAATTTTTCCTACACCTAATATTGCAGGTAATTCTTTGTATCTTCTTCTATGATTTTGCTGAATTCTTTTACTTCTTTTGATGGCTCATAATCTTTTTCATCATAAAGGAGCTCGTGAAGTCTGATTACATTTTCCTCCAGAGATGTGGAAACAACACATGCCCCTTCCGTTCCAATGGTTCCGCCATTACGCATACCCTCAAAAGGAAAGCCGTCGCTTGTTGTCACCTTAAAATCACCTATCATACCAAGAAGGGGAAGAAGCTGCTCCACATCCAGGGATGTCCTTACACTTGGCAGGACCCCATATATTGCATCCGTCAGTTCTCCTAAAGAAGCTTTTTTCCCTTTTTCCATCATGGCAATCAATACATCCCTCTGCCTCTGGGCACGCCTGAAATCATCTCCGCCGCCATAACGGATACGACAATATGCAGTAGCTTGCAGACCATTGAGCGTCTGCCTGCCTGGATTTGCCACCGGCGTATAATCAATGCCCATCTCCGCTGCCATTGTGCTTTGGTAATTGTTCAAATGAATAATCTCTGTCTCTGTGAGGTCCATTTCAATGCCGCCTAATGCATCCACTGCTTTCATGAGTCCCTCAAATCCCACTGTGATATAATCAGTTATATAGAGATCCGTATTCATATTGATCATACCGATTGCCTGCTCCGGTCCTCCAAGAGCATATGCCTTATTACATTTTCCATAAGAATCATTTCCCAAATTAAGATATGTGTCTCTATATATGGACATAAGACGCACCTCATGTGTGTCCATATTTATGGAGCAGACCATAATGGTATCGCTTCTATTTCCTTTCCCGAGACTGCCATCCCTTGCATCCACACCAAAGAAAGCTACATTGAAGACACCTGTATAGCTGCTTTCCACACCTTCCTGCTCTGTCTGCGTCACCTTTTCTTTAACCTCTTCATTGACCGCAATATCTTCTTCATTCAATTTATCCTTTACTGCTCCGCCCTTGCTGTCCGTGGCACGCAGAGTAAAATACAGAATGCCTGCCGCTGCCACCAATACAATGCATTCCAAAATAAATAATGGAATATGCTTTATCCATTTCTTCTTATCCATCTTTAAACCTCAACCTTTGCTTCCTATGGAAGCTTTTTTTGACAAATTCTTGTTATATTTTACCATGAACCTTCCAATTTGAACACTACATTTTATTTTTTTGTAAAATTTGTCATATTTTTGTTACAAAAGATTGATTGCTTCCTTCACGCTTTTTACACCAATGACCTGAATACCGTCAATTTCTTTCACACTTTCCATGCACACAGAAGGAATGACGCAGGTGGTAAATCCCAGTTTCCTTGCTTCCTGAATTCTTGCCTGTATCATACTCACTCCCCGCACTTCACCGCTTAATCCGACTTCTCCTACAGCGATCATCTTATTGTCAATCATTTTATTTTTAAAGCTGGAAACCACTGCCATGGCAATCCCCAGATCCACAGCGGGCTCCTGTATCTTGATTCCGCCTGCAATATTGACATAGGCATCACAGTTCCCCAGTGAAAGCCCCAGCCTCTTTTCTAACACAGCGATCAGCAGATTGACTCTGTTAAAATCCGTTCCGATGGTCTGGCGCCTTGGAATCCCAAAGTTCGAATGACATACAAGCGCCTGTATCTCGATCAGCATAGGTCTTGTCCCTTCCATGGAACAGACCACAATAGAACCGCTTGCATCCTCCGGTTTTCCGCTCAGCATAAATTCGGAAGGATTAAGCACTTCTTTCAGTCCTGATGTCTCCATCTCAAACACTCCGATTTCATTGGTAGAACCAAATCGGTTTTTGACTCCCCGCAAAATCCGGTAAGATGCATGCCGGTCTCCTTCAAAGTATAATACCGTATCTACCATGTGTTCAAGCACCCTTGGTCCCGCCACAGTCCCTTCCTTGGTCACATGTCCTACAATGAAGATAGAAATATTGAGCCCTTTCGCAAGTTGAAGGAGCACGCTCGTTGCTTCTCTGACCTGAGAGACGCTGCCTGGCGCCGATGAGATACTTTCGCGGTACATGGTCTGTATAGAGTCGATTACCACGACATCCGGGCTGGTACGCCGAATAATCTCTTCAATTGTCTCCAGACTGGTTTCACACAGCAGCTTTAAGTGTTCACTGAAATCTCCGATCCGATTGGCACGTATTTTGATCTGCTTTAGGGATTCCTCACCGGATACGTAAAGCACATTTTTCTCGTCTCCGGCAAGATTTCTGCATACCTGCAATAGCAGCGTTGATTTTCCAATGCCCGGATCTCCTCCCACCAGGGTTAAGGATCCTCTGACAAGCCCGCCTCCCAGCACCCTGTCAAGTTCCTGCATATGAGTGCTTAGCCTGTCCTCCTCTTCCAGCGAGATTTCCATAAGCGAAGCCGGCTTATTCTTTATACCGCCTGACACCGCTGTGCTTTTCCCCTGCGTCCTTGTAACCACACTCTCTTCTACAAATGTATTCCACTGTCTGCAGCCCGGACACTGCCCCATCCATTTGCTGGACTCATACCCGCACTCCTGACAAAAAAATACAGAGGCATTTTTTCCTTTTGCCATAAATCTGCTCCTTATTTCCGCCAATCAAAAATGTACTGTGCAAAAGCTGCTGCAAAACGGTTACAATACCATTTTACAGCAGCCTTTCCTATTCTTATCTCTTTGAAACTCTTATTTGGTAATCCTGATGCTTACCTCCTCAGCCTGTGCAAGTAAAGCGCTGATATTAAGCTTGCCGCTGAGATTTGTCTTCATTTTACCAATGCTCTGTTCATTGACAAAGACTTCGTATTCCGTATCTTCCTTGAGACCTACAGTAATCTGTGCGTCCTCGTCACCTTCTACTTTAAAGCTGATTTTATCCGCAGTCTCTTCAAACTGAGAAACGCTTGTTCCCGGTACTGATTCATAAACAAACATTCCATTTCTCTCTAATCTGGTCATTGTTTTATAGGTTTTAACCTTGTACAAATCTCCACAGTGCTCGAAATCCTCCAATTTTGCCTTATCCTTAAGCATGTGATTGCCAAAACTGATGGTTCCATCTGCTTCCTTGCGAATTAATTCCTCTACAACAGCCATTGTCTTATGTCCTCCTGCAATATGTCATTTATCTTCCCCGCTAGGTTAATGACAGTATAATATATTTTTACATTTATATCTACCAAAAAAATAGAAAAAACTCTTAAAATTTATTGTTCTGTTTTTACATCAAAAACAACCTGCTCTTTACGGAAGCCTGCCATCACTGTATCCCCCGCCTTTACCCTGCCGGAGAGGATTTCTTCCGCAAGCCTGTCCTCAACCACGCTTTGGAGGGCTCTCTTTAAAGGTCTTGCCCCCATCTTATCGTCTGCGTACTTTGTGATGATGTGCTCTTTTAGCGCATTGCTTATAACAAGCTTTATCTGCATCTGCTTCTTGCATCTCTTTGCCAGATTATCAGATAAGAGGTTGATGATCTGATGCATTTCCTTCCTGTCAAGCGGCTGAAATACCATGATCTCGTCTATACGATTGATGAATTCAGGTTTAAACAGCTTTTTTACTTCCTCCATCACGCCGGCTTTCATTTTTTCGTAGTCCTGTTCCTTAGTGCTTTCCGTGGAAAATCCCAGATTTTTCGGCGCAATGATCCTCTGCGCACCGGCATTGGACGTCATGATGAGGATGGTATTTTTAAAACTTACCTTCCGCCCCTTGGAATCCGTAATATGTCCGTCATCCAACACTTGAAGCAGCACATTGAACACATCGGGATGTGCCTTTTCAATTTCATCAAACAGAACCACCGAATAAGGATTCTTTCGGATTTTTTCACTGAGCTGTCCGCCCTCCTCGAACCCTACATAGCCCGGAGGCGAACCGATCATCTTGGATACGGAATGACCTTCCATATATTCTGACATATCCACACGGATCAGGGCGTTTTCTGAACCGAACACGGCCTCCGCCAGCGCCTTGCTCAGTTCCGTCTTTCCTACACCGGTAGGTCCAAGAAACAGGAATGATCCGATCGGTCTGCCCGGATCCTGAAGTCCGACCCTTCCTCTTCTAATTGCCTTCGATACAGCCAGCACCGCTTCCTTCTGCCCAATCACACGTTTGTGCAGAACATTCTCTAATTTGAGCAGTCTTTCGCTTTCCTTCTCTGTCAGTTTCTTTACAGGAACTTTTGTCCATGAAGAAACTACCTCTGCAATTTCATTTGCTCCTATGGAAAAATTATTTTCCGTCTGTTTCTGACGATTCCTTTCTTTTAAGCGCTCGAACTTTCGGATCAGTTTTTCCTGCTCCTTGCGGATAGCTGCCGCCTTATCCAGATTCTGATCTTTAAGGCACTTCTCGATTTCTCCGTCAATCTCATGAATACGCGCAAGCATTTCTTTTAGATTTTCAGGTGTATGCATGACCCTTAGTCTGATTGCTGCCGCCGCCTCATCTATCAGATCAATGGCTTTATCCGGCAGATTTCTGTCATTGATATAACGCTCTGACAACTGCACTGCTGCAAGAATTGCTTCCTGCGTAATAGTGACTCTATGGTGCTCCTCATATTTGGGCGCAACTCCCTTTAAGATTTCCNCCGCCTCTTCTATGGACGGTTCTTCCACATAAACAGACTGGAAACGTCTCTCTAAAGCGGCATCCTTTTCCACATACTTGTGATACTCCGCCACTGTGGTAGCCCCGATTAGCTGTAACTCTCCCCTTGCCAGAGAGGGCTTTAAAATGTTGGAAGCGTCAATCGCCCCTTCCGCACCGCCTGCGCCGATGATCGTGTGCATTTCATCCAGAAAAAGAATGACATTGCCATCCTCCTGAACCTCCCGGATCACCTTTTTGATCCTCTCCTCGAATTCTCCCCTATATTTGGATCCTGCCACCATGCCTGANAANTCCAATGTTAAAAGTCTTTTATTCTGCACGGTAAAAGGCACCTCANCCGACACGATGCGAAGGGCTAATCCCTCCACCACTGCCGTTTTGCCTACTCCCGGTTCTCCAATCAGACAGGGATTGTTTTTGGTCCGGCGGCTCAAAATTTCTATCACGCGCTTAATCTCATTTTCTCGTCCAACCACCGGATCTAATCTTCCTGCTGCGGCAAGTGCNGTCAGATCCCGGCTGTACTGCTCCAGCGTGGATGTCTGTTTATTTTTCCGGTTCTGCTTTTTCCCCAGATCTTCTTTGTAAAGGTTCCCGTCCTCGCCCATAGCGACCAGTGTATCCACATAAAGTTTCTGTATGGATATGCCAAGTGTGTTGATCAGGCGTACTGCTACGTTTTCGCCCTCTTTCAAAAGAGCAAGAAGGATATGCTCCGTTCCCGTCTTTTCCGCTCCAAAGCGGTCTGCCTGTCTATGGGCTTCTTCAAGCACTGCGCCGGCTCTGGGAGAGATACCTTCCCGATCCTTTAGCGAAACTGCTGCCTCCGGCATAATCAGTTCCTGTATCATCTCTATGATCTTATCTTCGTCAGCTCCATTTTCTTTTAAGACTTTGAACGCTACCCCTGTGCCTTCTTTCAATAAACCTACCAGAATATGCTCTGTGCCTACATAACCTGCACGCATTCTGGATGCTGTCTTTTCTGCAAGTGACAATGCTGTTTTCGCTTTATCCGTAAAACCACCTGACTGCATGTTAGACTCCTCCAAATTCTTCATATATTTCATCAACCATCCGGTGTACTTCTTCTCTCGTAATTCCTTTGCAGATTCCCTTGGCAAGGCTGCCCCGCATCTCTTCCTCCATCTTCCTAAGGGTCTGCAGTCTATCGATATCCAGCGCTATCACTGCCCCCTTTCTTCTGTCTACCTTCACGAAACCTTCCTGCTTAAGCACGGTATAAGCTTTATTTACCGTATGCATATTAATGCCAATATCATCTGCCAGCTGTCTTACTGATGGAAGGGCATCTCCCTCCTGGAATTTTGAAGTTGCAATTCCAAGTATGATCTGATTCCTAAGCTGCAGATAAAGCGCTTCCTCACTGTTAAAATCAATCTCTATCATCATGATATACACGCCCTTTCCTGCACACAAGAGGAATAGCGCCCGCTATCCCTCTCATGTATTTTACAGATCTTTATCGTCCATGTTTAAAAATTCAAATTCGAATTCGTCATCGTCTATCAGGAAATTCTGCGGTTTCCTGGATGCAGGTTTTTTTTCAGGTTTCTTTTCAGGTTCTTTTCTCTCCGCNGCATGGAGTTCCTTTTCTCCCCTTGCTTTAGGTTGTCCCGATTTTTCTCTGGGCTTTGCCGGTCTCTCATAATCGTCAGCNGGTGCCGGTCTCTTCTTCTTGACAGGTGCCGGTGCGGGTTCTTCTTCCTCTTCCACCACACGTCTTCTGACTTTCTTCCGAACCGGTGCAGGCTCTTCCTCTTCCTCCTCTTCCTCTTCTTCCTCCTCTTCGTCTTCATAATCTTCATAATAAAGACTTCTGATTTTAAATAAGAGTACCGTGATTACGACAAAAAGAAGTACGATCACAACAGCCAGAATGATGATAACGATTTTTTCTTTATCCAGCTGGTCCTGTAGTTTCTGCATACTTTCTCTTGCCGTCTCCGAAGCACTTAACAGTTCTGTCACCTTGACCATATTCCCATCGGGCATAAAAAGGTAATAATCCTGCTCTCCCGCCTGATTTGCCGTATAAACGACCTGATAATCATTATGCACTTCTTCGGGTGCCGGCGCTTCGCCGCCTTCCTCTGGGGTTCCTGCCTCTTCTGGATTTTCAGACGGATCCTGACCTTCACCCTCGCCGCCTTCTGTTCCCTCTGCACCAGTCTCTGCCGGTGCCTCTCCAGCGCCGATTGTAAGCAAATCTGATCTTACATATCCTTCTACCGTTTTGTTGTTGTAACTGCAGGTCAGCTGATACCACTTATTTCCGGCACTGTCATTAGCTTCACCGATTAATGTAACCGATGTACCGCTCGGCAGGGATGCAACTACGCTGTGCTGGGTAGACGCACCAGAACGTACATTGGCATTATTACCCGATTTAACGACCGCCTGCTGTTCTCCAATGGAAGTCGGTACTGTTTCAGCCGGCTGGCCCCCAGTCTGGGTGCTTCCTGAAGAAGTCTGAGTACTTACTTCAATTGTCTCGCTGGTTTGTACAAGATCACTTCGAATATATCCGTATCCGCCGTCTGCTACCGACACCTTATACCAAATCGTTCCCGAACCGTCCTTGACAGCCTCAAGAATATCAATCGTCTTTCCTTTTACCGTACTGCCCACAACCTCACTGTCTGTGCTGGCACTGGCACGGATTTTTGCGGTCTCAGCAATCACCTTGCCTTCAGCTGCCAGACTTGAAAATGCAGTTCCGCAAAAAACTGCCGCCATCACCGCAAGACCGGCTATCCCTTTTACTATACTTAACTTCTTCACTTTAACTCTCCTTTATCTATCTCTCGTATATCGTTTGCTTCCACGCTCTGAATGACTGCTTTCTCCATAGCCTGAAAGTCCCTTGTTGCGTTCCGCACGGGCGCGCTCTTCCACCTGCCTATGATACTTTTCCTCACATTTAGGGCACATCCGACCGCTGTTGATTTTTTCTCCGCACATTTCGCATCTGAGATAACCGCCCTTATTATCAATGATCTCAAAGCGCTTTTCTTTAATCATATCTCTGATAGCTTTGTGGGAAACGCCTGTATAATCCGAAATTTCCGCCACATTGGCACCTCTGTGCTTTTCCAGATAATTACGCACCTTTCCATAATCATCATATTCCGCNGCACCGCATTCTTCGCATATGTACTCTCCAATACCCTGATATACCAGAACACCCCCGCATTTCTGGCACAGGGTCGGTCTATGCAAATCATTTGCTGTTAGTAATTTCTCCACCCTTCTATCCATTACTCATTACTCNCCTGCCCTATGCTTCATCAATTGCTTTTCCAATATCATGACGCATATATTTATTTTCAAAATCAATCCACTGCGTTGCCGCATAAGCATTTGCTCTTGCTTCCTTAAGATCCTTGCCCTTTGCTGTGATTCCAAGGACTCTGCCTCCATTTGTCACAATGCCCTGCTCTGTCTTTTTCGTACCTGCGTGAAAACAGAAATAAGCATCCTGATCTTCAAATTTCTCAAGTCCATTTATCACAAAGCCTTTTTCATATTTGACCGGATATCCTTCTGATGCAAGCACCACGCAGACTGCCGCATTATCTTCAAACTGAAGATCAATCTCGTCAAGCCGTCCGTCAATACAGGCTTCCATCACCTCAATGACATCATTTTTCATTCTTGGAAGCACCACCTGTGCTTCTGGATCTCCAAATCTTGCATTGTACTCAAGCACNCGGGGACCTTTTTCNGTNAGCATCAGCCCGAAAAAGATAATGCCNTTAAATTCCCTGCCTTCAGCTGCCATAGCGTCTACCGTNGNCTGATAGATATATTTCTTACAGAACTCATCTACTTCCTCTGTATAGAATGGACTGGGAGAAAAAGTTCCCATGCCTCCNGTATTAAGNCCTGTATCCCCATCTTTTGCCCGCTTGTGATCCTGGGCGGATGTCATAGTCTTAATTGTCTTTCCATCCACATAGGAGAGAACNGANACTTCCCTTCCTGTCATAAATTCCTCTATTACAAGGCGGTTCCCGGCACTGCCAAACTGCTTATCCAGCATGATTGACTTAACGCCATCCTCTGCCTCCTTTAGATTCTGACAAATCAGCACACCCTTGCCAAGTGCGAGTCCATCTGCCTTAAGCACGATAGGGAACTGCGCTGTTTCCAGATATTTAAGCGCCTCCTGTGCCGTGTCAAAGGTTTCGTATGCAGCTGTTGGTATATGATATTTTTTCATAAGATCCTTGGAAAACGCCTTGCTTCCTTCCAGGATAGCTGCATTCTTCCTNGGTCCGAANGCGCGCAGACCTGCCTTTTCCAACTCATCCACAAGACCGCCCACCAGCGGATCGTCCATTCCTACAATCGTGAGATCAATTTCTTTTTCTTTTGCGAAGTCTACAATCTTGTCAAATTCCATGGCTCCGATTGGTACGCACTGTGCAATCATACCGATTCCCGCATTTCCGGGTGCACAATAAATCTGATCCACTTTTTTACTCTTTGCAACACTGGCAGCAATTGCATGCTCCCTGCCGCCGCTTCCCACAATTAAAACTTTCATTTTTATACCTCCTGCACTCCGCAATGTATCTGCGGTACTGCCTTAATCACTTTACTCGCTGGCTGTGGCAATCTTATCAATTGCTTTCGGCAGGATGATCCATTCTGCCTGCTCCATGACTCTGCGCTGAAGAACCTCCGGCGTATCGCCCTCTAAAACATCCACCGCTTTCTGCATAATGATCCGCCCGGTGTCCGTTCCTTCATCTACGTAGTGTACAGTAGCCCCGGTCACCTTCACGCCCCGGGTAAGCGCCGCCTCGTGTACCTTAAGCCCATAATACCCTGTCCCGCAAAAGGACGGAATCAGGGAAGGGTGGATATTAATGATACGATCCCGGTACACCTCTATCATCTTTTCCGGTAGAATCACAAGAAATCCCGCTAAGACAATCAAACCCGGATTTAATTCTTTAAGCTGTTTCAAAAATGCTTCGTTAAACTCCTCACGGCTTTCAAAGTTCTTAGGAGAAATACAAAAAGCCGGAATCCCTGCGTCCTCTGCCCTCTGCAACGCATACGCACCTACATTGTTGCTGATGACGCCCACGATTTTCGTATTTCTGATTTTCCCCTCTTTTACTCCGTCAATAATCGCCTGAAGATTGGTTCCTCCGCCGGAAACACACACCACAATGTTTAACATATGGTCACTCCTTTTTCACCGGCTTTTACCTCACCTACCACATAAGCAGTTTCTCCTGATGCTTTAATAGCCGCAATCGCCTGATCTGCATCTGCCGGATCAAACGCAAGTACCATACCCAGTCCCATATTATAAGTATTGTACATCATCTGCTCTTCTATATTTCCCTTTTCCTGTATCAGGCGGAAAATTGGAGGCACCGGATAGCTGTCCTTTTTCACCATGGCACAAACGCCCTCAGGCAGCATTCTGGGAATGTTCTCATAGAAACCGCCGCCGGTGATGTGACTGCATCCCTTAATGGTAATTCCTGCTTCCTTTATACTTTTAAGTGCCTTTACATAAATCTTCGTAGGCTCGATCAATGCCTCTCCCAGAGTCTTTCCCAGTTCATCATAATATGTATCAAGGCTTTCCTTTGTCATTTCAAACACTTTTCTGATCAGCGAAAATCCGTTACTATGCACTCCTGAGGAGGCAACCCCCACAAGTACATCGCCCGGCTTTATATTTTCTCCTGTAATCAAATCTTTTTCGTCTATCACTCCTACCGCAAATCCTGCCAGATCATATTCCTCCTCCGGCATCAGCCCCGGATGCTCTGCCGTCTCACCGCCGATCAGCGCGGCACCAGCCTGTTTACATCCTTCTGCCACACCTTTCACGATAGCAGCAATCTTTTCCGGATAATTCTTTCCGCAGGCAATATAATCAAGGAAAAACAAGGGTTCGCCGCCTGCACATACGATATCGTTCACACACATTGCCACACAGTCGATTCCCACTGTGTCATGCTGGTCCATAAGAAATGCCAGCTTTATTTTTGTTCCCACACCGTCTGTTCCGGAGACCAGCGTCGGTTTTTCCATATTTTTGATAGCTGAAAGCGAAAAAGCGCCCGAAAAACCGCCAAGCCCTCCCAACACTTCCGGTCTTGCGGTTTCCTTTACATATTCTTTCATCAGTTCCACGCTGCGGTAACCCGCCTCGATATCTACTCCGGCTTTCTTATAATCCATTTTCATCCGTTCCTTTCTGTATATTTATCAATAATTTTGATAACCTACCTGGCTCAGTCTTTCGTCCTTTTTCTGAACGCTTTCTTTAAGGCTCTGGCTGTAGGCTTTCAGTTTCTTTAACAGTTCCTCGTCAGAAGTTGCCAGAATCTTTGCGGCAAGAAGCCCCGCATTTGCCCCGCCGTTGATTGCAACCGTTGCCACCGGTATGCCGGAAGGCATCTGGACAATAGAGTAAAGAGAATCCCGTCCTCCAAGAGAAGTGGTATGCATGGGGATACCGATTACAGGCATCGGAAAGATTGCTGCGCACATGCCCGGCAGATGGGCTGCCATGCCTGCTCCTGCAATAATTACTTTAAAGCCCTTTTCCTCCGCTGTCTTTGCATACTCAAAAAATACGTCCGGTTCTCTGTGGGCAGAAATAATCTTCATTTCAAAAGAAATCCCAAGTTCCGTTAGGATGTCCGCTGCCTTTGCCATAACCGGCATATCAGAATCACTGCCCATTACGATTCCTACCTGTGCCATATTTGTTACCTCCATTCTTCTGTCCCTTATTCTATATCATCATTACTACATAGCCCTGCTTCACATTAAAAGCCAGACTCCCACTTATCATCATACTATAAAACCCTGCTTTTTCACAACTATATTTTACACTTCTTCCAAAGGAATATTTAATTCTTCACAGCCAGGCAGCACAAATCTCCCGTCTTCTATAATTGGAATGACCTTTTCTTCATAAGTGACCACGCTGACTTCCCCCAGTTCATCATATGGAATGGTAATATCAGTATGACAATTGAAATATGCTGCTTTGTCCCCTTCCTTTCTTTTGATGGAGCACTCATTATCCCTGGCTACAACTTCTTTGCCGTCCGGATTATAAACTGCCACCTCCTCCGCATGGGAATAGCAGGTATCTCCTACCGCAAAGTGAGGACCTGTCTTTTCTGCAATCAAAATAGGAAGCTTATCTTCTATTCCATATTTTCTTGCCGCCGCAAAGGCAGTGGTATTGGTTCCGATTGCAAACTCTCCAAGAGGGAGGGCGTCATGGTGATGAAGCACATTGTCCTTAATATACTTGCGGTTCTGCTCCCTACGCTCAAAATTCTCACAATCGTAATCTGTCACCATCCCGTCCTTAAAGGTCAGCGTCATGTTCCTGTACTCCAGTTCGTTTAAATAGACCCTGCTTACATGAAGCACACCTTCTGTTCCCTTAAGCACCGGAGAAGTAAAAACTTCTCCCACAGGGATATTAACGTCCGCCACGCAGTTTTCAAAATTTGTCTGTTTTTCAGGTTCTGCAAGGGAATGGAGCACCACCTTCATATTGGTCTTATTGCCCTTTTTACCCTTAATCAGCACATATTTTCCCTTATCCAATGTGTCAATGATGTTCTGCTGCATCCTCTGGTAAAGGTCATAATCAAGAGTATTGATCCGTACCACCTCATCAAAGATCGACGCAAAATCCTCTCCGATTTCAGGCACCGGAAAAGCAATGATAGTGAAGCTTCTTTCTTCTCCTTTAATATAGCGGTTCTGTAATTCTCCTGCTGCCGCCATATATTCCACCGTAAGCTTCTGCTGTGCATCCGACAAATGCAGCGCCTCATGTTTTTCCTTAAGGTCTGCGGGTCTTTCTCCAAACACCTCCACCACCGCAGGACCTCCAAAAACGCCGGCGAGTTCTTTATATTCCTCGTAAGTCTCTTTAAGTGCCTCCAGGCGTACCTGCACAAGACGCTTATCAAGGACAAACGCCTGATCATCTTTATGATCGAAATCATACTGTTTATTTGGAATTGCGCCATAGTAGCCTACCCGGCTCATGCCTTTTCCCTGAAGGATGCTGGAAGCTGCGCGGTATATGGTAGGTTCAAGCCCCATTTTCCTGAAATTTTCAACTGCCTTTTGAATCATAGGCTCAAATCCCAGACAATATCGGATATTCACTGTTTTCTTTCTGGTGATATCCTTATTTCCCACAAGGAAGCCTATCCTATATCCTTCCGTATAAGTGTCTGCCATTTTCTGCACCGTCTCTTCGGGCAGTTCACACAAATGACGGAAGGTTTCTATCTCATTATCCGTAACATACTCGCCAAAATAATAAAGATATCTTGGGTCTGATAAATCCCCTTCTATGATGCGCAGCGCAAAATCGGAATTGGGATCCAACATATCCTCCAGCTTTTTTCTTGTTGCTTCTCTGGTATAATCACTGACATACCAATAAACAATCTCCTTAAGCACCTCATAGTCCGGCTTTCTTCCGCTCTCTTCCTGTTCACAGCAAAAGGAACCATATACCTCAAGAAATAGTTCCATACGGATGACCACATCCGAAAGCCTCTGCTCATAAACAAGAGGAATCAGACTGCGCAGTTCTGCATATAAGAAGGAAAAAAATTTCCCATATGTCTCCCCCAGCTTCAAGACACTGTACTCAGGATTAGCATAACTGTGGGCATACTGATCTTCAAGGATATCTGCATAGAGCCTTTGATTCCTTTCCTTCAGTTCCTTTATAGGCGCCGTCTTCAGTCCTCCGGCTTTAATAAAATCCCATGTCTCGAAAATCATTTCAAGAAATTCTGCCATATTTATAAAATACTGCTGAACTTCCTTTTGTAATATGCTTTCGCTCTTTATCTCCTGTATTCGTTCTTTTGCCAGTATAAATCTCTCTTCAACCATCAATCCACATACGCTCCTGCAAATAATATAAGGCTGAGCATGCCAAATGCCAGGACATTCACAAAAATCCCAAGTACAGTAAACAGCCTGAATTTTTCTTTTTCTGTGGTGGACCAGATTCCAAGCACCAGACCAGCCAGCATAAAAATAATGGCTAAAAGTGCCGCCGCTCCATACTTATCAGAAGGCATTCCTCCATTTAAATAAGACTGATACACTGCCACTCCCAGCGTTACACTGGCAAGGATGCCCAGAATCGTTGACATTATTCCTTTCTGGGTGTGTTCTTTATTTGTAAAAATGAAACCCTTTGATTTTAACATTTCGCCGCCTCTTTTTGCTTATCATAAAGAAGGCATTCCTACTGATAGAAATGCCCTTCGTTTTAAAACAAGATTTTCGACTTTCCTGCAAGCAGCTTCCCGCCGCCTATAATCATCAATATTCCGCAGACAATACCCGTCACCAGCGTCACTACACCTACTGCAATGCTCATTGCACCTGCTCCGTTCATGGTCTTATAAATCTTCTCTTCCATGCCTTTACTCCTTTCCTTCGGGATTACTTTGCACCGTATTGCTCATAATATGCGTCAATAGCCGCTTTTAATGTATCATCAATATAAATCTGTCCATTGAAGGGCTTATTATAAAGATATTCTACTACTTCCTGCATATTCACAATTGCATTTGCATCAAAACCATATTTTTCTTTGATTTCACAAAGAGCGCTCTTATCTGTCTGTCCTTTTTCCATACGGTTTAAAGAAACAATAAGACCCTTGATCTCCACATCCGCCTGCGCCTTGATGATGGGATAAGTTTCTTCAATCGACTTTCCTGAAGTCGTTACATCCTCAATAATGACCACTCTGTCGCCATCTTTAAGCTTACTTCCCAGCAAAATACCAGTATCCCCGTGATCCTTTACTTCCTTGCGGTTTGAACAATACCGGATGTCCTTTCCATATAATTTACTGATAGCCATCGTAGTTGCTACTGAAAGCGGAATTCCCTTATAGGCGGGTCCGAACAGCACATCAAAATCAAGACCGTAATTGTCGTGGATTGCCTTTGCGTAATATTCCCCAAGCTTTAAAAGCTGGGTACCGGTCACATAGCCGCCGGCATTCATGAAAAAAGGGGATTTCCTGCCGCTCTTTAATGTGAATTCGCCAAATTTGAGCACCTGGCACTCTACCATAAATTCGATAAACTCCTGCTTATACTGTTCCATCTTCTCTGACCCTCCATTTTATGGACTTCTCTACTGTCTTGACCTTTTTACAATTATTCATTCGCACCAATTTTACCACATTTACTATTTGTGTTCAACCATTCATTAAATTGCTGGATAAATCACTTCTTATGCTTATCTATTCCTCATGGGAATGACCACAAACTCCTCCCCTTCTTTCCCTATAAGCCCTTCCTGCAATTTACTCTCCACACTCTCCTTATATTCCCCTGATTCCAGCATTACCTCAGCAAACTCCGCACGGATGCACAAATAATCGGAGCCATAATAAGCTTCTAACAAATCACTAAATTCATCCTCCGGCGTGATCATCCCTTCCACCACATCCGGACGGTAATAGGAAGACCGGAAATCAATATCATTAAAAATTACCACCGATTTTTCAGGAATCTGCTCATATGCCTTCTCCCATTGCTGTTCCAATGCCTGATAATAATTATCGCTCCTGTCCATGCCGCCATTTTCGAAAATAGACCAGGCTGCCGTCACCATAATGACCGTAACCATCCCTGCAAAATAGTGGAATCCCCGCTTTCCTTTCACATATGGGAGCAGCATCCCCAGCAGACCAATACACAGTAAAAAAGTAGCCGGCTCAAAGAAACGGAAATAAAAACTATCCATAGAGGAAACATAGCGGATAGCAATAAAAACCACGTCATAAATTACTGCCACTATGACCAACACCACATTCCTAGTGGACAACCATCTTGCAATTTTTTCCACATAACTGCTCTCACAGCCATCCATACTGCGGGAATTCATATTTTTCGTCATAAAATTTTTATAATTACCCACAATCAGCCATCCAATCCCTGCCAAAATCCCCACTACCACAAATACTTTTAATTGGAATGGGAAGCCCTCTATCAGCTCCGGTATCTGCATGGAAAAAATATTGAAAAATTCTGTCAGCAGGCTTTCTATCAAATCGTCTGTCAATGTCCGGTAATCATCCCACCACATGGTACGGCTTACCCCCGATGCCATGCCGTTCATCTCCTTGTTCATTAACAGATACGTCATGCTTAAGCCACCGGAAATCAGCGCAGTCACCGCCAGCTTTACCGTTTTGCCCCAAATCTGTTTTTCTCGCCTCTTTCTGTATATCCCAAACAGAACGAGCAGATATAATCCTGTCACGATCCATACAAAAATTCCATAATATCTGGTCAAAAAACAACCCAGCCCTAACAAGCCAAGCACCGCATACCAGAACGCTGACGGACACTCTTCTTTCAGAATCTTTGATAATACCAACGCAAAGCAAAGCAAAAACAAAATAAATGGGATTTCACTCCATGTGTAGTAACATAAATTTAAATATCCGATATTGGTCAGGCACAGACCATACAACCATGCATCCTTCCCAAAGCATTTCCGCAATAAAAGTAAAATCAGCCCGGCAGTTACCATAGCCACAATCTTGGATGCCAAATACGCTTTTGCCCCTGTCAAAAGCATCACCGCCGCAATCAAAGCCGGATAAAGAATCGGCCAGTTGGCAAACCATGTATCGTAACCTGCCAGCCCATCATAGGAAAACCCGTTTCCTGCCACAAGGTTCACTGCCTCCCGCAGATACCCTGCCGAGTCCGCAGAAATATAGACACCTTTCAGATAAGCCCTTGAGTAAATGCTGATGCAGATGCACCCAAACAACATAATCAAAAACAAGTCATTTCCATATTTCCTGACAAAATCCCCCAGCCGAATCCTTCCGACTGCTGCCAGCACCTTTTCCTTTCCTAACCAAATGAAAAGCAGCAAGATCACAGCAGACAAGATTGAAACTGGGATGGAATAATAAAAGATCTCCCCGTAAGTCACTTTTGTAGGCTCTACCTGATTTACTCCCAGCGAGATACCCCACTCCAAAATCTCCCCGTCCTTTATTACCTGTTCCTCAAAAGGAAGATTACTGCCTTTTCCCTCAGATACCTGCATAAAGTACGGTGAACTGCCGTCTGCCAGGACAGATAATTTATATTCCTGCCCTGCCGCAAAGGCTGCATTTCCTGCAATTGTAAACCATTTTCCCGGGGTGATAGTTTCCACTGGAATCACTTCACTGAGCAAAATTTCCGAGGCAGCATCCGTCACCACAAAACGAAGCGTCCCCCTGCTGTCCTGTGCAATATTTACCAGAAGTACCTGAAAACCACTGATCATAAAGTCCTCTTTTGCCTGCAAAGACACTTCCAACGGCTGCCCTTCCTCACAGGTAACATATACCGGATCCGGGTTGATGACCGGCAGGATTTCTGTAGTTTTCATCCCATTTTGTGCTGTATGGGTCAATACCAGCATAACCGCACCTAAAACGGCAAGCACCACGAAACTATATATTATTTTTCTTCCAAAATTTTGTTTCATTCTGATATCCAGTCCTTTTATTTCAATCTCAGCACAGCTTTTCGATCCCTTTACAGTGCTGTAATCCGCATGGCAAGCTTCATGGCAAGCTCTACCACCACATCTGAGTTGTAATGGCAATGCTCTCCCCAACGTCCCAAACCGTAAATTCCTTTCATTTCACAAACCTCTAACAACTTTTTCATAATCTTAGGTTTACCGATGGTATTCAAAGGATATGCATATTCGTTCATATAATGATAAGTACTGTCCAAAGCTCCTGCATGCGCAAACATGTCCACACGTTCTTTTCTGGTCTCTACCCAATATCCCTTGCTTCCCTGACAAAAATTATGACGAACCAAAATCCTGTGATAAGGGATTTCCGGATCCGGCACATAAATCCATTGGGCTGGTGTATCCAGATGTTCCGGCGCATAGCGGGTTTCTATAGCGCTGGACTTTAATCTCCCAACCAGGCTCTTTATTTCCTCCGGCATACCGGAAATTTCTTCAAAGCTCCGCCACGGAACCGTAGTGACTATTTTTTGCGCCTGAAACACATCCCCGGCCTTTGTTTTCACCTTAAGCTGCTCACAATCAAGTTTTGCTGCTTCCGCTCCATACAAGACCTTGGGCGATAACTCCTCCGCCATCCGAAGCCACAACTCCCCATATCCGTACTTTTTCGGATAATAAAAAGAAGCATGCCCCGGCTGGGTCCCATAGGGCTTATGGGTCAGGCAGGACAACAACGTTTCCTCGAAGCTGACATCCGGCAGTTTTTCCAGCCAGTAAGTGCCAAGCTCGTTCAATTCGTCCGCAAACATTTTTTGATTGTAAGGAAGCATGTAGCGGTCGGCAATCCTCTGTCCCAGCTTCCAGATGATCCATTCCACAAACTGTTCCGGCATAGACTGGCCCAAATTGCAGCCCGCCTTTGCTATTGATGTCAGGTATGCCACCTGCTCCTGTAAGTCAAATTGCCAGATATTAGCCTCCAACGGATGCCCTACCTCTACACCATCCACCCTGATACGGCTGTCCCGCTGAAAAAGTTCCCACTCATTTTCCGGCATAAAACGGAACAAAAACTCGTTGACCTTTGGTCTTCTCACATCAAGGAAATGCCCGCCGCCAATATCAAAGGGACTTCCATCCACTATAGCTGAACGGCATAAGCCCCCTGCCTGTGCCTCTTTCTCCAGTACCAAAAAGGAAGTTTCCCCCTGATCCTTTAAGCGGTTTGCCAATGTAAGCCCTGCCGGGCCTGCACCCAAAATCAAATATTTAACCTTTTCCATGATGCATCGCATCCTCCAAATAAATTCGGCTCATTCCTTTTGAGCTGAAACAAAAGCCTTAATGCTTCCGTCACAGAACTGCTTTTCAAACTGGACGCAGATCCAACATAGTGAATAGGAACTTCAATCGTCCGCAGCTTCCTACAATAAAAACGCATTTCTGTCTGATACATATGCCCCATGGACAAAAATGCATCTAAATTCATATTTTCCAGTACTTCTCTTTGAAATCCCTCAAACCCACTGGTCATATCCTTTAATTTCGTTCCCAATACCAGATTTGCCAGAAATGTGCCGCCCTGGCTGAGGATACGTCTGTATAAGGGTTGCTCCCGCATGGAACCTCCCTTCATGAAACGGGATCCCCATACACAATCATACCCTTCATCCAGTCTTTGTAAAAATTGCGGAATCTCAGAGGGTAAATGGCTGCCGCCGCCGTCCATTTCCAGGATTCTTTCCGCACCATCCGCCAGGGCCTGCCGAAATCCTTCCAAATAACAGCTAATCACACCCTTGGATTCCTTATAAAAAATGCATTTTACCTTTTCATTTTGAGCTGCCTTATTTCTAATGATCTCCTCTGTCCTGTCCTTAGAATAGCTGTCAATCACCGGATATATGTATAGGTTGTCATAGGGCAGTGCCAGAATTTCGTCCAGGATTTTTCCCATGGTAGCTTCTTCGTTGGCAACCGGCATGACAATGATTGTTTTCTTCATTTCTTCCCCTCATTCGTCTATTGGTCTTTATTGCTTCCTAAAAAACTTCCTCATTATCATGTAAAATCAAATTCTTATTCATTATATACTACTTTTTTTTACTGTACAAGAATATACAGAGTTTGATGGCTGGTAAAATGGCATAATAGTTAATTTCCATGGGACATCCATGAGTTCGCACAGGGCAGGTAAATATACCAACGTCGTCGCGCTCCCGCTCCATAAAAACGTAACAGACGCTAGGCTCGTGAGGGACCTCGTCAAGCGCTGACGTTTTTATAGGGACTCCTTTTGGTATATTTACCTGCCCTGTGCTACGTTATTGGTTAGCCTGCAAAGTAACGTATAATACCATTAATATGGTTCTCCTTGTGATACTGCTATAGCAGATACTTTGGCTGGGAATTTTTCTCTTGATGGAATGTAATCTTTCTCTCCGTTATATTTGTACTTTTCATTGCAATATGATAATGCATATTTATCTAAATAGTACGCGGTATACTCAAATGCATAGCCGCCCTCATTTGCTTCATATACTAAATTATATCTTTGCAGTTCTTTAAAAATAATATCGTCTTTAAAAACACGATTAGAAATATTGCCCTTAATAAATAATAGACCTGACAGAGATATGTCTTTAAGTAATCTTGCGTAGATAAAGCAATCTCTGACAGAAATAAATTCTTTTGAAAGCGCATCCAATAAACAAGCTAAAAATTTTCCTTTTTCTGTGCTTTCAAAATCATCAATATATTTCAACAGCACGAAACCGTATTCTTCCTTGTAGTCACTTTTGGCAAGCAGTTCTCCCATTCTTCTTTTATCAGTATTTTTTGTTTCCAACTCATTGATAAATGTATCTATCTTTTTATAAAACATTACGTCCCTTATGCTGCTCACAATTTCTTTAGTTTTCATCAAAAACTGCACGGCACTTATTCCATTTCCCGTAATCGCCTCACTAAAAAGTTCTGTGATTTCTGTTATTTCTTGGTATTTACTCATCTTCTCCCTTCTCCCTTTCATGCTATCCACAAACAACGAATGCCACGCTTTGCGAGACATTCTTATGTTAATAAAACAGGGAGAGCAGATGCTCCCCCAATTTCATCAGCAAAACCTATAAAATTTTATCTGCTGTTCAAAGCCCCTGCAATGTCTTCCCTCATATCTACAACTGCTGCCCGTGATGCTTCTCCAAAATGTTCCGGACCAAAGGATGCATATTTTTCCTGTTGATAAGCGGCAATGATGCCTCTGGAGGAATTTACGATTGCGCCAAGTCCGTCTTCATTAAAGAAGTGAACCAGATCAGAGCCTTTTCCGCCCTGCGCTCCGTACCCCGGCACGAGAATATAGCTTTTGGGCATCACTTTACGAAGAATCTTACCCATCTCAGGATAAGTCGCTCCTACCACCGCGCCAATATAGCTGTAGGAATCGCCCATGTGCTCCTCGCCCCATTTTGCAACCTGCTCGCCCACCACCTCATAAAGAGGTCTGTTGCCGGCATCTGCAATCTGCCTGTCCTGAAATTCTCCGCTGCTGGGATTAGATGTTTTTACGAGAACAAACAAGCCTTTCTTTTCTTCCTGACATACCTTGATAAACGGCTTGATGCCATCCGATCCCAGATAAGGATTGACCGTTGCAAAATCCTCATCGAAACCGTAGTAAGACTTACTGCCAACCGTTACTTTTCCGAGATGACCGACCGCATATGCTTCTGAGGTAGAACCTATATCTCCTCTCTTGATATCGGCAATGACCACCAGATCCTTCTCCTTACAATAGTCCACTGTTTTCTTAAACGCAATCAGCCCTGGAATACCAAATTGCTCATACATGGCAATCTGCGGTTTTACTGCCGGGATGATATCATAAATGTGATCTACGATTTCCTTATTATACTGCCAGATTGCCTCTGCTGCCCCTTCAAGGGTTTCTCCATACTCCGCAAAAGCTTTCTTCTGAATATGTTCAGGAATAAACTTCATCATGGGATCCAGTCCTACTACGATGGGTGCGCCAGTCGCTTTAATTTTTGAAATCAACTTATTAATCATGACAATCTTCCTTTCTTGTAAAATTCCTTAAGAAATACAGCTTTCTTGCCGCAGTTCCTTCTGGCTTTCTGCAAACTGCTTAATACGGGATGCATTGACATATTTATGAAAAGAATCCCCGTTTATCACCACCAGGGTCGGTGCCTGCATCACGCCGTATTTCTGTGCTAATTCAATATTTTCTTCCGCATCGATGAGTACATATCTAAAGTCCTTAAGATATTCTTTTGCAAGCTTACAGTTAGGACATGTTTTTGTCGTGAAAAGATACGCAATGTTTTCCGGTGCCTCAAAAGAAACCTTTATACCATCTTTCTCATAACCGGACAGGGTCACTACACTGGTAACCGGCTTTTTCAAAACAGACTTGGAGACATTGTAAGTCTTCCGGTTCGCATATTCCTGCAGCTTTCCGTCATTCCAATTCTGTACCGGTCTGTAATAACCTGTGATACGGCTGTAAACTTCCGTCACCTTTCCGCAGTGGGGGCAGGTCTTCTGCTCTCCTGCAAGATAGCCATGCTCCCTACAGATGGAATAAGTCGGTGAAAGGGTATAATAAGGCAGTTTGTAATTCTCTGCAATGGTCCTGATCAGATCCGCCGCTGCCTTCCAGTCAGGAAGTTTTTCTCCCAAGAACGCATGAAATACCGTTCCCGAGGTATATAATGTCTGAAGCTCGTCCTGAATATCCAGCGCGTCAAAAATGTCTTCCGAAAAATCTACCGGCAGATGAGATGAATTCGTATAATATGGGGTATCTCCCAGCTTTCCTGCCGTTTTGATTGCCGGCCACCTCTTTTTATCATGCTTTGCAAGGCGGTAGGTGGTGCTTTCTGCCGGCGTTGCCTCCAGGTTATATAAATCTCCATACTGTTCCTGATAATCGGAGAGCCTGCTACGCATATGGTTCAGCACCTCTTTGGTAAACTCCTGAGTCCGCTTATCGGTCATATCTGCTCTAAGCCAATTGGCATTCAATCCCACTTCATTCATGCCAAGAAGTCCGATTGTGGAGAAATGATTATCAAAAGTTCCCAGATAATGCTTGGTATAAGGATACAGCCCTTCCTCAAGAAGCCGTGTAATTACATCACGCTTCATTTTAAGGGATCTAGCTGCAATATCCATCATTTTGTTGAGCCGCCGGTAAAAATCATCCTTATTGCAGGACAGGTAAGCAATTCTGGGCATGTTGATCGTAACCACGCCCACGCTTCCGGTACTCTCTCCGGATCCGAAATAACCGCCGGTCTTCTTGCGGAGCTCTCTAAGATCCAGACGCAGACGGCAACACATACTGCGCACGTCGCTGGGCTCCATATCGGAGTTAATATAATTAGAGAAATAAGGCGTCCCGTATTTCGCCGTCATTTCAAACAACAACCGGTTATTTTCCGTGTCGGACCAGTCAAAATCCCTGGTAATCGAATAAGTCGGAATCGGATACTGGAATCCCCTGCCATTAGCATCACCTTCAATCATCGTCTCAATGAAGGCCTTGTTGATCATATCCATTTCCTTCTTGCAGTCCTTATATTTAAAATCCATTTCCCTGCCGCCTACGATGGCAGGCAGTTCTGCCAAATCTGCAGGCACTGTCCAGTCAAGGGTAATATTGGAAAAGGGCGCCTGAGTTCCCCAGCGGCTGGGTGTATTTACGCCATAGATAAATGCTTCAATACACTTCTTTACTTCTTTATAAGAAAGATTATCTGCCTTGACAAAAGGTGCAAGATAGGTGTCAAAGGAAGAAAATGCCTGTGCTCCTGCCCATTCATTCTGCATGATGCCAAGGAAATTTACCATCTGATTACATAGTACAGACAGATGTGCGGCTGGCGCTGACGTAATCTTGCCGGTAATGCCGCCAAGTCCCTGCGTGATCAGTTGTTTTAAAGACCATCCTGCACAATATCCGGTAAGCATGGACAGATCATGAATATGCAGATCCGCATTCCTGTGAGCGTTTGCTATCTCTTCATCATATATTTCCGAAAGCCAGTAGTTTGCCGTAACTGCACCCGAATTGCTTAGGATCAGTCCTCCCACGGAATAAGTGACAGTGGAATTTTCCTTTACCCGCCAGTCCTCCACCTTGACATAATTATTTACTACATCTTTATAATCCAATATGGTAGATTTCATGGTACGCATCTTTTCACGCTGCTTGCGGTACAAGATATATGCTTTTGCCGCTTCCGCATAGCCGGTCTGTTCCAGTACCTTCTCCACGCTGTCCTGTATGTCTTCCACATGAATGCAGTCCTCTTTCACTTTGCCCTGAAAATCAGCGGTCACACGAAGCGCCAGTAAATCTACCACGTCGTTGTTGTACTGCATATCTGTAGCATTAAATGCCTTCATAATTGCATCACTGATTTTAGTCAAAGTAAAATCTGCTACATCTCCTTCTCTTTTGATTACCTGAAACATCCAAAACCCTCCAACTCGCTTACTTAAGATGCGCTCTGACGCCGCTTATTAAAGTGTATCATCCGCCAAAATAAAAGTCAACAAAAAGCACAACATATTGTGTTGACATAATATCGTTAACATAATATGTTGTGCTTTGAACGTTTCCTTCAACTTTGTTTTCCCTGGCAGACGCCAGCTCTATGCTGCTGGAAATTTTTATCTTGTCTGTAAAAAGGTATACTCTCTCTTTGCCTCCTCGTCATCCGGATAAGTTTTCAGATAGCTATCCATCAGAACCGCCGCATTCTTGTACTCTCCAAGTCTTTCGTAGGCAATAATCTCATTCATCTTAAGGATCTGCATCATGCCATTGTTTTCAATGTTCATAGCCGTCTGGAAATTGCCAAGCGCACCTGCATAATCACCGGTCTGCATCTTGCACAGTCCAAGCTGATTTAGGACCTGCGGATTCGGTCCTTCGCTCTCTAAATATGTATTATATACGCTGATCGCATAATTATTGTCTCCCAAAGTCTCATAAGTCTTTCCAAGGAAAAGGACCGCCTCATATCCGCCTTCATCCCGGGCTTTTTCCAGATAAGTCCTTGCATTCTCATAATCCTCAAGATAATAGCAGATACGGCCTTTTTCATAGTTGGTCATGTTCTTTGTGCCCGCGTCCATTGCCGCCTGCAGATATTCCTGCCCCGTCTCCTTGTAACCTTCTGCTGCCAGTACACCATATATATCGATCAATCTGTCATAATCGTTTTTATTCAGTGCGATCGCCTTGTCAAAATCCTCCTTTGCCAGATCGAGACTGCCCTGCTTAGCATAAATGGCGCCTCTTAAGTAATAAGCGTCCCTTTCGCTGTCCCTAAGCGCTATGATTGCGCTGTATACATCAATTGCCCTTCCAAGTTCTCCCTGCTTATAATAAGCAGTGGCAAGATAATAATTGATATCATAATCCATACTATTGATTCTGCCGTTGCTGAGAGAAAGTGCCGTCTCAAATGCCTGTGCTGCTTCTGCATACATGGTCTTCCCCATATACGCCATTCCTTCTCCTCTGTATAAAAGGCGCTCATTCTCACCAGCTTCCCTCGCTGCCTCAAAACTGCCAAGGGCACTGCCATAATCCAGCGCTTCCACCGCTTCCATACCGGCTGTGATATTTTCATTCTTATTTCCTCTGCCACAACCTGTGCACACTGCTATGAGAATCATACCAAGAACGGCTGCATATCCTTTTCTTTTCGTGTTTATAATCATATCTTTCTCTCTTTTCACTCTTATTTTCTAAGTCCTTTCGGATAGTGATTCTTCATGATGCCGCCGGCAAGTTTTCCCCATCCAAGGCTGTAACCCTCCACCGTAATCAGATACCATCCCTTTTCTCCCTGCACTGGAAAAGTCTCCCCCTTCAGATAGCGAACTGCCTCCTCAATGGATAAATCCAGTTTATATACTGCCTCCTCCGGTCTTAAAGAAAGCGCTAATGCGTGGGAAGGCTCAAATCGGTTCTTCTTTAGTGTTCCCAAGTGAAGACCCGGTCTTAAAACTTTCAATCCTTTTAAGGTTGGTGTATTTTCTGGCACCACATACAACTGATCCCCGAATTTTAAATACTTTCCATTCAGCGGTATGTTCAAACATTGACTGGCAAAGGACTCCCATTCCCCGCATTCCTTTAATGGAACTCCTTTTTCTTCCTCGTACAGACCATACCCGCCTTCCAAAGCTTCACCCTCTTTTTGAAAGCACGCCACAAAATGACCTTCTCCTTTCAATTTATGGGGCCAGAGGCGAATGGTTTTTTCTATTTCCTTTGAGTCCGTTTCACAATATAGAGGCATACCTGATGCCATCCCCGGAAATTTTTCTGTATCCTCCAGATGGAATTCCTGATGTTTTTGGAGGAAAGCACTGACTGTCCCTTCATCTTCCTCAGGAGCAAAAGTACAGGTAGAGTAAACCATTCTGCCCCCGGGACGCAGCATAAGGGCAGCACTTTCAAGGATATCGCTTTGTCTGTCTGCACACATTTTCACATTTTCCAGACTCCACTCTTTTACCGCCTCTTCCTTTTTTCGAAACATCCCTTCCCCTGAACAGGGTGCATCCACCAGGATCCTGTCAAAATATGCCGGGAAACGCTCCGCAAGAAAATCCGGCTTGTGACTTACCACAAGCGCATTCCTGATTCCCATTCGTTCTACATTCTCTGAAAGTATCTTTGCTCTCTGAGGATGTATTTCATTGCAGACTAAAAGCCCCCTGCCGCACATATCTGCTGCAATCTGTGTGCTTTTCCCGCCGGGTGCCGCACATAAATCCAGAATTCTTTCTCCCGGCTCCGCTCCCAGATATGCCGCCGGCGCCATGGCGCTTGCCTCCTGAATATAATAAGCGCCCGCCTCGTGAAAAGGATGCTTTCCCGGTCTTTCTTCTTCTTTGCAATAACAGCCGCCGGCTGCCCATGCCACCGGTTCTTTCAAAAATCCTACTTTTGTGCGCAATTCCTCTTCTGTTCCTTTTAGCAGATTGATACGCAGGGAATGATATTGCGGCATCTGATAGCTCTCGAGAAATTTCTGGTATTCCTCCCCCAACATCCTTTCCATTCTGTTTAAAAATAACTCCGGTAACATTCTATTTCCTCTTAGTCTTCATCAGACAGTATTTTATTTAAAGTGTCAAACAGATTGGCAACGTCTATCGGTTTGGCTATGTGACCGTTCATCCCACATTTTAAAGCTTCCTGCTTATCCTCTTCAAAAGCATTTGCAGACATAGCTAAAATCGGTATGGAAGCCAAAGCTTTATTATCCAGTCTGCGGATTGCTCTCGTCGCCTCATATCCATTCATTACGGGCATCTGGACGTCCATAAGCACCAGCTGGTAATACCCCGGCTCAGATTTTTCCACCATGTCTACGGCAATCTTACCGTTCTCGGCAA
The DNA here is from genome assembly GCA_014804245.1 of Lachnospiraceae bacterium. Lineage (GTDB taxonomy): Bacteria > Bacillota > Clostridia > Lachnospirales > Lachnospiraceae > Suilimivivens. The sequence continues at coordinate 28,795 of JAAVAE010000034.1, read as the reverse complement.
CTTCCGTGGAAAATCCAGCGTCCCCCAGAATCGTTACCGCAATTTCCTGATTCAGCTCCACATCCTCTGCAAGTAAAATACGCCCGGTACGAAGCTTTCCTGTTTGTCGATCATCATTCTTTCCGCTTGCCTTCGCCCCGTTTACGGCGCTATGAGAACTTCCTGCCTTCTCCATCTGTTCCTTTTTCCCGGACTGCAGACGGAATGTAAAGGAAACAGTAAACTCCGTTCCCACTCCCTGCTGGCTCTTTACCGCAATGGTTCCGTTCATCATATCCACGATATTTTTGGTAATTGCCATTCCCAGACCGGTCCCCTGTATTCCGCTGATTGTAGAATTTTCTTCTCTCTCAAAGGGATCAAAAACATGTGCCACAAATTCCTCGCTCATACCGATACCTGTATCCCGAACGGCGAATTCAAAATTTGCATACCCTGAAGGAGCGCCCGGTTTCTGAATGACTTTAATCTCAATGCTGCCTCCTGCCTCTGTATATTTTACAGAATTGCTCGCCAGATTCAAAAGTACCTGATTAAGCCGCAGCATATCGCAATAAATCTCTTCATCCCTAAGCTTCGTTGTATCAACGTGCAGTTTCAGATTCTTGGTATTTATATCCGGTTGTAAAATATTGCATAGTCCCTGAAGAATATTCGGCAGGCTGCAGGGTTTTTCCTCCAAACGTACCTTACCGCTTTCAATACGGCTCATATCCAGAACATCATTGATCAAACTCAGCAAGTGATTACCTGAAGTCATGATCTTCTCCAGATACTCTGCCACCTGTTCTTTGCGGTCAATACGAGAAATTGCCAAAGTCGTAAAGCCAATAATTGCATTCATCGGGGTACGGATATCATGCGACATATTCGAAAGGAATTCACTTTTTGCCTTATTTGCCTTATTTGCCTGTAAAAGTGCATCCTCCAGCAGTCTTTTCTTTTCCATCTCATTGCGGATTTCTTCATCCACGCTATGGAATCCCAGTACCATACCGTAATGGTCGCCCCATTCTCCCGTACGCACAGCTTTCATTTGATAATACTTATATTCACCATTCTTAAGCATGCGATAGTTCACATGATACAGTTTCTTTTTTGACAGTTCTTCTTTCAATCTTTCTATGGAGGAAGCCTGCCTTAGCATTTCTCTGTCCTCCTCATGTACGCACTCCTGTATGTAAGCCTCCATGCTTTCTTTTAAAGAAATTTTTCCGCTTTCTTTAGAATCAAACATATGACCATCTTCGCTATCATGTCTGAGCGTAATTCCCATTCCCGAATCAAGGTCAATGAAACAGACCACCTTATAGTCAATACTAAGCGCCTGAACTAATTCCGTATGATGCTGTTCATTCTCCTTTTCCCGCATCTTCTGTGCGGTACAATCCAAAAGGAAACGCCGGTAAAAGAGCTGCCCATTCTCATTCATGAGCTTAATATTGCCCATGATATGCAGAATCTTCCCGTTTTTATGCTTTACCCGGTACTCTACGTTAGTACTGTCTCCTTCCTTTTTCAGTCCTTCAATGCCTCTTCGAAGCTTTTCCTTATCTTCTTCCACAACACATGCTGCCACCGCATCAAACCCGTTTTTTGTCAGTTCATCCCATGATTCATATCCTAAAATCTTAAGCGCTGCTCTGTTTACACTAAGGACACGTGATCCGTCCACTGTATGAAAGATCACGCCGCAATCAAGGGATGTAAAAATGGCTTCCAGCATATGATTCTTTGCCATAATCTCTTGCTCATATGCACGTTCCTGTGTCACATCAATGGCTACGCCCACCGTTCCCATTACGCTTCCGTCTAAATCGAACAAAGGTGATTTGTATGTGGTAAGTGTTCTCTTTCCCTCCCCTGTTTCAATGATTTCTTCAGAGATACAGGTTTCTTTCTTTGTCATAACTTCAAGCTCTGACTCCATGCAGGCAGGATCATCACGTTCCACATCCCAGATATATGCATGACCACGCCCCTCCACCTGTTCCTTTGTCTTATTCACCGTTGCACAGAAGCTGTCATTTACCTTCTCGTGTATACCTGCTTTATCTTTATACCAGACCAAGTTCGGAATATGATTAATCGTGGTCTCAAAAAAATGACTGGTCTCCCAGAAATCCTTGCTCATCTTGCAGGTCTGCTGCCACCGCAGAAAACGAAATCGTATTTCTTCATCAGACATAGGCAGCGCCCAGATATCCTTCACTTCCGATAAATGATCCGTTAAGAGCCTCATCTGATCTTTGTCCGCAAGCAAAATGAGTTCAGCCTCCCTGCTCTTACATGATGTAAGCAGCCGGAAAGTTTCCTCAACATCCATATCCTGTAAATGGACCAGAATCACATCCGCCTTTTCTGTCAGTGCTTCTTCCGGGATATCGCTTTGCGTAAATACATGCGTAAACTGTTCTAACGGAAGTATCTCTTTTATAATTTCAAACGTCCTGCACTGACGACCTATTAGATAAAATTGAATCCGGCAATGATACATATTATTTCTCCTCCCAAAACTTACTTAAGGAACTGACTAAGCACTCCAATAAAAACATCCATATCAATCGGTTTTGACATATGGGCATTCATTCCGTTCTTTAATGCAGCCTCTTTATCCTCCTCCAGGGCATTGGCTGTCATGGCGATAATCGGCAGCGTCTTTACATCCTGTCTCGGCAATGCCCTGATTGTCCTTGTGGCTTCATAGCCATCCATAATCGGCATCTGTACATCCATCAAAACAGCATCGTAATAATACTCATCAGATGCTTTCACCATTGCCACCGCATCTGTTCCATCCGGTGCTGTTTCCACAACAAAGCCTGTTTCTGTCAATATGACTTCTGCAATTTCACGGTTCAATTCAATATCTTCTACCAGCAGGATGCGCTTGCCCCCAAAATCGGCAAGGGTCCATGCTGCAGTTTCCTCTTCTTTATCTATCAAATTATTGGCTGCCAACAGCGCAGATTTTAAATCCGACATAAAAAGCGGCTTTGCACAAAAGGCATTAATGCCTGCTGCTTTTGCCTCTTCCTCTATATCCGTCCAGTCATATGCGGTTAAAATAATGATAGGCACACCATCTCCGACCACACTGCGGATTCTTTTTGCTGTTTCCACTCCGCTTATTTCAGGCATCTGCCAGTCGACAATATAAGTATGATAGGCATCTCCTTCCTCGTAGGCAATCTGTGCGCGGTATGCTGCTTCCTTGCCGGAAGTCGTCCATTCGGCACGCATGCCAATCTGCTTTAACATTTTGCTTACACTGTCACAGACATGGAAATCATCATCCACCACCAGCGCCCTTAAACCTTCCAGTTCCTTGATCTGTTCCGCATTTTTTTCTACATCCTGCAGTTTCAGGCTGAGTTCTACCGTAAATACACTTCCTTTTCCAACTTCGCTCTCAACACTGATCGTACCGTTCATCATATCAACAATATTTTTCGTAATTGCCATACCCAGCCCTGTTCCCTGAATACCGCTCTGGGTCGTGGTAATCTCCCGCTCAAAAGGCTCGAAGATATGTTCTGTGAACTCCGGTGACATACCAATACCGTTATCCTTAACGATGAAAATGTAATCGCCATAGCCATGTCGGAAGGTAGTCTTCTGCATAATACGGAAGGTGATTGTTCCTCCTGCCGGAGTATATTTCACGGCATTGCCCAGAAGGTTGATAAATACCTGATTCATTTTAAGAGCATCTGCTATCACATCTTCATTGGCAATATCAAAGGTGTCAATAAACAATTCAAGCTGCTTTGCCTTCACCTGGGGCTGGATGATGTTGACCAGATTGTGCATCATCTCGGAAATATTGCACTCCTGCTCCTTAATCTGCACTTTTCCGCTCTCAATCCTGCTCATGTCCAAAATATCGTTGATCAGACTTAAAAGATGATTGCTGGAAGAAAGGACCTTCTGCAGGCAGTCGTTTACCTGCTCCTTGTTATCGATATGACTGACTGCAATCGTCGCAAATCCTATGATTGCATTCATAGGCGTACGGATATCATGCGACATATTGGATAGGAATGTGGTTTTTGCCTTGTTGGCATGCTGCGCCTGCATCAGTGCATCCTGCAGTGCCTGTGTCTGTTCTCTCTGCCTCCTGACCTGCTCCGTGATTTCTTTCGAAACTACCATGACCATGATATCATTTGTATCATAATCCCGAGTCATAATAAACGACTGACGCACGCACATTTGTTCTTCGTCAGAAATCCGTGCCCAATAATCCACATCTACTTGCGCTTCACCCTGTTCAAAGCATTCCTTCAAATACTCTATACTCAGCGTCTTACAATACTCTTCCGTGGATTCTTCTAAAACAAAGGATTTCCATTTTTCAAAACATTCCGAAGCCTTACATGGCGCTTTCAGCCCCGATTTTTCAAGCAGGGAAATCTCTTTTCCTTTTATTACACGTATAATATCATGTTCAATCAGATCCTGTGTCAGATTGAACTCAAACGTACAAAATGCATTAGAAGTGATTGCGATCCGGTACTGCCTTTCCTTGCGGTCTGCAAGCGCTATTTCCGCCTGAACACGCAATTCCTTTTCCTTGATCTCTGTAATATTCTGGCGCGTAAATAATACCTTGCTTGCTCTTCCATCCTTTCTTTCGAGGCAGACCACATTGATATGTTCCCACTCTGCATGATGCTTACACAACGCATGACATTCAAAACGCACATCATCATGTTCTTTCAGCGCCTCGATAATTGCATCCTTACTGATCAAGCCGGCAAGTTCCTGACGCTCACTTTCTTCTAATACAAGAGAGCATAAATACAGAGACAACTCTTCGTATCTGCCCTGGGGAGCAAGCGCGTTGTCCTCTGATCTCGTCCCCGCCAGATACTGATAGGTATCTGCTTCAAAATCAACCAAAACAAAACGCGGAAACAGTGTCTCCACACCGGCAATGATATAGCCCATCTCCCGGTTTTCCTGTTCCAGCTGCTTCTTCTCTCTCCCAGCCCGGATAATCAGCGCGATAATATAAATAACAAATAATCCGATCATCATGGATTCCAGACGGATTCCCACGAGATTTTCAGCTTTGATCATGCTCTGCGTTACATTCTTCGGGAAGGTCTGTACAAGGACATAATTATTTCCCGGAAGATACATGACACAGATATTATCCGTTGTACTGTTGGAATCACAGACAAAAGCGCCTTCTTCGCCGCTTGTAAAAACTTCCCTTGCATCCTGCGCCGTACCTGCGTCAATCACACCGGATTCTGTCAGTATATCAAGTAAATCTCCCGTGTAGCACTGATCTCCAGAGCTTGCAATCACCTCTCCATTCGGCATACATAGATACACTTCCGCCGGCTCTCCAAAGTAGGTCGTGGAAAGCATATCCTTCAGATATTCCTCTGCAAGGTAAGTACCTCTGAGCACCCCTATGATTTCACCTTCAAATCGCACAGGCGCATAAAAACTGATCATTGTTTCATCAAAGAAAACAGAATCGTATACAACCGTTATCCCATCTTCTCCCTTTATCCCGTTAACATAATAGTCGTGCGTATCTGCTACGGAAGTCCGTCCATCAGAGGTATAATTTCTGCCATCCTTATCCGTAAACAAACAAGCATCAAACTGCGAGTGTTCCTCAATTGTCTTAAGCATATGCACGGCGCCGGCCGGTTCTGTAAGACTTTCTCCTAAGAAAAAGGTATATGTATTAATCCGATTAAGTGCATTGTTCAGTTCCTCGTCTATGTGTACCGCCATCAGGCGCGCTGAATCTGACGCATAATTTTTGTTCCGTTCCTCAATACGGTGTTTATTTTCTGTCGTGTACCACTGAAATAAGATGATAATGGCTATTAACATGCAAAAAACATACAAAACTTCCTGTATTGATTTCTTCGCTGCCTTCATCAAATACTTCCTCCCAATCTTTGATTTCCCGTTTCTGCATCAGAGCAATCTTTTCACTTATGCACTATTTTAACATGGATGGATAGCACAGTCAACGCAGTCTCCGCCCCTTATAAGATTCAAAAAAGGCACGACAGAGCATCTCTGCCGCACCTTTTTTTCATAATAGACCGCTTATTTTATCATCCCTATTTTCAAATGTATCTATGTGAAATATCGTATCACATCTCTTTACATAAGCGGAGCAATCGCCTTCATCAAACGTCCCGTCAGTTTCACCAGCCACTTTTCTTTGCGGACCGTTTCCATAGAAACCTGCCTGCATTTTGCAAGGGTCGCCTGAAAATCCGCCTCGATTTCCGGAATGCAGTCCGTATCATACAAATACGAAGCACATTCAAAATGGTGATATAGGCTGCGATAATCCAGATTGATCGTTCCGACTACCGCTTCCCTTGTATCACTGACAAATACCTTCGCATGGACAAATCCCGGTGTGTATTCATAAATCTTCACCCCTGATTCCAGTAAAGAAGCATAGTGTGTCTTTGCCAGCGCATAGGGAATTGCCTTGTCAGGAATGCCCGGCAAAATCAGTATCACTTCCACACCTCTCTCTGCAGCAAACTTTAAGGCAGTTTCCATCTCTCCATCCAAAATCAGATACGGCGTCATGATATGCACATACTCTAAAGACCGGTTCAGAATATCCATATATACCTTTTCACCAAGTTTATCATTATCCAGCGGACAGTCTCCATAGGGAATGACAAAGCCCTTTGCCTCTTTTACCGGAAATGCAGGATAGGATATAAAATGTGCTGAATCATCTTCTCTTTCATTAATCTGCCACATCTGCAGAAACATCAATGTAAAGCTCCTAACCGCCTCTCCTTTCAGCATGACGGCAGTGTCTTTCCAATGTCCGAATCTTACGGTCTGATTGATGTATTCATCTGCCAGATTCACCCCTCCGTTAAAAGCGGTATGCCCGTCAATCACCATGATCTTTCTGTGATCCCTGTAGTTGTAATGAGTGGACACAAAAGGAGATACGGGCGCGAACACTTTGCACTTGATTCCCAAAGCCTTTAACCGTTTCGGATAATCGTGGGGAAGCAGCGCGAACTCACAAGCGCCATCGTACATAAAGCGGACTTCCACTCCCTGCGCAGCCTTCCTCGCAAGTATCTCCAGTATCCTGCCCCACATAAGTCCTTCGTCCACGATAAAGTATTCCATAAAAATAAAGTGCTCAGCTGCCTCAAGCTGTATCAGCATTTCTTCAAACTTACTCTCCCCCAGCGGGAAAAAAGTAACGGAGGTCTTATCATACACCGGATGCGCTCCGCTCCTTTGCATATAGTGTGCCAGCGTCGCCACACCTCTGTTTTCTTCGGACAGCTGCTTCATCACTTCTTCTTCCTGAGGGATGCGCTCTTTCGTATTGGCAATAATTTCACTGACACGTTTTTTCAACGCTCTGTGCCCAATGTCACTCTGCGTATATATATATAACAGTACGCCAAACACAGGGAGAAGCATAATTGCAATCAGCCATGTGATTTTGGCAGTGGGATCCATCGTACTGTTAAGGAGATAGACTACCATAACAAATGTGAGCAGCACTGTCCCGCCGAAAATATGGGGCAGAAATCCCTCAAACCATTGAAAAATACCAAACAGGATGAACACCTGTATGACAAGCAGCAGCAAGATCAGTCCGAATCTGCTGAATATGGCGTGAACAATACCCTTCTGCCCCTTTTTCAGAAGAAGCATCCCCTTGCTTTTATAATCTGTCTGCATCTTATTTACCTCTCTGCTTTTGTTTCCCTTAAAAAGTATTTTTTCTATTATATATATACGATATAGCCGCTAAGCGGTCAAGTCAAACAGCAAAAAGCAGAAAAACATGCACCCAGACTTATGCCTGAGTGCATTGCTTATTTGGTACGCAAGACAGTTGTAAAAAAACTACGAAACAGATATAGAAGCCGTTTTTACATAAGCCAAAATCAAATCTGCCGTCGCTTCCACTCCTATAGAACTGTCAACGCACAGTTCATAACCATGAGAATCACCCCATTTTTTATTGGTAATGCTCTTATAGTACGAACTTCGTGCCATATCGGAACGTTCAATGCTCTTTTTAGCCTGTTCTTTGCTGTCCCCGTACATCTCCATTACTTTATTCATACGGTATTCTTTAGGCGCAGTGATAAAAATACGTACAATGTTCTTGTAATTTCTCAGAACATAATCCGCAGAACGGCCTACGATGACACAGGAACCTGCATCTGCAATCTTACGGATTGCCCTGTCCTGAGCCGTGATCGCATCCTGTACTACATTTGTGCTCAAATACAATTCACGCATTACCGCATTTTCATCGGAATTCAGATTGGATATAAATTCTTCAGCCAGTCCGCTTTCCTGCGCAGCAACTGCAATCATTTCTTTGTAATAGCATGGAATTCCAAGCTTTTGGGCAAGCAACTGTCCGATACACTTTCCCGCAGAACCATGTTCACGGGATATTGTAACTACCACACCAGGTTTTGTCGGATATTCCGGCAAAATACTTTTGGCAGCTTTGTTCTCATCTACCACACTTAACTGCTTCCAAAGTCTGACCATAACAACTGACGTAATTGCAATCGCAAGAATGTCGGCTATGGGCGCTGCCCAGAAAATACCGGTAACGCCAAGGAACACCGGCACAATCAAGGAAAAGATGATCAGGAACACATCACGAAGCACAGAAAGCGGTGCTGCCGCCTTGGCATGACCGATTGACTGTAGGAAGATTGCACAAACCTTCTGTACACAGGTAAATACAATCAGGGAAAGATAAATCCGCAGACATGCAACTGCAAACTGTGTATATAGTTCTCCGTCTGCGCCAAACATACGGATAAACACCTGTGGAATTGCCTCAAACAGTACTGTGCAGACCAGGCAGACGATAACCGTCCACGTAATGATCAGTTTCAGCAGTTCCTTCACACGTTCATATTTTCCAGCCCCATAATTGTAGCCTACAATAGGCTGTGCACCGGCAGCAATACCAATCGCAATATTAAGTACGATTTGGAACAGCTTCATAATGACCACAAAGGCTGCAAGCGGAATGTCTGCCCCATAGGCTGACACAGCTCCATAACGCACCAGAAGAACATTATTGATTACTGTAATGATCACAATGGATAACTGCGTCAAAAGGCTGGATGTCCCCAGTGCCATGATTCCTTTTAAAAGAGAAAAGTCCAGACGAAAGCTTCCTGCAAAAATATGGAAGGTCTTGCTTTTAAGCAGATAAGCCGCACAGATCAGGAAACTTACGAACTGTCCCAGGATGGTCGCATATGCAGCGCCTTTGATTCCCATGTGCAGGACAAAAATAGCAACCGGATCACCGATAATGTTGATCACCGCACCTACCAGCATTGCCCCCATTGCATAACGTGGGCTTCCGTCTGCACGGATAATGGATGCCAGTGTATTCTGCACCATTGCCAGAGGCATCATAGCATAAATAATGAATCCATAGTCATGAGCCATCGTAAGATTTGCATCCGTTGCACCAATCAGCCGCAGTAAACTGTCACCGAAAAGATAGCTGATAGCAATAATAACCACACCGGAAAGAAAAGAACACAAAGCAGCATTCCCCACTCCCCTGTGGATTGATTCTGTCTCATTACGTCCCAGAGATACACTTAAATATGCTGCGGCGCCATCTCCAAAAAACAATGACATTCCCCATCCTACAACAGTGATGGGAAAAATAACACCTGTGGCTGCGTTGCCAAGATAGCCAATACCATTGCCTACAAAAATTTGATCCACAATGTTATAAAGGCATGAAATAATGAGCGAAAAGATACACGGAATTGCAAACTGACCAAGTAGTTTACCGACTTTTTCTGTACCAAGATAATGATTGTTTTCCATAAATCCTCCTTAATTTTGCGCAAAAAAACACATGCAGCATCTGTACCGTAATCAGATTTACGCGCGATGCGCTACATGTGTCGTTAATTGCTCTTTATTCATTTCCGGATAATATTATATCTCCCCGTTTTTCATAATTCAAAGGACATTTTAAACAATTTTTCTGCGGATGGGTATTGTGAATATTGCTGAATCCTTGTATCGGTCTGTATAAGATTTGAGTTTTTATGTGTTCCTAGGAGTCCGCACAGAATCGGGAAATGTTACTGGGAAAACAGGATTTCTTCCACCCTCTCCCCATGCACTGCTTTACCGTCTTTCCTGAAAATATCAATTCTATGTATATCACTGCTTCTGTCTTTGAACGCTGGAAAAAGGAAACCACACTCCGGTTCCCCCGGCTCATAGTCTCCGCTCACCGGACAGATTGCACAGATAAGAAACTGGAAGACTTCTTCCGATTCCCACAAACTTTCTTTGTCACTGGCTTTCAAGGGCACATCATAACTTCCATGAAAAAAGTAAACGGCATAGTTGCTATCTATCCGGTATTTGCTTCCAAATTCCTCATAGAAAACATCCAACATCGCGTCATTTTTCAGTCCACACTCTTTCAATGCCATAAGAAGCTGCCACATGCTCCCCTGCTTTCTATCTGCTTCTCTAAAGACATACTCCCTCAGCTGCACGTTGGTATCTGAAAATGGGATTGCCTTGGCAATATCCAGATTGATCTGCTGTTCTTTAGCTGTAAGTTTCTGGAAATGTTTGTTGAAAGTCCCATCCACAAATCCCTCTTCATCCATATATGCCCCTGCGATCCTGTCAAAACAGTTACGCTTTAATGTCATGCGTCTGGTCAGTTCCAGCATATCTTCACGATTAATTTTTTCCATATCAGTCCATCCCTCTGTCAGAAACTGCCGCATGTCTTTTAAACTGCAAAAAAGTAAGTGCAGCAGAATCTCTTCTTCTCTACTGCACTTACATTATGCTTTACAATCTTTTTATGTCAGCTTCTGTCTTTCCTTAAACAGATTACATCATATCTGTATATTGAGAATTCCCCTGTACATTATATGCTCCGGTAGATGTATAACCGTCGGCGGCACTCGCCTGTGTAGTCATATAATAATCTACAAGTGATGCGTTGGTGGCAATAGAAGAACCATAGTCTTTGAAAAATGCCTGTACCTTGGACATATCCGATTTCTTGAATGTGTCCTCATCAATCTTCATTCTGCCCTTCTCATCCACACTGATTCCAAACTGTTTAAGATCATCCGCACTGCGTGCCGTTTTTTCTCTGATGTAAGACAAATTTGCTAATACGCCAGAATTTGTACTGGATTCAGCGGCATTAAACATACTGTTGTAATTACTTACAAAGCTCTTTGCCTTGGCAAAAATTTTATCAACATCATATTGATTTGTCTCATTGCCATCTTTATCCTTTATCTTTGCGTATAATTCATCTGATGCAAGCGCTCTGCCATCTGCCTTGAGGGATGCTGCACTTGAAGCTGCCGTAGTGTTTGTCTCCGTACTGGTATCCTCTGTACTGGACGCAGCACCTGCAAACTGGAGGCGGGATGCAACCTTAGAACCATAACTCATGATATTGTCAGATGAAAACAGTTCCTGCACTTTAGAGAGATCTGCTGCCTTCAGCTTACCTTCATTCAGTTCAATCGTCCCATCTGAATTGATTGATACACCAATTTCCGCAAGCTTATCAGCATTTGCAGCCGTACTGCTCATCATATTTGCCACATATGCCGTCTTGCCTGTCAGTGTGGAACCTTTTGCCGCGCTCACAACACTATTATAATCCTTCACATAAGCTTTCATTGCAGAAACTACTTTGTCTGCTGCACTCTGTCCATTTGCCGTGTCCGTATACGTTTTGTCACTCTGCAGCGCAGAAACAGAACCACTCAGGCTTGCAAGCCCCGTTGACAATTTAGCATTTGACTCTTGCACATCTTTGGAAACCTTCGGATTCTTTTTCTCTTCCAGAATTTTCTCGAGAACATTGTTTGAGCTGTATTTCTTGCTGGTCGATGCCGTGCTTGAATTTTGCACTGTGCCGTAATAAGTCTTCATAAGCTTGGCGTAACTGCCGTTCTTAATGCTGGCATAATCTGAAAGGAAATTCAGATTTCCCATTCCGCCGCTGCTGGATGAAAGACTCTGGAACAGATAAGAAGAATCCTGATTCGTACCTACGTTAATACCGATACCCATTGTCATCACTCCTTTGAATAAAAATATGGACTTCCTTGTCCTCACATCTGCTATATACTATCGCAGAACTCCTTATAGTTACTATTAGTGTAACACTCACATTTGAAGATTGCAAGATACCTTAGCAAAAAAATCAACAAAATCAACGATTTTGTAACCAAATGTGGCGCCTTTGTAATAAGACATTTTCTTCACTCTGATCCTTCGAGCCAGATCTCAACGATAAAGGTATGATCTTCCTCCTTAAATTCAACATTTCCCGCATATTTCTCCGCAACCTTTCGTATGGACATGACACCAAAACCATGAGCCGACTTATCCTCTTTGCTCGTTTCAAGCTTTGGGTTCTTTGCCAGAACGGATTCTTTGATACTGTTCTTGACAATAATATAAGCAAAAGCCTTTCTTATACCGATAATCAACTCGATCTTCGGTTCCTCTGCCCCCGCACATCCGCATATGGCATTGTCCAGCACGTTAGAAAGCAGTACACTCATATCTATGCCACCCACACCTTTCGGACGTGAATCGATCATACATTTTATCTCAATATGATTTTTCAGGCAAATTGCGATTTTGCTGTTGATCACGGCATCTATCACCGCATCTCCCGTATCTATTGCGAAGGCCGTCTGGTCTACTTTGTCATCAATGATCTTCTCAATATATTCTTTGGCTTCCTCCGTTTTATCTGCCCTGATCAATTCCGCCGTTGCCATAAGATAATGCCGCATATCGTGGCGCAGAGTCTTCATTTCGGTGTACTGTTTCCTGGCTTCATCGACCAGTCTTTCCTGTGCGGCAAGACTTATCTTCGAAATTCTGTACTCCTCTTTGATCATACTGTCATGCTTCATTCTGTCCAACAAAACATACAGCAGAATATTCATAACCATAATCAGTATGCTCGTCGAAAAAAGCTCCGGTATGTTATCATTTTTTAATGAAATGTCAAGCAGAAGATAAGCAATACGAAATGTAATCAAAAAACAGAATAGCTGAATAATCCACTGAAAGATGCTGAGTGAATACCGGCTGTTTTTTCTCATATGTATAATAAACTCACACACCAAAAAGAAAGCCACCTTACTGATAATCAGCGCCCAAATACGTGCTTTTCCGCCATATTCAATAATATCCACGTTAAATGCTCCGGACAATGTGCGGAGCACATTAATAACGAACAGATTAATCGGCAGGATCGCAATGGCAGGTATTATTGAAACCAATATTTTATCAAAAAACTTTCCATCCAGAAAGAGAAATGCATACACAGCAATCGAAAGAATGGAAATGATGCAGAACAAGCCCTCCAACAGAATGGGCATGTATTCTTTCTGTGAGTCCAGCATGTTCTCTAATAGAAGAATAATAAAGAAACCCACGGATTTAAGTATAGTCCTGTTCTGATTCTTAAAACCGAGGAATCTGTTACACAATCTCACTTCAATATAAGACTCCGCAATAGAAGCAATGATTTCAGCAATATCGTTCATATCCCACTCCGTATATAACTTCTGAATTTATCCCTGACTTCTCCGGTTCTATATCGGCTGAGCAGAATTTCAGTCTTGTCATCAAGAATAATCTGTCCCTTTTCTATGGCATAGATATACTTGCAGTTCACAAGATAACTCTTGTGAGTCCGTATGAAATCAAAAGGAGCAAGCTGCTTCTCTAACTCCGAAAGACTTCCATAGCACTCCAGATCTTCGCCGCCGTCCACACAGACATGAAGCCAGTGTCCATATATTTCGATATATTCAATGCTGCCCACATCGAGGAAAACGGATCCCGTTTTCGTCTGAAACTCAAATTTCTGCCCCGCGCTGCGTTTACATATCGTCCTGTTCAAAGCATCCAACACTTCGGAAAGTTCATCTGCAAGGTGAGATTTCCTGATGAACCGGAAAGGCTGGAATTTAATGGATGAATACACAAGTTCGTCATGCATTGTCACAAAGACTATAAGCGCTTCTCCCATACGGTTGATCTGCTCGGCGATGTCAAATCCATTTACAGCAGGCATGTCAATATCCAAAAAAACAACGTCACATTCGGGTCTGTCCGCAAGAAAAACCGCGCCGTCATTGTAAACCGAAATAACCGGTCCAACATGCAGCGCGGTAAGCCCTTTTTCCACCAAAAATCTTAAATTGTCCGCGAAATCTGCGTTGTCGTCACAAATGGCTATGCGCATGGTATCATCCTCTTATCAAACATTATAGATTTTAAAATAAAATTTATTTTACCAAGAAAACGCAGTTTTATCAATAGTTCTCCATTTTTCTTGCCGTCCGAAGAACCCAGTCCACTGCCGCATCGGCATGTATGGGTAGATTTTCGGAAATCTGGGCAGCTCCCCCTGCTTCCGGTTCTTCTATGCCCGTATAAAAGGCATTCAGCGCGTATCTTGCCAACAATCCAGAAACACGCCCCCTCTCTATGGAATCCTCAGTGCCCAGGACAATGACTACTAAATCATGCTCCATGGTTCCGTCGTCCGCAGTCAGAGATGTGACCAGACAGGCTCCGGCTTTGTTGGTAGTTCCGGTTTTCAAACCGGTGACCTCAGGCAGATTATGCAGAAGCGGGTTGGTATTGCGCACTTCAAGTTCGAGGGACTCTAAGGTGGCACTTTCCAGAGAAGTGAAGTCCGTGACCTGGGGATAGACTTTCAAAAGGTAGGAAACCAGCCGGAACATATCCTCTGCACTCATGCTGTTCTGGCGCTTAGAAGGAATGAAATCTTCCGTGTAGTAAGGCAGACCATTGCAGTTGAAAAAAATTGTTTGAGAAAGCCCCAAATCCTTGGCTTTCTGATTCATCATTTGGACAAAAGCTTCCTCTGAACCGGCGATAGATTCAGCCAGACATAATGCACATTCGTTGCTGGAGGGCAGAAGGGCTCCCAACAAAAGTTCCTGCACTGTAATCTGTTCTCCGGCTTCCAAGGGAATCACACCATCGTCTGAGGCGGACAGTGCCTCCACTGCATCTGAAATCGTGACTAATTCTTCAAGGCTAATCTGCCCTTCCGAAATAGCATCCATGGTCAAAAGACAAGTCATAAGCTTGGAAGTGCTGGCTATAGGGTAGGACATATCGGACTGATACTGATAGTAGAGTTCCCCAGTAGTAGCATCTCCTACCAACACGCTGTTGACTCCGTAAAAATAGCCAGCTTGTTCCAAAGAAACAGGAGAGATACACAGCGGATCCTGTGTATGAATCTGCAGGGAACCTGCAACAGGAACGGTAATGTTCACATCCAGAATCATAGCCAGATCTGCTGCCATCATAAAACAATCGTAATCGCCGGAGGGTAGTTTCATAATCAGTGTATAATAAAATACAGTTTCTCCGTTTACCTTGAATTCATTTCGCCGCAGGGAAATGTCCGGGTTCTCCTCATCTTCCCAAGGGGCATTTTCCACTCCAACAGGCACATAGACATTTCCCGGATCCAATGAGACAGTATTGTTCGTAATTTCCAGAGAGAAGGATTTGTCCGTATCCTTAAGGAGCATGGCTATGTCCCTCAGAGAAAGATAAGTGTTGTAATCGTAGTCATAATCCAATGTTTTTACAGTGCCTGCAGTGCCTGTATCTGTCTGCATCTGACAGATTCCAGGGATTTCGAAGCTTGCGGCTGCCCTGATTGGCAAGATGGAACACGCCAAAATTACGGACAATATAATAATAGAAATTATTTTCTGCAGAATTGTTTTCATGGAATCTCCCTTCTGTTTTCTTCTCCCGAAGTTATTGGTTTGGGGATTGTTTTAAAGTGTATATCATAGGATAATAATCCGAAAAAAGTTCAGAGGGAGTAGAACCGATTTCTTCGGACAGAATCAGATTAGAATCTTTCCGTATATAGTATTCCGCCTTTGTGACGACACCCCCATCTATATCAAACTGCCTGGTCAGAATATCTTCCGTTGCCTCATAAGTTCCGCTGCCGTCATACCCAGCCTGTAAATCTTCCAAGGAAGGCAGCAGTGCCGGACCATTGGACATCAAATAAGAAACAGTGGACATCCCAAAAGTTTCAGTTACAAGAGCCTCCATAGCTTCCTTGTCCGTACTGCCCGTATAGCCTGCCATGCGAAGCCTTTGGGCCAAAAATTCCTGAAATGCCATCGCAAATGCCTCATAGGCAGCCTGATTGCAGGCATCATAACTTTCTGGCAGGACATTGCAGTGGAAAGTGCCCTCCGAGCGGGCGGTTTGCTCCAAAGTCAAATTAACCTGTATGGTCAAATCCTGCATATAGGACTCCATATCCTCCAGAGAAATGGAAACTGCTTCTATGTCTTGCAGCCAGCAAAGAGCTGTGACAGCAGCCTGCTGCGTCATGTCCAGATTTGCAGTCCACTCCCCTGAAAGTTCCTTCTCATCTGATGCGAAAAAGTGCAAATACGTCAAAAGAGCTGTGGAAGCGCTTAAGGTTAGAATCAATAGGGTAAATACTACATTTTTTATGATTTTTTTCATAGAGATCCCCCTGCCCGCAGCTACGTGCGTCTCTTAAAATATTATCTTCCCCTTTAACTCTTCCGGCCATACCCAGTAACAACTGCCACCACCAGCATCACCAGCATGCAAAGAGAATAATAATTCACAAATGGTATCGACGCAGGTGCAACCGCAAAGCCCTCCCCGAACTGGGCGGACTGCTGCGCCGGAATCACACAGTGTACTGTCCAGGGTGCCAGAAAGCAGAACACACATCCTGTACAATCCAGCAGATTCGCGCGGCGATAACGGTTTATCCCCACTTTTTCCCCAATCTCATTTACCAAATCACCAAGCGCCACGATTGCCACCGAAATGACACCCGTCACCATGCTCAATATACCGACAGACAGCACGATGGTCGCCTCCGTACTACGCTCATTTTTCGCAAAACGTGACAAAAGCGCCCCCACATCCTCAAAGAGACCGCTGCATTCCATTACACCAAGGAGCGCAAATACCGCAATCAACATTGCCACCGTACCTGCTGTCCCCGTAATAGCTTCTATGATTGCCCCTGACACAGAAAATCCGCCGGGAAATAAGATAAGATCGTCCACCGTATAAATACCAAAAAGCAGTCCGGCAGCGCTTCCCGCCAGAATCCCCCATGACAGAGCGGTAATCAGATGCTTTCTCATCAGACACAGTACGATAATGACTACTGGCACCACCAGCATCACCAGGCTGGCCGGATTTGTGCTGCCGCCCGCCGCCTCAATTGCTGCATTCCCATCTGTTGTTTTAGAAAACAGCAGGAACAAAACCAGTGCTCCCACCGCCGCCGGCAGACTGTAATGCATCCTGGTTTTCACCACAGTTCCCAAATCCGCATGCTGTGTTGCAGATGATGCGATCGTGGTATCTGAAATAGGCCCCAGATTGTCACCGAATGCTGCTCCTGACACGATAGCACCAATCATAAATTCCGGCGCTGCTCCCGCCATCACGCCCACCGGGAACAAAATCGGAATCACAACAAAATAGGTTCCCACTGAGGTTCCCGTTGCAAACGCCAGCAGACAGGTGATGAGAAAGGTCGCCGCCACAAAAAACTTTCCCGTAAAGCCTGCCGCCACCACATATACCGCAATTGTCTGCACCGCCCCGCTTGCTGAAATCAGCTTGCCCGAAATTGCCGCTAATATCACCGCCATCACAATCGTAGCAAACATCGGCTTGCTCAAGCCATATACCATCGCTTCTCCATATGCCTTTTCATCCTTTGCAAAAATGCACCCTATCACCAGTGCCGCAAAAAAAGCCAACACATATCCATTTACATTGGACTGGCTAAGCGCCGCCCACAAAATCATCGCCGCTGCAACGATGAGCGGCACCAATTTCCCACTATTCCCGAAACGAAATTCTATCCTCCTTGCTTTCTGCTCCATCTTTTGCTCCTTTGCACATTCTCTTAAAAATTCAATTCTACTCTCACAGTATAGCATTGTTAATATAAAAAACATATACCCAATTCTGGTGCAAAGGAGCATCCGATTCTTTCATCCCGGCAAGTCCGAACTCAAACGCAATGCCCATGACGCCGAGGACACATTGGCATTTCTGGCTTCCAAAAGCGCCTCCGCCTCTTTGAGCGCTGATGCAAGACCGCGCCTTTGACAGGTCCCATAATCACGACTTGTTTTCCATGCTTGCGGATAATCTCGCATCATTTCCGGGACTGAGCAAATTCACTCTCCCAATCATAATAATTGAGGGCAATCTGTACAAATTCCACTTCCGGATGTTCGGTCACAATACGATCAAGTAGCTTTGCAGAGCTGCGGAAAGAAAAGCCAAGATGCCTGATCTTACCTTCATCTTTCCATTTTTGCATGTTCAAACAAATGACAGGCCTACACAATGCCTCCATTGCCGGCTATGCCATCATAGTTGACCGTCCGAATGTTGTGCAACAGATAGTAGCCTGCTTGTGTCAATTAAGGGATAAAAATTTTAGATATTTCTGAACCACAGCATAAATCCTCCTATGGCTCCAGCATACCCTTATTTCCCTTTCTGCATATCTCTCATTACATCAGCTAGTTTGCAGGGGAAACTTAACCATTCTTAACAACAAATCCCTATATCTTTTGGTATCCTCCCATCCCGTTTCAGTAAGTATTTTTTGCATCCCTCTTTGAACCCCTAACAAACGTTTCACGATTGATGGATGGTTCTCCTCATCTTCAAATACACTTTTACATATTTTAGCACTTGCTATCAATGGCAAATAAACCCCAGCAAAACAATGAATACCATAAAAGTTTTCGTTGTTTGCATATGCATTTCGCAAATACTTAAAAGAGAAATCCAACGCAAAAGCATCCGCCTTTAACTCCGCCACCTTACTTTCCATCCCCGGATTCGGTTTCACAGTAGTATTCCCATAATAGTGATGCCCGATTTCATGACCTATCAAAAAGGCCATTGCCATCTCATGTATTTCTCTTGCATATGCAATATACCTATCTGTAAAATTATCTTTATATAAGCCATCGCACAGCATCATATATATCTGTACATTATTAAAATCATCAGTAAACTCTTCATTTGCACAATATCTGTTCTGGGTTGCTTCTGACAGACTACACAGTACCATGTACTCCAAATCCTCTAGTTTTTCATTGAACATAAACAACACTGCAAATACATCACTTAACAACCTCACTCTTTTTTCAATATCACTTCCTATCTCTATGTAATATGAACCATCAATATATTTGGGATATGCGGTTCCCACTATATCTTCTTTATCTACATTGGCTATCTTCAAATTTTGCAAAATATTTATCAACTTTTCCTCACTTGTACCTTCCAAGATAAACTTTATTATCATATCAATGACTGAGTCATTACTATAAGTAAGCTTATCATTGGCTAAGTCCTGAAGAAGGAAATCAAACTCTTCTTCACTTATCCCAGATATAGCTTTTCCTTCTTTACAAAGTTTGGAAAACTCTTCCATTTGTTCCCATTGAATATGAGTGCTACTAACTTCTTTAATAAAATTATCATCAGCATAATTCATAATATGTAACTCCTTTTTAGTATACATTTTTATCCATAAAGCAATATAACATTTTGAGCCACAGGCATCACTGCCCATGGCTCATATTTTACCACTGCTCCTTCAAAATTGGAACAGTATTTCATACAGAAACTTCACTGTCAAACGGATTCCGCACTTTCCACACAATCTCCATGGCATCCTCTCCATACACAACCACTTTCTCAATCAATGCTTTCAGCCTGTCCTTGTCAAAGGTCGCCAGCACGAAAAGCCCTGCCAGTGTACTCAGATATCCATACCAATCTTGTGACCATTGCCCTTGAAACGGAGTACACACTTCCATACGGACTGATTTATGCCAACGAACCTACTGCCGCAACACAAAAATTTATTAAGGCAAGCAGGAAATTCTTAAAAGCATGGGAAAACAAGGAGTGCAGTCCAGGTCTTGCATTATCCGCCTTTTCGTCCACCGCTCTGTCAGGACATTCATCATAATCGCAGGAATAGGGTTCCGCTGCTTCTTCATCCTACACCTCCTAAATCATAAAATCGACCACCAAACCTGTTACAAGCGAAAACAGCATCACAAATGCAAGGTACAGCACAAAACGCCTGATTCCTAACACAATCTTTAATGCTCCAAGGTTCGTGATCTTTGTTGCAGGTCCCGTGATCATAAATGCCGATGCAGATCCCATGCTCATGCCTGAGACAAGCCATTGCTGCAACAGAGGGATCGTTCCTCCACCGCAGGCATACAGCGGAACGCCCACAGTTGCCGCCATAAGCACGCCAAACCCTTTGTTTTCTCCAAACAACCTGCCAAACGCCTCCGCAGAAACATATCTCTGGAACAGTGCTGACAGCAATACCCCGAATAAAAACCATGGTCCGGTAGCCTTGATATTCCGCCCTAAATTTTTCAGGAATCTTAATAGCAGATTGGGGTCTGTGTCCCTGCCAGCAGATGCCTCAAAACCTTTGAAATCAAAATAGCTTTTTCCCCTGTAAAAGTACCGGACGCACAAACCAGCCCCGATACCGCATAAAAAACAGGAAGCAAACCGTATTGCCATTGCCGTGCTTCCAAGCGCCGCACTATAAATCAGCAGCTGGGGATTTAAGAGGATGGAACTCATCATAAAAGCTGCAAGCATATCGTCTTTCATTCCTTTCTGTGAAAAGGATGCCGCAATAGGGATCGTCCCATACATACACAACGGCGAGGCAATTCCAAACAGGCTTGCAGGAATCAGCCCCAACACACCCAGCTTTTTATCCCCAAGGGCGGAAAATGCAGAATGTATCTTATTTTTCCCAAATACAGAAATAGCAGAGCCAAGCACCATGCCAAGCACCCAATACTGGAATATCTGTTGTAACTGAACGGAAAAATAATACCACACATAGACAAATTCCCGCCTTAAAATATCCATTTGGAATCACCTCATTCCTTTTTTTGCATCACCAAAAACTACCCGTCAATGGATACCAACTGGTATTCTCTGCTTCCAAGTCCAATGTCCTGTGCATGTTCCAATGTGTGCAACCCATTCCGGGATTCAATCCTTTTTACCAGAGAACCGCCATCCTCCGCCTCATACACCAGGTCAATACATGCCTGATCCACTGCCACCGGGTCAAAGGATGCCAGGATTCCAATATCATGCATATCCGGTTCTGACGGGTTCCCGTCACAGTCACAGTCCACGGACAGGCGGTTCATCACATTGATATAAAGGATGTTCCCATCCAGATAATCCACTACCGACTTTCCTGCTTCTGCCATAGACTCAAGGAAGGCATCCTGATCGCCGCCCCACATACTGCCGCCGGTTCCTCCACTGTGGATATGAGCTTTTCCTTCGGAAGATGCAATGCCGATGGATATATTCTTTATCGCTCCGCCAAATCCTGCCATGGCGTGACCCTTAAAATGAGACAGTATGACAAAATAGTCATAATTAGCAAAATTCGCTCCTACATAATTCTCCGTCAGGTTGCTTCCCCCTGTGACTGGCAGTGTCATAGAGCCGTTCTCGTCCATGATATCCACTGTGGCAATGGCTGTATAGCCATGGTCTTCCGCTACCTGATAGTGCATGGCTGTATTGGATCTGGAACCGCCATAAGCCGTATTGCACTCAACTATGCTTGCATTCAGGGACTGCACCAGTTCCCCGATCAGGTCAGTCCGCAGATAATTGCTTCCGGGTTCTCCCGTGCTCAGCTTTACCGCAATATTGCCTTCCAGTGATGCTCCCAATGCTTCATAGATTGCCATAAGTCCGTCCGAACTGATGTCTGTGGTCATATAAACCACCGGAGCCCCTGTATTTTCCGGAGCAGTGCTTTCTGCACTATGGGACCCCTGCACACCTGCATTCTCCTGTGACGATGCAGATTGCCCGCTTCCCCGAGTACCGGGCTCCTTAGCTTCAATTTCTTCTGTTTGTCCTTCGGTCTGCTCCTGATTTCCCGCATTCTGGTTTTCTCCAGTCTGTCCGCAGCCCACTATACCAAGTACCATCATTCCTGCTGCCATAAGCAGCGCCAAAATCTTCCTTCTCATTTTCATCTCCGTTCTGAAACTGATGGCAAATATCGGCTATTTCAGTTTCCCATATTCTTCATCTGAAACCGGCTCGCACCACTCATTGTCACTTTCCTCTCCGGGAACTTCCACTGCAAGATGAGAGAACCATGAATCCGGCGCGGCTCCATGCCAGTGCTTTACTTCCGCAGGAATATTGACCACGCTGCCCGGTGTCATCTCCACTGCTTCTTTGCCCCATTCCTGATAATATCCTCTGCCGCCTACACAGATCAGCATCTGACCGCCGCCGCTCTTTGCATGATGGATATGCCAGTTGTTCCGGCAGCCTGGCTCAAACGTCACGTTAAAGACCGGAACCTGCTCCGCAGATACCGGCGCAAGGTAACTCTGCCCTATGAAATACTGCGCGAACCCATCGTTGGGGCTCCCAATCGGGAAAAAGATGGTGTTCTGGTATCTGTCTTTTTCCGACGTTTCCACAATCTCCTCATTCCATACTTCCTTTGCCAGACGGAACACTGCCCATCCTTTCGGCCAGCCCACATACATGGTAGCATGGGTGATGATCGCAGCAATTTCCTCCCTTGTCACCCCATGGTTCTTCGCATTCTGCAAATGGTAGGTCAGGGAAGAATCTGTGATGCCGGATGCCATCAGCGACACCACCGTAATGATACACTTTGTCTTTACGGAAAGTACATCTTCGTTCCATACCTCCCCAAACAGCACATCATCATTCAGATGTGCAAACATCGGTGCAAATTGTCCAAGGCTCTCCCGCCCTGCGGTCTGTACTATTTTTTCACTCATATCTGTTATCCTCCATTTCTGTTTTATAAACGTTCAACCCATGATCTAAGCGATTCCTTCGTCTGCTTTCCATTCAAAAGCCCGCCCTCCATAATAGTTGCCAGCTTTGATATACTCACTTTCAGATCATCTTTCGTCTTTCCAAACCCGCTGCCTCCTGATGTGGCAAACAGGATGATCTGCCTGCCGGAAAAATCATAGCTTTCCAGAAACGTGTTGATGATTCTCGGTGCCGTATACCACCAGATTGGAAAGCCAAGAAAGATTACATCATATTTCTCAATTCCCGCATCTTTATCTGCAAGGGGCGGCCTGCTCACCTTGCTGTTCATTTCCAGAGAACTGTGGGATTCCCTGTTATTCCAGTTCAGATCTTCCATCTCATTTTTGTATTCATAGATTCAGTCCTTCAATCCATGCCTTAACATCCGCTTCGGAAGCTCCGCCGCCAAACCTCATGCCTTCCATCCACTGTGCACCGTCAGTCAGTTCCTCCAAATTCTTGCCACTGGAACCCAGCCCGCTGCTAGATGAGGTGCAGAATGGAATCAGTGTTTTGCCATCAAAAGAATAGCTTTCCATAAATGTGCTCACAATCCTCGGTGCCTCACCCCACCAGATCGGATAGCCTATGAACACAATATCATACTGTTCCATCCCCTCCACTGCACCGTTAATCTCAGGCCGGCATGACCTGTCATTCATTTCAATGGTGCTGCGGCTGCTATCATCATGCCAGTCCAGATCTGCATCTGTATAAGGTTCCTGGGGCACGATCTCATAAATATCAGCCTCCATGTTTTCCGCTATGCTCTCAGCAACTCCTTTGGTTGTCCCTGTCGCTGAAAAATACGCTACTAAAACTTTGCCCCCTTCTTCTTCCGGAACATCCTGACTGTCGGCTGCATCTGTACTGTCCATTCCTGTCACCGCCGCATCCTCTGATGGTTCGGGTGTGTCGCCTGTTTCCGGCCGGGCGGGTTCAGTTCCCGATTCCCCTATAGGTACAGCGCTTTGTTCCCTCTCCGAAGTGTCTGAAGCAGTATTCCCACCCTGTCCGGCATTTTTGCCGCATGCCGTCAGGGATATTACCATAGCTGCCATAAGCAGCGCCACCACTACCCTTTTCATAAAGTTCATCCTCCTGAATTTCATATTATTCTTTTTCAAATTTTCTGGTTCCCGGTAGACCATACATGTTTTTCCTTTGCACTCTCAGGCTTATTCTGTGCCATGACTCCTGCCAGTGCATGAGGCACATACGGCTCCTCCAGATAACGGATTTCGTCCTCTGTCAGCTCCAAATCCACAGCTTTTGCCGCTCCTTCTATATGGTGGAGTTTCGTTGCGCCCACCACAGGGGATGTAACTTTTGTAAGCAGCCACGCAAGGGAAATCTCTGTCATGGTGGCATTCCTCTTTTCCGCAATCTCCTGTACACGGCGGATGATAACCTCATCCTGTTCCTTTGTTGCATCATATTTAAACTTTGCATAACTGTCCTGTTTAAGCCGCTTGCTGTCCTCTCCCGGTTTCCGTGAAAGCCTGCCGCTTGCCAGTGCACTGTATGGCGTGAGAGCGATATCCTCCTCATAACAGAAAGGAGTCATCTCCCGCTCTTCTTCCCGGAAAATCAAGTTATAATGCCCCTGAATAGATACAAACCGGGGGAACCCCTCTTTCTCTGCAAGGGCATTTGCTTTAGCAAGCTGCCATGCGTAGCAGTTGGAAATTCCAATATAGCGTACCTTTCCTGCTTTTACCACGTTGGAAAGTCCTTCCACAATATCATAGATCGGTGTCTGATAGTCCCACATATGGTAGATGTAAAGGTCAACATAATCCATGCCTAAATTCTGGAGGCTTTTATTGATCATTTTTTCAATATGCTGCTGTCCGGATACACCTGCCTCTATTTCCTCCTGTGTCCTGGGCAGAAACTTTGTAGCAACCACCATCTCGTCACGTTTTGCAAAATCTTTCAGTGCCCGCCCCACATACTGCTCGCTGGTACCGCTCTGATAAGCAATGGCTGTATCATAAAAATTCACACCAAGTTCAATGCCCCTCTTAATGATCTCCCGTGAATGCTCCTCATCCAAAGTCCACGAATGCTGCCCTTCCCCTGCAGCGCCGAAACCCATGCATCCCATACAGATGCGGGAAACGGTCAAATCTGATTTTCCTAATTTTGTATATTTCATGTCCTGCTCCTTTCCTGTGACATTCACAAATTTTTACGCAGAAGCGTCCACTACATCCATCATTCCCATGGGCGCAGTCTATGTTCATTATTCCTATAGCCCCAGCAGTTTCTTCACGCAAGTGTATGTCATCTCATAAATAGAAAGATATGCAAACCCTACATCTGCCTGCTCCATTGCCTCTCTCTGCTTTTCTGTCACTACCGTATATGGATAGATACCATACATGAATGGAAAAAAGGTATAGAGGAAATCCTGTCTTTCCCCCTCGGTCATTTCCGGGCAGTATTTTTTCAGCAGCCAGTTTACTGCCTTGATGGATGCTCCATATGCCCGCTTGAATTCCACCAGCCGCTCCATCCTGCTGTTAGCCTCCATATCATAGTGGTTCATACTCATAATCTTGAGCAACAGCACCCTTTTATCTACCGATTCTGCCAAGGCTTTTGCAAGTTCCTCCCTGCTCATTGTTTCATGCCCCGCAGCCAGCCCATCCAGTTCCTTCACCCACAGTTCATACTCCTCCTGAAGAATGGCAAGGAAGATTTCTTCCTTTGTCTCAAAATAATTATAGATGGATGTGCGGGTAAAAGATGTTTCCTCTGCTATATCTTTGATCGTGATATCTTTAAAGCCCTTTGTTTTGTACAATGACTTACAGGCTGCAATGATTTCCTCTCTCCTGGCATTTGTAAGTTCAATTGATCCTCTTGGCATGACTTTTCTCCCCTATTCTTTTGTGTTTCCTTTAAATGACAGGCACTTTCCAAGCACGTCCCCGGTCTTTAAGTATTCATAAGTCGGAAATTCGAACAGCACGGGCTTTAAGGTATGATAATTCACTTTTCCATCGGCATTCAGATGTTCTTCTTCCACATAGGTGTTATCAATCGTACAGATAAAGCTCTCAAATCCCGGTGTGTTGTAAATATCCTCCACGGAACACTCCAGTGACAGCGGCGCCTTTGTTATGACCGGTGCCCCGGCATCTCCCAGCTCATACGCAAACAGATCCGACTTATCCGTTTTTGACCCGCTTACGCTTCCCGCATAATCCGCTTCCGGCAGGATTCCCTCATCCACCACATTGATGGAAAGCTTTCTGCCCTGCTTGATCATCCCGTTAATAAAGTGCGGCGCAGCAAGGCTGACAAGCACTCTGTCATGCCCGATAATCCCTACATGGGCTACCAGTGTCCATGTAGGCTTATCTCCATTCATTGCCCCGACCACTGTAACAGGCATTGGGTACAGCGCTAATTGTGAACCGATATTTTTCTTCATATTCATCCGCTCCTTTATCTATTTTCATTCTGACACAGTGTCATTATAGTTATATTAAATCTATTCTGACACGTTGTCAATATATTTGCAAAAAAATCTGTGACGTCTGTCTTCTTAAACATAAAAAGACCCCCTTATAGATTATTTGGTGATACTGCAGCTGCAGTTCTCCAATAACAACTATAAGGAGATTTATGCTTAAATCAAATATGTGCGCTGACACAATATGCAGTGGTGGCTCTAAAGGTGGAAAATACCATTTCCAGGAAGCTCTCAAGCGGGAAGCTGATGGCTCCCAAGGGGGATAATATTCAGTCAGAGGACGCACTAAATAAGGCACGGCTTCTTGCGGAATCCTCTGAATATACCGTTCGCATTGGAACTTCCTTACTATATAAATGTATTTAACGAGGTATCATTTTCTGTATGTTTTTTTACTTTCGGCTTTAAGATATAAAATTACTGCAACAGCAATGGCTATCGTTACAATCCCGAAATATACATATACACCATGAATAGCCGTCAAATTGCTGCCTATCAATGTGTAAATCAGCACAGCAAGCGTGGAAGCGAGCGAACTTGAAATCTGCCGCAGTGTATTAAAAATCGCACTGCCGTCAACCCGCGCTCTGCCTTCAAGTCCACTCAGAGCCATTGCGGTTGTCGGTGAATTTAAAGATGACATGGCAATCGTCTGTACTGCAAAGGCAACAGATATATATATAATTGACGTATTTGGCGAGAATAAAAATCCCATTACCGAATATACTGCAAATAAACCTGTTCCCACGACAAACATCGGTTTGATCCCGACTTTATCATACAATCTGCCTGCGGAAAGCGTTGTAATAACTGACAAAACTGAGCCTACGATTGTGGCAAGTCCATATGCGGTATCGGAAAAGCCTCTGATTGCTTTTGAAAAAATAGGTAATATCATTGCGTTTCCCATACAAATAAGATACATACAAAGGCTTAATATAACGGCTATCCTGAACCCCGCATTTCCGAATACACGCAAATTCAGCATAGGCTTTTCGGACTTTAACTGCAAAACTACAAAAGTACCAAGCAGCAGAAGTCCCGCAAATATAAGACCTCCGCCCTTTATAGAAAACAGACCTCCGCTTATATTGCTCACACCGATAAGAAACGCCGCAAATCCGAATGAAGAAAGTGATACATACAGGATATTCAAGTGCGCCTCTTCCTTATCCGTAATATTTTTCATAAATATGATACCGCAGATAATTATCATGCTTCCGACAATAAACAATGATGCAAAAACGCCTTTCCAGCCAAATGAATCCAGAATAAGCCCTGCATATGTAGGTCCTACAACCGAGGATACCATTGCTGCCATAGAATAGGCACCCATAATTGTTCCATGCTTCTCCTTCGGGTAAAGCTTCAGAAGGACGATCTGTGCAAACGGCAAAAGCATACCGCAGCCGACAGCCTGGAACAATCTGCTTATAAGAAGCATAGGAAAGTTCACAGATAAAATGGCTGCCAGAGAACCGACTGTAAATGCGGTCATTGCAGAAAAGAAATATACTTTGTTCTGTACTCTCTTAATTAAAAATGCCGTTATCGGTATCGTGATTCCCGAAATCAGCGTTGCGCCGCTTGTGAGCCACTGGGCAAGATTGGATGATACTCCGAAATATTCAGTAAAGTTCGGTATCATATTGGCTGTTACCGTGGTAGACATTGATGTTATAAACGCCGCTGCAAGCAATGTAATAAAAATTCCTGTTCTTTGTACATTTGATATACTTTTCTTATTGCTCATCATTAATTTCTTCCTTTCACATTGCCAAAATAAATATTTAAATACATTATAGCATCCAAATGCTAAAGTTTTGTTTGAATTTTCAGCTTTTTGAAAAAAAATATAAATTTTCAGTACCATATTGCTGACATTGCCCAGACCTGTGCTAAAAATCAGAAAAAGACCGCATCTGCTTCTCCTTGCAGGTACGGTCTCCGCTTTTATACAATTGTCATAAACCATTCTACTGTTTTAGGATCGTGATGAGAAAAGAACAGGCTTTCTCCGCCATCCAGCGCTTCCACTTTGGCCATCTCGTCCGCTGTCAGTTCAAAATCAAACACATTGAAATTCTCCTCCATCCTTTCCTTATGTGTAGACTTTGGAATCACAACCACACCGCTCTGGATCAAAAAGCGCAAGGCAACCTGTGCCGCAGATTTGCTGTGACTCGCACCAATTTCTTTCAGGACAGGATTATTAAAATAATCATTTCTTCCCTCTGCAAACGG
>JAAVAE010000033.1 GCA_014804245.1 Lachnospiraceae bacterium | reverse complement strand
TCCAACATAGGTATTTCCAATACAGGGAAAACCAACGCAATAAAATATAGATATATAAAATACTAAAGAATAAAATACAGAATGATAAAATATCTATTCCTTTCCGCTCTTTAACTGATAATCCGATTCTTTCAATCATGGGAAAGGAATGGAAAAGAATGTAGACAAAATAGTTATTCATTTATGCCTTAATTACCCCTTATCAATGACAAACAGTCAAGTCAAGGATTTACCGCTTTAGCGGCGTTTACGTCCTTGACTTGACTGTTTGGCGTTGATATGCTTGGAACGGCATAAAAAGAATTTTCCGGGCCTGTGTTTCTGCCTGCTGAAGATATGGAGTAATTGTAAATTTGGGAGTTGCAATAAAATATCAATTCCCAATTTTTTTCAAAAACACATTGACAATTATCTATGTGAAGCGTATTATATATCACATAGACAAACATCTATGTGAGGTGATGAAATGAATACAATTCAAGTATCTGCAATCTGCAAGGCATTAGGCGATCCAAACCGGTTGCACATTGTTCAAATGTTATCAGACGGGGAAAAGTGTGGGTGTGATTTATTAGAAGTATTTGAAATTACACAACCCACCCTGTCACATCATATGAAAATATTGTGTGAATGTGGGCTTGTCGATACCAGAAAAGAGGGCAAATGGAGTTATTACACTTTAAACTGCGATACTTTTACTGGTTTTAAACAGTTTATTGAGCTGCTTACTTGTTCTTAGGGGGGTATTTCTATGTGTCATTGTGGGTGCAGGCTTCATTGCAGGTCAAGATAATACACTTGCTTTTTCATACAACAAAAAATGATTGAAAGCAGGTGGAAATTATGTTTACAACAGAAACAATTATTCATGCAGGAAAAACATTTTTAATGCTTTTCGGAGAATTATTCTCTCTTTTTATAGGGATTAGTTTTGTGGTGGCACTACTGCAAATATATATATCCCCGGAACGTATCAAGCGGGTGCTGACAACGCCCCGAAAGTTTTTGAACAGTGTTTTAGGAGCTTTATTAGGTGCAGTAACGCCGTTTTGCTCCTGCTCCACAATTCCAGTATTAGTCGGACTATTTAAAAGCGGTGCGCCGTTTAATGGTGCTGTTTCGTTCCTACTTACGTCCCCGATACTAAACCCCGCTATCATTACCCTTATGTTGGCTTTCTTTGGACTAAAGGCAACTGTCATATATACAGTATTTACGTTTCTGTTCGCTGTCATTATGGGGCTTGTACTGGATAAAGCAGGGTTTGAAAAAGAAATAAAAATTATTCAAAGGCATTGTCGGTTTTCTACTGTTAGGTGCAGGAATAGGGGCTTTTATCTATGAATTTGTCCCTACTGATTTACTTGCAAATTTCGCAGGAGCAAATAACTTATGGGCTGTTCCTCTTGCGGCTGTTTTAGGAATACCCATGTATATCCGTACAGAAACAATGATACCGATTGCAAGTATTTTGATTACAAAAGGCATAGCTCCGGGCGTGATGATTGCTTTAATTTTAGGCGGTGCAGGCGCAAGTATCCCGGAAGTATCTCTGCTTAGTTCCATTTTCAAGAAAAAAATGGTAGCGGCTTTTGTTCTCTGTATCTTTGCAGTTGCAACAATAACAGGCTATATATTCAACATGACACTATAAAAATATAAAGGAGAATGATTATGAGCAAAGAAAAGAGTTTTTTATCCAATCTGTTCGGCGGTAAATCAAAGAGTGGCTGCTGCAACATGGAAATTATTGAGGAAGCAGAAAATAACTGCTGTTCAGAAAACAAAGACCCCAAAAACAATGCTTCCTGCTGTTCGTGCGACTGTAATTCTGAAAAATCAGAATAAATAAAGTTTAGCAAAATACACCGGGAAATGAATATCTTCATTTCCCGGCTCATTATTTTTCTGTCACTTTAAATCTTTTGACAATGACAAATAAAACAACATCAGAAACCGCAATAAAACACTTTGAAAGATAAAGGCAGGTGGTAACATGGGAAAATGCTGATATTAACATTTAATGACAATGAGGAAAAGGCTATTGAAAAAGTCATAGCCGCATTAACTGACGAAATCGAATTTGAAGTCTTACAGGCTGTTTCTTCTCCCATGTTATCCTTTTCGGGACTTGAAATAAGGCAACATCAGCGGCGGGTGCTTCGGAATGGAAAAGACATACAACTTACTCGCCTTGAATACGGTACTCTTGTCTTTCTTGCTTCCAGTCCAAACAGGGTATTCACGCAATTGCAAATTTTTGAAGCTGTTTGGAGCATAGACAGCGATAGCTGTCATTCAAGCGTTGTAAATGTGATATATAATCTGCGGAAAAAGATTGAGCCAGACAGTAAAAACCCGACCTACATAAAGACTGTGTTAGGTGTCGGCTATAAATTCAATGGATAAGCACTGGGCAAAGGCAGTTTGATGACTGTCATTCCCGGTGTTTTTCTGTCTTTTCTAAAAGGGTTTGGGAAACTTCCCAACAAGCAAATTTTCACAAGTCCGCAGGACAACAATGTGAAAATTTACAGGTTTGAGTACTCAATCCCTATGCTTGCTATTCCGCTATTCTAAACTTTTTATAAAATTTCCAAAAAAACTTGCCAGATTTTCCCTCGCGTGCGTAGTAAGGGTAAAGGGGAAATTTACGCTATTTACGTTATAGTGTACTTGCCACTTCTCATAAAATTTAGGGAAACCGCCAAAGGAGAAAGCTTATGCCAAACAACGATACCTCTTCTACACCCGATACCCAAATACGTAAAGACAAAATGAGGCTGACAGTTACCAATATCTACCCCGCCTTTCAGAAAAAATCAGAGCAGGAAACCCGGCAGGAAATCGCAACCCGGCTCTATCAGATTTTCAAAAAATATGCGTAAGTCCCTTGCAAAACAATCATACAAACGGTATGATCAGTTTTGTGGTTATGCGTCTTACGTTTTGGGAGGTAGATACTAAATGTACGACGCATTATATGCAAGATGCAAGCGTGGCTTTTACATGGGTGGGCGTATTCCCTATGGCTATCGTCTGACAAACACGGTCATTGATCATGTACGCACTTCCATGTATGANGAANTCCCGGAGGAAAGCGANCANNTAAAGCTGATTTATTCCATGTATGCAGACACAGACAATTCACTTGGCGATATTGTACGATACTTGAATGAACACCAGATTAAAAATCTGCGTGGTGCAAATTGGAGTACTGCCCGTATCAGTGAAATGCTCCGTAATCCTGTATATGTGGAAGCTGACATTGACGTGTACCAGTTCTTTCAAAGTCAAGGCGCAAATATCTATAACCCGGCAAGTGATTTTACAGGGTACAATGCCTGCTATCTCTACAAGGGTACAGTTTCCACTACAAGGAAACAATGCGATTTGTCCGACAAAGAAATCGTCCTTGCACCGCATAAGGGTTTTATCCCCTCTAAAACGTGGTTAGCCTGCCGTATACGGTGTCTGAACAACAGACAATCCACAAAGACCTGTAAACCGAAAAATTCGTGGCTTGTAGGCAAGGTAAAATGTGGAAATTGTGGTTATGCGTTGACGATCCGCAAGGCAAAGACAAAATGGGGACGCTACTTTGTATGCAGCCAGTCGGGAAACCACGGGAACTGCAAGGGCGCAGGCTGTACTATTTATGCTGACGTGTTGGAAGAATATATGCTTGGTGCAATCAAAGAAAGACTGTCGGAATTTCAAAAACTCTCCTGTGTAACCGACACTGGAGAAGCACAAAAGAATATGACTAAAAAAATCCGTTTGACACAGATTGAGGAAGAAATTGAAGAACTTCTCTCAAAAGTGTCCGGGGCAAGCGGCATTCTGATGAAGTACATAGACGAAAAGGTATCAGAATTAGATATAGAACGAAAAGCCTTGCAGGAAGAAATCGTTACGGCAAATGTCACAGACACAGAGGGCAGACTGAAGCAGATAACCAATCATGTAAAAGTATGGGAAACTCTCTCATTTGAGGACAGACAGGCGGTAGTTGACACCCTAATCCAAGTCATTCAGATTGCAGACGGTAATATTGAAATCACATGGAACATTTAACATCACACACCATGAAAGCCTAAAACACGCATTTATGAGGGAAATGCAATAAAAATCATTTTGTAAAAAGCAACTAAATGAATAAAAATCTGTTGATAAGCCAACGCTAAATACCGTATAATGAAAATAGAAGCTGCGCTTCATTAGAAAGCGAAAGGAAGTGATACTATGGCACCGGCAACACAAATTATTAGGAACAATGAAGTTATAAAAACTGAATATTCTGAAAAATCAGCCATAGGCGCATTATATGACGAACTCTCCAAAGGAATAGAAAGCCTGAAAAAAGGCGATGTTTATACGATCGATGAAGCTTGGGAGGAAATTGACAAAATATAGTGCCTATGGAAAAACCAAAGAAATACAAAATTGTTATTTCAAAAGATGCGCTTTTGGATATCAAATCAACAAAAAGTATATTCTCGATACATTCAAATACCGTGAGTATGCTGAAAATTTTTCAAAGAAGATAAAGAAAGCAATAAAGGAACTGGATTCATTTCCAAAAGGCTATGAAGCAACAGGATATGTTATTGAGGGATTAAGCATATATTTTAAGCCTTATAGTACATATTTAATCTTCTTTGTCGTAGAAAATTCTACGATTACGGTAATTCGAGTTTTAAAAGACCGAATGTATTGGCAATCCATTATAAAGAAAATGCAGAAAATCAACAGATAAATTTTTTACTNCAATCTTCCCGTTTNGGTGAAGCANTNNGAATCGTNNANGATNNNNTGNANNNCAAGAACTTCTANGCATTTAACCCTGAATTTGATAGGTGTAAATCCTAAAAATCATTAGAGCAAAAAGCCATGAGAAAAATCGAGTAGAAGGTAGATAAAATAATTATCTACCTCCTACCGTTCAATCGTAAGTGTCCGCCCTTCCCTACAGTTAGGAAAATATCAAACATATTATATCACGGGTTCATATATCTTTTAGCGATATCTAACACTTTCTGTTGCGAGCGCCAGTTTTAATAATTAATCAAATTCCCCAAATGATGCGAATCTACTCTGACGGAAAATCGATCCACTGAAACATATAAGAGAGTATCTGTCACAGTGGCATCTGGGCGTATGATTGAAAAATCCAACCACTCGTTATGGTTATCGTTTTCATCTACCACATATCTGTAATTCGTGGCTGTAGGCAAGTACCCTTCATTATTATTTACATAAACATGTCCTTTGATATTGACATATCCTCTTACCTCATATCTATTTTTATACTATATATCATTACACACAATATAGCCTACAGATATTTTTTTCAATCATACCTGACTGTTTTGGTGAAAGCGTTCATCGGTTTTCTGCCAACAAACGCCCTCCTACCTTTAACGCTGAATATATTTAATTGCTACACATATTACGCTTTTTATATGTTATTAAATCATAACTCAAAATAATAATCTCCAATTTTTATCTTTCCTTTTTTCCTTAAAATCCAATCAAAAAATAAAGATAAGCAAATCGGTAAGACAAAATGCAATAAAGCAACCGATATAATAGATTGTGCATTTATCCCCATATCAGTAAATGTAAAAATCTGTCCAACAAATCCACAAGTCCCCATCCCTGCACCCGCTGATGTATTGGTTGTCTTCAAGATGCAAGTAGCAATTGGCGCTATAATGATAGAAGACAGAGTTGGCGGCAATAGAATCCAAGGATTTTTCAATATATTTGGAAACTGGAACATGGAAGAACCAAGTCCCATTGCCATTACTCCGCCTATCTTACAATCTCTATAACCTGTCGCAGAAAATCCAACCATTTGCGCGCAGCAGCCAACAGCCGCCGCACCCGCGGATATTCCGGACAAATTCAGCATAATGCACAGTGCTGTACTGGAAAGCGGTGATGTTAGAACCAGCCCCACAACTACTGATACAATTATTCCCATGAAAAAGGGTTGCAGTTCAGTAGCTTTCATAATGACCAATCCTATTCCGCTCATCAGCAGCTTTACTGCGGGACCAATAAAAGTCGCTGTCAATCCTCCAGCAAAAAGCGTAACTCCCGGTGTAACAAGAATGTCAACATTGGTCTCCTTTGATACCGCTTTACCAAATTCTGCTCCCACAATTGCGGAAACAAGCGCTGCTGCTTCACCGCCAATACTAGCCCCAAGTGCCCCCGTCACTGCACTTGTAAACATCACAAGCGGCGGTGCCTTTAATGCCCATGCAACTGCTATGCCAATAGAAGCCCCAACCTGTTTCATGGCAAAGCTCCCCAATTCAATAAAATAGGTAAAGATTTTATTTTCCCCTATCAAATTTTGTCCTTGCTCCCCAATTGTTTTAAATATTAAGCCAATCAGTAATGATGCAAATACCGCCTGAGCCATTTGGGACAATGCATCAATACCATACCGCTTGGGCGAGATAACAATATTCTTCTTTTTTAAAAAATCTTTTACACTCATAACTTCTCCTTTTTGCAATATAAAATTCAAAACATCAATTTCATACCATACATTATTTTCTTTCTCTTTTAGATTGTACTTGCATTATACGGTATTCCCTCTTATACTCATATAGAAAAAGGAATTGCAAAACATCAATTTTGAACTATATGAAGGTGGTTAATATTATGAACTACAATTTTTTACCGTTAATTGACCATTCTTATACTTATGGAACAGAACATATCCTGCCTAACTTTATTGTAAGCAGCAAAGCAAAAGAAACCTTAATTTATCCTGAATCCTTTTCCCTTTTGAAAACATCTTACGACTATTACACCGAAGGAAATAATCAGGAATTTTATGAAATCCGTTATATATTAGACGGAGAAGGTTACTTAAAATATAATGGAAGAAGTTATCTGCTTAAAAAGGGAGATGGCTGCCTGATTGACTGTCGTCAAAAATATTATTATCAGACCAGCAGCTATAATTGGGTTGGCACATGCCTCTATTTCAACGGCGCACCCGCAGCCCCGCTTGTTCAAGCCTACCTACTGTCCGGCAATGTTAAATTTACTGATGCCATGTTCCCAAACTTTGAACCTCTACAAATGCACATATTACAATGCACACAAAAAATTTCCTCATATATGGAATATGAGGTCTCCTGCACATTTTATATGCTTTTGACAAACCTTTTGATTGCCCAGAGCAAAACTCGCAATACTTCTGAAGTTATTGAAAAAATAGTTTCATACATACAGGCAAATTACATGAAAAACCTTACTGCGGACGAATTATCTCACCATTTTGGTCTAAGCCGNACACATATGACTCGATGNTTTANAGAGTATACNGGTTTTGCCCCNCATGAATATATAACGCAGCTNCGTATCTACAATGCCAAATA
This sequence comes from Lachnospiraceae bacterium, assembly GCA_014804245.1. Classification (GTDB taxonomy): domain Bacteria; phylum Bacillota; class Clostridia; order Lachnospirales; family Lachnospiraceae; genus Suilimivivens. The sequence goes on along the minus strand of JAAVAE010000033.1, from coordinate 16,382 downwards.
TCTTCTGAAAGCAACTGATTTATCTATTGAAGATATCAGCCGCCAGACAGGATTTTCTGATTCTGTCTATTTCATTCAAGTATTTAAAAAAATAGAAGGNATAACACCTTCAANATTTAGAAAAATNAAATTATGATNTTGGNNNTTTTCGGTAGGAATTCNCTTGCNTGCAGANAAGNNANTNANCTTAGNACAACTGTCANTANCNNACAAAANNNCCTGCNTTCACACTTGGCTCTTATGAATCTNATGATTATNAAGAAATACCTCATAGGAACATCATNGAATTAGCAAANTATCCAAGAACAGTAAAAATTGCACGAAAACACGATTTGATAGCGCAACTGGACAAAAAAACAAAAAGCTGTTGATATGCCAACNCTAAATACCGTATAATGAAAATAGAATATTNATTGTAAATTATAGAAACTAAAGGGAAAAGAGGTGCTAAATGGCGGGAAATAAGAAAAAAACAGTACTTATGAAAGCAGTTTCGCAGATGAANGCTGCTGATTACTCCAGCGTGCCTGAATTAGACAATATTTATCAGCGGCTGTTTCGNGCAAGNAAGCAATTTGCGGAAATTTTTGAAATGAATATCAAAGCGGTCATGCAGATCAGTTCTCTTGATCTTACCATGCAGCATGAAACNCAGAAAATCGTTGATATATCTCATAANGTTGCAAGNGCTGCCGAAACCATNTTCGGNTCTTCCGCAGNANATTCCANTATGGCTGGAAATGCTGACAATCAGCACGAAGAATTGACAAATACAATTGTTCAGGTTGCCGCAGAAACAGAGGAAGTCTATACAAAAATCGATGCATGTCAGAGTGAACTTACCTCTATCAAAGATCTCTCTTCACAGACCATCGACAATTCCCACAGACTACAGGAAGATATGGATAATCTCCTCAAAGTAATCGATTCTATGAATGAAGTCATCTCAGGTATCGATACAATATCCATGCAGACCAATCTGCTGGCGTTAAATGCTTCCATTGAAGCTGCCAGAGCCGGCGAGGCGGGGCGCGGTTTTGCCGTTGTGGCTGCGGAAATCCGAAAGCTGGCAGAAGAAACTCAGAAACTGACCGGCAATATGAGCGGCTTTGTAGAGGAAATGAAGAATGCATCCCAGCAAAGTGTTGAAAGCGCTACAGGAACCATAGCAACGCTTGGAACCATGACCGAAAAGATTGGAAATGTATGGAAAATCAACAGTGAAAACCAGATACATGTTTCAAAGGTCAATGAATCCATCAGTTCTATTGCTGCTGTCAGTGAAGAACTCAGCAGTTCCATGAATGAGATGGAGAACCAATTAAGAGACAGCACGGAGTTTATGATGAATGTCAGTCAGGAATTGAAAAAGGCAACAGAACCTGTTGTTGGTATTGAAAAGACTTTGGACGACACAGTAAAGCAAATGGGCTCCATGTCAGAGGATGCTTTTTTCCATTTAGAGAATACAGAATTTTCCAAACATGTGCGCAATGCAGTTACTGCTCACCAGACCTGGCTTAAGAACTTGAAAAAGATGGTAGACGAGCGCGCAATCACACCCTTGCAGTTAGATTCCACCAAATGCGGCTTTGGTCATTTTTATTATTCCATGACGCCTCAAATACCTGCCATTCGTCAGATATGGGATGCCCTCGGGGGCAAGCACCAACGATTCCATAAATTTGGAGGAGAAGTTATTTCTGCACTAAAACAAGAAGACTATGCAAAAGCAGAACAAATATACTACAGCGCGGAAGTGTATTCCAGAGAATTAATTGCAGATCTTGAAAAGATAATACAATATGCATCAAATTAAAGATACATAAATTTTCAGGAGACAGGTGTTACTGCCTGTCTCCTGAAAATTTATATTGGTTATCTTGATTTTCCCTCAAAGAACAATGCAATCGTCCCCGGACCGGAATGTGCGCCAATAGTCGGTCCGATATGATTAATCTTAAACTCTGTAATTCCAAACCGCTTCTCAATCTCAGCCTTTACATATTCCGCATCTTCCAGTGCATCTCCATGACTGATGAATATGATATCATTTTTATCAAGATATCCATCAGCCACCTTTTCCTCCATATAATCAACCAGTGCATTTAAAGATTTCTTGCGTCCTCTCACCTTACTTAAAGGAATCAGATGCCCTTCATCATCCACATGAAGAATCGGCTTAATCCCCGCAATCGTTCCTACAATAGCAGCCGCCTTGCTGACACGCCCTCCGCGATAAAGATGATTTAAGTCATCCACGGTAAACACATGAGTGAGATGCGGTACCAGTTCATTTAAATAATCAGCTGTCTCTTCCATGGATTTCCCCTGTTTTTTCATCATAACTGCCTTATGGACAAACAACCCTTCTCCCATTGAAGCACATTTGGAATCCACCACGATAATGCGGCAATCTTCCTTTTCCTCCATCAATTCTTCTGCTGCAAGCATTGCATTACCGCAGGAACCGCTTAAACCGGAGGAAAANGAAATATAAAGCAGATTTTTATTNTCNTTCAGAAATGCCTCAAAATATTCCTTATACTGCTGGGGATTTACCTGNGAAGTGGTAGGCATCTTCCCCTCCTCACGCATCAAACGATAAAACTCCTTCCACTCCAGTTCCTTATCCTTCCCATANGAAACTTCATCCATGATATAATTAAAATANATNAANCCAAGNTGATTTTCTTTTATGTAATCCATTGGTAAATCTGCCGTAGTATTCGTAATAATCTTAAATGCTTCCATCCTGCTCTGCTCCTTTTATTCTATTCATTACATAACTTTTACATTTTAACATTTTTATCCGAATTTTACAAATAATACCACATCGTTTCATATCCGCCACACCCNAAAATTATCTCTGCAGAAATTTCCTCTATAACCAAAACCGGTCATTCTACAATCAAAATGTAAAATGACCGGTTCTTTTATTACAATAAGCAGCGCAGCGGCGTTTGTTGCAATAAGCTGTACAACAGCGTTTGCTGCTATTCTCTTGACCCCGGCAGCCTGTATCTGAACAGTCTTTTTGAAAGCTGCTTCAAATTAAAAGGAAATAAAGGATAGACATAACTCTTTCCCGATACAGTCCTATTTGTTACAATTGCCAGAATCAGCAGAACTACTGCTGCAATATATCCCCACACACCGAAAATCGCCGTCAGAATCAAATTGATGATACGCATGAACTTAATCGCATAGCTGAGTTCATAGCTTGCCTGCGTGTAATTAGCAATTGCCACGAATGCCATATACAGCATGACCTCTGAATTGAACCATCCACTGTTTACGGAAAATTCCCCTAAGACGAGCGCCGCCATGACACTTAACGGAGTGCTCAGCATATTGGGGGTATTTACCGCTGCAAGCCGTAAGCCGTCAATGGCAAGCTCTAAAATTAAAAACTGCCAGACCAGCGGAATATTGGTGGGTTCCTTAACCATGATAAATTCAAATCCTGCCGGTATCCACTCCGTTCTTTGCATAAGAAGCAGAAAGGTAGGTGTCAAAAAATAGGTAATAATCGCTATCAAAAATCTGGATAAGCGAAGATAGGTCCCGGTAATCGGCGGAAAATAATAATCATCTGCCTCTTCCACAATATCAAAAATAGAGGTAGGCGTAATCATTGCAGAAGGTGAATTGTCCACCAGAATGACAATGTCACCCTCAAGAATCTGGGCAGATGCNGTGTCCGGTCTTTCCGTAAATTTAAATTTCGGAAAAGGATTGTACCACTTCTTTTTATAAAGACATTCCGCCAGACTTTCCTGATTCATGGTAAGGGCATCCACTTGTATCTGATTGATACGTTCTTTAATTTTGTCCAAAAAACCATGATCCACCCTGTCATCCATATAACAAAGCACAATATCCGTCTGTGAGCTGTTTCCGGCATGAAGCATTTCCATATGCAGCTGCGGGCTTCTGATTCTCCGGCGGATCAGCGCTGTGTTAAAAACAATGGTTTCCACAAATCCATCCTTAGAACCGCGCAGAACCTTATCTTTTTCAGGTTCTCCCACACTTCTTGCCGGATAGGTTCTCGAATCGATTAAAAGACANCGGTCATATCCGTCAATAAAAAGCGCAAACACACCCGACATGATAAAATAAGTAATCTGATCCCAACTATCCTGCAAATCCACCTCTACATAGGGCAGACTGGTCTTTGACATCTCATGGACATCAGCCGGCATTTCGTCTTCTTTGATATCCATAAAATACTGCAGCATCTTCTGCATCAGTTCATCTTTGCAAAAACCATCGATAAAGTACATACAGGCTTCTCTTCCGCCGATTTGTATGACCCGGTAAACAATGTCAAAATTTTGGTCTACCGCAAGACAATTATTTAAATATTTCATATTTTCAGAAAGCGACGTACTCATTTTATTTGTATCCATAAAAAACTCCTTCCGCGCATCAATGCATTCTCTTAGCATTATGTGGCAAAAGGAGTATTTTTATACAGATTTAAAATATTTTGTATTTACTGCTTTCCGGTACTGCCAAAACCGCCCCGGTCAGTTCCTTCCAAGACACTTACCTCCTGAAAATGAATCTTCGGCTGATTTTCAACGATCCTGAACTGACAGATTCTGTCGTTGCAGGAAATATGTGTATCCCGCATAGCGTACACCGGCATGAACCACTGATCATTATCACCGCAGTAAGAACAGTCAATCACACCCTGATGATTCGTCTGGATGATGCCGAAATTTTTGAATGTAGAACTTCTTGGTACAACATGGGCTTCATATCCCTTCGGAAGTTGCATAGCAACGCCCAGAGGTATCAGACAAAATTCTCCCTGTTTCAAATCTACATCCTGCGCGGCGCGAAGATCGATCCAGTCAGACTTTCCATCTATATAAGTAAGTTTTTCAATTTTGTCGGTAAAATATTTAATCTTGATTGTTTCCATATTTAAAGAAGGAATCCTTTCTATGCGTAATCACCGCAATGCAGAACCGGAACGGAAGGATCCGTCTGCTTAAGCGTTTTTTTGACATCGATTACCCTCTGGTTGCTGCTTCCCTTCCAGAGAAGTTTGTTGTCTTTTTTGTCAATCTGGAACTCGCCGTCAACCAGCACATCAATATACGGCATAATGGCATAGTGCATAATATTTTCCCAACTGTCCCCTGTATACAGCCATATCGTCTTGTCCGGGTATTTTTCCTTGATTTCTGTTATGAAATTCCTGACATCCAGACGGTTGGCTGCATGAAGCGGATCTCCGCCAGAAAACGTAATGCCGGAAATATAGGGTTTATCCAATTGCTCAAAAATCTCCTGCTTTGCACTGTCATCAAAAAGAAGACCTCCGGCGGGATCCCATGTGATGGGATTATGGCATTCCTTACAACAGTGAGAACATCCCGAAACCCATAGCACCACACGCAGTCCATCACCGTTTAACATATCGTCTTTTGTAATATTGTGGTATCTCATTTACTCACATGCTCTTCCTTTCTGCAATTTCCGCCATCTTCGCTTCGTTCAGTCTGGTNTCTCCATGTACCCGGGAATAAGACAGATAGCCGTTCATACGTTCAATCTTAGTCAGATTCTTACTTCCGCATACCGGACATACATCCATCTCTAATTCCTGATGACCNCAGTCATCGCAGTAAGCAAGTGATAANTTGACCCCTTCATAAAAGCCCATATCCATGGCTCTGCGGATTAAAGTCTTAATCGCATCAACATTATAATCAATGGGATATTTTACATANTGTATCTTCCCACCGTTTGAAAGTTCCCAGAAACGATATTCCAGATCCTGCTTCTGGATTGGCGTGATATCCTCGGAAACATGGCAGTGGAAGCTGTTGGACACATATTCTCTGTCTGATACGCCTTCAACAATTCCATATTTTGCCCGGAATTGTTTTACCTGGAGACCGCAGAGACTTTCAGCCGGTGTTCCGTAGATGGCATAAAGATTACCGTCCTCTTCTTTAAACTCATTTACCTTTTGATTGATATGCTCCAGCACTTCCAGTGCGAACTGACCATCCTCAACCAGCGANTTTCCGTTATACAATTCCTGCAGTTCATTGAACGCAGTAATACCAAAACTTGCTGTTGCCGATTTCAGAATCGGTTTGATCTTGTCTGTCAATTTTAAATTGCCGCCCAAAAATCCGCCTTCACAATANGCAAGCGGATTGGTAGAAGCCCGCATTTCCCCCAGATAAGCGTAAGTTCTTATGTGTAATTGACGNATCAGATTTAAATAGTAATCCAGCACTTCAAAGAAATCTCTGTTCTCCTGCTTTGACTTTGCTAAAATCATAGGCAGATGGAGGGATACTGCNCCAATATTAAANCGCCCAACAAAGACCGGCTTATCATTTTCATCCGCCGGATGCATGCCCCCTTTTTCATACCAGGGAGAAAGGAATGCACGGCATCCCATNGGTGATATCACNTTTCCATACTGTTTATACATACTTGCAATGTATCCCTTTCCTGTCAGNGAAAGCCAGTCGGGGTACATCGTCTTTGCCGAACATTTCACACCGGCTTCAAATACGCTNTCAAGNTCTTTTCCGGGACCATGAAGATTTTCATCATACAAAAATACAATCTTAGGGAAAAGCACCGGCTTTTTGCAATCCTTTTTCCCCTGNCCTCTTCTTCTCACATTNAAAAGAGAAATGGTTGCAAGCTGGGCAAACCGTCCGGTACCGATTCCGGCTGTCACTGTGATGAAAGGATAGTCGCCGCGGCTGGATGCAACCGTGTTGAATTTATATTCCCANCCNTGGAATCCCTGTTCAAATTCACGNTTCACATCCGCATATGCTTCCGCACGCGCNGTTTCTTCATCAATACCAAGGTTGGCATATCTTTTCAGGCTTCTCTGGTAAGTTTTTTCTGCNTAAGGCTCTAAGATCTTATCTACTTCCGGCACCGTAAATCCGCCGTACTGCTGGCTGGCCGCACTTAGAACAATATCTCCAATCACATCAAANGCTACATCCAGTGTTTTTGGNTCATTGTACCAGATGTTTCCCATCTCAAAACCACCGGTCAATACATTTGACACATCAAAGAGACAGCAGTTCATGGTATCCCGNCTTGCTGACATATCATGTACATAAATATAACCATCCCGGCAGGCCTGTATCTCTTCTGTGGTCATAAANAACTTCTGATATAGTTCTTTATTGAACTGATTAAAAATCAGGCTTCTCTTCGTAGATACAAGAGCACTGTCCGTATTGGCATTTTCTTTATCTCCCACATACATAATGGACTGGCTTTTCTTGTAGACATCATCCATCATGCGGACAAAATCCTGTTTATAATTACGGTAATCGCGATAGCTTTTTGCTACAATAGGCTTTACATCCTCAAGCGCGCTTTCCACAATATTATGCATAATCGGAATCGGGATCTGATCCTGCTCCAGTTCATTTACTTTATCCACAACATATTGACAGATATGTTTCTTTTCTTCGTCGGTAAATTTTGTCAAAGCACGGTAGGCGCTTTTCCCTACAGCATCAATTACTTTCTGCACATTGAAAGCTTCAAGGCTGCCATCCTTTTTGATAACTTTGACGACTCTTTCCGGCTTAAATAATACACCGTATTCTGCAGTATTTTCCTGCATTTCACTCATGTCATTTCCTCCATTCTTTCCCTCATCAGCATATAAAACACAAAATCTAGTAATTCTGAATCATATCAGTCAAGATATTGTACTAGTAACTAGTATAATGAAAGCCCATACAGATGTCAACTTGATAATCCTCATAAAATATGCTAAAAAAATCAGGGAAGAATTGTCTATTATTTTTTTATTATACCGCAGGCGCTTATCGCAGCTACCGCAAGGTTGATTTCCTCCACCGGTAATGTGAGGGCAAAACGTACATGCCCTTTTCCTAATTTGCCGAAACTGCTTCCCGGGGTGCAGAGCACTCCTGATTTTTGAAGAAGTTCCATCACAAAATCCACATCGTCCGAATACCCCTGCGGAATCTTTCCCCAGGCAAACATTGTTCCCTGACTGTCGGGAATATTCCAGCCAATGCTGCGGAGTCCTCCGCAAAGCGCATCCCTCCGTCTCTGATATTCTGCACATCTTTCCCTGACCCCGTCGTCCGGTCCTTCAAGCGCCGCTATCGCACCATACTGGACGGGTAGGAAAGTTCCATAGTCAATCTGTGAGCGCAGCTTTTTAAAATTCTGCACCAGATATTCATTTCCTACCAGAAATCCTGCTCTGGCTCCAGTATAATTATAACTCTTAGACAAAGAATAAAATTCAATACAATTCTCTTTTGCCCCTTCATATTGCAAGATTGATTTTCCTATACGGCCATCATAAATAATGTCGGAATAAGCATTATCATGAAGGATAATAATTTCATGTGCCTGTGCCCATGAAATCAATTTTTCGTAAAATGAGTCCGGTGCAATCTTACAGATTGGGTTAAGAGGATAAGAGATAATCATAAACTTTGTCTTTTGGCATGTCTCCTCATCTATACTGTCAAGATCCGGCAGATAATCATTTTCCGGCCGCAGTTCATAAGTTCTTACATCTGCCATTGCCAGGGATGGACCAATCGAAAAAATCGGGTATCCGGGATCCGGTACAAGTACCACATCTCCCGGATTGCAAAGGGATAATCCGATATGGGCAATTCCCTCCTGGGAACCGTAAACATCTGTGATTTCTTTTTCTGTCAGCGTTACGTGATAGCGCTCTTTAAAACGCCTGATCACTGCCTGCGTAAGCTCGGGAAGCATCTTAAGTGCATATTTGTAGTTGGCAGAGTTCTTTGCCGCATTTATTACTGCCTCCATAATGTGCGGTTCTGTAGGGAAATCAGGTGTTCCAACAGATAGGTTGTATACTTTTTTTCCTGTCCTCTCCACTTCCTCTTTCTTTTCATTTAATAATTGAAAGACACCTTCTTCAAAGTCCTTCATTCTGTCTGCAACTTGTAGTTTCATTGTTCCTCCATTCATGAGCGCTCTGCCTGCTCATAGTTACTCATAATATTTTTTAAANAATTTACATACCCGTCCTTTACATGGACCGGTCCGNTGAGAGTTACATTTTCTCCAAGACCGGTAAGCCACCCATAAAATTGTCCGCTCACTGCTGCTTTCACTCTCACGCTTATCATACCTTCCTGCAGTTTGCGGATATCGATCTCTTTTCCAAAACGGTCAAATATAATTCCAATCATTCCTTCCGGCAGCTGCAAGGTCACTGTTTCCGGTTCGCCGCCAAACATGCCGAAGGTCCTATTGGTGTACTGTGCAATATCAAATTCTTTAAAGGCCTCCCCACCCTTACGGCTCTCTTTGGAAAGCTGTGTAATATGACTCATTTTATCAACACGAAAGTGCTTGATGCGCTCTTCCTCGTCATCATANGCAATCAGATAATAATTTTCATCCTGCCAGGTAAGCGCCCATGGACTGATGNGGTATTTCTTTCCTTTGTGCCTTGGAACCAGTTCTTTGTTGATATTCCATACAAGATAAATAAAGGTTACAGGGGCGTTGTCCTGTATTGCTTTATGTATACGGTCTACGTTATAATAAATGCTTTCATTTTCCGTTTTTACTCTGCCTGCCACAAATACCTGTCTTTGCAGCTGTTTCCCTTCATAGGGCCCCGCCAGCTTTTCAATTTTGGAAATCAGTTCCCTTGACTTTTTCTGCGTAATGAAACGGGATGCCTGCACCGCATCCACAAGGAGCTTTAATTCCGGCAATTCAAATTCTCTGCTTGCCAGATAATAGCCGCCTCCCTTCCGGGCTTTTACATTGACAATATCATAGCCGAAATGAATCAGGCACTCAATGTCATCATAAATGCTTTTTCTTTCAGCNGTAATGNCATANTCAGAAAGCAGNGCNATGATNTCCTGTGCGGAAAGGCAATGGGACTCGTCTGTCTTTTCTGTGAGGATTTTCAGTATATATAACAATTTCATTTTCTGGTTGGCAGACTTTGGCATGACAGTATATCCTCCACTTCCCACAAATTCCTTATNTCATAATCAATCCTAAGTCCGGTATTATTTTCTTTTCCTTCAGGNTTATACCANCAGCACGCAATTCCGGCATTATTTCCTCCCTGCATATCGCTGGATAGCGAATCCCCTACAATCAGTACTTTGTCTTTTTGAAGATCTTCTATTTTCTCAAAGCATTTTTCAAAAAACAAAANCTTCGGTTTGGGATATCCAATTTCCTCTGAAACAAAAATATCTTCAAAAATCTGATCCAGCCCGGACAGACGCAGCTTATTCCTCTGGGTAGAGGATACACCGTTGGTCACAACATACTGACGTACCTTCCCTTTCAGTCTGCTGCAAAGCTGATAAGCATCATCCCTGAAATAAAAAACAGATCCCAGCGCTTTCTGATAAACCACGTTGAAATCCTTTGATGCAATATCAGTTATGCCAAGCTGTGAAAAAAGGGTATCAAATCTTCCGGTGACAAGTTCATCTTTGGTGATTTCTCCAAGCTCATAACGTATCCAATACGCAGTATTGATTTCCCTATATTGAGCCTGAATCATATCATCTATTTTTTTGCCAAATTGTTTAAAGCTATAATCCAGTGCATACTCCTGAGATTTATCAAAATCCAACAGCGTCTGGTCAACATCCCATAAAATGATATTAAATCTGCCCATGAAAAGAAACCTCCTATTGAATACCAAATGCCGATTCGTTTCACGAACCGGCATTTTCAATCTGTTTATTTTTATTCTTGCGCATTTTAATGCCAATAAAAGTTGCAATTCCGGCTACTACNACTATGACAGCCATTACCAGCAGATAAGACAAAAAAGTATTAAAGAAATTAATTAACTGATCCATATTTTCATCAAATCCTTTCCTATTTTCATTAAATTATCATATCATTGTGCCGACTGATAGTCAAGCCTGTGCCACACTCCTGACNCCAAAAAATCAGCTGCCATTTNCTCTGCTTCTTCTATGATCGTTGNCTCATATCCCATAATNCCAAGAAGTTTTATTGCATTCCGTGTNGTCGCCCTTCCTTCCATGATTTGATACGTGAAAGAAATGTCATNCTCTTCAATTTCCTCTGAAAAATGATAGTTGCAGTAAATCTTCTCNAGCAGATGTGTCAGTTCGATATCATGGGTNGCTGCAAAGCATATACAATTATTTTTACANAGACTTTTTAGTATCTGGGTGGATGCNGCAATACGCTCTACCGTNTTGGTTCCCCTCAGCACTTCATCCACAAANCACAAAACAGGCATTCCTTCTGATGATGTCAGGTCCAGTATGCGCTTGATGNCCTTAATCTCNACCATATAATAGCTGTCTCCTCCCTGTACATCGTCTTTAAGNCTCATCGAAGATGCTATACGGAANAAAGCACTTNTATAGTTNTGAGCAAGACAGGTATGAATGGTCTGTGCAAAGATNCTGTTNATTGCAACCGTTTTTAAAAAGGTTGACTTGCCGGATGCATTGGAACCGGTTATCAAAACACTGGATTTTGTGTGAATTTTGTTTTTTACCGGATTGTCTATCAGGGGATGATACAGTCCATCTGCATTTAACACGGTTTCCTCTGAAAACTCCGGAATACAGAAACTCTCCAAAGATGCCCTGTATGCACCGATTGCAATCATGGCTTCTATTTTTCCAAGAACCGTGATCATATTGTCAATGTCCGAAATATGTTTTTTGACTTCTCTGAGCATCTGATTGAATTTGATCAGATCCAGGTGAAATCCCATCCTTACAAAATCAAGTAAAAGTTCAAGCGGATTATTCGATCCCGACATCCGACCTGCCGACATAATCAAAAAGGAACCGCGTTTAAAGCCATTCATGGCAGCGCTGCTTTCTTTCAGGACCTCAAATTCCTTCTCCAGAGCATCTGTTTTTCGGGCTTTTCCCTTTAATGTTTTAACAGCATCAAGAAGTCTGAACACATACGCAAAGCTGACGATATATGGATCTATTTCCTCCTTCACTTTAAAATAGCTCACATTATTGTAGACCAGAACGCCGATCATTACCAAAAGCCCAAGGGGCACATCAACAAACAGCATTCCCAAAATACTGGCAAGCAAAAGGAAAAGGGCAAAATAATGGGATACATTACTGCGCTCTCCCAGCCCGTCCAAATAATCCAGATAATCATAAATGGAGAACTTTCCGGTCCGCCCAAGCTTATGATAAATAACCTGATATGCAACCCTCTCGTCAGCATGCTCTTCAAAAAAGCGGATNATTTNCTCCCTGCGCAGAAGTTCTTCTTCCTCCATGCAGGGGCTCCGAAGAANATAATACAGATANTCTTCACCGGCTGCTGAATAAGTATGATTCATCCCCTTGAAGATTTCATCCATATTCAAATCATTCCAAGTAATATCATCAATGCCAAAATCATCCTTATGNTTTAAATAATANTGAGAGATATTCTCAAATTGTCCGGGTTTATANTCTCTTTGCGGCACAGTGCCATAACCTTGATAAAGATTTTGAATAAATCTCTTTTCTGACTTCTGATAATCATACCAGCCTTTTACCATGAAAAGNAAAATAAGCCCCGCCATTACTACCGCAAAAATGATGTATTCCATCCTCTGATCACTCCACAACAAAAGTTTTTATAATTTTATTCTTTTTGCAATATCATCTGCTTTCTGATAAATCTCTTCGGGCGTGTCCTTTGTATAAAATTCTCCCTTTTCNTAGAGAATTTTTCCGCCAACCATGGTCATGATTACATTCTGCTTGCTTCCGCTATATACCAGATTTTTAGGAATATTATGAAGGGGACGCATATTGGGTTGATTTAANTCGATCATAATAATATCTGCAAGTTTTCCGGTTTTTAACACATCTGCATCTTTAAGCCCCATGGCATGTGCACCGTTTACCGTTGCCATTTTNAGTACTTCCATGGCATCCACCGCAGATGCATCNTTTTCTTTTATCTTTGCNAATCCCGTCACAAGAAACATTTCACGGAACATATCAAGACAGTTATTGCTGGCAGGCCCATCAGTTCCGATTGCAACCTTGACTCCCGCTTTCAGAAAATCCGCTATCGGTGCCATTCCGCTGGCAAGTTTTGCATTAGATCCGGGATTAGTAACTGCATACAGCCCTTTCTCTTTCATGATTGCAATATCTTCAGGTGTCATATGGACGCAGTGATAACCGCCTCCGCCATAATCAAACATTCCAAGGGAATCCAGAAATGCCATAGGAGTCTTTCCATAACGTTCCCTGCACTGNGCAACTTCCTTTTCGGTTTCCGCAAGATGTGTAAAGACNGGNGCCTTATACTTGTGCGCTATTTTAACGATTTCTTCCAACAATTCCTTCGANCTGGTATACTCTGCATGGAAACCGATCATATAGGATTGAAGGGGACCTGCATGATTGAGTTTCTGGTACATTTCTTCCACCATNTCAGGCGACTGGCTGAAATTGTTCACAGCCCCTACCTGTACACATCTCATTCCCATATCATCAAAAGCCTGCGCAATTGATTCCGGNGTCAGATACATATCAAACGCAGCNGTGACTCCGCTTGTCAGATATTCCAGAATCGCCAGCTTGGATAAGTCGCGGATATCCTCCGCCGTCATTTTGGCCTCTACCGGGAAAATCTTGTGATTCAGCCATTNGTCCAGCGGAAGATCATCTGCATAGGACCTTAACAGGGTCATCCCTGAATGAGTATGTGCATTTTTAAAACCGGGCATCAGCAGATTTCCCATACAGTCTATNTCCCTATCCCATATGATACACCTTCCCGGCAATCCATCATAAATCTCATCCGGACTTGCTTCGTTTCCTATATAGATGATTCTATCCCCCTGAATCCATACCTCTCCGGAAAACAGATCCTGTCCTTCCTCCATCGTCAGGATTCTGGCATTATATAGTCTTATATTCATATACGAATTCCTTTCAGNTTTTGAGTGTTCATACATTTAGATTTTCCGGTCCAAAACTTTCCGGAAGCAGCTCGCTTAAGCGATATTGTCTGTAATCATTTTCATCCTTTGCCACAATCACAATAAACTGGTCGGGNTCTGCGAACTCGCGNATNACCTGCCTGCATACACCNCACGGGAANGCATATTGTGTAATCTNATCCCCTCTTGGACCTCCTACNACTGCAATGGNCAGAAATCTNCTCCATCCCTCGCTCACTGCTTTGCTGATGGCTGTTCTCTCTGCACAGATGGCCGGTGTATAGGATGCGTTTTCAATATTGCATCCTGTATAAATCCGCAGTTCATTGGTAAGGACCGCCGCACCTACCATATAATTNGAATAAGGAGCATATGCTTTCTTTCTTGCTTCTATTGCCGAACAGATTANTTCTTTTACTGGTATATCTTCTATTCTGACCATTTTTCTCTCCTTCCAGTAATGATCCTTCATCAGAATGATGCAATTGCCTCTGTAATCAGCTGNCGGAATAACGGTGCCGCTTTGTTGGCAGCTTCCTGCACCTCCTCATGAGTAAGAGGCTGATCTGTCATTCCTGCAGCCAGATTTGCTACACAGGAAATACCGCAGATTTTCATCCCCATGTGGTTTGCTGCAATCGCTTCCACTACCGTGCTCATTCCCACTGCATCAGCTCCCAGCGTCCGCAGCATCTGGATCTCTGCCGGCGATTCAAAAGAAGGACCTGTCAGCTGAACGTAAATGCCTTCCTTGAGAGGGATGCTGTATTCTTNTGCTTTTCTTTTGATNATCGACTNCAGCTCCAAATCATAAACTGTACTCATATCAGGAAAACGGCATCCAAATTCTTCTATATTTTGCCCAATCAAAGGGTTAGGTGCGAAACATGAAATGTGGTCTTTGATCAGCATAAAGCTTCCTGCGCCAAANGACGGGTTGATTCCCCCNGAAGCATTCGTAAGAAATAAGATTTCAGCTCCCATCATCTTCATCAGACGGGTGGGAAGTACGACATCCGAAATAGGATATCCTTCGTAATAATGCACTCTTCCTTTCATGCAGACCACCGGAACATCCTTCACATAGCCGAATATAAACTTCCCTTCATGCCCCGGAACTGTGGAAACCGGGAACTGCTCAATGTCGCTGTAAGCAATCTCTGCTTTCACGTCCATGGTATCTGCATAATTGCCAAGTCCTGATCCCAGCACCAGTGCAACCTTAGGCTTAAACGGAAGCCTGTCCTTTATGCTTTCATAGCATTTTACTACTTTTTCGTACACCTGGTTCAAATAAACCCCTCCCTCTTTCTTTTTTATTTTATTTATTATAGTACCACAGAATTTACCTGCCTGCAACAAACGCCGCCACGTTTCACGCGCCGGCCTATTGTAACAAACAGACCCCCTCTTTACATTTGTTTTGCAAAGAAGGGGCTTTGTTTGGCCAATCTATCATATGATAATACAGACCATGCCTCCATTGGAATCATTGACAATTTTCTGCATGGTTTCCTGAAGTTTCAATTGGCTTTCATCGCCGATCATGGTCAGCTTGCTTGTAATTCCGTCATTTACCAGCTGTTCTACCGATTTTCCAAAAATATTGGTTTCCCAGATGCCTGCTTCGCTCTGGCTTGAGTCAGATATGAAACGGATCAAATCCTGAGCCTGTTCTTCCGATCCTACAATAGGCGATATTTCTGTTTCAATATTGGCACGTATCATGTGAATACTTGGACTCTCCGCCCTGATCTTCACACCAAACTTATTGCCATGCCTGATCACTTCCGGTTTGTCAAGTCTGATTTCGCTCCGCTCCGGTGTCACGACGCCGTATCCCTTTTGTCTGACTGAGTCAACTGCATGCAGGACCTTTACATACTCTTTCTTCATCTTTGCCATTTCTTTCAGCACAGATAAAAGGTGATATTCATTGTCAATGGTTTCTCCAACCATATCGCTTAACATTTCGTAGTAATAAGCATCATCCACTTCAAGCCATACCCTGACACATCCATCCGCCATATCAATGCTGTCCATTTTACACTTTTTGATAAACGGTCCATCCAGGGCTACCGGGCTGTTCTTTACATCCCGGATACAGTTATACTGATTCATAAGCTCTTTTACCCGCTCAATCAGATCCACTTTCATCTTATGATTTGCAGGCAGCATTTCCACCCACTTAGGCATATAAAATTCAATCATGGTAAGCGGGAACTCGTACAGTATATTCTCCAGAATCTGGTTGATATCATCCTTTTTTAGCTGTTCGCAATTGACCGGCATTACCGATACTTCATACTTGTTTCCAATCTCTTCCGCCAGCCTTGCCGCATCCTCGCCATAAGGCTTTGCTGTGTTAAGCAAAACCACAAACGGTTTTCTCAGCCTT
>JAAVAE010000032.1 GCA_014804245.1 Lachnospiraceae bacterium | reverse complement strand
TTGATGATGTTGCCTAAAATGGTTTCAAGCGGCTGCCCGTGCTTCTCATACATGGCAAGCAAAAAAAAGGGTAGCATTGTAAGAACCATGATAAAGGTTGCTGCGGTCTGCGGGACGCTGCCCTTGATAAGAAAGAAAAGCGGGACGCCCACTACCGCCGCCGCACCAAAACATACAAGCTGCCGCTTGGTAAGGTTCAGCGCAACCTTGCTTTTTACTTTTGTAAGGTCTTTGGGGACTGTGACGTATGCCATTTATTACCTCCTTTCTGCCCGCTTGGGGCGGTGTCCTTAATGTGCGTGGAAAATACTTTTTGCAAGGCTTCCCGTCTTGAACAGGGAAAAGCAGAGTATCACGGTGTAAGCGGCTACGCTGAAAATGGCACTGTGCAGGTTTGAAGCTATTACCATTTCATTCACTAGCACGGCGTAAATACCAACGCATACCATGATAAAAAAGCCCTGTACGCCCAATGCGAACAAGCCTTTTAAGTAGTTGTTTCCAATGCTTCCCCATTCCCGGTTTGTCATGGTCGCAAAGGGGATAGGCGCAACGGAGCAGGTCAAGTATATCTCTATCATTCTGCCGTAAAGGATAACCGTTATCAGCACGGACATAATCTTCATGCACATACTAACAGCGGCGGTTTCCATTACAAGTAAAAGAAGTTCGGGGACTTCCATTGTTTCTAAGGTGGCGGTCATGGTGGCAAGGGTGCTGTCAATGTCAATGGCGGCGTTGGTGTTTATCACGCCCGCCGCACTGCTTACTAAATGCTGCCCCACGTCAAAGACTGCCATAGTAATGTCAAAGACGTGGGTAACAAGGTAGACGGCTACCCACGCTTTGAATACATACTTGAAAAACATGAACGTGTCTATATCATGCAGGCTGTTCTTGTCCGTTATCATGCCGATAAGCTCCACGCATAGGACATAAGTAATGACAATCCCCGCAATGGGGAGAATGACGGTCTGCGAAAGGCTCTGTACCATGCTGAATATGCCGCCGTTCCACCCCTGCGGGGTCTGCCCTACCTGTGTTGCTATCGTGCCTACTTTGTCGTTCACGTCCCCGAACATATTTGACAGATTTCCGTTAATCGCACCGATTAGAATTTCCTTTAGCCATTCGTTTATGGCTTCAAATATGCTCTGCATAGGCGGCTACCTCCCGGAATATTAAAACAAGCCGGAAAGCAGCGGGATTAAGGTCGTGCCGATCAGCGCAACGCCGCCGCCTGCCATAAGCTGTTTCATGCCCTGTGACTTTGCGCCGGGGTTGTCGTTGCCGTAGCCCTCTAAGAGATTGATAACGCCCCATACGCCCAANCCTGCGCCCAATGCGATAACAAGTGTCTGTAATACGCCTANTGCTGATTGAAAAAATGCCATAATGTCCTCACTTTCTGCCGTCAAGCGGCTCTGNAAAATATAATTTGTTGGTTTTTGGGTATNAAAAAAGCCGCCCTGTGTCTGGCGGCTGTCCCCACGCTGCGTAAGTGCTGCGGCGTAGCGGTATTCAGTTGTAATNGGGTAGTGCGTCCCGTGGTGGGCGCACGAACCATGTACCCGGTNTTTACGTTTTTGATGATAGATACCTCCTTTAAGGCTTTATGCCCTTATGAATGAAAGAAAGAGGGGGTGCGGTTTTCGCCGTAGNCGCCCGGCGTTGTGGGAATGTGTATAACTGGCTTGNATATTGCGTTGTGGGTAACGCTGTTTGCAGGACGTGGGAAAGCTGCACTTTAGCTTTTCCATGTGCTGTGAATGGCGTTATCCATGACGCAATAGCCTGTTATGCACATTTCCATGACGCAAAGCTCTTTNCCCTGTGCNNTTATAAGTCCTCCCCGTCAAGCTCGTAGAGGTCAAAGGGTTCGTCCNGCTTTACTGCTTCCGGGCGGCGTTTTAGGTACTTCTCAATGTCAAANTCATTCTTCTTGTCAAAGTCAGAGAGGAATTTATATCTTGGGTGTTTTGTAATGTCGAATTTATCACTGAAAAAGGGACGTGCGCCCCTTACCTGCAAGATACATTTCCCGCCGTCCATGACGGATATTTCATCTTGGCTCATAAGCTCCTTGCCTAATTTCTGGTAGTTCAAGCCGTAGGTCTTTTCCCGTCCCCGGTTCTCGGAAGTGTTGTATAAATCTATGGTTTCTTTCCCTAAAAGCTCCGACATTTCCTTTAGCGTTGTTTTCTCCTTGCCGCCTAAGAAAAGGGTCGTGTCGCAATTCCCNNNNATNGTNTCGGCGTTGTCCTTGTAAATGGCTTTTAACTGGCTCTGCGCCTGCAAGATAAGGCAGGCGGATATTTCCCTGCTCCNTATGGTCGCAATGAGCTTTTCCAGTTTCGGTATCTGCCCGATATTTGCNACNTCNTCAAGCAGGCAGCGGACNTGTACGGGAAGCCTGCCGCCGTANACATCATCNGCNTTNTCNCATAAGCANGTTGAAAAGCTGNGTNTACATCATNGCGACAATGAAATTGAAAGTGTCGTCCGTGTCGGAGATAATGACAAANAGGGCGGTTTTCCTGTCCCCCAACGTGTCAAGCTCCAAATCGTCCGTTTCCATAAGCTCCCTAAGTTCCCGTATGTCAAANGGNGCTAACCGTGCGCCGCAGGANATCAAGATAGATTTTGCGGTCTTGCCCGCCGCAAGTTTGTATTTCTTATANTGCTTTACNGCAAAGTGTTCCGGGTCTTTTTCTTCCAGTCGGTCAAACATGAGGTCTACCGGGTTCTTAAANTCCTCGTCGTCCTCCCTNGCTTCACTGGCNTTTATCATNTCAAGCAGGGTGGTAAANTTCTTTTCTTCTTCCGGGGCTTCNTAGTAGATNTAGCCNATNAGTGCGGTGTAGTAGAGCTTTTCCGCTTTNGTCCAGAANTCNTCGGACGACTTTTCGCCCTCGCCNTTGGTGTTTACCATGATTGTGTTGACAAGTTTCAAAATGTCNTTNTCNCTGTGNAGGTANGCAAAGGGGTTGTAGTGCATGGACTTCTTGAAATTGATTGTGTTAAGCACTTTTATCTTGTAGCCGCCNTTGTCTAAGAGCTTCCCGCACTCTATGAGGATTGTGCCTTTCGGGTCAGTAATGCAATAGGAACTGTGCATTTGCATTAAGTTTGGCTTTACGAAAAAGCGGGTCTTGCCGCTTCCCGAACCGCCTATGACAAGCACGTTTTTATTCCTCGCATACTTNGGGCTTTTGGGTCGGCTGTTCATGGTAAGGCGTTCCGTCTGCGTCAGCAGGACGTTGTTGTAAAAGTCCGGGTCAATGTAGGGTTCAATGTCCTTTGCGTTCCCCCAACGTGCAGAGCCGTACTCAACGCCTTTCCTGTACTTNTTGGCGTTCTTGCCTTTCATGTAGACGGCAAGNCGCAGGATAACCGCCCCGGCAANGCCGATAAGAAAGTCCTGCCCGTTAAGGCTTGGCAGGGGGCTTTCAAANGCGGCGGTCATGCCCTCCATGATGTGTANGAGCTTCCCGGAGAGGTCAGCCCCCGGAGAGAGCCGGAACGCTTCGCCTATCTTCATAAAGAGCCATACAAAGAGCAGGTACGGCGCATTGAGGATAAGCAGTTTTTTCANGTTTGGTTTCATAATTCCCGCCCCCTGTCCTTGTTNTTNACNTTTTCCCGGTTCTGGTTCATCTGTTTAGCCTTTTCCTTAAANGCGGCTAGNGCNTTGCGTATGGACGGCTTTTTCTCTNTGTTTAGCTGCTTTGCNGCAAACTCCTTAAAGGCTTCNGTCATAACGTCCACGTCCCGCCCNTTGAAGAAAACAAGNTANCGGGGCGGTTCTTCGCCCTTNACTTTCTTTAGGCTGTAATCAAGCCCGTANTTCTTGGCAATGGGTTCAAACGCCTTGATGTTAGCGTCCGTGATCTCCATACTGGAAACGCCCGTGTTCTGCTTCATAAGGTGCTTTAGGGTCTGNTTGCCCTTGTAAATCTTTGGTGCTTTGTTCTTCTTTGCGGACAACATTTTTCTGATTGCCTTTTGTAAGACTTCGGCGGTCAGCTTCGCCGTTTTGATTGACAGTGCAACGGTCTTTTCGTTGATCTGTTCCTGCATGGGTCGTCATTCCTCCTTTCCTGTGGTAGTGCAGGCATGGAAAAAGGGGCAGCCGCTTTGATTGGTCGCCCCTCTGTTATCTGTNATGTACCCGNACACGCAAGCCGTCCAGTACGTCCGTCTTGATACCCACAAGATACCATTTCTGCCCGGNACTCATTTCAATGCGTGTGGGCTTCCACCTGCCGCCTGCGAATACGTCAAAGCANTCGCCGCAATGCAAGCCGCCGTTATAGTCGTCCAGTCCAAAGCGAATGTCATANCGTCCGCTTTCTTTGTCATAAATCAAAGCCCCCTGTTTCATGGTGTGTAGTCCTCCTTNTCCTGTGATAAAAATACGCCGCTTGCCATATCGTGAGCGACAAGGGCGGTGTAATAGCTGTCAATGGTGTTTGGTGCGTTGAAAAGAACCGCAAGCAGGTATTTCTTGATGTTGCGTATCTTGGTGGTGTTNTNGTGCATACAGTCAATCACAAACTGGATATGGCTGCTGTTNAATTTCATAAACTTGGACTTTACAAGCTCTGCGGGGTAGTCGTCCCCGGCAATCCGTACCACTTTGCGGCGGGTGCAGACGGTTTCAAGCATGAGCGCAACGATTTCATCAAGCATACCCCGGTCAGTGTCCTTATCCTGTATCAGATAGGCGTACTCGATATTGTCCTTTATGACTTCCTCATAAGCCTTTACTGCGTCCATGTTGGTGNAGCCGTTTCCTTTCCGTTCCGGCGGCGTAGCCGTCCCCTCTGGTAAGGGAGTGGAAAGGATAGGAATGGAATGGGTATTTAATAAATCTGTATTTGATAATTCTTTACTTAATAGTTCTTTATTTAATTGCGTTGGATTTTCCTGTATAGGGTTTTCCAATGTTGGATTTTCCGATATAGGTTTATCCAGTGTTGGATTTTCCAATGTAGGTTTAGGCGGCACTGGAAATTCATGTATCACATAATCAGCCGNCCCTAGCTGNCCTTTTTCGTTCCGCACTCTGGTACGGGTCACATATCCCGCCCGTTCCAGTTCCCGNANGGCTTCCCGGATAGCGTCAATGCCCTCCCGGTTGATCTGGGAAAGCCCCTTTAAGGTGTAGTCCCATTCTTCGGGCAGGGAAAGCATTTGGGAGAGAAGCCCTTTTGCCTTTAGGGACAAGNCGGGGTTGCGTAGGTGGTGGTTAGACATAACCGTGTAATTCTGGTTTTTTTCCACCCGGAATACTGCCACGGTATCAGCCCCCTTTCTTTATGCCCTGTAAATGAAAAACGCCCGTTCCAGTGTGGAAAAGGCGTTTACCATGTGATTATAGGGCTTTGTGTTTAGTTTTCGTGTTTCAAAAAAGCCTTGATTTATCGGGTGTTGCGGTGGTTGTCTATAAATACTTGCTCCGAACGGGGCAGGTAAATCCACTACGATCAAAATGCTGTCAGGGATTTTATATCCGGATGCGGGGAATGTGAAAATCAATGGATTTATTCCTTATAAGCAGAGAAAGCAGTATGTAAAGAATATTGGTGTCGTGTTTGGGCAGAAATCACAGCTGAATTGGGATCTGCCTTTAATTGAAAGTTTTGAACTGATGAAATTCATTTATAAGATACCGCAGAAAAAATATGAGGAAAATCTAAAGCTTTTTTCCCGGCTGTTGGACATGGAGGATTTTATGAATCAGCCTGTGAGACAGCTGTCATTAGGGCAGAGGATGCGGGGGGATATCGTTGCTGCGCTCCTTCATTCGCCGGAAATTGTGTTTCTGGACGAACCTACGATCGGATTGGACGTAGTGGCAAAGGAAAAAATAAGAGAGTTTGTCAGATATATGAATGAAACGCAGCAGACTACCATCATTTTTACGACTCATGATATGCAGGATATAGAGAAGGTCTGTGAACGGCTGATCATCATTGATAAGGGAAAAAAGATTTATGATGGAAGCATTGAGGAAATCAAAAATAGATATGCCAATTCTAAGACAATTGAAATCTTGCTTGAAGATGGCAGGAAAGAAGTCAAAACATTTGATGTAAGTAAGACGCCTATGAGTGCAGTTATGGAGAAGCTTTTTTCTGAAAAGAATATTAAGGATATTACGATTTGTGAGTCGGAGATCGATGGAATCATCCGTGATATTTATGAGGGAAGAGTCGTCCTTGATCATCCGGCAGCGGAGGGGAATTAGCGTATGAGAGCTTATGTGGAATTTGCCATTAAGAAATTTCAGGATAGAATGGCATACAGATTAGATTTTTTCATGGGAATCATAAATACAGCTATTACCATTGCGGTTTACTTGTGCATATATAAGGCGTTATATGGAAATGCAGCAGAGGTGGATGGGGTATCTTATTCTATGGTGGCTACGAATTTTGTAATTACTTTAGGGCTGTCGAGTGCATTCCGTTACAATGAAATGTTTCTACAGGATAAGATTCGAGACGGGAGCATATCCAATGAATTTTTAAAGCCGGTCAGCTTCACATTAAGGTTATTGGCGGAGAACATAGGAGAAGGCGCATTCAAAATTCTGTTTCATTTTATTCCGGCACTGCTTTTTACCCTGCTGTATACAAAGCTGTGTCCGCCTCAAAGTGTACTCAATCTGATCATCATGTTTTGCAGTGTGGCGTTGGGATATCTTATCCTATGGCTGATTAGTTTTATCATTCAGACATGGAGTTTCTGGTTGTTTAGTGTGTGGGGGATCATAACGATCAAAAATGTATTTGTGAGTATTCTGGCAGGAACATTACTGCCATTATGGTTTATGCCCGAGGCGCTTAAAAAGATTATCGTCATCACTCCATTTGAGTCCATTTATTTTACACCGGTTAGAATTTATCTCGGTGAATTGAGTGGCTTGGAGATTCTGTCTGCTTTAGCGGTACAAATCATCTGGATTGCGATTCTGGGAGTTATTGCAAGGGTGTTCTGGAAAAAAGGGGTTAAAAAGCTTGTAGTGCAGGGAGGTTAAATGGAATGGGTGAAATAAGAATTGCGATGCAGTCCTTAAAAATGAGCTTCCGGGCAAGATTGCAGTACAGGGTGGATACGCTGATTGCCACACTCGCAGTGTTCATCAGGGAATCAGCCAATATTATCGTGATTTATCTGGCACTGCTTAAATTCGACAAGATTAATGGGTGGAATGTAAATGAAATGTTGTTTCTGTTCAGCATCCTATTTTTGACCTATGCTTTTGTGGTTGCGTTGTTTGCTGATTTAAGGCAGTTTTCAGATACGATTAGGGAGGGACGATTCGACAGGCTCCTTGTAAGACCAAGAGGTCTGCTGATTCAGCTGGTTTTGAATAATGCAGACTTAATTGCAACGGCGGGACATGGAACGTTGGGAATCATTCTGTTTTTAATATCCGCAGGCAAGGTGGGAATACACTGGGATTTTGCAACGATAGTGTACTATGTATGTGCGATTATCAGCGGGATTTTAATACAGGGCGGAATGTTCATTATTTTTTCTTCCTTAAGCTTTTATTTTGTGGAAACCAATAGTATCAGGGAGATTTTTTACTGGAATATGCGTAAATTTGCAGGATATCCCATCAGTATCTATCACAAATTGATACAAGGTATGATTATCTATGTGATTCCTTTTGCGTTCGTAAATTACTTTCCGGCACAATATCTTTTGCGGAAACCGGATATGGCAAATTACAATGAAATATGTATCTATATAGCACCGCTGGTGGGGCCTGTGGTTTACCTTGTAGCTTACCTTTTCTGGCGGTTGAGCGTGAAAAGGTATTATAGTACTGGGAACTGAAACAATGTCATTTGGGTTTTATTGTATTTAATACATTTTATTATGGTATTACATAATTATACGTGATACAATGTAGCTGTTGGATAAAAAAGAATTTTGTAAGGAGCAGTTACAATGGAAAAGAAAGTTGATATTATAAAAGACGTTGATGGTAAAAATATTGTAGTCATCAATGACTTGCGTTTTAAGGGAAGAAGGAACGTGGATTGGAACATAGTTGAAGCTTGTCTGAAAGAATACATCGGGGAGTGTGCAGAGATTACGGAAACATCAGACGTGGTATACATAGGTGCAGATTTCCCAGACGAATTTACACATTCCAAAGACACAAAGGCGTTAAGAGGTGCAAATATGTATGCAAAGGCAAATTCCTCAAGCATAATTAAAGAGATGATAGAAATTGCTTCGAACAAAACATTTGCAGAAAACTATGCACAGAAACATAGTACGGATGCCAAATTTGGATGGTATCGGTATGATACACGTTTCGCAATACCTGTTTATGATGATAACATGGAACTGGTCAGATATAATGTGTTTATGGCAAGGATACTGGTACGCCATGCACAGGATGGAAATCTGTACCTATATGATGTTTTAAGGACAAAAAAAGAAACGAGCAAGCCGCTTGAGCAATAGCTGTACGGTCGAAAAACTCATTTCTTTATAATCCATATTTTAAATGCATGCAGCAGTTTTGTCAAGTGTAAAGAGTTTATATTCAGATACAGCGCATGGGCAGCTATGAATCTATCAGGCGTAGGTTCATAACTGCCTTTTTCATGCTATCTTCATATAGAATTCATAAGAATGTGCTACAATAACCATAACGTTCAGATAAGCGCTTATCTGGCGGGGGAAATACAAATATGCAGGTGCACCTAAAAGCGGAGGAAATGATGCAGATTTTATTTTTAGAGGATGAGCCCACCATACGGGAGGTCCTGACAGAATATATGAAAATGCAAAGCTATGATGTGGTCTGTGCCGAGGACGGGGAAGAAGCCCTTGGGATGCTCAAAGCACAGCATTTTGATATGGCAGTGCTTGATATCATGGTTCCTAAGGTGGGCGGTCTTGAAGTGCTTGCCTATATCAAGGAGTATAAGCCGGATATGGCAACCATTATGCTGACGGCATTGGGAGATGAAAAGACTCAGGTGGAGGCTTTTAATCTTTATGCGGACGATTATGTTATCAAGCCTGTGTCCCCTATTATTCTTCTTAAGAGAATGGAAACCATTCTGCGGCGTGTGAAAAAGACGGAGCAGAAGGAAGAAAAAGGGCTGGTGATTCATGAGGAGTCTTATCAGGCATTTTATGACGGAGTGCCTCTGGAGTTGACTTTGAGTGAGTTTCTGCTTTTGCAGGTTCTTTATTTGGAGCCCAGACGTGCTTTTACAAGAGAACAGTTGATCTTGCGGATCTTCAACGAGGATTATGTGGGAAATGACAGGATTATTGATGCCCATGTGAAAAATCTGCGGAAAAAACTTCCCGGTAATTATATTAAGACGGTAATCGGAATCGGTTATCAGTTTCAGGAAGGAGACTGATTATGGGATTGTCTAAAAAAACTTTTTTTTATAGTATGACCATTGCGGCAATTATGGTGACCTTTGTTATAGGATATTTTGTCTTCATGCTGCCCTCTTTATATGTAGATTATGTGATGAAAAGCAATTTAGAGAGCGTGGTAGAGCTTCAGGAGGGGTATGTAGAGAAACGGAGTTATGATGAGTTAAAGGTTAAAAATCCCACGGCGGTTTATACACTGGAAGTGCCGGATGAAGGGGCGGAACTTCGTGTTTCCGGGAAATTTTTTGCTCTTACCCTTGAAATTCAGGATGAGGAGCTTTTGGAAATGTTAAATAGCATCAGGGACAGAATGAAAGGTGTGGAGAATTTGGAGCATGCTGGGGAGGCGTTTGAAGGTCTGGATGCGGAAGAGTTCACCGCATGGTGGGATAATACGAAAGCAAAATTTGAAGGAGAGGGCATGTTTTTTGGGGATGACCTCGTGGCAGTGCATGTGGAAGAAAAAGAAGATGAGGAAATCTATCAGGAAGAATATACGAAGATCCATGTAATATCAGACAAATCTTTTGTCTATGAAGCAGGTATTTCGGATGAGAACTATGGGTACACCACTTATGTTGCCATAACCGATGCGGAAGATGCTTTTGTCATTACGATTTTCCCTACATTGACACCCAGAATGGATGAAATCAGACCGGTAGTGCTTGAAAGTCTTCCTATGATTGCTGCAGTTGTGTTTTTGCTGGTTTTGATTTCTTCCCGCTTCTTCTCAGGAAAGATTGTTAACCCCATCATCCGTCTGGCAGGCTACGCAGAAAGTGCAAAACTTGCCGAGCACTTTGAGGTGGAAGCGTTTAATGGAGGCGGAGCCGATGAAATAGGGGCATTAGGCAGAGCTTTGCAGGAACTATATGAAAAACTCAGGGATAATTACCTTGAACTGGAGCAAAAAAACAGTGCCCTGGAAGAGGAGAATATCAGGCAGGAGGTTTTCTTAAGAGCTTCCTCCCATCAGCTTAAAACGCCTATTGCAGCCGCTCTTTTGTTGGTAGACGGCATGACGAATGAGGTGGGGAAGTACAAAAATACGAAAGAATATCTCCCGGAGGTAAAAAAGCAGCTTTTGTCCATGAGAAAGATCGTGGAGGATATTTTATATTTGAATGATCATGCAGAGCATATGCAGAAGGAGGAGATTGATGCCAAGCAGCTTGTAGAGGAGCTTGTAAGGGCTTACGCAGTCCAGGTGGAGGATAAGAGTTTGCAACTGGCTATTACAGGCAGCGGAACGATTTTTGCCGACCGGGAAATGATGAAGAAGATCGTGGATAATCTGCTTTCCAACGCAGTATCGTATACGCCGGAGGAAGAAGCGATCAAGGTAAAGGTTTCAGAGAAGGAACTTGAAATACAAAATAGTGGAATTACCATAGACGAAAAACTGCTTTCCAATATTTTCGAGCCTTTTGTCAGCAGTGATGAGAGCAGGAAAGGAAAGGGACTGGGACTCTATGTGGCATCCTATTACAGCAGACTTTTGGGATATCAGCTTAAGATTGAAAATGTGGAAAACGGGGTACGTACAAGGCTGATTTTTGCAGAAAGGAATTACTAAAATGTTGATGACAATCAAACAATTACAGGTAAAGTATGGAAAACAAACGGCTCTTAAAATTGATCGTCCGATTATTTTTGAAAAAGGGGAACATATCGGTGTGATTGGTTCTAATGGGGCAGGAAAGACGACGCTGGTAAACGCGCTGCTAGGGCTTATTCCTTATGAAGGAAGAATCCTTACGCAGCTAAAACCGGAGCAGATGGCGGTACATATGCAGCAAAATGAATATGTAACTACTGTGCCGGTGAAATGCATTATGGAAGCGATACTAAACACGAAAATAAAAGAGAATAGGGAATTACAAGAATTGATTTCTTTCTTTGATTTTGAATCATGCCTTACGAAAAGATTCAACACTCTTTCAGGCGGTCAGAAACAGAAATTTACGATTATTATGGTGATGATGCAGAAGGCGGAGCTGACCTTTTATGATGAGGTCACATCAGGACTGGATTTCGAGACCAGACAGAGGCTGATGGAAAAACTGGTGGAGTGGTATCAGGATAAAGATGATACGCTGGTGGTGATATCCCATTATTACGAGGAACTGGAGCAGATGGCGGATAAACTTCTGATCCTGGATGAGGGAAAGGTGATTGCTTATGGGAAAAAGGAAGAATTGTTTGAGACATATTGCGGAAAAGCGGTCTTTGTTTTAGACAATAATCCGGAAAACAGAAAATTTTCGGAAGGAATCAGGAAACTGAAAGCCCCGGATCATCTGATTGCTTTATCCTGCAGTGATAGCAGGCAGGAAGAGGAACTTGCGGTAACGTTGATCAGGAACAATGTGGATTTCAAGAGAAGTCATTCAGATATTGAAATGATATTCAGCAATGCGAGAGAGGCATTTTATGCAGAGCGGGGAGGAGCGGAAAGATGAAAAAGAAATGTACATTAAAGATGGTATTATATGAATTGAGGAATTTGAACGGAAATCTCATGCCTCATTTTTTTGGAATTGTCTTTCCAAATCTGATGTGCCTTCTCTTGCCAAAGACGATAGGAAGCCAGCTTCCGGAAGAGATAATGAACGAAGTGACAACGTCTATTATGTTGTCCATGGCGATGGTGATTCCCATGTCCATTATGTTTTTAGGTTATGGTTCGCTTTACTCACAGGAAGTTGAGAGGGGAATTCCTTTAAGGATGCGGCTTTTCGGATATGAGGAAAAAAATACCATAAAAGCCAAAATAGCTGCACACTTAATATTACTGACCATAGCCCTGGTGATTTTCGGTGTTTTTCAGGTGTTCATAACAAAGGTTCCAAGACCGGCATTTACTTCCTTTCTATGTCTTCTGATATCCGTGTATCTGCTCGGAATCATTTTACTGGTCATAGCCCATGCATTTGCCAGTATTTTTAAGAAATTCAGTATCACCTTCGGGGTGGAGATGGCACTTTACTTTCTGACCCTGATCTTATGCGGAATGATGGGAGTGGAGACGAGTGTGCTGCCGAAAGCGCTGCAAAAAATCGCAGGAACCCTTCCGATGACTTATATCAGCAATGATTTTGCGGATTTCTGGCAGGGCGGAACTTATCAGTTTATGCCGTTTATCCAGTCTTTCATTTTTTTTGGAGCTGTAGCGGGAATCCTGCTTTTGTTCTCGATGTATAAAAATAAGAGGGTAATCGGGTAAAATACACCGCATTGCGGCGCTGTGAATTTGCCGGCGCTGTAATGCGGTGTAAGTGCTTAATTCTCAGGAGATAAAGTTATCAATACGGCATTTTCGCGTTCACTTAGCTGTTTAAACCATTCCGCCGTGGCATGGGTATAGTTGGAAAACTCAGAGTTACCGCAACGGAAGGTAACCAGATAAAAGTCCCCGTCTGCTTTCTGGAAGAAGTAAGAAAGCACTCTTGAAATCAGTTTTCCATCTTCGGCTCTGTAGAGGCAATAGACTGTTTCAAATTCATCACGGATTTCAAGCTGTTCATTCAGGAAGCGCAGGGCAGTCTGATAGTTTTCAGACATCTGTGCCTTTGCTTGTTCTTCCGTTATTTCAGGGGCATCCCCCCAGGAGGCAAGGCTTATATCAATGGACATGATGCTGCCATCTATTGTACTGATTGAGAAATAATAGTAGCAAGTGCTTTGAATATCATAGGTGATATGATAGATGGGCACTTCAAACATTTCATCATCAAGGTAAATCGTCTCTTCCATGCCATTAGGAGATACGTTGAAGAAAGAATTCATCCAGTTCTGTGCAATTGTTACAGCTTCCGCTTCGGTGATTCCGTTATCTGCCTGAACCTTTTCTTTGATTTCATTTTGCTCTTTCTCGCGTTCTTCCATCACGGCCTGGACTTCAGGATCCAGTGAAAGACTATATTCTCTTTTATAGTTGAATTCAATGATTTCCAAAATTTCTTCATCGGTCAGTTCCCGGTCTGGAAGATAAAAACAACTTGTGCTTTTCAGATAGCAAAGGGTATTGTCTGGAATTTGATCTTCACTTTCGATAAGAAGCAGCTGCCCATGAGGAAAGGTACCATTCTGGTAAGCTGTGAAAAGTTCTGCCCTCCGCTGCTTTTCATTCTGAGAATATTCTCTTGAAAAGCTATCGGCACCTACAGTTTGCGTCTGCATCATTTCCAGAGTTGCTTCCATTTCCTCTGCAGGGATGCTTTCCATTCTTGCCTTTACCAGATATCGGATGCCTGCCTGTACCGGAATGCTGATGGTTCCCATAATCAGAAGAAGCGCTGCCGCTGAAAGGAGCGTCCTTTTGAAAGTGTGAGATTTATAGTTGTATTTGTATTTTCCTAAGTCTTCCTGCTTTTGCAGGTTCCGGATGATTTCTTTCTGCATATCTTCAGGGATGTTTACCTGATTTATCGTTTCTTTTATATTTGTGCCATTCATCTGCTATAAGCCTCCTTCCACGATAGCTGCAGATATTCTCTGCCGCGCTGCAGTCTTTTCTTTACTGCACTTTGCGTGATTCCCAGAATATCCGCAATTTCCTTTACACTGTAGCCGTCTACGTAGTGAAGATAAATCACTACTTTCTGTTTGGGCGGCAACTCCATCAGCTCTGTGAGAGTTTCTTTTTGTACTGGTGCTGCAAGGTGGTTTGCCAGTTCATCTATGGAAACTTTAGGGTGCCGCATCCTTGAGCGGAGCATATCCCTGCAGATATTGGTTGCCACACGGATCAGCCAGGCTTTTTCATGCTCATCATTTGCAAAGTCCGGTCTTTTTTCAAGATACTTACAGAAAGTATCCTGAATGGCGTCCTTGGCATCCTGTTCGTTGCACAGCATGACGATGCATATTTTATAGAGCATGTTGCTGTATTTTAAGACGATTTCTTCTATTTGCATATTTCCTCCCTTCTGAAGCTTTTGGCTTCTTATGTGTCTAATACGTATGGATAAGGGAAAAGGTGACATTTTTTTTGATTATAAGTGGATGAAATAGGTTATTGCAAGATAGACATTTCTATTCGCAGGTTGCGCAGAACGTACTTGTGATTTTTCTTTATTTACGTATAATGGCTGTTATAGGAGGTGGATAGGTTGAAAGTACATTATCTGAAAGAACCATTGCTAAAAGAGGATTATATAGATGTACATTATAGGGAGGAATCCGAATCAGTAGAAGTAATCAGAAATTTTTTCCTTTCTTTCCACTGTATTATGGGGAAAAAGGATGACTGCATGCAGAAATTACATCCGGGAAGCATCTATTATCTGGAGGTGGTGGACCGGAAACTTTTTGCCTATCAGGAAAAGGAGGTTTACCAGTTGGACTATAGTCTGCGAAGCTTTTTATCCTGTTTCGAAGCCAGCGGATTTATCAGGATTGGAAAGTCGGCGGCAGTGAATATCTATAAGGTAAGCAGGGTCAGGACCGATTTCAATATGAGACTTCATCTGGTGATGGATAATGGAGAAGTGCTGGTGCTCAACAGAAGTTATAAAAAGTCTTTTTTAGATGCGCTGTATCATATACAGGAGGTGTGCCATGAAAGTGATTCATAAACAAAACTTTATTCCTACTGTCTGCGTTTGTTTTACCTTGCTGGTAATCGGAAAAATCATACTGGAAGCTATTACGCTTAAGGTCTTTGGAAATTATCAGGAAAATCTGTTGGTGATGTTCTTTTTATCTGCGCTGGCGGTAGCCGTTCTATCCCAGCATTACCGTTTTCAGAACTTTCCGCTTTCGGTGGTGATTCTGGTGCAGTATCTGATATTAATAAGCGCTGTCATGCTGCTTACATGGTTTGGTTCTTTTTTCGAGCCCCTTCATGAAAACGGATATCGCGATATGTTTTTATCCTTTACCATTCCTTATATCATCGGTGCAGTCATCTATTATATTTCACTGCTTTGGGAGATAAGGCATGTCAATCAGACATTAGAAGAAATACGGAGGTATCAACATGAAAATACAAAACAAAACAGCTGATGGAAATCAGAAGGTAAGCGGCGGCAGTTATCTTAATCTGGGATTGTATGCGTTTGCAGGATTGGGAATGGAGGTTCTTTATGCCTATCTGCTGGAGCCTGTTCTTTATGGTAAAACAATGGAAAACTGGAGCGGCGGACAGACGATTCTGCATTGGATCATTACCTGCATTACATGGGGAATTTTTGCCTTCGTACTGATCAAGAAAGCAGAAGGAAAATACAGCTTCGACCTGCGCAGGCGGGGAGACTCTTTGCGGCTATGGCAGTGGGGATTGTGCATGGTATTTATTCTGCTTGCATTCTGGGAAAGCTATAGGGCGTGGGGCGGATTTAAGGTGTATCTGGAATTTGCAGGCAAGGGACCGTTGCTTTTTACCTTTCAGTATCTTTATTATGCCTTTGAGACTATGCTTTTTCTGCTTATTGTTGTGTTCGGGCAAAAGGCATGCGAAGTGTGGTTCCACAGAGAAAGTATCCCCTACGGCGGAATCATCTGTGGTCTGACCTGGGGGCTTGCACATATCTTCACAAAAGATCTGGCTACCGGCATTGCGGGCATGGCGCTGGGGTTTGCTTTTGGATATGTATACCTTTTGGTGAACAGGGACTTGAGGAAAGCATATGCAGTGTTGTTCTTTATGTTTGTATTGTAGGGGAGATTCTGACAAATGATTGACATAAGAAGAACCGGAAAATAGAATGGAAGTATAAATATAGTTTAATCTAGTAAAGAATGAAGTAGAGGAGAGGCAGTATTATGGAAACGCGGCTGACCAAAGCGGAAGTGAATTGTTTTAAACATGGTCTTCCAGGGGATGGGAAGATTTTGAATGGGCTTTCGGTAGTATTTTGGTTTTCGTGGGGAGCCTGCATGTTCTTCTGGCTTTACTATGACCTTTTTGGTGAGTTTCGAAATGATAAAAAGGTTGACGCAGATACGATTGAGGGGTTTCTCATGCTTTCCGGATTTGCGATTTTTTTTATTGTGTGTATGAAATGTATCAATAAGAGAAATGAAAGAATCTATCAAAGCTTGAAGAATGGCGAATACAGGCTCATCATCAGTACGATTACAGCAAAAGATTTCCGGTATCAGGGCTCCGGGAAAAGCAGGTATATGGTAGATTTTTATAGATGTTCGGAAATAAATGGAGAAATTACACCTGTTTCAAAAAAGCAATTCCGCCATGCTCAAATTGGGGACAGGATTAAGGTAATCATGATAGATAGAATGCATGTGATTTATGGGATTGTGGAATGAAAAAAATAAAAGGCGCTGTCCGGTTGTAGGAAGCGCCTTTTGTTCAGTTAACCGCCAAAAAATTGTATCATTTTCTCTACAGAGACAGGATCCGCACCCAAAAGTCTCAAAATCATGCCGGCAATCCAGAGACAGAATCGATGAAAATATATCAATGCAAAAATCAATGCGATTCCGAACAAAATTCCGGTGATAAGTCTTCGGATGTTACCGCTTTCATAAGAAGTCAGTCTCTGCAAAAAACCATCAAAAACCAATGGAATCATCATTACCAGAACGATCCCAAATCTGGGGCAGCCATACAAAATCACGATAGGTATACCTGCAATCATACCGATTAATTCACCGGTGCATCTTGCACAGATAGGGAACTGCTTCCCCCTGAAATAGAAGGAGCGATCCGGTCTGGCATGACAACCAAAGAAAATTTGCAGGAATTTTCCAAATTTAGAATGCTCCGCTTGCAATTCCTGCTGCACCTATGATTACAAATACTACGATGTAGTATGCGACTGCGAGAATCACACTAACTAATGCACCAATTCCTGCGGCTTTTGCAGTTTTTGGTTTCTGATCTTTCCATACTAAAAATAATATCAGACCAACAATCGGAATACAGCATCCCAAAAGTCCCCATAAAAATCCGCCGTTGTCATTTACGTTGTTTTCCATATTCATTCTCCTCCTCACTTTTTTTGGAAATTTGCAAACACATTATATCGATAAATGTCGAAATTGTCAATGTTTATATATTTTTTATTTCCCCATTCTAATAAGTCAACAGGCTTTATCAAAAATCCTTTTGTTTTTATTCTTAATATATTATAATAAAAAAGTGGCGTTGGTACCGGGGACAGTGTGCGATGCAGGTGCCGGCGGTCATGACAGAAATACGACTAAGGGAGAAATGAATATGGAAAGAAGAGTAGGAACAGTATCAAGAGGAATCCGCTGCCCTATCATCCGGAAGGGCGACGATCTGGTAAGGATTGTGACAGACAGTGTATTGGAAGCGGCGCAGGGAGAAGGATTTGAGATTCGTGACAGGGATGTCATTGCAGTGACGGAATCAGTGGTTGCCAGATCACAGGGCAACTATGCATCAGTGGAAGCCATCGCCAAGGACGTGAGGGCAAAGCTGGGAGGAGAGACGATAGGCGTAATTTTCCCGATTTTATCCAGGAACCGTTTTGCGATCTGCCTTAGAGGAATTGCCATGGGAGCGAAGAAGGTCGTTCTGATGCTGAGTTATCCCAGTGATGAGGTGGGCAATGAGCTTGTTTCTTTAGACCAGCTGGACGAGGCAGGCATCAATCCTTACAGTGATGTTCTTACATTGGAAAGATATAGAGAGTTGTTTGGAGAAAATAAACATCCTTTTACAGGAGTAGATTACGTATCCTATTATGGCGAGTTGATTAAAGAGGCGGGGGCAGAAGTTGAAATTATCTTTGCAAATGACTGCCGCAGTATCCTTCCTTATACCAAAAAGGTGCTGAACTGCGATATTCATACAAGAGCACGTACCAAGAGGCTGTTAAAAGCAGCAGGCGCTGAAGTGGTGGTGGGTATGGATGATATTCTCACCAGTCCTGTAGACGGAAGCGGCTGCAATGAGAAGTATGGTCTTCTTGGTTCCAACAAATCTACAGAAGATACCATTAAGCTTTTTCCGAGAGAATGCACGGATCTGGTGATGGATATTCAGAAAGAAATTCTGGACAGAACAGGAAAACATGTGGAAGTCATGGTATATGGCGACGGCGCTTTTAAAGATCCCGTTGGAAAGATCTGGGAGCTTGCAGACCCTTGCGTATCTCCGGCAAGCACACCGGGGCTTGAGGGAACGCCCAATGAAGTGAAACTGAAATATCTGGCAGACAATGATTTCAAAGATTTATCCGGTGAAGCGCTGAAAGAAGCAATTTCCAATCGTATCAGAGAGAAGAAAGAGAATCTGGTAGGCGATATGGCATCTCAGGGTACCACACCCAGAAGACTGACAGATTTGATTGGTTCCTTATGCGATTTAACCAGCGGTTCCGGCGACAAAGGAACACCTGTCATTTTGATTCAAGGGTATTTCGACAACTATGTGAGTTAAAATATATAAATAAAAATTATATCATATATAAAAAATATTGATTTTACTTATGAATATGCTTTGTGTATAATCATAAAGTAAGAAGCTGATAATAAAAAGCAGGTTTTTACGAACCTGCTTTTTGTATTACAATAAGCTGGCTCGCGAAGCGAGGCTGCGTTTGTTACAATAAGCTACCCGCGAAGCGAGGCTGCGTTTGTTACAATAAGCTGACCGCGAAGCGAGGTGAAGCTTTGGAATGGAGGAAAATATGGTTAAAGCAGTAGTGGGCGCCAATTGGGGCGATGAAGGAAAGGGAAAGATTACAGACATGCTGGCACAGCAGGCGGATATCATTGTCCGTTTTCAGGGCGGTGCCAATGCCGGACACACGATTGTAAACGAGTATGGCAAGTTTGCACTGCATACGCTGCCGTCCGGAGTGTTTTACAATCACACAACCAGCATCATCGGCAATGGTGTGGCGCTGAATATTCCGGTGCTTTTCAATGAGATTAAATCAATCACAGACCAGAACGTGCCGATGCCTAAAATACTGGTTTCAGATAGGGCGCAGATGGTGATGCCCTACCATATTTTGTTTGACCAGTACGAGGAGGAAAGACTGGGAGGAAAATCCTTCGGATCCACCAAATCGGGAATTGCACCTTTTTATTCTGATAAATATGCAAAGATTGGTTTTCAGGTGAGCGAGCTTTTCGATGAAGAGTTGCTCAAAGAAAAGGTAGAGAGAGTCTGTGAACAGAAAAATGTCATGCTTGAACATATGTATCACAAGCCTACTATTAATCCGGAAGAACTGCTCGATACTCTGCATGAATATAAAGAGATGATTGAGCCATATGTGTGTGATGTGTCCTCATATTTGCACCAGGCAATCAAAGAAGGAAAGACTATCTTGCTGGAAGGACAGCTTGGAACTTTAAAAGATACCGACCATGGTATTTATCCTATGGTTACCTCTTCCTCTACATTGGCAGCATATGGCGCCATTGGAGCAGGAATTCCGCCCTATGAGATTAAGGAAATCGTTACCGTATGTAAAGCATATTCCTCAGCAGTAGGAGCAGGTGCATTTGTTTCCGAAATTTTTGGAGAAGAGGCAGATGAACTGCGCCGCCGAGGCGGTGACGGAGGTGAATTCGGCGCAACCACTGGACGCCCCAGACGTATGGGATGGTTTGACTGCGTTGCCTCCAAATACGGATGCAGATTACAGGGGACCACAGATGTTGCATTTACCGTACTGGACGTCCTCGGATATCTGGAAGAGATTCCTGTCTGCGTGGGATATGAAATCGATGGAGAAGTGACCACCGACTTCCCGGTAACCCACAAATTAGAAAAAGCAAAACCAGTTCTCAAAACACTGCCCGGCTGGAAATGCGATATCCGCGGCATCAAAAAATATGAGGATCTGCCGGAAAACTGCAGAAAATACGTGGAATTTATAGAAGAGCAGGTTGGCTATCCCATCACCATGGTTTCAAACGGACCGGGAAGAGAGGACATTATCTATAGGGAAAGTCCGCTGAAACATTAAGCGGTAATCTATATACTTTTGGAGATTGTAAAAGCATGAACCGGAATTATGCAAAGGAACTGGACCGGATACTGGAAAACAAAGAAAATAAAGGAAAACATTTATTTCTGCACAGCTGCTGCGCTCCCTGCAGCAGCTATGTGCTGGAATATCTGAAAGCCTTTTTCCGGATTACGGTATTTTATTATAATCCTAATATTACTATGGAAGAAGAATATCAAAAGCGGGTGGAAGAGCAGAAACGCCTGATTGCCGAATTTAATAGGCAGTTAGAACAGGGCAAAGCCCCGGACGCTTATCCGATTGAAGTCATAGAGGGCGATTATTCAAAAGCCCTCTTTTTTGACAGCGTAAAAGGATTAGAAAACTGTAAGGAAGGCGGCGAGAGGTGCTTTGTCTGCTATGAACTCCGCCTTAGGGAAACTGCCAGATGGGCAAAAGATGCCCATGCTGACTACTTCACAACGACCCTCACCATCAGTCCTTTGAAAAATGCATTTAAAATCAACGAGATAGGTGAGCGCCTTGCAGCGGAGTATGATATTCCTTTTCTTCCCTCTGATTTCAAAAAGAAAAATGGTTATAAGCGTTCCATAGAACTTTCAAAAGAGTACAATTTATACCGCCAGAACTATTGTGGGTGCATTTTTTCTAAGGCGGAGAGGGAAAGGGAACAGGAAAACATCTTGTAATGGTCCCTCTTTCAGAAATGCTACGAAAAGTGGCATAAAATATCAGATGTCATTTGCTTCGTCCTTAAAAAAACGTTGCGGAAATTCGAGGCTAGAAATATTGCGTAAAGACAGTTTTTGTTGTATGATTTATAAACATGATATGGAATGGCAATGTCTGGTCAATAACATAGGGAGAGCTATGTTGTAATACAACGTGGAAAAGGAATCTTGACATGGAAAAAATACTGATTGTTGATGATAGCCGTTTGCAGGCGATGCAGTTAAAGACTATTTTGGATGATGTGTATGACGTTACGATTGCGCAGACGGCGAAGGAGGGCTTGCAACTCACAAAAAACGGAGGATTTTCCCTCATTCTGCTGGATGTGGTAATGCCGGGGATGGATGGATTTACTCTGCTGAAGAAATTGCAGGAGGAGGTCATTACGCAAAGTGTTCCGGTCATTTTGATTACCAGCCTTTCCGATGTCGTCCACGAACAGCAAGGACTGGTATTAGGGGCAGTGGATTATATTACAAAGCCGTTTGAACCCCTGATTGTAAAGGCCAGGGTTAATACGCATATCAAACTGTACAACTACCGCAGGCAGGTCGAGGAGCAATCCATGATCGATCAGTTGACAGGCATTGCCAACCGGCGCAGCTATGAGCGTCACAGCGCAGTTAAATGGAATGAAGCGCTCCGGCTGCAGGTCCCTTTTTCCATTGGAATGCTTGATATTGACAACTTCAAAAAATATAACGATACGTTTGGACATCCTGCTGGAGATAAGGTAATCGCTTCCGTGGCAAAAACGGTATCTTCTTATTTCAGTTGGAGTACAGATTTTTTTGCCCGTTATGGTGGCGAGGAATTTGTGGTGATTTCTATGGGAGAACCGGCGCAAAAGATGTTTAAGCATTTGAAAAAAGTCCGGCAGGGCATAGAAGATCTTCACATTCCCCACGCTCCATCTGTGGCTCAATGGGTCACGGTCAGCATTGGAGGCGTTACTATCGTTCCCAAGGAAGATCAACCTTATGAATTGATTCTGAAAATTGCAGATACCATGCTGTATGACGCAAAAAGGCATGGACGTAACAGAGTGATATGGGGGGATGAAAACCTTAGGCCCCTCCAGGAAAAAGAGAGCTGTATTGTATCGGAGCACCAATAAAGTTTAGCACGGTCTTTGATAGGATAATACTACCTGCGAAAAGA
Source organism: Lachnospiraceae bacterium (assembly GCA_014804245.1). Lineage (GTDB taxonomy): Bacteria > Bacillota > Clostridia > Lachnospirales > Lachnospiraceae > Suilimivivens. The sequence goes on along the minus strand of JAAVAE010000032.1, from coordinate 28,098 downwards.
ACGTTTTATGGAGGAGAGACGATGAAGAAATTTCTGGATTTGATTTCGGAAGAGATGAAGAACGCATTTGAAGCATCCGGCTACGATAGAGAGTTAGGTAAAGTAACCCTGTCCAACCGCCCAGATTTATGTGAATATCAATGCAATGGTGCCATGGCGGGAGCGAAATTATACAAGAAAGCCCCTATCATGATTGCCGGTGATGTAGCAGAAAAATGTAAAGACAGCAATGTTTTTCTAAGCGTAGAGGCAGTGCCTCCCGGGTTTCTCAATATAAAAGTGAAGGAAAGCTTTGTAACCGATTATCTCACACAAATGAGCAATGCAACTAAATTCGGTCTGGACATGCCCGAAAAACCCAACCACATTATTGTGGATTACGGCGGACCTAACGTGGCAAAGCCGCTTCACGTGGGGCATCTTCGTTCAGGCGTCATAGGTGAGAGTATCAAGCGGATCGCAAGATATGCGGGACATGAGGTGATTGGAGACATCCACCTGGGAGACTGGGGACTGCAGATGGGACTGATCATCACAGAACTGAAAGAGCGTCAGCCGGATTTGGTATATTTTGATGATGATTATCAGGGAGAGTATCCCGAGGAGGCGCCTTTTACCATCTCGGAGCTTGAGGAGATTTACCCTACTGCCAGCAGCAAGTCAAAGGAAGATGCTGCCTATAAAGAACGTGCCATGGAAGCAACCTTTAAGCTGCAGAGCGGTGTAAGGGGATATCGGGCGCTGTGGAATCATATCATTGATGTATCGGTAACAGATTTAAAGAAAAATTATCATAACCTGAATGTGGATTTCGATCTCTGGAAAGGAGAGTCGGATGTACATGACGTGATACCGGGCATGGTTGAGTACATGAAGAAGGAGGGCTACGCTTACATAAGCGACGGCGCTCTTGTGGTAGATGTAAAGGAAGAGACGGACACGAAGGAAATTCCTCCCTGTATGATTCTGAAATCAGACGGCGCTTCTTTATATAATACCACGGACTTAGCGACGATTATGGAGAGAATGCGGGAATATCATCCCGACAGGCTCATTTATCTTACGGACAAGCGTCAGGAACTTTACTTTGAACAGGTATTCCGCTGTGCAAGGAAGACGAAGCTGGTGGAGCCTGAGACAGAACTATTGCACATTGGCTTTGGAACGATGAACGGAAAGGATGGAAAGCCGTTCAAGACCAGAGAAGGCGGTGTGATGCGTCTTGAAAGTTTGATCAAGGAAATCAATGATGAGATGTACCGGAAGATTACTGACAACCGCCAGGTGGAGGAAGAGGAGGCAAGACAGACTGCAAAGGTGGTAGCTTTAGCGGCAATCAAATACGGCGATCTTTCAAATCAGGCGTCAAAAGATTATATTTTTGATATTGATAAATTTACATCTTTTGAGGGAGATACAGGTCCTTATATTTTATATACGATTGTCAGGATCAAATCTATTCTGAATAAAATCAAAGAGCAGGGCGGGACTATAGAAGGAAGCGTTCTTAGGGAGGCATGCAGTGATTCCGAAAAAGCGCTTATGCTTGAAATAGCAGGATTTAATGCCATGATGGAGTCAGCATATATGGAAACTGCGCCTCATAAAATATGCGCATACATTTATGAACTTGCCAATGCCTTTAACCGTTTTTACCATGAAACCAGAATTGTTGCGCAGGAGGATGCAGGAAAGAAGTCAGGATGGGTGGCGCTTCTTTTACTGACAAGAGACATTTTAGAAACATGTATTGATGTGCTGGGCTTTACCGCACCGGAAAGAATGTGAGAATATGCAGTCAGCGTTAGAATTAAGAAATAAACTAAAAAGTATCGATCATAAAAGCTATCCTGCCTACAAGGATTTGAGGGGGCAGTACGATTTCAAAGATTATGTACTCTCTATTGACCACGTACAGGGCGACCCATTTGCGGCGCCCTCCAGACTTTCTGTACGGGTGAAAGGAGAAAAGGCAGGCTTTTTGCCTGCTTTTTATGATACCCATGCTAAGAGAATTACCTTGCAGGATCATCTGACAAGATTGTTTGCAAAGGAAATAAGCGGCGGCAGTTTTCAGGCGAAAGGCTCTGGAAAAAGCGGTCTGCTTGGTGTTTCCAGATGCGGGCAGCAGGTGCTTGAGAGGACGGCCCTTAAGGTGGAAAAAGGGAATATCACGCTGCGATTCGAAGCTGGATTCCCGGCAAATGGAAGAACCATCAACGCAAGGGAATTGGAAAAGATGTTGTTTGATATTTTGCCCGTCTGTGTCAGAAAGAGTCTGTATTATGCCCAAATTGATCAGAACAAATTGAAGCAGGCAATCTGCCTTTGCGAGGATCAACAGTATATCAGGGAAAAACTGCCGGAACTTTCTCTCTGTGCGTTTATAGCGGACGGTTCCATTCTTCCGAGAGAAAGCGGCATTTCGGAGAGACCTATGAAAGGCGCTGTGCCTTTTCGTTCACCGGAATCCCTTAAAATTACACTGGATCTGCCGCGCAGAGGAAAAGTGACAGGTATGGGTATTCCCAGAGGAATTACCTTGTTTGTGGGAGGAGGATATCATGGGAAGTCCACGATTCTGCAGGCCCTTCAAAATGGGGTGTATAACCATATTGGCGGAGATGGAAGAGAACTTGTGATTACGGATGATTCGGCAGTTAAGCTCCGGGCGGAGGATGGACGCAGTATTAAAAGCGTAGATATTTCACCGTTTATCAGTAACCTGCCGAATAAAAAAGATACCGCTCATTTTTCCACGGAGGATGCCAGCGGCAGTACCTCTCAGGCGGCAAATCTGATGGAAGGTGTGGAGGCGGGAAGCAGTCTGTTCCTCATTGATGAGGATACCTCGGCTACCAACTTTATGATCCGCGACCAGCTGATGCAGGAGGTTATTTCGGTAGGAGAAGAGCCTATCACTCCCTTTATCTGCCGGGTGAAAAGTCTTTATCAGGATTTAGGGATTTCTTCTGTGATTGTAGCAGGAAGTTCGGGATCTTATTTTCATGTGGCAGACACGGTCATACAGATGAAAGAATATGTACCCTTTGACATTACACAGAAAGCAAAGAAAGCGGCGGAGAGTTACCCTGCCATGAATGGGAAGGAAGATCATTTCCCTCCCTATATCAGTGAAAGATGCCCCCTGCCTGACATGGGACTGAAAAAAGAAGATAGGATCAAGATTAAAGCCATGGGAACCAGTGAACTTATGCTGTCCAGGGAAAGTGTAGAACTGCGGTATTTAGAGCAGCTTAAAGACCAGGAGCAGACTGCCGCTCTTGCATGGATTTTAAAATTTGCCGAATGTAAGATGATGGACGGCAAAAAGGACTTAAAGCAGATCGGTACGTTTCTGGAGAAGCAGATGGATAAGGACGGGCTGGAAAGTCTTTTTGAGAGGGGAGATGTGTCCGCAGCTCTGGCAAGACCCAGAAAGCAGGAGATTATGGCATGCATCAACCGTTATCGAAAATTACATTTTTCACATTAACAGAGGTGTATGATGAGTGAAAATTTGAAGAAAATGCTTAGCTACTATAAGCCATATCAGAAAATATTCTGGGCGGATATGTTTTTTGCAGCTCTTTCGGCGGCAACTGCCCTTATGATACCCTTAGTGGTCAGATATGTGACTTCTACATTGATTTACCTAAAGGCAGACGAGATTTTGCATCAGATTCTGTACATCGCGGTTTTTCTGCTCGTTTTGCTGGCAATCGATTGTTATAGCAGATTTTTTATTGGTAATTACGGACATGTCATGGGAGCAAAGATAGAATATAATATGCGTGCAGAGATTTTTGACCACATGCAGAAGCTGTCATTTTCTTTTTATGATGATGCCAAAGTAGGGCAGCTTATGAGTCGTATTACCACGGATTTGTTTGATATCACGGAACTTTTGCATCATGGTCCGGAAAACATTATTTTGTCCGTGCTGAAGATAGCAGGTGCGTTTGTCATTCTTGTTAAAATTAACGGTGCATTGGCACTTGCCGCTTTTATCGTGCTTCCATTTATGTTTTTGTTTGCATATTTGCTGAACCGGAAAATGCGCAGGGCGTTCCGCCGCAACCGAGAGAAAATTGCTGAAATCAATGGACAGATTGAAGATAACTTATCGGGAATACGTGTTGTGAAATCTTTTGCCAACGAAGAGATTGAAAATCAGAAGTTTAAGTCTGGAAATGACGGCTTTTTGGCGGCAAAGAAAAGCAGTTACCGTTATATGGGAAGCTTTCAGGCAGGAGTTGGTGTGTTCACTACGATGATACAGGTCAGCGTCATCCTGACGGGCAGTATTCTGATTGCATACAACCGTTTGAATGTCAGTGATTTGATTACATTTTTACTGTATATCGGTGTTTTTACAGACCCTATCCGTACACTGGTAGATTTTACAGAGCAGTTTCAGAACGGTTATACCGGTTTTGAGCGGTTCCGTGAAATCATGAATATCATGCCGGACATTACAGATGCCGGAGATGCGGTGGAATTGATGGATGTGGAGGGGAATATCTCTTTTGAAGGTGTTTCTTTTCATTACAAGGAGAATAAAGAATGTGTTTTAAACAATATTAATCTGGAAGTGAAGGCAGGTTCTTACATGGCGCTTGTGGGGTCTTCCGGGGCAGGCAAAACTACGCTTTGCTCGCTCATTCCCCGTTTCTATGATGTGACAGGGGGAACCATACGCATCGACGGAAAGGATATCCGCCATGTAACACTGAAAAGCCTCCGGAGTCAGATTGGAATCGTGCAGCAGGATGTGTATCTGTTCGCAGGAACCATTTACGAGAATATTGCCTACGGAAAACCGGGAGCAAGCCGTGAGGAAGTCATTGCAGCGGCAAAAAATGCGAATGCCCATGAGTTTATCATGTCCTTCCCGGATGGATATGATACGGATATCGGACAGCGTGGAATCAAACTCTCCGGCGGGCAGAAACAGCGTCTTTCTATTGCCAGGGTATTTTTAAAGAATCCGCCGATTTTGATTTTTGATGAAGCGACTTCAGCGCTGGATAATGAAAGCGAAAAAGTTGTGCAGGACTCTCTGGAAATACTGGCAAAGAACAGGACGACCTTTGTGATTGCCCACAGACTTACAACGATCCAGAATGCGGAGACGATTCTGGTACTGACAGAGAACGGAATCGAGGAGTCAGGGACTCATGAGCAGCTCCTTGAAAAGGGCGGGATTTATGAGAAACTTTATCATATGCATGCTTAGATGCTTTCATATGATAGAAAGGAAAAAAGATGGCAAAAATTCTTGGAATTGATTTAGGTACAACCAATAGTCTGGCAGCAGTATGGGATAATGGAAAGAGCGTATTGGTTCCCAATGCATTTGGAGAATATTTAACCCCCAGTGTAGTCAGTGTGGATGAGGAGGGGACTGTATATGTGGGAAAAACAGCGAAACAAAGGCTTGCTTCTTATCCGGGACAGACAGCCAGCTTATTTAAGCGTTTCATGGGAACCGGAAAACAGTACAGACTTGGACAAAAGACCTATCTGCCGGAGGAGCTGTCAGCGCTGGTATTAAGGAAGCTAAAGGAAGATGCAGAAAAATTTTTAGGAGAATCGGTAGAGGAGGCTGTTATAAGCGTCCCGGCATATTTTAATGACATAGCGCGTAATGCGACAAAGCGTGCCGGCGCAATTGCAGGACTTAAGGTTGAGCGCATCATCAACGAGCCTTCTGCGGCAGCGCTTGCATGCCAGAATTTCAGACAGCAGGAGGATGCAACGATTCTGGTTTTTGACTTTGGCGGGGGAACGCTGGATGTTTCTTTGGTGGAGTGCTTTGATAATATAATTGAAATTAAGGCGGTAAGTGGAGATAATCAACTGGGAGGACAGGATTTTGATAATGCCCTTGCAGCACACTTTCTGCGTTCTTTCAAGATTGATCCCGAAAACCTGACATGGGAAACCAAGGCAATCATAAGAAGCAGTGCGGAACGATGCAAAAAGGAGCTTACGGAAAGCAAGACCGCGGAAATGGTGGTCAATAGCCCTCAGATATGCGAAAAAATAACCATATCCAGAAAAGATCTTGTTACAATATGTGCCGATTTATTTCAAAAAATGGGGAAGCCTGTGAAAAGAGTTTTAATGGATGGAAAAATCAGTACGGACATGATAGATGATATTGTACTGGTAGGGGGATCGTGTAAAATGCCGATCGTGCGCCAGTATCTGGAACATATTCTGCAAAGAAAAGATATAGAGACCATGAACCCTGATCAGATGATAGCTCTTGGGGTGGGAGTAAGCGCAGGGATAAAGGAAAGAGATGAGGAAATTAAAGATATGATTTTGACAGATATTTGCCCATTTTCTTTAGGGGTGAATGTGGTCAATGAAACAAATCCTGATAAAAAGCTGACTTCTTTTATCATAGAGCGGAATAGCCCGCTTCCCATAAGTAAAGAGCAGATCTATGTTAATTCTTGGGATGGACAGACATGCATGCGTTTTGGAATTTATCAGGGAGAGGCGATGTATGTAGAAGATAATATTCTTCTGGGAGAAATAAAAATGAGCATTCCGCCCCGCCCCAAGCATACGGTTGAGTGCCGCGTCAGATTTACCTATGATATCAATGGCGTACTGGAAGTAAACGCTTATATACCGATGACAAATGAAGAAAAGCAGATGGTCATTGTCAACAAAGAGCTGAATATGTCCAAGACACAGATTGAGGAAAAGCTTAAGGAGTTTTCCCAAATCAAGATCGACCCGGCACAGGATGAAGAAAATCATTATCTGATGGCATGGGGAGAGCGGCTTTTCATGCAGTGTGACGGAGAGATGAAAGAGGAAATCATGCGGAAAATGCATGGGTATGAGCATGTGATCAAAACAGATCCCTACTCCGCCGGCAAGGCACGAAAGTATTTAACAGTATTTTTGACATGCGTAGAAAGTATGTTGGATCATTACTTGAACTGGGACGAGAAGGAAATCAATATGGGCAGCTGGTATGAAGACGAGGGAGATGCAGAAATGGATGAATTTTTCAAAAAATGGGATGAGGAGGATCTGTGATGTTTGGAAATCCTTTTGAACTTCTTGAGATTGCTCCCACCAGTGACAAAAAAGCGATAAAAAAAGCTTACGCTAAAATGGTTAAAAGGTATCACCCGGAGGAATTTCCCCAGGAGTGGAAATGTATACATGATGCATATGAAGCGGCGATTTTAAGGGCGGATACCTTTGAGGAGAATGAGGGGAAAAAGGAGCAGACTCCTCCTGTCCCTATAGAAATTTCGGGCAATACCAGATTAATAATCAAGCAACCGGAACCTAAAGAGAATCCAGATGATTTCGCGCTTTGGGAGAATTTAGACGAACTGGCCGCCGAAAGCAGGAGAAAAGAACATGAATCCAATATGCAAAGCCTGCAAAGGGCCTTGCTTGAACTTGAAAGGCTGGGAGATGGGAGCAATCATGATTTAAAAGAATGGGAAGAGCTTTTCGCGAAGGAGGATTATGCATGGGCAATCAGACAGGATGAATTTATTATCAAGTGGGCGGATGTTCTGAGAGATAAGCGGATCGACGAAAAATGGCATAGCTTTATGAAGCAGCATTTAGAAGAGATTACACAGCCCGATGTTTTTACGCAGCAGGAGAAAGCAAAGAAGGGACTGTTAAGTGCCGATGCTTATGTTCGTATTAGGATAGATGGGGCATATAGAAGATATGAGGACAGGAGAAGAAAGCAAAGAAAGCAAAGAAAGCAAAGAAACTGGGGCATTGTTGCAGGGCTGCTGATGATTTCCCTTTTAGGAATGATGCAGAGAGAAAACAGTGGAAGCTATCAAACGCATTGGCAGGGGGAAAAACAGATTTCTGACGAAGGCGCTTCCCAGGAGGAAACATGGGACTGGGAACGTCAAATGATAGAATATAATAAATCGAGTGTTGCAGAAGGTCTGCTTACCCTGATGAAAAACATGGATGACGAGCATAAGCAGGAATGGATTGAGAAAAGTGTGAAGATAAATGAGGGAATCTATCTGCTGGATGCCCATGATGTGGCGGAAAGTGTCAACGTTGACTATGCTCAAAAGCAAGAGGAGAACTTTTCGTTTTGTGAAGTGCCGGCACCGAAAGAAATAAGTGTTATGGAAGGGAGATCTGTATCAGATAAAGAGGTCTATGCTTTTTGCATATATGCGTCAAAGGAACATGCAGATATGATTTTGGGGTGCGACTTTTCGAAGCTGGGGTTTGAGGGTGAGTACAGGGTTTATTATTATGACGATAAGCAGTATGTAGAGGTGGTTCCGGAAAATGAATTTTCTGATGAGACGATGGATGGGCAATATTGCAAGAAACGCTTTGAAATAGCGGGATGTCAGATGTTTACAGTGGATGTACCGCAGGAAATGAATAGGGATGAAAATTATCCTATTGTAGTGATTGTAGGTCATTAAAATAAAAAAGATATTTAAAAAAATTTATAAAGTGGTTGACAGGAGAAAAAAAAAGAGATAAAATATCATTTGTTCGCAGGAATGGCGGAATTGGCAGACGCGCACGGTTCAGGTCCGTGTGGTAGCAATACCATGAGAGTTCAAGTCTCTTTTCCTGCATAGAAAGAAGCCTTAGAGTTGGGGCTTCTTTTTCATTATGTTGCATTGTTTGATATATATATTAAGTATTACAAGTCTATTTTGGTCTAAGGAGATCTGTTTTTATGAAAAGTCCAACATAAGCGGTATCTTTACCCGATTGTGTAAAGAGAGATTGTACAATCTGTAATATGGATCAAGCGAACCTGCACGTGAAGATGCAGTTCTTTGGTCTGCCAGCTCACTCGTAAAGCAAGTGGGTATTTGATTGTACCCGTATTTAGAAAGGACTTTTTATCTATGAAACGAAATATTTATTTGATGTATGCCATTTCCTTGTTACAGGGTATGGTGTTTTATGGACCTGTTGCAACGCTTTACAGGCAGCAGCAGGGTGTTTCTGTCTTTCAGATTACTGTCATTGAAAGTATTTCACTTATTCTATGTATTCTGATGGAGATTCCATGGGGCGTTATTGCTGACAAAATCGGATATAAGCGGACGATGGTTTTTTGCTGCAGCCTTTATTTTATTTCGAAAATTGTTTTCTGGCAGGCAGCAGGTTTTGGCTGGTTTCTTGCAGAACGTATCATGCTCAGTGTTGTGGTTTCCGGGTTATCCGGGGTGGATGCCAGTATTCTTTATCTTTCCTGTGAAGAGAGCAGCAGCCAAAAAGTATTTGGAGTTTATAACAGTCTGCAAATGGCAGGTCTTTTATTTGCGGCGGCTGTGTTTTCCTTGTTTGTCAGGGAAGATTATGGTCTGTCCGGTCTGCTTACGGTTATAAGTTATGGAATTGCAGCGGTTCTGGCATTGGGGCTTGCCGAAGTGAGAAGTGGCGATAGTCAGCATGCCTGTATGAGTCAGTTTAAGGAGATTTTGGGGCAGACATTTCATCATAAAGATTTATTGCTGTTCTTAGTCTCGGCGGCATTTTTATCCGAGACGCATCAGACCATTACGGTTTTTCTTAATCAGCTTCAATATGAAAAATGCGGTTTGGGTAATGCTGCTATTGGATATATTTATATTATAGCAACCCTGCTTGGAGGATGCGGAGTCTATTCAGCCCGCTTTACAAAGAGGGTGGGAATGAAAGCAGCAGGTATTTTCTTTGGCGGTGCGGCGTTCATCGCCTGTATGGTGTTGGAATTTACGGAATCTGCGCTGCTTTCTGTTGGCGGAATCTTGTTGCTTCGTATTTCAAATAGTCTATTTTTACCCTTCCAGACGGAAATTCAGAACCGGCAGATCCAAACAGAATGCCGGGCTACTGCATTGAGCATCCATGCAATGGTAATGGACAGTATTGCCGTAGGCACCAATCTGATTTTTGGAGCACTGGCACAGACAAAGCTGACTGCAGCATACTTTTTTGGTGCGGGTATATGTATTGTAAGCGTAATCTTGTTTTTGATCTGGTATCAAAATACGGGAATAAAGATTGCCATGCACAAAGAGTAATGAGGTGTGTATAAATAAAATAGAGGGAAGCATCCGGGAATTTTTTTGGATGCAGAAAGAGGAAAATATGAATCAGGCAATTGGTTGGGCAGCCATGGGAACCGGCTTCACGTTTTTGATGACCGCTTTGGGTGCCAGTGTGGTATTCATCTTTAAAAAGGAAATGGGAAAAAATGTTCAAAGGGTTTTTTTAGGATTTGCAGCAGGGGTGATGATGGCTGCTTCTGTATGGTCTTTGTTGATTCCGGCGATAGATGAGACGGAGAGCATGGGAGGTATTGCATGGATTCCCGCGGCAGGAGGATTTGTGCTGGGAGGAATCTTTTTATACTTACTTGATTTTCTGATGCCTCATCTGCATCTTGGGGAAAAAAGACCGGAGGGAGTCAGAAATTCTTTTCACAGAACAACACTGCTGGTACTTGCAGTGACGCTTCATAATATTCCGGAGGGTATGGCTGTAGGGCTTGCCTTTGCCATGGCAGCCCAGCATCCCGAGGATCCGGCGCTTTATGCGTCTGCATTTGCGCTGGCAATTGGAATAGGGATTCAGAATTTCCCGGAAGGAGCAGCTATTTCGCTTCCGCTCCGCCAGGAAGGAATGAGCAGAATGCGTGCCTTTATCTTTGGCAGCCTGTCCGGACTGGTAGAATTGATATTCGGGATAGGAATCACCTTGATTGCGGCGCAGATTACGCCCTATATGCCGTGGTTTCTGGCATTTGCGGCGGGAGCCATGATTTATGTCGTGGTGGAGGAACTGATTCCGGAGGCGAATCAGGGCGAACATTCAAACTTAGGAACGATAGGCGTTATGGCGGGATTCCTGATTATGATGATTCTGGATGTGGCATTGGGATAAAACAGAAAGCTGATCTGCGGAATTGCTTCAAAATTCGATGTAAAAAGGTGTAGTAAGTTGATAGAGAATAAAATTTTCTTTTGTCTTTAGAAAAATCTAATTGTGTGAATGATAGTTGATAGCGTATAATATAAATAGAGAATTTTGAATATAATGTGAGTGAATGACGATTATGTAAAAGCACGTAAAAATAGGTTATTAATATATATGATGCAGGAGGTATGAATGGAAGTATTACGAAAATATATTGATGCGGATAGCTTGATGACAATAATGAAATTGCCTGAAACTTTTAAGAATCGTAAGTTGGAAGTGATTATACTTCCTGCAGAAGAACAACAGAAAACATTTAAGAGGACATCAGATATTGAACAGGCGATACAGTCGTTAATCGGTGCAATTCCTTATACAGATATGTCCTTGGAAGAGTTAAGGGAGGAACGGTTGAAGAAGTATGAAAATATTGATTGACACTAATATTGTGCTGGATGTTATGTTAAAAAGAGAACCATTTTATAGGTTGTCAGTAGAAGTTTTAAGCCTATCTAAAAGAGACAATGTTGAGGAATATGTATCAGCATCAGCGATTACAGATATTTATTACCTTGCATATCGGCAGCTTAGGGATAAAGGTTTGGTGAAAAAACTGATGAAGGAATTGCTTATGGTTGTATCTGTTGCAGGTGTATCCGAGCAGGAGATACAAAATGCCATAAATTTAGAATGGAATGATTTTGAGGATTCAGTACAATATTCAGTTGCTTTTTTACAAGAAATGGATGGAATTGTCACACGTAACCTAAGAGATTATAAAGAAGCAGACATAAAAGTATGGGAACCGGAAGAATTATTGTCACTTTTTTAGAATTTACCTGTTGACAAAAAAATATTAATCTGATAATCTAATATCACTTTCACAAAATTAATTTGAATAGGTAAACCTATTTTCTTATTTCTATTTTTTCAATTTTTATTTCAAATTTTTCCCATGTATATATGATGAACGATGGAGGTGCTTTTTTGCTGCAAATAAAGGAAGGCAGGGAGAGTGAAAGCTGGATCTTATTGATTTTCAGCGCTTATGCTTATATACGGAAAGCCTTGTCAAACGCTCAGGAAGGGTTAAACAGAATGATTCTTGCATCGGAAGAGACAGGCTTATCCGTAGATATGGAGATAAATCTTGTATGGAGAGAAGAAGGCTGGATGATAAAAGGAAAACGATTAAGTGAGAATAATCCTTTTTATCTGTACACTGAAAATGACGAAAAACTTTTATTATTGCTTTCTTTTAAAACAGATTGTTTGGTGCCGGCGGAAAAGATCAGATTCAAGCAGAATCTTAAAATTCAAATCGGAAACGCGTTTAAAAATCAGATTTTTTATGACTGTTATTCGTTGATAAATGAAGAACATGTGCAGATTTCATTTGAAAATAACGAATGTACAGTATGCAATCCCGGATATGAAGGCGTCTATGTAAATGAGAAACTGCTTGACGGAAAGAAAAGATTAAATATCGGCGACTGTGTGGATGTTTATGGGCTGCATATTCTGATTCTAAAGGATTTGCTGGTCTGCGTTTCCTTCTGCGGAATCTTTCGGGTTGCCCAGAGGAAAGATATACAGGAGAGAGAAAATCCATATAGTGAACTTGGGGAGAAAAAAGAAGAAATCTGGATAGAGCGCCGGTGTGAGCAGGAGAGAGCGCTTCATACCGAGGAGGTGGAAATACTGCCTCCTGAGCAGCCGATGGCAGAGTCAGAGCAGCCGCTTATTTTAAGCATGGGACCGACACTGACGATGGTACTGCCAATGCTTCTTATGGCGCAGCTTAGCAGTCGTCTTATGGAAGGGATGGGAAGCGGTTTCTATTATATGTCAATTGTGATGGGAGTTGGCAGTGCATTTCTGGCGCTATTCTGGGGGCTGGTGAATCATGGGTACAAGAAATATTCACGTAAGCGGGAAGGAAGAGAGAAGGAGAGCCAGTACCGTGAATATCTGGATAACATAGAAAGCTATCTTCAGCAGTGCGAAAGGGATAACAGAGCGGTATTGGAACAAAAGTACCCTTCCTTGAATGCTATTTTGGGAGAGGGAGATGGCAGAGCAGCAGTTTTATGGAACCGCTATTACCGTCAGAAGGATTTTCTGTTTCTCCGCATCGGTGTAGGGGTAATGCCTTTTCAAGTGCAGGTGAAGCTGTCTGACCCTCATAAGAGAATTGTGCAGGGAAAGCTTGTGAGAAAGGCACAGGAATTGGCAGAGCAGTTTTCTGTTTTAGAGCAGGTACCGGCAGTGGTGGATTTATATGAGAACAGGCAGGTTGGAATCGTGGGAAGCCTGTACAGGGAAGAAGTAAGCGGAATGCTGGTTCAGCTTTTGATGCAGATAGCAGCCTGTCACTGTTATACAGAGGTGAAGACAGTCTGCTTCTATCACAAGGATAAAGTCAGAGAGCAGGAAATTGCAGACTGTATGAAATGGATGCCTCACAGCTGGTCAGCTGATAGGAAGATCAGGTTTCTTGCCGGCAATGAGAAGGAAGCTGCCCGGATACTTCCTGTGCTGGCAAAGGAATTGGCAAAAGAAGGAGAGAGCAAAGAAAAGGGAATGCGGATTCCGTGGTATATTGTGGTAGTTCTCAATGAAAATCTGATACAGGGGGAAATTCTTTATAAATATCTTACTGATCCCTTGGAAAATTGTCCGGTAAGCACCATATTTGCAGGGATGGAACGGGAGGAATTCCCAAAGAGCTGCAGATGTCTGATTGGCCAAGCAGGGGAGGATGGGGAAATCCTGAATTTGGGCAGAGAGCAAATAAGCAGACGGAAAGTAGGACTTGAAACGTGCAGCAGTACAAAGGCACAGGAGTATGTTCGAAGGACGGCAGGATTTCGGGTCAGAGAGGCGCAGGGCAGTATGCAGCTGCCGGAACAGGTTAGTTTTCTGCAGCTTTATGGATGCACCAGAGTGGAACAACTTGAGAGTGAGAGAAGATGGAAACTTTCAAGAACCGAGGAGAGAATCAAAGTTCCCATTGGGCACAGAGCAGGAGGGAATCTTGTAAGTCTGGATGTACATGAGAGGTTTCACGGTCCTCATGGATTGATTGCCGGAACCACCGGCTCCGGCAAAAGTGAACTTTTGCAGACGTATCTATTATCTCTTGCAGTATCTTTTAGCCCTGAGGATGTTAACTTTTTTATGATTGATTATAAGGGCGGAGGAACAGGTAACTTTTTGAAAAATCTTCCCCACTGTGCAGGCGTCATATCTAATTTATCAGGAAAACAAATCAAAAGAGCCATGTCGGCAATATCAAGCGAAAACAAACGAAGACAAATGCTTTTAAGCACCTTTCAGGTAAATCACATAGATGCGTATACAAAGCTTTATCGTGAGGGAAAGGCAGAAAAACCAATGCCCCATCTTATTCTGGTGGTGGATGAATTTGCGGAACTTAAAAAGGAAGAGCCGGAATTTATGCAGGAAATCATCTCATTGGCGCAGGTGGGGCGCAGTCTTGGCGTCCATCTGATACTGGCAACACAAAAACCAGCAGGCACAGTGGATGACAAAATATGGAGTAACGCCAGGTTCCGCTTGTGTCTCCGGGTGCAGGATAAACAGGACAGTATGGATATGCTCCATAATGGTGATGCTGCTCTCCTTACGTTTCCGGGGCAATGTTATCTGCAGATTGGAAATCACGAGTATTATGAATTATTCCAGGCGGGGTATTGCGGCGGAAGCTATGGGGAGGAGGGAGAGAGAAAAACAAGAGCGGCGCTGCTGCAAAACACGGGTGAAAAACGGAAGATGCCGGAAAAGGCGGTTTCCGATGAGGGACTTAGTCAAATGGAAATACTGGTAGACTACATCGGTCAAACTGCAAAACAATTCGGTTATCCGCCGGCTCAGGCATTATGGCTGCCGGAGCTGCCCGAAAGAGTGTTGCTTGAGGACATAGAGAGTAAAGAGAAGGACAAGGATTTGGGGGAAAGTAAGGTAGATATAGTACTTGGACTATGTGATGACCCCGAAAATCAGCGTCAATTTACACTTTTGTATCAGCCGCTTGTGCAGGGTCACCTGGCTGTTTTCGGCGGTCCTGCTACCGGAAAGACCATCTTTCTTGAGACTATTATGTGGCAGCTGACCACTTGCTTTACACCGGATGAGATATGGACCGTGGCAGTGGATATAGGGAGGGAAAGTCTTGGGTGTTTTCAGAATATGCCCAATTGTCTGGGAGTGCTTAAAAAGAAGGAGGATAAAGACATCTTTTTTCACCATTTAGAAGAACTTTGCACAAAAAGAAAAAATATCCTTTCGGGAAGTAGTTTCAGGCAATACAACAAATCAGGGAAAGAGAAACTTCCGCTTGTCTTTGTGGTGATTGATAACTTTGGCGGTTTAGACAGGCTCATGGATGAAAAACAACAGGACTTTCTGCAAAAGCTGGCATCGGAGGGTCTTACACTCGGTATTTATCTGATTATTTCGGCTGAAGGGGTAGGAGAAGTGGGAGGAAGATTCTATGAAAAGATAAAGACGGCATTGGCACTGGAAATGAGCGACCGCTTTTTGTACGGAGATATTTTTCGGCAGTATTACATTCCTGTGCTGCCGAAAGAAAATCAAAAAGGACGCGGTCTGTGCAAGGCGGATGACCGGATTTTGGAATTTCAGACAGCGCTTGCGCTAAAGGAACAGGATGATTTTGTGTTTTATGGAATAGCCGAAAAAAGAGGGACGGAAAGAGAGTGGATTATGAGGGGAGAAGGAAAAATGCTGCCTCTTAAATTCGCAGTGATACCTGAAAAGCCAGACTATGGAACGGTTGCAGCATGCTTTGAATGGAGTACGGGAAGGCTTCCTTTGGGGTACTGCCTTTCCACGGGAAAGGTGTGTTCAGTTTCCGTGGATGATACTGCCTGCTTTCTGATATCGGGAGCAGAAAGGACAGGAAGAAGGGCACTTATACGCTGTCTGATTGAAGGAGCCGTGCACCATGGGCACCAGACCGTGCTGATTGATATGGGCGGAAGAATGCAGGACTTTAAGAAAAGGGAAGAAGTTGTTTATCTGTCCGAGGAGGCTGAAATAGAAAACTGGCAGGAGATGGTTTTTGGTAAAAGGCAGAGAAATGAGAAAATCTGTGTTTTTATCAGCGATATAAGCAGTTTTTGCGGCTTTATCTATCACTTTGGAGAGAAGAGGGAGGAAAGGAGTCTGTTTTGGGAAAAGGCAGCTATGGGGAAGGCTGGCAATCTGTTTCTTGCAGGTATTTATCATCCGGGCAGAGATTATGAAGCAGCCGGAACCGCTTTTTTCAGAGAGTTTACGGCTTGGCAGCAGGGAATCCATTTAGGCGGTAATGTGGCAGGCCAAAGAGCGCTTATGTTTGATGATTTAAGCTATGCCCAGCAAAATCAGCATGAGCCGCTGGGAATTGGGTGGTTTAAGGAAGGAACGGAGCGGGCATCCCGCAGACTTTTGATGCTTCTGCACATAGAAGAGAAAGGACAGAAGGAAATATGATTTTAGTGGATATACAAGTACCTATGCTTGACAGAGTTTATGACTTTGAATTGGATGAGGAGCTTAAAGCGGGAGATCTGCTTGAGGACATCCTGATGTTGGTTATCAAGGAAGAAGAATGCAGTCAAAGTAAAAGCGCGGGGATGGCTCTTTATGCGGTCAGGCAGGAAAGAATTCTGAATCAGGAAAAGACTTTGCAATACCAAGGAGTGAGGGACGGAGACAGGCTGATTTTAATTTAACATAAGAATGCCTCACGAAGCGTGGTGTTTATTGTTTGGAGGAAGTTGATGGAGTGGAACATACAGCTAACGACAAAGAGATTGGATCAATGGAAGACAGATACAGAGCAGAAGTTTACCAGGGTGAGAGATCTGCTGGACGTGCTTGAAGCGGAAGAGGATACGCTTAAGAAGGTCTGGAAAAGCGGTGCCATGGAGCAATGGGAAAGGGAGTTCCAGCTGCTGATTGCCAAATTAAGGACCCAGCTAAAAGAAATGCAGAAGCTGATATTGGTTCTTGGTGAGGCAGCAGATCGGTTGGCACAGATAGAAAAAGATATGATGTATGATGCGGAGAAATTGTAAAATAGGAATCTGCGTATTTGCGGTCTGGTCCTGCAAAGGAAAGACCATTTACGGGAAGGGTATAGGGATAAGCGTATGGAAAAAGAGGTTCTTGTAACAACTGAATTTCTGTTTCAAAAAGAAGAGGAATGGAAGGAAATAGCGGCAAAAGCGGAGCAGATTTTCTGCGAGGCTGCCGAGAGCATAGAGAAGCTGGAACAAATTTTTTGCGGCAAACCGGTGCTGGCGCTTAAGACAGAGTTCCTTGACCGGAAAGAAAAGGGGAGAATGGATTTTGAGGCTTTGTCGCGTCATCTGGAAAAACTTGAGGTCATTGCATTCATTTACGATAAGGTGGAGAGGGAAAATCGTGGTTTTATCAAGACAAATTGAAATGCATTTTACAGAAATCATGCGTCTATCAGAACAGATTGATAAACTGGCAGAGAATTTAAGAACAGCTGCCCGCAATGAATTGATGCAGATTATCTGTAAAAATAAAGCATGCTGGAATAGCAGCTGCGCAGAGATATTGATAGGAAAGGAGGAGCAGATTGGCATGGGGCTTCTTTTTGAGGCGGAAGAACTTTGCCGGATAGCCGCGGAAATGCGGCAGCAGGCAAAAAGAATGTATCAGGCGGAGCTTACGAATAACCAGCTTGCAGCAACAAGAACTTATTCACAGCAATCATGGAAATGACTGGGAAAGGAGAAAATTTATGTCATATTTCAGAGTAACATCATCAGAATTAAGAAGAAAAGCAGGTAGAATTTCAGAGCTGAATGGTCAGTTCAAGGCAAAATCGGCGGAGCTTTCAGAACAGGAAGCTACCCTTTGCAGTATGTGGGAGGGACAGGCAAAAGATACGTTCCATCAGGCCTTTTTGAGAGACAGGCAGCAGATGGAGACTTTTTATCAACTGATTGGTCAGTACGTGCAAGCACTTTTAGAAATTGCGGTAAGGTATGAGCGTGCCGAGGAAAGAAACAGAGAAATCGCAGCAGCCAGAAATTATTAAAAGGAGAGGAAAATATGGAAGGTATTTTAAGAGTAACCCCTGAAAAACTTATTCAGACATCAGGAGAGTTTGCCACAACAGGAAATCAGATGAAGAATCTTACCAGTGAGATGATATCCCAGATACAGGGAATGAAAGGAATCTGGCAGGGGGAGGCAGCGGATGCTTATGGAACAAAATTTAATTCCCTGCAGACAGATATGGACAAGCTTTATCGGATGGTACAGGAGCATGTAAATGATCTGCAGGAAATGGCAGCACAGTATCAGATGGCAGAGACTGGAAACACCGAACAGGGAAGCGGACTGAACATTAATGTTATTGCATAGAGGCTTAAAAGTATGCCCTTTGGCAGGAGTGCTTATTTTGCTGATGTCAGGCTTATGTTTATGCCGGAAGGGAGAAGAAAACAGGATGGTGGCATACATGGAACAGAAATATGGAGAATCCTTTGCAGTAATGGAATCTTATGCAGGGCAGTTTGGAAAAGACTACACTATGCTCAGGATGCGAAGTATAAGCAGAAATCAGGAAGGGGTTCTTGTGCGTGCGTCCGGCAGAGCAGATATTGCGTATCAGGATAATTATCTGGCCTACCTCCTGAAAGAAGAAATTGAGTATCGCCTCGCGCAGTCTGCAAAGGCTTCACTGGGAGAATGCAAAGTGTTTTATAAAATACCGGATCTGGTATTTCCTGCGGAATTTCCGGCAGATATGGAAGCGGATGCTTTTTTAAGGCATCCGCAGTCCAAGGTAAGGGTGTATATTTATGTCAGGGACTGCTCTGCTGACATACAAAAGAGGGTGGATGACTTTTTTTCCCAGATGCAAAAGCAGAAATACATTATTGGAGGGGTGATCAGCTGCCCGATGGATGAAGTAATGTATGAGATGATCACAGAAGAAAACTTTAGAGGTGATGTTTATCTGGGATATCAAAGCGTGACAGAGGCGGTTTTTTCAATGGATGAATTGGGAAAACTGGTGTATCTGGAGTGGAAGGGGGAAATCCCAAATGAGTGAAAAGCTTTCAGAGGCTGAAATCAGTATGGTGCTGGATACTTTTATGTATCTGGATTATAAAGAGGCGCGTGAGGGTACTTCTCTGAATATGATTTTGAAGGATCTGGAAAATCTTGCGGATTATGGAGGCGGCGGTGTTCATTATGGAGAGTATACCGTGCTAAAAAAAGCGGCCGAGAACGAGGAAATAGGAAGCTTGATCATCACCTGTCAAAGCGTCAATATGGGGTATGATTCAGGCACTTGTGCCTGTACCTTTATGACACCGGACGAGAGCAGCATCTACGTAGTCTATCGCGGCACCGGAGACGGGGAGTGGCCGGATAATGGAATCGGTATGACCAGCGCATCCACCATACAGCAGGAAAGGGCGCTTTCTTACTTTGAACAGGTAGTGGAGACGTTAGATATCAAAGACAGTCAGAGACTGATTGTGACAGGGCATTCTAAAGGAGGGAATAAGGCCCAGTTCGTAACGATGGAAACAAAATACAGCAGGCTTCTTGATGTGTGCTATTCAGTGGATGGACAAGGGTTTTCAGAGAAAGCCATAGAAGAGTGGAAAGCCCGATATGGAGAAAGGGCCTATAGAAGCAGGACGGAAAAGCTTTATGGCATTCACGGAGAAAATGACTATGTCAGCGTTCTTGGAAATTCGATTATCCCGCAAGGACATATTAGGTACATTGAAACTCCCGTGGAAAAGAATAATTTTGCAGGTTATCATGATATTAAATACATGTTTGCGACCCTTATTTATGATGAGAACAGTAGGGGCTACATAACTGTTTTTAACGGCAGAAAAAACGGTGATGTAGGAAGGCAGGGTGAACTTGGGGAGTACGCTGCGCTGCTTTCGGCGGGTGTCATGGAACTGCAACCAGAAAAGCGGGATGGCTGTGCCGCAGTCATTATGCACCTGATGGAAGCATCAAGCGGACAGAAGAAAGGTATAAACGGAGAAAAATTGAAGATCACAGATTTAAAGGACTTTACGCTTCAGGGGATTCCTGTCATTGCACAAAGTCTGTTCGAAGAGGAGGAGGGAAGGAGGCTTTTAAAGTCATACTTGAGCAGAGATGTACAGTTAGGAAAATCTTCTTTTGACATAACTTGTCAGGTAAATTACCAGATTCTATCAGGACAGGCAGAGGCACTGAATCAGACAGCAATGCATGTGCAGAATCTTCTGGAAGAAATGAGGGAGGTGCCCTGTAATATTCCGAAATATATGAAAGATGGTAATCTCTTTTGCCGTAGGTTGGAACGAACGGCAGATGAGGTGGAGAAATGGCATAAAAAGCTGCAGAAAGCAGTCTGCATACAGGAAAATATTGCTAGTAACTATCAAAAGTGGGATGAAATGGAGATTGTGTAAGGTGTTTATGCTTCGTTCCGCTTTTTTAACAAGAATTTGATGCTGATAATAGTCGAATCTGTGCCCAGAAATCAATTGACAATTAATTTAAAAAATGATAATTTATTTAATAGAGGAAAATACCATTTAGATGAGGAGACGTTATGCATAAACAGCAGATATTAATTGTTGATGATGAAGAAATAAACCGCGTGATTTTAAGAGGTTTATTCCAGGATGAGTATCAGATCGTTGAAGCAGGAAATGGACAGGAAGCAATTGCCCAGATTGAGAAGAATCATAACATTGTGCTTATCCTGTTGGATATTGTTATGCCTGTTATGAATGGTTTCGGAGTATTGGACCATATGAAGAACCATGACCTGCTGGAAAAAATCCCCGTCATACTGATTACCGGGGAAACGGTCGTAGACAGTGATGATCAGGCATATGCCTACGGTGTAGCTGATGTAATGCATAAGCCATTCTATCCTCACATTGTGAAGCGCAGAGGAAAGAATATCATTGAATTGTATCAGAATAAGCACCATATGCAGGAGCGGTTAAAGGAGCAGGAGGAGGCAATCAGGGCTCAGGAGAAGAAAATCCGTGAGAGTAATGAATTCATGATAGATGCCCTCAGTTCCGTGGTGGAATTCAGAAGCCTTGAAACAGGTGAACATATCAGGCGTATCAAATACTTTACGAGGATACTGCTGAAATATCTTATGAAATATTTCCCTAAATACGGACTGACACCAGTGCAGGTGGATGAGATTTCCAGGGCAGCAGCCTTACATGACATAGGTAAGATTGGTATTCCGGATTCCATCCTTCTAAAGCCGGCGCGCCTTACACCAGAAGAGTTTGAGATTATGAAGACCCATACGACGATTGGGTGTGATGTTCTTGAAAGGTTCCGTGAAAAGCAGACAGAGGAATTTTATAAGTACTGCTATGATATCTGCCGATACCACCATGAGAGATGGGACGGAAACGGATATCCGGATCATCTGGTAGGAGATGAGATACCAATTAGTGCACATATTGTTGCTATTGCGGATGTTTATGACGCATTGGTAAGCC
This sequence comes from Lachnospiraceae bacterium, assembly GCA_014804245.1. GTDB lineage: Bacteria > Bacillota > Clostridia > Lachnospirales > Lachnospiraceae > Suilimivivens. The sequence continues at coordinate 6,571 of JAAVAE010000032.1, read as the reverse complement.
CCAGGGTATACAAGAGTATTTACGCCAACAACATAGCATATGATATGATTATGAATGGCGAATGTGGACAATTTTCACCTGATGTACTAGAATGTTTCGCGCTTGCCAAGCAAGATTTCTTCAATATTGTAGAAGTAATTAAAATGTTTGATTTTTCGTCATAAAACAGATAGCGGGCAGCAAAAATATTTTTGCTGCCTCATTTTTATTACAATAAGCTGACTCGCGAAGTGAGGCAGCGTTTGTTACAATAAAGCTGACTCGCGAAGTGAGGCAGCGTTTGTTGCGCTTTGGGAGGAGAAGATGAAAACTGATACATTTCCCATTGGAATATTTCCTGTAGAAGATGCTTTGGAAATGGTACTGATGTTTGACCAGACAGGTGAAATCTCTTATGCAAATGAGACTGTCAGACAAAAACTGGAATATGACAAGGATCTATGCGGCAGACATATCAGCGCCGTTTTTCCAAATACTTTCCGAACAGCAGAAGATGATTTTGATGTGGAGAGTCTTAAACTAGGGACACTACAGAATCTTGTGGCATACCGTAAGAATCTGACCTGCTTCCCGGTAGAGGCAAGAATCATAAAGAGCGAAATCTGCCCTGAAGTATATATCTGTATGGCCACTGATATATTGGAAAAAGAATATCTCGGCAGAGAAATAGAAAGAATTAAGCAGGAATCACAGGAAGCAATGAAAGTAAAGTCTGAATTTGTTGCAAATGTGACGCACGAACTTCGCACACCGGTTAATGGGGTGCTGGGAAATGTGAGGGAGCTTCTTGACGGAAATCTGGATGAAGGTACGGAGAGATCCTTACGCGTGATTGAGCGCTGCTGTGATGATATGAACAAAATCATCAATAATATTCTTGATTTTTCAAAGCTGGAAGCAGGAAAGTTCAATCTGGAACCGCGCAAGTTTCATTTCAGGAATATGCTTGAGTATGTGAAGGCAAACCACATTAATAAGATTACGGAGAAGGGACTGGACTTTTTTATGACGGTGTCGCCCCAGATTCCGGAATATATTGTGGGTGATGAACTGCGGATTGTGCAGATTCTCAATAATCTTTTGTCCAACGCACAGAAATTTACTTCCTTGGGTAAGATTACGCTGGAAGTATTCAGGACGGCACAGGTAAACGATAAGATAGAATTGTTCTTCATTGTATCAGATACAGGCATCGGAATCGATGCAGGGGACAGAAATAAATTATTTCAAAGTTTTTCCCAGGTGGACGCATCGATTTCCAGAAAATACGGCGGTACCGGTCTGGGGCTGAACATCTGTAAACAGCTTGTGGAATTAATGGGCGGCAGGATTGACGTGGAGAGTGAAAAGAACAGAGGGAGCAATTTCTCGTTCTCCATCTGGGCAGGGGTCTGCGAGGGAGAGGAAGCGGTTTTGCAGCGTCCTGATGATGTCAAGAATCCACTGACCTTTATACAGTCTGAGGGTTCTGCTGAAAACGGCAGTAATCTGGAAAATGTCAAAACATATGGAACACAGGGTAATCAGGAAAATTTAAGGAAAACCCTTTCGAAGCTGATTTTATGTGTAGAAATGGAAAACTGGGAAAAGGCAGAGATGTTCATGGAAACAATCAGGCAGCTGACGGATGAAGCACCATGGGAGGTAAAGCGTATAGCACTGAGGCTGAAAATGGCGATTCAAAAAGAAAATTATGAAAAAGCAGCTGCAGAGTTTGATGCACTGAATCGTTTCTTAATGTGATTGAAGGGGGAAGCGCAGATGATTTATGGAGATACAGACTCTGGTAAGGCAAAGATTCTTATCGTGGATGATGTGGAAATGAACAGAGTCATTCTGGAAGAAATTATTAAAAATATGGGAGAATATCCTCTTCTTGCAGAAAGCGGGGAACAGGCGCTTGAAATTATGAAGGATGGACCGCCGCAGCTGATCCTGACTGATATTTCCATGCCCGGAATGGATGGATATGAACTTTGTCGGATATTGAAGAAGAATGAAGAGACAAAAAATATCCCGGTTGTTTTTATCTCAGCATTTGATGATCCGATGGATATCATAGAAGGGTTTTCGTTAGGTGGCGAAGACTATATTACCAAGCCGTTCATACCGGAAGTGGTGCAGGCCCGGGTGGGGGTTCATCTCCGGCTTCATGAAGCAAAGCGTGAGCTTATGGAAATGAACAGAAGACTCCAGGTCTCTGTCAGTGAACAGTTGAAGCAGATTGAATCGGAGAAGAAAAATATATTGTATGCCATGGCAAATATAGCCGCCCAGAATTCGGATTATGATCGGAAATACATGGAGAGGCTGGGACACAACTGTATGATTCTTGCACAGGGGATGCAGCTTTCGCCGTTGTTCGAGAATCAGATCTCCGATACTTATATTGATACGATCGAACTGGCAGCGCCCCTTTGCGACATAGGAAATATTGGCATTTCTAAGGAAATTCTGCAAAAGAAGACAGAACTGACAGATGAAGAGGAAGCAATTGTTCAAAATCATACGAATATTGGCGCAGATTTGTTAAGGGATCTGCATGTCAACAACGATTATAATGACTTTATAAGTACTTCTGTGGATATTGCCAGATATCACCATGAAAACTGGGATGGAACCGGGTATCCGGAAGGCTTGTCCCGTGATAACATTCCTCTTGGCGCACAGATTGTTTCCGTTATGGAAAGGTACTGTATGCTGACTGGAAAGGAAGGAGTTCACAGGGAAGAGGCACTTGAAATTATGAGAGGAGAATCCGGTATAAAATATAATCCGGAAATTTTTAAGATTTGTTGTAAAATATCGCGCCAATTTTATTGAGCATAAAAAATTTATTATTGTGACGGGAGGAAGGAAAGTTGATTACGGATGAGGAATTTATAAGAATCTCAACTTTTGTGAAGCAACGTTATGGTATTGATTTAAGTCAGAAGAAAGTAATTGTAAATGGCCGGTTGGAGAATTACCTGAAAAGAAAAGGCATGAAAAATTTCCACGAGTTCATGGATGCAGTTGAAAATGACAAGAGTGGGAATGAAGAAAGAATGCTGGTCAATTATCTGACCACCAATCATACATACTTTATGAGGGAGTTTGAGCATTTTGACTTTTTTAAGGGAGTAGTACTTCCTTGGCTGAAAATGAAGGAAAGCAGGAATAAGGATCTGCGCATATGGTGCGGCGCAGCTTCCACAGGAGAGGAACCTTACATGATCGCCATGGTCCTGGCAGATTTTTTTGGTCTGGAGCGGAATCAATGGGATACAAAGGTGCTTGCTACTGACATTTCAACCAAAGTATTGCAGCAGGCGATGAACGGTGTCTATTCAGCGGAGCAGCTGAAAAATGTGCCTGATCAGTGGAAACGACATTTTTTCAAAGCAATCAATGGAGGCTCTCAGTATCAGGCAACAGAGGAATTGAAAAAGGAAGTTATTTTCCGTCAGTTTAATTTGATGGATCCATTTCCCTTTAAGAGAAAAATGCACACTATATTTTTACGCAATGTTATGATATATTTTGATGAGAAGACTAAACAGGAACTGGTCCAGAAAGTGTATGATGCTTTAGAACCGGGCGGGTATTTGTTTATTGGAACGACTGAGACTCTGGATCGAAGCAGTACGCCTTTCAAGATTATACAGCCGTCAATTTTCCGGAAAGAGGAGGGGAGGAATTAAGGTATGATGCCAATCAAAGTTTTGGTGGTGGAGGATTCTATTGTATTTAGGGAGTTGTTGGTTCAGAATCTGAATAAAGATCCTGCTATACGAGTCGTGGCAACTGCAAGGGATCCTTTTGAGGCGAGGGATGCCATTCTGACCCATAAACCTGATGTGATGACCCTGGATGTAGAACTTCCCAGAATGAGCGGAATTGAATTTCTGCGGAAGCTTATGCCGCAGTATCCGCTTCCTGTAGTTGTAATCAGTTCGCTCAGCGAAAAGGTGTTCGATGCAATGAATGCAGGAGCAGTTGATTTTGTTGCTAAGCCGGCGGTGTCAAACCGTGCGCAGCTGGAGGACTTCATAAGGAATGAACTTCTGGTAAAAATAAAAATTGCATCAACTGCCAAAATCAGCAATATAAAAAAGGTAGTCATGAATCAGGAGCAGCAGCATCTCAATGTAAAGGCCAATAATCTGATTGTTGCGATTGGCGCTTCCACAGGAGGCACCGAGGCAATCTTTGAAGTTGCAAAAGATTTTGGCACAGACATTCCAGGTGTAGTTGTAGTGCAGCATATGCCTCCAGGATTTACATCCATGTATGCAAAGCGACTGAATGATCAGTGTCGGATTCAGGTAAAGGAAGCAGAGACAGGGGACAGAGTATTGCCGGGACGCATGCTGATTGCGCCGGGAGGCGACAGGCATATGAGACTTTTGAAGGTAAACGGGGTCTATCAGGTAGAATGCAAGGCGGGTCCCAGGGTGAACGGACATTGCCCGTCAGTGGATGTGTTGTTTGATTCTGTTGCTAAATCCGCGGGTGCAAATGCGGTGGGAATCATATTGACCGGCATGGGCGGTGACGGTGCAAAAGGACTGCTGGAGATGCGCAGGGCAGGAGCCAGAACCATCGGACAGGATGAGTCCACCTGCGTGGTATATGGAATGCCAAAGGTTGCGTATGATATCGGAGCGGTAGAACGTCAGGAAAAACTGGGTGATATTGCAAAAAGAACATATGCAGTTTTGAATAAAATGTAAAAAAGATTTAGAAAAACGACAGGAAAGGAGTAGGACATGGCTGAAGAATTTAGTACAGATGGCATGCTGGATATTTATCTTTTTGAGAATGAACAGCTCCTTGAACAACTTCAGGAAATGGTTTTGGATCAGAAGGATGCAGACTGCTTTGATGAGGACAGCATAAATGAAATTTTCAGGACCATGCATACCATTAAGGGCTCTTCAGGTATCATGATGTTTGACAATATAACTGCTGTGTCTCATAAGCTTGAGGATGTCTTTTATTATCTGAGAGAATCCAAGCCCCATCATGTGCCGCATCTGGAACTGGTAGAACATGTTCTGGAAGTGCAGGACTTCATTTCAAATGAAATGGAAAAGATCCGGAACGGTGATCCGGTGGACGGTGATGCGAGCGGGATTATTGCAGATCTTGACAAATTTTTGGAAGGAATCAAGAGAGCGGAGGCAAGCGAGGGGGCAGAGCCTGTGCCCGAAAATGTGCACGAGGAGCCAAAACAGTTTTATATAGCGCCAGTCGCTACAAGTGCCAGCCGCTTTTACAAGATTTACATTAGCTTCTATCCGGAAACGGAGATGGCAAATGTACATGCCTACAAGACAGTATATGCATTAAAGGAAATAGCAGAAGATCTTTTGTATTCTCCGGAGGATATCATATCGGATGCGAGCAGTGCAGAAACCATTTTGGAAGATGGATTTAAAATTCTTCTCCAAGCGCAGTGCACGGAGGAGGAGATACGCGATATAATCGGACTGGGGTATGACATCAAAAAGGTAGAGGTTTTTGAATGTAAGGCAGAGGAATTTCTGCAAGGCTTTGATTTTGGTAATCAGGAAGTGCAGGCCGATTCGGAATCCCATGTGGAGGAGGCGGAGCCCCAAAAACAGGAACAGACAGACGGCAGTGAAGAGCCCAAGGAGGAACCAAAACCTGAGAAACCCAAGATTGCACCGGGTGATTTTGTCATTAAATCCAAAGAGCCAGGTAAGCAGAAGAAACTGGCGAAGGATAAACCTAAGGCAGAGAAGGCATCTTTTATCAGTGTAAATATAAGCAAGATGGATCAATTGATGGAATTGATAGGAGAGCTGGTTATTTCGGAGTCAGTGGTATTACAAAATCCTGATTTGAAGGTCCCCGGTTTGAATCTCAACAGCTTTAACAAGGCGGCAGCCCAGTTGTCCAAGATTTCCACGGATCTGCAGAATGTGATTATGTCCATGCGAATGGTTCCGCTGACAAATACATTCCAGAAAATGAACAGAATCGTATTTGATGTGTCCAGAAAGCTTGGAAAAGACATAGAATTTGAGATGGTGGGAGAGAACACCGAGGTAGATAAGAATATCATTGAGCATATTTCCGATCCTCTGATGCATCTGGTCAGAAATGCTGTTGACCATGGAATCGAGACGAACGCTGAGCGTGCGCAGAGCGGTAAGCCGGATAAAGGTAAGGTTATCCTGTCGGCAAGAACCGAAGCAGGCAAGGTGTGGATCAGCGTTGAGGATAATGGAAAGGGTCTTGACAGAGAGAAGATACTTGGAAAGGCAAGAAAGCAAGGGCTGCTTGATGATAGCAAACCTGATTCAGCTTATACAGATAAAGAAGTGTATCAGTTCATTACACTTCCGGGATTTTCTACGAATGAACAGGTTACAGAGTACTCCGGAAGAGGAGTAGGGATGGACGTGGTAGTCCAGAACATCCAACAGATCGGCGGAACACTGGATATAGAAAGTACGCCGGGATTCGGCAGTATCATGAGCCTTAAAATTCCGCTTACCCTTGCCATTATAGACGGCATTGTGATGGAAACCGGAAATTCTTCTTTCGTACTTGAAACAGG
>JAAVAE010000031.1 GCA_014804245.1 Lachnospiraceae bacterium | reverse complement strand
GTTAAGGAAATGGATTTTTGGACGAAAGAAGAATATTTGAAATTTTCCGAAGTCATGATGGATAAGCCCCGTTCCTATTATGCGTTTGAAATGCTCTACTGGTGCGGTATGCGTTCCGGCGAACTTCTTGCCTTAACGCCTGCTGATTTCGATTTTGAGAAGCAGACCGTCACAATCAGCAAGACGTTTCACCGTTCCAAAGGACGGGATATTATTACAAGTCCTAAGACGAAAAAGAGCAACCGTACAATCAAAATGCCGCCGTTTCTGTGTGAGGAAATGCAGGAGTACATCAAAATGCTTTATGACATTAAGCCGGACGAGAGATTATTTACGGTTACAAAATCCTACCTCAATCACGAAATGGAGCGAGGGGCAAAACAGGCGGGAGTTAAGAAAATCCGTATCCATGATATTCGCCACAGTGCGGTTTCGCTATTAATCAACATGGGATTTTCGGTACTGGCGATTGGAGAGCGCATGGGGCATGAAGCAGAAAAGATAACTTACCGATATGCTCACTTATTCCCGACAGTGCAGACGGAAATGGCGGAAAAATTGGAAATGGAGAGAGTGACAAAGGAGGACTAAAAGGATGGAAAAATCACTTGATTATAAGGGAAGATGGCGCAATCATACGGTAGCGTTCCGGGTGTCGGACGAAGAAGCAAAACTGCTGAATGATTTGGTGGCATTGTCGGGGCTGACAAAGCAGGATTACATCACAAGGCGGCTCTTGTGCCGGGATGTTGTGGTGCAGGGCAATCCGAGAGTGTATAAGGCTCTGAAAAATCAGATGGCGGCAATCCATGAAGAATTGAAGCGCATGGAAAGCCTAAGCCCGGACAATGACGAACTGCTCTACACATTACAGGTAATCGCAATCACTTTAGACGGACTGAAAGGGGAAGATGAATGACAAATAAAATGAAAACGACTGCTCCCGTATCATCTGTTGGCGCAGATGGGGAACAGCCGAACAATAAAAATCACAAAGAAATTATAGCAAATGAAACAGCAAAAAACAATCTGCAAGCCACTGTTTTTAGTGGCTTTGACACAAATAGCCCGGAGAAATCTGGGCAGAGTGGCGGACTTCAAACTGTTTCCATGACAGAACTGTATGATACGGTTTATCCGCCGAGAACGCCTGTTGTGGACGGTTTTCTGTATGGCGGCACATATCTTTTTGTAGGTGCGCCGAAAGTTGGCAAATCATTCTTTATGGGGCAGCTTGCCTATCATGTTGCTATGGGGCTTCCGCTATGGAATTATCCAGTCCGAAAAGGGACGGTATTGTATCTTGCACTGGAAGATGATTATGCGAGGCTTCAGCGGCGGCTGTCCGTCATGTTTGGCGTGGAATGTGCGGACAATTTATTTTTTGCAACGCAGGCAAAAACGCTGCATGAGGGATTGGACGGAGAGTTAGAGGGTTTTATAAAAGAGCATAAGGACGCAAAACTGATTATCATTGATACGCTTCAAAAAGTGCGTGAGGTCGGAGGGGACAGATACAGTTATTCAAGTGACTATGAGATTGTTACAAAGTTGAAAACATTCAGTGATAAATATGGTATCTGCCTGTTGGTGGTTCATCACACACGCAAGTTGGAATCAGAGGACAGCTTTGATATGATTTCCGGCACAAATGGATTGCTTGGTGCAGCAGACGGGGCGTTCATCATGCACAAGAAAAAGCGCACTGACAATATAGCGGTCATGGATATAGTGGGGCGTGACCAGCCGGATCAAGAATTGACAATCGAGTTTGACCGGGAACAATGTATTTGGAAATTTCAAAAAGCGGAAACGGAATTGTGGAAACAGCCGCCGAATCCGTTACTCGAAGCAATCAACGAATTTCTGACAGAGAAAATGCAGGAATGGGAGGGGACAGCAACGGAACTTCTGAAACAGTTGCCGGATTTGCAGTTATCGGCGAATGTGCTTTCCCGTAAATTAAATGTGTTGAACAGCCAGTTGCTTAATGATTATGGCATTTTCTATGACAATAAGCGTGGGCATGAGAGAAAAATCATTTTGAAACGGTTAGAGCCGAAAGTTTAGAGTGCGACGATATGCGTCGGTTACGACGGTATTTTCGATAGCAGGGCGGTATAGAAAATATCGACGTTATCGACGCAAACCGACGCATTAAAGCGGCGAAAAGCCGACCGTCCGTAAGGACGGGAAGGTCTCCGCTCCGCTTCGGTCGGTGCAGAGCAGACATCCCCCGGATGTCTTGCACCCCCGGAGGGCGCAAAGGCACTTTTGATAGAGCGTAGCCTGTCGAAAGTGCTTTTGCGTTACTTTCGGGAAAGTAACAAAGCCGAAGCGAAGAAACTTCACTTTGCGCCTTAGTCGGCGCAGTAAAATTTGTGACACAAATATATAGAATGTGGAGGATATGCCTATTGGAAAGAACGATTAGCGGCATGGTGGGAAAAGGTTCAGTCAATCACAATACGAGAGCCTTTACAGCTAAAAATGTGGATAAGGAGCGAAGCAGGGATAATGTGGAATTTTGCCACTCGGATATAAAAGAAGTTTACCATACTCTTTTTGATGAAGCACTGGAACGTTACAACGCAAAACAGAAACGGAGTGACCGAAAGATTGACGATTACTATGAGAAGATACGCCGGGGAAAGCAGGAGAAATTATTTTATGAAGTAATCTTCCAAATCGGCAATAAGGACGATATGAATGTACAGAGCAATGAGGGGCAGTTGGCAAAAGATATTTTATGTGAGTTCATGGAGCAGTTTCAGAAAAGAAATCCGAACCTGTATGTATTTTCAAGTCATCTGCATATGGATGAGCAGACACCACATATCCACATTGATTTTGTTCCTTTTATCCGTAACAGCAAGCGGGGGCTTGATACAAGAGTTTCGCTCAAAGGTGCATTAGCGGAGCAAGGCTCCAAAGGCGGCACAAGGGGAATGACGGAATGGAACGAATGGATTGAAGCGGAGAAGCAGGAACTTTCAAACGTCATGGTGCGTCATGGTGTACAGTGGAAACAGTTAGGCACACACAACAAGCATTTGTCTGTACTTGACTTTGAAAAGCAGGAAAGACAGAAAGAGGTTGCGGAACTGGAACAGACGATTTCCAGCAGTAAAGAAGAATTGTCCGATATTCTTCACCAGCAGATAGCAGCAGGGCAGGAAATGGAGCAGATATGGAAAGAGGGCGAAGTGATCCGGCAGGAAGTATCGGAACTTTCCGCAACAAATCTTTTGCTGAAAGAACAGTCGAAAACACTGGCAGAAGATAAAGAAAAGCTGTTATCCGAAAATGAGAAATTGGAGAAACAGCAGAAAAAGTTACAGCAGGAGATTAACAAAATGGTACAGTCTAAGGAAGTCATGGAACGAAATATACACGCCTATGATGAAGATGCGAAATGGCAGTTGCCGGAGCCAGGTGCGTTAATGAGTGCAAAGGCTTACCGTGATAAAAAGGCTTTACCGCTTATGGAGAAATTAAAAGAGGTAGTGAAAAATCTGACTATTAAATGCGTACAGCTTGCGGAGCAGGGAAAGAAGCTGACCGCCAAAGTGGATGGGCAACAGAAGCAGATTAGTCTCTTGACAGACAAGGTTATGGAGCAGAGCGATACCATAGACAGATTGCAGGAAAAAGTATCTGATTTGGTGCGTTTGGAGCGTCATTTAGGCAGGGAACAGATACAGTTGATAGTAGAACGGTCAAAAGCATTAGAACAGGCAGAAAAGGCAAATAAACGCCCGAAACGTACATTTGAAATGAGCCGATAGGAAAGGGGATTGATAGGATATGACGGATATGGAGAAAAAAGTTATGGTGCGGTTGTGTGCAAAGATTTTGACAGAGACGGAATTGTATGATACTGATATGGAAGTGCGTAATCTGATTGATTGGATATGCGTGTCGGAGCAGATAAAGACGAACAACAATACAATCCGCAATCTGACCGAGGAATATAAGAAAATAGAGCCGGATTGTCGGGAGGGAGTGCGGGCGCAGTTGGAGCGCATGAAGGAATTATGCAAAGAGCGAAATAGTTTGTATGAGAAACAGAATGACTTGAAAAGGCAGAAATGGAAAATTGAAAAATCGTTAGAACGATAAGAAATGTGGGGCATGGAGGTTGCTATGCCCTATATTTTTGTGGAACATGAGAAGTGAAAGTGGTATAATCAAAAAGTGAAAGATATGGGAAAATCAAGGCATGTATGATTTTTAATAAATCAGTATATGGAGGGATTGATAATGAGTAAAGAACCAATTATTGAAACAGATAGGTTGATTTTGCGTCCTATAACTCTTGATGATGCAGAAGCCTGTTTCAGCTGGAACAGTGATGAAAGAGTTACAAAGTATATGGCATATTCCACATATTCTGATATTAGTCAAACTATAGACTGGATAAATTCCACACTTGTAGATGAAAAAGAGTGGAATTGGGCATTTGTTTTGAAAGAAGAAAATAAAGTAATTGGAACAGGAGGTATAGGTCCAAATGCACAAATGAAGGATTACTGGGGGATAGGATACAATCTTCATTATGATTATTGGCACAAGGGATATTGTACTGAAGCGATGAAGGCTATTATTGAATTTGTATATAGAAAACTTGGCATAAAAAAGATATGTTCGGATCATGCAGTAGACAATCCGCGTTCAGGAAAAGTTATGGAAAAATGTGGATTGAAATTTGACCATTATGGGGAATATACAAAACTTGATGGTAGTCAAACGTTCAAGGCAAAATTTTACACAATGGATTTGGAGTAAAATCGGTTTCTTTGTATTTGCAATTTCCAGTATGAAAGAGTGGAAAATGAAAAAAATCAAATTTTATGAGCCAGTATTTTTTATTCTATTTGGGCTATTTCATTTACATAGAATATGGGGGCTGATTGACAGAAAAGCGTATGCCGATTTCTGGATTGGAATTTTGAACAATAAAGGTGTGCCGTATTACTCTGTTATGGGAGTTTTAGCTATTCTGTGTATTTTAGGAATTATTACTTTTTTCAAAAATCTGCATAATAATTATTGGTGGCGATATATATATTTGTTTGGTGGACTTTATGTTTTGTTTGATTTGTTTGCAATTGCAGCAGGATTAAATTTTTGGCATGAGCTATTGTTTAAAATGTTTGATATATCTTCGCCTTTTTGGAATATGATTTGGTCTATGTTTGTATTGTTAGGCGGGGCAGTTTTTATATTGGGGTTTATATTACTTAAAAAAATGAAATCAGAATGATAAATACAAAGTCAAGGAGATACATAATGTTTGGAACAGTTATTATAGATGCATATAGGAAAGAAGAAGCTTTGGAGATAGCAAATGCGATTAATGATTTATGCTCGCCAGCAGATAATTATGGATGGGCTTCGGCAGGTATTTATTGTTTTTGGGATTATTATGCAGAAGCAGTTCTTTATATTGGATTAGCGGGCGATTTGGCTGAAAGATTCAAACAACATAATGGAATTTTACCAGTTAAAGAGGGGACAAAGCAGATTCAAATTGAAGAATATTTTTCAAAAAATGAGCGTTTAGGTTATACCATATTTGTACAGTCACCGTTATCACAACCATTAGTTTATCGAAACAAAAAAATGTATGAGAAATTCGCAAAACAACAGAATTCCCCAATAGAAGATATGTTAAGTGAACAGGGGAGGGATGATATAAAGAGAGTGGAGGGGATATTAATCGAATCATTTCGAAGAAAGTATGGGCATTTTCCACCTTGGAATAGTATAGGAGGCTCTGCATTGGGGCAAAAAAAAGTGATGGAAAACAATATTAATATTGTTAAAAGTTTTTGTCGACCAGATGATTACAAGATAAATCCCATAGTATCACGTTCGACAATTCGAGAATTGTCCAAAAACCCAGAGTGGGCATGGTATGAGAATTATTTACATGCTGCGAGGATGAATTTACTTATGTTAGGAATGGAATATAATGAAGCATTGGAATTTATAAATAAGAATGATATGCTGGGTACTTATGAACGAATGAAAGAAAGTGGATATTTAGAAAAACGATTAATTGTTTAGAGTTTAACACTGAGAATTGGCATTTCAGATTATAACGGTTTGAAATTTGAAGGGACGGATGATATGTCAAATATGTTACCAAAAAGATATGTGTCTGAAGAAGCAGTAAAAAGGGCACTTAAAATAGATTCTTTTCGTAATTTGTCAAAAGATAAAATTATGCAGTTTGCATCAATAATTCCTTATATGGATAAAGAAATAGCAATAGCAATAATCAATCAATTTCCGGAATTTGCTGATTTTGGAAAAACCGTAATATCTAACTATATACAGATGTGTAATAATATTTTAGAAAAAGCCACAGAGAGCCAAGCACAAGTAATTCATGGATATCAGACAATTCTTGATGCGTTGGCAAGAAGAATGGATGTAGAAAGTATTACGGAGGAAGAACGGAAATCTATAACTGAGGATATGATTTTGGTCGCAGATAGAATTGCACAGGCAGATTTACAATATAAAAAATTTCTGGATAGACTTGGAACAAAAGTTCTGTGGGGAGTTTTGGGTGTTGTAGCAATCATAGGTGCTGGAATAGGTGTTCATTCTGCGATTGGAGATAAAGGAGAATTGCCACAGCTTGCGGATAATGATGATAAAACAACTGTATAAGTTCTGATTCACTATTAAAGAAGTAGAGAGCAACAAAGTGATATTTTCCTTAGTTAATGTTCTATATATATGGTGCTAGCACCATGTAATTAAGGAAAAATCAGAGTTTGGGAGGTATATATGCCAGAGTTAGGAAAAATTGAACGGGTAGAAGACTTAAGAAAGATATGGTCAAATGAGGCGAGGGATTTTACGGTGTGGCTTGCAAGGGATGAGAATCTCACTATGCTGGGAGAGGCGGTTGGAATTGATATTAATCTTGAGGAAAGAGAGTCTCCTGTGGGGAGTTTCTCTGTTGATCTTTTTGCTACAGAGGAGGGAACAGGTAGGAAGATTATCATTGAAAATCAACTAGAGGATACAAATCATGACCACCTTGGTAAGATAATAACATATGCGGCGGGGAAGGAGGCATCTGTTATTATCTGGATCGTTAAACGCGCTCGGGATGAACATCGGCAAGCAGTGGAATGGCTCAATCAACATACAGATGAGAACATCGGGTTCTTTCTGCTTGAGATCGAATTATGGAAAATCAATGGTTCTGTCCCCGCCCCTCGATTTAATGTTGTGGAACGCCCTAATGATTGGGCAAAAGCAATGAAAGCATCTGAGGGATTGTCAGATACAAAGAAAACTAATCTCGAATATTGGGAAGCATTCAAGAAGTATGCTTTTAATAAGACCGAATTTAAAAAAATTTTTAGTGAAAGAAAGGCATATCCACAAGGTTGGTATGATCTCTCGGTAGGAAACAGACACTGTCACATTACATTGACTGCCACTATGACAAAAAAACGTCTTGCTGCTCAGATATATATTAGTAAAAACAAGGATTTGTATAACCATTTTTTAGCGCAAAAAATAGCTATTGAGGAGTTTTTGGGTGAAGAAATCTCATGGCACGAGGCATCTATAGATGCGGTGTTTGGATATGACACGTATAATGCTGATTTTAATACTGAAAATTGGGATAAATATTTTGAATGGTATTGCGAAAAGGCTATAAAGCTACGAGAGATAGTCAAGAAATTTGCGGAGTGAGATAATGATTAAAGCAACAGAGAAATCCCAATGAAAAAGGTGGAAAATATCAGCAGACTATTGATGTATTCCATTTTGTTTATTAGAGTGGTAGCAAGTGTGATATATTCCTTGTTAATGTTCTTTACACATGGTGCTAGCACCATGTAATAAGTATGGTTAGGGAAAATGCCCTTTTTTATCTAAATTTATAAATGTGGCTTAGTATGCTAGTTGGAAAAAGGTGTTTATTCAATAATGAAAAAGAGAGAAACGGATAGCCCCGATTCATGGATTTTTGAACGGGGTATCGGTATAACAATTGGGGATGTTTATAATTTAAAGGGAAACAAAATATGGAAAATCGTTAGGACTGGCTTTAGCTTATTACTTTTAATAGGTTATTTTTTGCTTTTAAATTATTATGGAAATGCTCTAAAATCAGGGATAATTATTATAGGGATTGAAATAAGTATTCTTTTGCTTATTTGGATTTGGGTAAAAGGAATAATAAAAAAGTATTGGCCTATTTTTATTGTCCCACTTCTTGCTTTAATTATTGTAATTATAGTAGTTAATATATATGCAGAAGGAGATATATCGTTACAACATTCAGATATTCTTGCGTTTTCGGGAAGCTATCTCTCATTTTTAGGGACATTTTGTTTGGGATATTTTATTTACATACAAGATCGTAGCAAAGTGATTGAAGAAAAAAGAACGAAAATTAGAATGTTGCTTAGCTTGATTGAAAAAACAAATATAGAAATATTGTGTTTGTATCAATTGGTAAAAGAAGATAGGTTTATTCAAAATCGGGATAATTGTGATTGCGTTGAGCCTATTACATATAATCCCGATTGGATATTTTATTACTACGAATATGAGTTTCTAAAAGGTGCAAATATTGATTTGAAACGTACTATGGATTCTTTTTTTAATAATGTGATAAATGTGAATAATGCAATTAAGAATGGTGAAATAGAAAGAGCTGTTGAAATTAATAAGAAATATGTAGACGATGAATGTTATACAACAAGAAAATATAACGAGTGGGAAATGGTTACTTGTTTACAAGAAGCATGTAGTGACATTTGCATAATTGATTCTAAAAGTTGGATAGAAAAAAAGGAGACAGTGGATTTAATAAATGAATTATGTAGAAAATATTATTTTATAATCGAAAACTATGTTTATGTATGGCTGCTCAAGCATAATATTGAAACAACAGTTCCGGCAGATGATCTTGAGCGTGAAATAGTTGATTGGTTATTATCTAATTCTCCGGAAATTAAGGAAATAGTAAAATATCCTACAGATAAAAGAATTGTTAGTAAAGTGGTTTTTGATTGTAGTCTTAAATTTAATAGTAAATCCAAAAAGGTAAATTTAGTATGGGGAGAGTATTCATTAAAATAAAGATTAAAAAATAGGTTGTTAACTTGCAGGGATTTGCTATAATATATGCGTGGCAACATTTTGGCAACAGAAAATCAGCAAGCCATAATAAATGATGTAATTGAAGTAAAAACAGGCGTGTATTTGCATAAAAATTAAACAAATATAGTTAAGGACAGCAAAGAACACGCCGAGTTCGAATAGCTGTAAATTGAGAATAAATTGTGTGGATGTGGCACAAAATTTTAAGGGAAAGTCCTATTGACTTTCTACTTTGTGCTTGCTAGAGTGTAGGTACAAAGAAAGTTTACCGCTGACCAATATGCGGTATATAAATGGTTGGTTTGAATGTATAGTCCTTCGCCGCAAGGTGGAGGACTTTTTTCTGGTAATGTGGCAGTTGGCAATAATAAGCAGATTGCCATATTTTTATGGGAAAATGCACGTTTATATGGTAATATATAGAAGCAAAGATAAAAACACAACGCAAGGCAATCTTGCAGAACTGGTAGGTAGTCCAGTCGCACCGATTTGGTGTAAGTAACCCTCCCTCCTTAGGGTCGTCCGTTCTTTGTTCATCACAATCATTTTAAGGAGGAATTGTCATGGACAAAGTTTCAGGAAAGCTGACAGTATTTTTTGAAGAACCCTTTTGGGTGGGAGTGTTTGAACGTATATCAGATGGAAAGCTATCTGTGTGTAAGGTTACGTTTGGCGCAGAACCAAAAGACTATGAGATTTATGATTTCGTTCTGAGAAATTACTATCGGTTACGATTTAGTCCAGCTGTGGCAACTGATGTAAAAGAAGTTGGTCGCAATCCTAAACGGGTGCAGCGTGAGGTGCGAAAACAGGTGCGGAATGCTGGGATAGGAACAAAATCGCAACAGGCTTTGAAATTACAGCAGGAGCAGTTGAAAATTGAACGCAAGACTATGAGCCAGGAACAGCGGGAAGCAGAGAAACAGCGGCAGTTTGAACTGAAACAGCAGAAAAAGAAAGAGAAGCATAGGGGCAGGTAATATTGCCCCAATTGCACTGAATTTTGTAATTGGAAAGTGGAAATGCCATATATTACAGTCGAAAGTGGAGCATTATCAGACGAGCAAAAAGAACTGCTAATTAAGCGATTAACAGAAGTGTCTTCTGAGATTATGAAAGTACCACAGGAATTTTTTGTTACCACAATTAAAGAGGTATCTGATAAAAATTTTGGTATTGGTGGCAAAACGATTGATAAGGTTAAAGAAGAATATATAAAGAATCATCAATAGTTTTTCACAAATATGTGAATAAAAGTTTAGGGCCAGTGGATAATTCTTTCCGTGATTATATGTATTGGCGACGATAAAAAGAAGGTTTTTTTCGAGGAGAAATATAATAGTGAATAATCTTAAAAAATTAGAATTAGAATATAAAGGAATAAGGAAAACTATTTTAGATTATACTTCTGAGGGTAATATAGTTAATTTCTTAGATGGACTAGAAAAACAAATTGACATAAAAGATATAGAAGCAATAGCCTATTATATTAATGAATTATGTGTTTGGTATGAGAAGAATATAAATCAAATATATGAGAATGAGTTTGTTGTGGATCCGTCAGCGCATGATAGAAATAAAAAGATATTAGAAGAAATTCAAGCCGGATTTCAAACTAAGATTGGAATAGGAAAAGAGGAAAAGCAAATGTATTCAAAAATTTTTTTGAGTCATAATTCATATGATAAAAAATACGGTGATGCTATAAGAAATCTTTTAATGAGTTTAGGATTAAGAAAAGAACAATTGATATATACTTCACATCCTTTACATAAGATTCCGACAGGTAATAACATCTTTGAGTATTTAAAACAAAATATACAAAAAGATATTTTTGTTATATTTCTTTGGTCGAATGAGTACTTAAAAAGCGCAGCATGCTTAAATGAGATGGGGGCAGCATGGATAATAGAAAGTGATTATATAAATATGTATACTCCAGATTTTGATTTTAATAACCCACAATATCATAATTGTGCAGTCGATATAAGGAAAATGGGTGTAGTGTTAAAGAATGATGAACATTGTAAAATGGGAATGGTGGAATTGAAGCAGAAACTTATTCAAAATTGGGGATTAGCAATAGATGAACAGGAATGGATATATAGCTTAGATGAATTTATGAAAAACATTATGTAGGGAGGACAGTTATGGAACAGAGAGAAATTCAAGTATTAGAGGAGCTAGCAAAGAACTTATCTTTATTATCTTCAAAAGGAACTGTTACGGCTACGGAAGCCAAAATAAAAGCTATTCAAGTTGAAAAAGACATTGAAAAAATTAAAAATCAGTATGATGAGATTATTAATGAATTAATAGCAGAACGTGCAGAAGCAATTCGTATTGCGCAGGTATATAAAAACGAAATGGAACGATATGTAATTAGCGACAGCGATATTGAACATTTGCATAATACTGTAGAATTAGTATTAGATATTATTAAAGAGATGAGCCCAGATACAGATGTAGCAATGTATCAGCAATTAAAAGAGCTGATTTGTGTTGATGTTTTAAAAGCAATCCAACTTTTAGGATTTAATTATAAAGAGGCTATAGGCGAACCGTTAACTCAATTATGTGCAAATGCTATATTAAATAAAACTCAAAAGGTTAGTCAAAATAGAAAGAGATAAAGAGATTTTGTGATACCTGTATGATGCCTGTTTGCGCTGAAACTGTAAATAAGGCATAAAATGTGAATAGTATAGCTATGAAAACCAGTAAAAAGCAACTAAATATTTAACAATTATGTTATAGTCATAGGGAGTTCGAATAGTCACTTTTNACATACACTATTTTAAATGGCAGATAGTCTATATGATTATCTGCCATTATTCGCATTATTTATATTTTACGAAAGACAATGGAAATTCTGTACCAATAGAAAACAAGGGGACGTGGAAGTTCACAGCAATTAGCGAAATATCATATTTTTATAGAAAAGTGAGCGTTTATGTGGTAATATATAGACACAAAGATAAAGCACAACATAAAATGTTGTTGCAAAACAGATAAAATTGGCAATAATGCATTAATAAGCAAATAAATGTCGATAGAAAGCAGGTGAATTATATGCCGGAACATCAGACAACAGAATGGAAAGAATCATGGCATGACGAGTTCTTAGAGTGGATTTGTGGGTATGCAAATGCTTATGGCGGAACGCTCTATATCGGCAAAAATGATAGCGGCGATGTTGTTGGATTAAGCGATAAGGACACGAAAAAACTATTGGAAGCGATTCCAAATAAGATTACAGATACAATGGGTATCGTAGCAGATGTCAATCCAATGTCATGAAGTTAAGAATAGAAGATAAGCAGCCAGACAGGGTAAAAATGGGATCAAAAAGGTAAAACATTAGGGAAGCGCTATATTGGGGCATGACAAAAAGACAGAACTGCTTCTGCCGTTAAAAAGATATATAAGCCATGGTCTGTCACATGATCCTGTAAAGGAAGCTTACCGCATGGCAGAACCGCATACGCCGCCGGAACTGCCTGCCGGGTCTGACCGGCAGCAGGTACTTCCTGATGAGCGCCCCGACATCCGGCGGGTTTTCATGTGGCAGGGTGCGCAGGAAGCGGTGGCAGACGCGGACGGCCAGAGTGAAGTTTATCTGGTATACATACTTTTTCTTTTTTCCATCCCCCCTGCCCTCTTCTGCCATCTCCCCAGCTGTGTGCGTGATTATGGCCTCGCAGAAATTGTAAAGGGTGAGCCGCGCCCATATCTCCTGTATGACAGACTGGGGCTTGCGGCAGTGGTAGTTGGACATTCCTATGGAATATTTCAGTTCCCGGAAGGAGGACTCCATGCCCCAGCGCATCCCATAGAGGCGCAGGAGTTCCGCAGGCGGGAACGTGTCCGCGGGGAGGTTTGTCACAAGCAGCTCATAGGAGCCGTCCGGCAGCATGAGGCGGACGAATCGCAGCGTCATGGGGTATGTTTCATTGGAGCCATACTCAAGAAAGTCGAAAGGGACCTGCTTTTGGATGAGCCTTGCGCCGGGGAGGCTTTTGAAATAGTTGGTCTGCCTGCGGACCAAGGTGATGTGGACAGTCCTGTCAAACCCGCCGGAAGTTGGGAGGTCGAGCCTGGAGGCGATGCCGTTGCTGGTGGTGTCCTTTGTCCGGATGAGGAAGTACGCCCCTTTCTGCATGATATGGGCGAATACATTGTATGAGGAGAACCCCCTGTCCGCAATGAAGATTGTCCGCGGGGCAAGGCTGCCCGGGTAGCGGTCCACCATGTCGCAGAATGCCCGGAACTCATCCTTCTGTGCTTCACCCTGAATGACAGCATCGGAATAAGCCCTCGTATGCAGGGCGTAAAGAGCAGTGATGTGCATGGCGTTGTAGCCCTTCATGGAGGAGTTGTCGATATGGCACTCTTTGTCTGACGGGTCGCAGTAAAAAGTCGTGACTGTGCCGTCCGCGGCGACGGGGAGGAAGCCCTCCCCCGGCTGGGGAGGCTGGGTGGCCTGGCGGAAGCGGCAGAAAAGGTGGCGGAAGGCATCCGGGAGGATCTTTGTCCGCTGCTGGACAAAGGCAGAAGCGGTGGGCGTATCCAGGGAATTGAAGAGGAAATAGCCCAGCAGCTCCTGGTTGAGGGTGGAGCCCCCCATGGAAAGGATAAGATTGATGGTATCCCGGAAGCTGAGCTTCCTGTCACGTGTGAAATCAGTGTCCGGGTTCCTGACGAAGGGGCGGGGGTCAGCCGCCATTTCGTCGATAATGCCCATGAGGGTGTCCTTCATGGCCTGTGCGAATGGTTTCATAAAAATTACCTCCTTGTTGTCAGAATGTATATACGCTGCTAACAACAAGGGCCGCTTTCGCTGCCATACAGCGAAAGCGGCCGCACATTCCAGACCTTGTGTCAACCCTTTTATGGAATTTTTTAAAAAATTAATTTAGGACATATATAAAAATACCCCATTAGCTTAACTTAATGACATTGGATGTCAATCTGTTATGCGAGAACGACTTGCAATATATTGAAATTATTGTGGACAAGTATCCTTCTCTCATCAGCTATCATGGTAAATATTTTTATCGTTCCGGAAGTACAATGAGAACGATAACAGGAAAAGAACTGGATAAAGCAATCCTTAAATCGCAGGGCAGAACATGGGATGGTATGCCGATACTCAAATTACAGGTAACGGATCTAAGGAGAGAGGCAATTGACTTATTTAAGGAAAAGGCTCTGAGAAGGCACAGATTGACGGAGGAAGAAACAAGAGTTGATGATACCATACTAATGGAAAACCTTCACTTATTTGATGAGGAAGGCTACCTGATCAAGGCGGCAATGTTGGCATTCTATAAAGATCCGGAGAAGTGGGTTACAGGTTCTTATATTAAAATTGGTTATTTTGGCGATTCTGATTCTGATTTGAAATATCAGGACGAGGTACATGGTTCTCTGCTTGAACAGATTGATAAGACGGTTGACTTGGTTTACACGAAATATTTGAAAGCCTTGATTTATTATGAAGGGATTCAAAGGATTGAGCAGTTTATGTTTCCGCAAGAAGCATTCCGTGAGATATTGCTGAATGCGGTGGTTCATAAATTATGGAAAGCTTTCCATAAGCGATGTTATGCAAAGTTAATAGTTATGCAAAGTCAG
>JAAVAE010000030.1 GCA_014804245.1 Lachnospiraceae bacterium | reverse complement strand
TCAAATTGCTCTCTTAGCTGCTTTCTCTTTTCGTAATAATCTTGTGGCGTAGNTTTTCTCTNTNTTTTTNTCTCTATCTTTTTATCCTGANNACTGCTACCGGATGATGAATTGCTGTTNGTAANATATGTATTAGGNCTGCCACANCAATTNCCGTTTTCNTCAAAAANCAATTCNTCGTTCACAACTCTTGCTCCCTGNGCACTCCAAAATGCNGTCNCCATCNGCTTACTGANNGGTATATGTGCCANATTNTTTTCNANCAGNTCNGCTTNTTCNGGATNATTTANNCATTTNTCNAAATANNCNGGTGATATNGTNACCTTATAATTCTTNGCNNTAAGGCATTCATATTTACCTTTCANGTAATCATAATACTCCTGCGCATTCGCGTATTTTTTCTCTGTTGTTCCTTCCTGNTTTTCTGTTNNTTCCTTTTTTGAGGAAGCATACATACTTTCATACGCATTGCTGTAAGTGCTGCCGATTCCTGATATTGCCATAATGTTGTCCTCCTTAAAAATCATTTTTATTTTTTTATCGCCAATCTGCGTATTTTTTTCATAGGTTTGGCGCGAACTGCTCCATTTTGGGTGCGAAATTCCAGTGCAGTATCAAATTACCGCAGCAGGCTTTCCATTCATCATTACTGTAAGGCTGAATTTCTTTCTGCCGTCTGTATCAGAGATTACAATGTCAATATCGCCCATATACTTCTTTGCACATCTTTGAATATTGGATAATCCCAAACCATGCAGCTTCCCATTTTCCTTGCTGCTGACAGGCAGACCACTTTCTTTTTCAATAACAATATCCTCTGAAAAATCATTCTCGACCTCTATAAAGAACAGACTGCCTTTTACATAAGAATGTAGCTTTATCTGTTTATCGCCCTCTGTCTTACAGCACGCTTCTATGGCATTTTCCAGTGCATTGTTCAGAATAACAGCAACATCATAAACATCTATCGAAAGCTTGCGGGGATAGGCAAAATCAGCATGAAACTGAATCTGTTTTTTCTCCGCTTCCTGTCCTTTTTGGTGGATGATAATATCCGTGATTGGGTTTCCCGTCTGAAAAGTAAAATCTAATTTTCCGACTGTTTCCTCCATTTTTCCGATATAGCTTTCCAATTCTTCATTCACTGAACCCGCCACGTTTTTTACAAGCAGGGAAATATTGGCTATGTGGCTTCTCATATCATGACGAAGTCCTCTCATATCAGCATATATGTCCTGTATTTCAACAATTTCTTTCTGCATTTGCCGCACTTGATTTTCCAGTATGGCACGTTTCCCCGTTTCCTCATTGTATTGTACCAATTTCTGAAACAATATAACGCTTGCAACAATAGTGGAAAGCAGCAAAGCACAGATAACTGGTATCCAGAATCTTGTTGCCGGAACGGTATCATAAATAATTACTGTCATTCCATTTTCAACCGATATAATCATCATCTTTATCAGTACCGAAATACACAATGCAGCAACACAGGGTAAAATCAGAAAAACATTCTCCTGTTTTTGCAGCGGATAATTTTTTTTAACATATTTTTTGCTTATCACATGCAGATATCCATACAACAACAGAGCATAAAGCATCACCCATAAGACCACGAAAACAACATTAGATATTTTTATCCAAACCAACGCTTTTTCTATCGTATTTATCGTTTCTCCTGCAACTAAATGACTCAAAATCTTATCACATAATTCGCTTAATACAATAGCAAATACGCTAATCATATATTTTACAGTTTCTTTCCCTGCCATATAGCTAAAGGTAACAAAGAGTTGCTTTTGCATATCTTTTTGAAAGAAAACAGACTGCATAAACAACAAGATACAAGCATTCAAAATTATTCCCACAACTTTATCAACTGGAAATTTGTCGTCCAACATTTCAAATACTGCAATCTGAATCAGAAAATAGGCTACGCTCCATGCAACCAAAACAGCCCTTTTCCCATATTTTTCTTTCAGAAAGTTCCATGTATAAACACCACTTAATATACTGTCAATCAAATAAATGAAAACAGAAAACAATAACATTTCAGACATTGACAATCCCTCCGTTTTTTACATACCGCATATAAGTTTTGATGAAATCAGAATATTTCTTTCTTGCAAGGAGCAGGTGATCCCCATTTGTGACTTGTATGCTATCTGAACTGTAAGCAGCGATTTTCTCCATGTTTACAAGATAGCACCTATGACAGCGGTAAAAAGTGTTCCCTAACCCATTTTCCAATTCCTCCATTTTCCCGTAAACCTCCAGTGTCCCATTCGTTGTATGGAAGATCACTTTTTTATTGCCGCTTTCTATATAGTAAATGTCTTTCAATAATAGTTTCTGCTGCGTTCCAGAACTTTTTACCATGATATGTTTTTTTGTCTGTTCCTCAAAAACAGACGCTTCTTTCCATGCCCGGCTGAAAACATCTGAAAACTTTTCTACGTCAATAGGCTTTATCAGATAATGGAACGCATTTACATCAAACGCCGCTTCCATGTATTCCCGATACCCTGTCACAAAAATAATAATGCTCCTTTGCCTGCCGCTTTCTTCCTGTTCTCTGATATGCCTTGCTATATCCATGCCGGACACTTTACCCATTTCAATATCAAGAAAATAAATGTCAAAGATTCCATTTGCATTTATCAATTCTTCTCCCGACTGATACTCCACAATATCCACTTCCGACACCTGCTTTTGTATCAGCCGAGAAAGTTCTTCCCTGATTGCCCGGTCATCATCACAAACTGCAATCCTCATCATTTCCCGACTCCCTTTCATAACCTAAAAATATAAAATTCAAGTCTATTTCCTTTTATTATATCGTCATTTGCACTTTATATCTAATTGTAAGGGTGCGAACTACTCCATTTTGGGCGTGAAATACTAATCTATGTTATGAGGGAAGAAATGAGAGATTCCGTAGTCGTCGGCATTCGTGGGAATGTGTATAACTGGCTGTCTTATGGTCTTTGTTTTTTGGTTCGGAATAGTGTGGTACTGGCGGTCTATCTCTTGTTTTTAGTTTCTGCTTCTTTACCGTACATGAGCATTATTTTTGGTGATGAAACGCAGCGGGGCGGGATTGCAATGAAAAGTTTGGAATCGCAGCATATAGGATTGACACGTGGTGACTATTGTGATAGTCTATAAAAGACTATTGCAATAGTCATATTTGATTATAGGGCAGTTTGCAAAATACGATGATACTTGAGGCAAAACAGAAGGGAGTAACGAAAAATGAAACAAAAACCAGTGAAAAAACTTATGTGTCTGCTTTTGACGACAGTGATTCTGCTTACCACAGGATGCACGGACAGAGGCACAATGGGAAACAGCAATGACAGTGATTCTTCTGGCAATCAGACAGATACTGCCATGGGACGATATGTGGAGGAGGAGATAGACCTGTCGGAGAGTTTGTGGGTGGTCAGCGGAATGAAACAGCTTGTTGATGGAAGGCTGGTGATTACGGACCGGCAATCAGGACTGCAGGTATCGGAAGATGGCGGAGCTACATGGACAAGTGAAAGCCATGTATGGCTTGAGGAGAAGCTGCGTACTGCCTATGTCATGGATATACAGATGGCGGATGACGGAACGATAGGAATCATTTATGACGACTATGAGGAACGGGAATCAGAATCAGCTTTTGAACTGTCTCCAGAGTGTGCGTTAGTCAGAAAGGATGGAACGGTAGTTCCTATCATGCTGTCTCTGACGGAGGAGGAAATGTACGCTAACAGAATCTGGATGTCAGATACGGGAAGGGTTTTTGTGACCACTCTGGGGGATACGATTTATGAAATAAAAGAGGACGGCAGCAGTAAATCTTATCTCACTGCGGAAGGCAGACCCATGCTTTTGCGGTTCTGGAAAGATTTGATGGTCATAGACGGTTATGATTTCAAAACCCCTCTTCTTTATGACATGGAAAAAGAAGAGTATGTAGAAGATTCGGCGCTGGAAGAGTTTGTAGAGAGTCAATATGGAGAAAGGGGATTCAATGGAGGCAGCTGGTATGACCTGAATTACTTCTTCGGCGAGGATGGCACTCTTTATCTGGCAGGTAAAAAAGGTTTACACAGTCATGTAATCGGGGAGAGTAAAATAGAGCAGTTGATTGATGGGAGCCTGTCTCGCTTGGGCAGTCCCCAATATGGAATGATAGATATGCTTCCGCTGGAAAATGATGAATTTCTGGCTGTCTTTAACAGCGGCAAGTTGGTGAGATTCTCTTTTGATCCTAATGTGCCATCCGTCCCCAGTGAAAGATTAAAATTATATAGCCTTGAGGAAAGCTATGATCTCCTTACTGCGATTTCCCTTTATCAGGTCAGTCATCCTGACGTATTTGTGGAATATGAAATCGGTATGGAAGAGGGCAGCGGTGTGACCAGAGAAGATGCTCTTAAAAAACTGAACACGGAAATCATGGCAGGAGAAGGACCCGACCTTCTGATGCTGGATGGACTTCCTATGGATTCCTACATAGAGAAGGGATTGCTCCTTGATCTTAGCAGTACAATAGATGAATTAGCCAAAGAAGAGGAATTATTTACCAATCTTTTTCAGGCATTTAAAAGAGAGGGCGGAACATCTTCCGGAATTTATGTGGTTCCGGGGCAGGCTGAATTTCCTGTTATGCTGGGCAGGCAGCAGTATGTTTCCGGCATGGAAGACCTTGCATCCGTTGCAGATGAAATGGAACTGATCCGCAGGGATCATCCGGGAAAAGATATTCTCGGCATTTGCTCTGAAAAAGGAATTATGAAGATTTTCGGTGTGGCAAGCGCTCCGGCATGGAAAACGGAAAACGGGGAAATAGACAAGGAAGCAGTGGCAGAATTTCTAACGCAGATGAAAAGAATTTACGAGTCACAGATGGAGAGTATTGCACAAAAAAGCATAGACAGATATGATTCTTTCGCCAGCTGGTATTTGGAGGAGTTTGGAGAAAACTGGATGTATGACCTTTCCATCTATGGTGTGAACACATTGGACTATGTGGGAGATTATACACAGTTTATGGCTGGTCTGACAACGTACCCATATGGCTATTATGATATCACCTCCGCTGCCAAGGCAAAGGGATATGAGGACACCATACTGGTGCCTATGTCGGGTCAAAGCAGCAGGGTCTTTGTACCCCAGGCAATGCTTGGAATCAGCGCATCCGCTTCCGAAAAGGAACTGGCGGAAGACTTTATAAAAGAGTTCCTTGGAAAAGATGTTCAATGTGCGCTGGGAGGATTTGCCGTCAACAGGGCAGCGCTGGATGAACTTTTTACACCCAAGGAGGAGTATCTGGGGGAGAATAATCAATATGGCACAATGGTGATGATGGATGAGGATGGTGTGGAAGTGGAACTGGATGTCTATTTCCCTGACGAAGATGAAATTAATGTCCTGATAGGCTGGATGGAAGAGGCGGATACTCCGTATATAGAAGATACTGTGTTTGAGGAAACTGTGTTTGAAGAGGGGGCAAAATTCATACAGGGAAATCAAAGTCTGGAAGAGGCTCTTGATGCCATCTGGCAGCAGCTTGCCATATACATGTCAGAATAGGAGAAGTGTTTTATGGCAAAGAGGAGAAAGAGATTTTTCTACTTGTTCATACTTCCCGGATTTATCGGAATCATGATGTTTGTGTTGATTCCCTTTGGGGATGTGGTGAAAAGGTCTTTTACTACGGCAGTGACGGGGCAGTTTAACGGTCTTAAAAATTATCAGTCCATTTTTCAGAATCAGGCGTTTTTGCTGGCGGTGGGGAATACATTTAAATTTACAATGGCAGGTATTCCGCTTCTGGTCCTGTCAGGCTTTGTGGCAGCGCTTTTGCTTAATAGTTCGAAAAATAAAGGATGGTTTAAGTCCTTTTATCTGTTCCCCCTTGCCATGCCTACGGCGACAATTGTGCTGGTATGGAAAATGGTGTTTTACAGAAATGGTTTTTTGAATCTTCTGCTCACCAGAGTGGGAATATGGACGGGCATGTGGGGCGAGGTACATAAAGATTATCTTGGATCGGGAGCCGCCTTCTGGGTGCTGGTGGGAAGTTATGTCTGGAAGAATATGGGATATACAGTGATTCTGTGGCTTGCAGGATTATCAGGTATTCCCGTACAGCTTTTGGAGGCAGCGAAGGTGGACGGTGCAGGAAAATGGCACCGGCTATGGTATGTCATCCTGCCGAGTCTGAAAGGAAGTCTGTATACGATTGTGGTTTTATCCTTTTTGAATTCTTTCAAGATTTACCGGGAGGCATATCTCACCGCAGGAGCCTATCCTGATAAAAGTATTTATCTTCTGCAGCATTTGTTTAACAATTGGTTTGTGAATCTGGAACTGGACAAAATGGCGGCGGCAGCAGTGTGTACGGGAGGATTTCTGATGATTGCAATTGTTCTTTTGCAGAAATTGTGGGATAGAAACGAGGCATAAAAGTTGAAAGCAGATAAAAATAAAATGATATGGTTCATGAAGAGAGGAAGGAAGACGCTGCAAAAAGGATGTGCCTTTTCGCTGCTCCTTTTGCCCGCAATACTAGTAGTCGTGCCGCTGCTGCTTTTGTTATCAGGATCCCTTATGGATACATGGGAGCTTAGAGGGTATCTGGAACCGGTTTTTACAGAAGGAAATGGGTTTATCAGTTGGAAGCTGATGCCTGATTATCCGTCTTTTGCGAATTATAAAAAGCTTTTGTTTGAGACACCTCAGTTTTTTGTGCTGTTCTGGAATTCCGTGAAGCTGTCGGGATGTATCCTTGCAGGACAGCTTCTGGCGGCGGTTCCGGCGGCATGGGGATTTGCGGTCTATCAGGTGAAGGGCAGCAGAACGCTGTTTGCGCTCTATGTGGTGCTGATGCTCCTGCCCTTCCAGGTGACTATGCTCTCAAGCTACCTGGTGTTAAATAAACTGGCGCTTTTAAATACCCATCAGGCAATTATTCTTCCGGCAGTATTTTCTACTTTTCCGGTCTTTTTATCCTACGGGGGATTTCGGAGCATTCCGTCCCAGATGCTGGAAGCAGCGAGGATGGACGGCGCCGGTGAATTTACGATATTTGTAAGACTGGGGCTTCCTCTTGGAAAAAGCGGGCTGCTTTCCGCCATGGTGCTGGGATTTCTGGAATACTGGAACCTTATGGAGCAGCCGATGGCGTTTCTGGAGGAAAAGGCTTTGTGGCCGCTTTCACTGTATCTGCCGGAAATTAGCTGGGGACAGGCGGGATACGCGTTTTGTGCCAGCGTGATTATGCTGATACCGGCGGTATTCGTGTTCGTGCTGGGGCAGGATTATCTGGAACAGGGGATTATCTATTCGGGATTGAAAGAGTGATGGAGGCTGTGGAGATAAGGGGCGGAGCGCTTCGGAAGGGAGAGAAAATGAAAAAGGTGATGGCGGGATCTGTTGGGTTTTTGGTGTTTATGATTGTTTGTACGGTGATTTCTAAGAGTGTTTATGCGTATCGGTTGCCGATGGTGAGTACTTGTCGGCCAGAGGCGAAGTATATAGAGCATAAGGTGGAAGTAGAAGGTATTGTTGTGGCAGGAGGGGAAAAGACGGTGACTTATCTGCCGGGGGTGAGGATTGATTCGATTCTTGCCCATGAGGGGGAGCGGGTGGAAGAAGGAGACGTTTTGATGCAGGTTGACCTTGCGGATTTGAAGGAGTTGATGGAGGAGAAGAAGAATGAGATTTCCAAACTCTCTCTTCAGATTAATGCGATTCTGGATAATCAGGAGATTGCCCGGCAGAAAAAGGAACTGGAGCTAGCAAGGGCGAGGGAGGATTATGATCTCACTTGCCGGAGGGAGGATACTCTGGTGGGCAGGGCGCTTGAAAGCTATGTCAGGGCGGAGGAAGATCTTGAGGAAGATGGTGGAGATGAAGCTTTGAGGGATGCGCTGCAAAGTGCGGCGTATGACGAGGCAGATGCTAAGGCGAAACGGGATGAGGCAGTGAGGCAGGCGGA
Source organism: Lachnospiraceae bacterium (assembly GCA_014804245.1). GTDB lineage: Bacteria > Bacillota > Clostridia > Lachnospirales > Lachnospiraceae > Suilimivivens. The sequence continues at coordinate 13,352 of JAAVAE010000030.1, read as the reverse complement.
AAGAGCAGTAGAGGATCTGCTTTTACCTGAGGAGGTCACTGCGGAGCTTGAAAGAGCGCAGCTGGATAGGACAGCGCTTTCCATGGAGATACAGGAATATCAAAGGGTTCTGGACAGTCAGGGAACGATAACGGCACCTTATGCAGGTGTGGTCACGGAAATTTTAGTAAGACCGGGAGACCGGGTACCGGATACGGCAGTGCTTCTTTTATCCGATGAGAACCTGCCCTGTCAGCTTAAGGTAACGCTGGATCAGGAACAGAAAAAATATGTTGGTCTGGGCGATCAGATCTTGATGGAACTGGAAGGAAAGAGCAGAGCGCTGGAGGAGGAGATTGCTTACCTTGCGGAGAGCAGGAGTATTCCCGGAAAATATGAGGCATTGATTGAACTTCCAGAAGATACCGGGATTCCGGGGGTTGCAGGGAGCATTTCAAAATCTGATAAGGGAGAAAAATATGGGTTATGCCTGCCCCTTGCCGCGCTTCATACAGAGAATGACAGGAATTATGTTTATGTGCTGAAGGAGAGGGAAGGGATTCTGGGGGAGGAATATTATGTGGATGAAGTAAATGTCAGGGTAATTGATAAAAATGAGAACTGGGCAGCTGTTGAGGAAGGGGTGATTGGAAAAGAAAGTATTATTATTTTATCTGCAACGAGAGAGTTTGAGAGGGGAGATACTGTCAGGTGGGAAGAGAGTAAAGCAGAGTAGTAAATCTACGAATTAACTGCATATTGATGGAGTTATAAACTGTAAAAGGTCTCGATAATTTCTGGTTATGAATATTTTGTTAAAAATTAAAATATGTATTGCTTTTGTGCGTACGAATGGACATAATATAATCAGTAGAAATTTTCAGAAGTAATTATTTTAGAAGGAGTGGTCACTATGGCAGCAAAGTCAGCTAATTTATATGCAAGGATAGAACCCGATGTGAAGGAACAGGCAGAGAGCATACTCTCAGCACTTGGCATTCCTGCGTCCAATGCAATCAATATGTTTTATAAGCAAATCATTCTCCAGAAGGGTCTTCCTTTTGAGGTAAAACTGCCCACATCAAAGCCTGTGGCAATGGGTGCACTTTCAAAAGAAGAACTGGATGCAGAAATTGAGAAAGGATATACAGATATGCTCGAGGGAAGAACCGAGCCTGTTGAGAAGGTATTTGCTGAAATACACAGAGATATTGATAAGTAGCTTGAAGAGGGCACAGAATTAATGTAAGATGATTAATCGGTATTTTCTTCTGAACGCGCATAGATTGGGCAGGTATGCCAAATGTTTAGGACAGAGTAACTAAAAATAATAGCCATACAAGCAGAGATTCGAAAGAGTCTCTGTTCTTTTTTCCGTAAATTTACCGGATAGCGGCCGAATATTTTCATGTCAAAAATTGGAACTATAAATCGTGTTTGAAAGAACTATTGTCTTACAATCTTGTCGAATGTGTATGATTTTCTGTCGATTATGCAAAGAGGGTTGAAAAAAATAATTTTTTGACTATAATTAATCCACCTAAAAAAGTACGTCTGCGGCGGCAGCAGGTACTGGATTGGAGGAAGGAAATGAGGACGCATTTAAACGATAAAGAGATAATTAACGGGCAGGACACCCGGGCGGGAAATTTCATCAGGGTGGATGAGATAAAAGTAAGATGTAACATCCCTATCGGGCAGCTTAAAGGTCTATCCATCCGAGAGCGTCTGGGCAATCATACGGTTGCCCAATTGACGGCAGGTATCAGACCTATGGAAGTGGAGGATTCCGGTATGCAGCTTGCGGGTCAGCCCCTGGGGATAGAGGCAGTTGCGGATGGAGAAAAAACTCTTCTTTTTTCAGGAATCATCAGTGAGATCCATACAGACAGGGAAGCTTCCTATGAAACCATTTCCATCACAGCGTATTCCCTGTCATGGCTTATGGACTTAGAGAAAAAGAGCAGGTCCTGGCAGGGGGAGCACTCTATTTTAGACCTAATTCAGAAAATCTGCAGAGAGCATTCTTTTTCTATTCAGTGCAATGTGCAGGATAAGAAGACGGAAGCGCCATTTATTCAGTACCGGGAGAGTGACTGGGAATTTCTGAAAAGACTGTCAACCCACCTGCAGGTTCCCGTTTATGCCAAAGGCGACTATGCAGGAGAAGGGTTATGCCTGGGAATCCCTGATCAGGAAAAGCCGATAGAACTGGGAGCACTGAGAGAAAAATGGTGCATGGATGCGGAGCGCGCCAGAGAAATGAATTTCGATGCAGGAAAGGCTGCTTACCATGAGGTGATGACCGGACAGATTCTACATCTGGGAAAAAGTGTTCTGCACAACCGTGAAGTCCTGCGGGTCTTTGAGGCGGACATGATTTTAAAGCATGGAATGGTGTATGGTACATACAGGCTGGCGGGTCCCGGTTACTTTGCAAGGCAGACCGGTTATAACCCATATTTAAAAGGAATCTGCCTTGAAGGGAGGGTGCTAAAGAGAAAGGATGAAACCCTGAAAATCCATCTGGATATAGATGGGGAAAAGGAATGTGCCCCAGCTTATGACTACCCTTGGATGCCGGAGCATGGAAATCTGGTCTACTGCATGCCGGAGGAAGGAAGCAGGATCCGTCTGCTGGTTCCCGGGGAAGATGAGAGAGAGGCNATCGGTATTCACTGTGTACGCCAAAATGGNGCGGTATGCGGGGAGACGCAGATCCCGGATAACCGGTGGTTTTCAACCAGTCAGNATAAAAAGCTGACTCTGCAGCCTGNGCTTGTGGAATTGTCCGGGGAAGAAGGAAGGTCAACGATANNTTTCGNGGACGATANGGGAAGCAGCATCAGAAGCNGCGGGGAGNTCCTGATCCAGGCAAAGGGACAGATCGTTATGCAGGGGACAGAGGTAGTGCTGAATGCGCCCAGTGAGATTACGGCNGTCANGAGAGAGGTTGGAGAGCCNGCCGTGNTAAATATCTGCCATAATCTGGATGCCATGGGNAAAAAGACCACCTTTAGGAATTTAGNAGAANTNNAAATACAGTCTGAACCGACAAGGAGAAGGAGCGATGAAAGGGAGCAGACACCGCTGGAAAAAATCATGGGTGGGAAGAAGGATGAAAAAGAAAAGAAGGAGTTTGAGCTGCAAAAGCTTTTGGAACAGGAAAGTGAAAGAAATGACTTTGAGCTTGGAGAATCTGTTGTAAAGATTATTTCAGCCATCCCCCAGTATACCGGGCAGGACAAGATTGCCCGGATTGCGGCGGGGGCGCGTCCAATTGCAGGCCGCATGAAAGGGAAGTAGTACGCTTCGGAAAGGGGAAAAAGATGTCATATTCAGTTATAAACGGGGCGGTAGGGAAAAGCCCCATGATTGATAAGGTAAACCAGCTGACGGCAGGGGAAACAAGGGACAGGGCGGCAGAGCGGATGGAGAATCTGGTGTGCAGAAAAGGAAGCGAAAAGTATCCGGCCCTTCCGGTTTCCTTTCCGGAATGTAAAAACGAGATGAAAAGGCAGATCGAAAGGCGCAGGAAGGAGAGAGCGGATGGAACTGGTGATGTTTGAAGAACAGCTTCTCGTACAGCTGCCGGATTCCTTTACGGAAATGGAAAAGAGCAGGATAGACGGCATGTACCCTTATGAGGAGAAACCGCAGATTATTCTGGAAGATGAAAGCACCCACAGGTTCTGTACCTTTTCCCAGATCCTATCCCAGAAACTTGCAGGGAATCAGCTGGAATATGCGATAAAGGAAGTATGCAGTATTGTGACGAGCCTTTATCCTTCCTGCCTGCTTGGGGAGCCCGGGCTGATATACTGTCAGGGCGGGAGATGCGGCTGGTTTTCTTTCAGGGCAGCAGGAATGGAAGGGGAACTGTTCCATGTGATGTATATTTTACCGGTGAATGGCTGCATGGTGCTGGGAACCGCAGGATGCACAGCTGATGACAAAGAGGGGAAAAAGTGGATGATGGAAATGATAAGGTCCCTAAAACCCTGTAAAAAGAAATACAGCTTTGAAATAAAGAGAAAAGAACTGTATTACAAGAGATAAGAAATGTGCGTGCTAGGGCGCGCAGATGGGAGCAGAGTATGAGAGAAGGAAAATACGTGGATGAAGAAATCCTCCTGCTTAAGCGGAAGTGTCAAAGCGTGAAAGCAGATCACGATCTGCTTAATGATGAAATCCCTGTTCATGGGAAGAGAATTCACTTTTGCCGGACGCCTCTGTTTGATGGAAGCTTCGTCATGTTGTTGCCGGAGCATTTCACACTGATGCCGGAGGAGATTGCAAAGGTCAGGTATATCAACATCTACCGCCCTCCGGTCATTTTATCCGGACCAGATTATGATGAAAATTTCGGATTTCATCTGCTGGAGGATGTAGATGAAGGACTGGACGAGCTGATTGGACAGATGCAGAATGCCGTTTTATCCCTTGCACCCGAAACGGTAGTATATGAAAAAGGAGATCTTGTACCCGGGGGGATGGAGGGAAGATGGTTTGAATATAAAAATTTCACACTGGATGAAGAAACTTATAATGTACAGTTTGTAATTCGNTCNNNAAATCNTCTGCTGGCCGGAACATTCAATTGCAGAATGGCTTTTTATGATGAGTGGAAACCTTTGGTCTTAAAATCGCTGGAACAGATTAAAAAAGGGGAAGGAGAAAAAGTATGAAAGCAGAACAGGTTCATGTTTCACATTTTAATTTTATTTCCATTGAATTTTTGGAAATAGACCGAGCAGTGGGAGAACATGCTTCGGCGCGGCTGCGGGGCACTATCAGTGATGAAAATGCGGAGGAATACAGGTTCCTGGTGTTATCTAAAAGATGGGTAAAAATTGAGGCGGAAGATGCTGACGGAATGAGGCGGATCCTGATGGTGGGGATGATTGCAGGCTTTTCGCTGGAGCAGCTGGAGCATGAGTATGTTCTGGAATTGGAACTGAAAAGCGGAACCTATCTGATGGACGGTGCGGAACATTTCCGTTCTTTTCAGGATCAGTCACTTACCTATCTGGATGTGATGAAAGCAGTCAACACGCCTTATGGTGAGTCCGGGGTCATAGCCGAAGACTGTGTGGAAACCCCAGTGGATTTCCTGCTCCAGCATAAAGAGACTGACTGGGAATTTGTAAAGAGNATCGCAAGCCGTTTCGGGCTGGCAGTCACACCGGAAATCAGGAGGGAAGGTCCCTTNTATTATGTGGGCAATCAGCATNATGAGGAATATACACTGCCGGATCAGGCNAAGTGCCGCGTGAGCAGGTATGTGGGCGNGTTTATGCAGCANANNGCAAATGGAGAAGGTGCGCCGAGGGAGCAGGATNATGTGGAATACCAGGTGTCCGCAAGGGAGATCTACAATCTTTGGGACGTCCTTCGAACCAGGGAGCTGCACGGTCATATTTACNGGATTCACAGTGAGTACTGCAAAGGGGAACTGATCCACACTTATTTTCTCCGCCAGAAAGAGGCNTTCAAAGTGNTNCCNANNTTCAATGAATGTCAGCAGGGATGCTCTTTTCAGGCAGAGGTGAAAGCGGTGATGCAGGATAAAGTACAGGTTGNTTTANGAGGCGATGAGAACGCCGGTCAGAAGATTNCCCGGTGGTTCCCTTACTCCACAGGNTATTCTTCCCCGGATGGGGCAGGATGGTACTGCATGCCGGAGGTGGGGGACAGGGTGCGCNTGCAGATACCGGACCATGTGGANGAGNATGGCTATGTAATCAGCGCGGTGCATCTGGAGACAGGACATGACCGAAAGATACCGGATCATAAATCCTTTAAGACAAAATACGGNAAGGAGCTGCTGTTCACGCCGGACAGTCTGGAACTGACCAACAACCAGGGCATGTCGGTCAANATNTTNGACGGNAAAGGCATACAGCTGGTGAGCGANAAGGATATATCCATCANAGCCGGAGGAAATATGACGATCTCCAGNCAGGATGCATCTCTCATCATCGCAGGGACAAAGAGCGTCGATGTCCGGCAGGGTGCNGCAGGNCTCCATATGGACAGCGACATCACATTTTCGGGAGGNAAGTTCAGAATACAATGAGCGGACGTGAAGAAANAATNATGGAAGCCNCAGNGGAGCTGCTNGCGGAACAGTTTGAAAAGAGCAGTGCGGAAACAGTCCTTATCTGTGAACAAAAAAGCAGCCAGNTGGCAGGCAGCTTTCTGGATGCCCTTGGAAAAGTGTTTGAAAAAGANACAGCCGGGAAAGGGGAGGAGCGCGGCGGNGAGGCGCAGTTCCTTCTCTTCTCCTGCCTGCACAGCAGNATTTTNNTGAANAGATATCTGATNCAGATAGAACTGATGGGAAAGGAAATGTATGGCAGTGAGCCTCNTGCAGCAGCCAGCTGGGATGCCGGGGATATCTATGGTCTTTTTGAAAGGGATGTGGAGGANCTTAAAGNAANGGTGCGNAANANNGTGCCNAGNATCAGGGNNTATGAGACNGANTATATCCGCTATGTATATGCNCCGTATTANCANCGGATGGCAAAGGCATTTATCAGGGAGATGCTTGGGGCGGTGCTGGANGGCAGGCAGGTATCGNCAGGAGACCGGCAAGNGGAAACGAAGATGAGGATTCTGTTNGGNGAATATATGGGAGAGGCAGATGTTCTTTTTACTGTGGNAAGGGAGANNTTTTATGAGATATTTCAGGATATATGCGGATAAGCGGAATTTGCAGCCACGCTTTCCGGGGTGGTACTCGTTGGTACGCCCCGGGATATGGCGGTATGGACAGATTTATGAAGCACTGGAAGAGAGGAACTATTTGAAAGTTGAACTGGAAGAGGAGGAGTTCATGGATATCATAAGCAGTCCCTGCTTCATGGTATCCAAAGGGTTTGCAAACTTAATCAGGATGTACAGTCCGGGAATAAAGTTCAAGCAGGCAGCGCTTTTTGACGAGAAGAACGGGAGGACGGCTTCTTATCAAATTCCGGATCTGCCGGAAATCGACTGCCTGGATGAGGACAGTGTACTGAGCAGGGACAGGAGCGCTATAGAAATGGGCATCCTGCGCGTAGATAAGATAAAAGGGGAGCCAATATTCTTCCTAAGAGGAACGGAAGGAAACCATGTCGTGGCAAGTCTTGCATTTGTAGAAAGCGCATATAGGCGTGAAGTCAGGGGTATGGGAATTGAGGAATTTATGGTAAGATAAAGGAGGTAAAATAAATGGATATTCTTTCATGGCTATTTAAGAAGGAGGACTCGTCAGCGCCGCCGGAACAGCTGGTATTCGGGGCGGAACTAAAGTGCCCATGCGGATTTAAGCACAGCTTTCTGATGTTACAGACAGGCAGCATTGATATCAATAATCTGCCAAGTGCCTGCGTGAGGGACAGCAAGGCATTTGTGAATATCATGCCTTTTGGGACTTGCACTTTAGGGCTTGAGTGTGAGCAGATGATTGAGCTGGAAGACCTCTGGGAGAACCACGAACCTCAGAATATGATGTTAGGCGAGGACGAAGCTATCACAATGAAGTCCACCCTGACATGCAAAAAGAGCGGAATGTGGATAGAACCGGTCTCATCAGGTCAGGATGGAAAGGCAGCGGAGCGGATTCTAAAGGAAGCGGCACTGACCTGTGAGATGAAGCAGAAATATCCGGGGCTGCTGGAGATATTGGAGGATCCATATGGGAGCCTGTACCTGCATGAGGGCATGTGTGAGAAGGCAATCCAGTTTCTGGAGGACAGTCTGAAACGGAATGGAGATATGGAAATGGCTTCCTTGTATGGGGAATATGACATGGAAGGAATGCTGATCAGGTCAGCGCTCGGACATTTGCTGGTCACATGCGATGTAAGCAGACTGGAGGTGTTTGTGGAAGGACTGTCAACGAGGGGCGTCATAAACGGGATGGAAGACACACCGGGATGGGATGCACGTCTTTTGAATGAAGAAATGCTGGAGATGGTGAGAAGAGAATACCAGGAGACAGCAGAGAGAATAGAGACGAAATCTTACTATAAGTGGCAGGAAGAGAATAAACGAGCTCTGAGTTTTTGGGGTCAGGTGACGATGGAAATAGCGTATGGATGTTTATCCTACGAATGTATAATAGCAGAAAAGCCGTATCTGGAGAGGATTGAGAGGCAGAGAGCTTATAATGCAAATAAAGAGTCAGTGAATGTAAATGAGGAGGTAGGGGGTGAAGGTGGTGGAACTGAAGGTAAAACAACAAAAGTTACAAGTAATACAGGCAATGAGATTGATATAACACCATCAAGTAATCATTCGACGGCTTCTAAGAACCCGGGACCTAAAGGAGTTCCCAATTCGAGTGTAGATATTTTAGACAATAATGGAAACGTTTCGACAAGACGCTGGTATGATTCAAGTGGGAATGCATATAGAGATGTAGATATGACCAATCATGGAAATCCTAAAATGCATTCAGAATACCCACATGTGCATACGTGGGATTGGACAGATGGAAATCCCAAGAGAAGTAGATAATATATAACAGGAGGAGTAGTAAGTGAGAGGAGTAGTAATAGAAAAGGGTGAAAAATACGTTACATTTCTTAATGGATTATTTGCATCAATTAATGGTATTCAAAAAAAATATAATTGGTTAATTACTGGGCATGAATGTTATCCTCAAAATGAAAAGTATGTAGAAATATTGTCTGAGGAATATTGCTGGTTAACAGGAGATGAACTAACTGAAATGTTTGAAAATGAGGATTTTCAATGGATATGGGGAGTTTTTTCCGCATTTCCCAAAGAGATATCCAAGGAAAAAGTTTTAAAATTTGAATTGCCAAAAGCAGAGGGATATGGGAGAGTTTGGCAAAATCCGGTGTGTATTCAGCATCCACTTGCAGAAATAGAGATTATTGCATGGGATAGTTCAATGACTGTTTTTATTAGTAAGGATGATAATATTGCAGACCTGTTAAAAAGGAATAATATATTGGCGGAGGATGTGGAAAAGTACAATGAATGAAAGGTCTGAATAGTAACGAGAATATTTTTAAAGCCATAGGGACTCCTTTCTGCCCCCGTACTTTTCATGGCGTTTTGTGCCTTAGCGAAGTGAAAGAAGTGGATATAAAAATGGAAGTATTAGTAAATTGCGATATTGTTGTTAGCGTTGAAAGTATTGATAAAATATCAATGGGGAAACAGTTGTGTGAAGTATTTTTCACTGCAACAGATCAAAACAAATATAAGATTGTGTTTGATTTTGTATGGGACTTTAGGTGTGCAATTGAAAATGCATATATTGATCGGGCTTCTAAATTTTGTCATAATGAAAAGGAAAAAAGCAGTATACTTTTAATTCAAAATTCAAAATATGTTAAGTATTTTGAAGAGCAAGTGTATGGTACGCGTCCTATAAATGAAATTAAAAATTATATTGTATTTGATTCGGTAGATACAGTTATTGAATTGTTAGCATTAAAAGCACCAACACTTGTCAGAATGTAATATTTCTATATGAAATATGATAAATTATTGAGTATAATCAGTGCACAGAATTTTGCTTCATAAGTAATGGCATAGAACTCATGTATTTATATAATGATTAATAACTGATCATCTTGATTGGAGTAATGAATATAATCATCTATTAGTACTGCAAGACAAGATAAATGCCTATATTGCTTTCTGCGAAGAACATCAGTACAATCAAGTATATAAAAACATATTAGTTGAATATGCAATTTTAGGAATTCACTTTAAGTATGAACCAACAATAAAAGCTATAAATTTCTTAGAGCAAGTGCAACGACAAGTAAATGAGATGGGAATTGCGATAGAATGTCATATATCAGAGGTGTAAACAGTGAAAATTGATAAACAAGTGCAAAAGAATTGTATTTCAACAATAAAAGAAATTGCTACTGAGGGCGGATACAAGAAAATACAAAATACAATATATAAGATAGAAGATGAAAATGTTATATCTGTCGATTTTTTTAGTCGTGAATTCTGAGTATTTGAGTTATAGAATCAATATAAAAAAGCAATCCTTTGATAAAATATTTTGGCAAATTATGAGGATGGAAGAAAACTTAAATAAAGGCGATGCATTACGAGTAAATGGTGCATTCGCAGCTCCCACTATTCTAATTGCCAAAGGGAAAGTGGAATTATCAGAAAATATAGATATAATGGCAAAGCAATTTTTGGAAAAGATAAATGTGGAAAAAAATCCTTTCTTGAAAAAAACAGTGTGATGCAATATATTTTTTCTGGTAATGTAAAAAGTGATGTGAATATTTTGCAATGTTTATCTTACATCGATTTAGGTTTTCTGTCTAAAGCAAGGGAGTTAGCTGAAAAACAGATACTTTCAGGTGACAAAGGGAGATTCGAAAATGAGGGGAAAGGCTTTTTTGAACTAGTTTTTTTGTATAATGACTAACACTTGTTTCAGCAAAGTTTTGAATAAAATTTGGAATTGGAAACGTACCAAAACGGGCTATTGACTAGTGTGTTGTATCGGTGATAAATAGTTAAATTGTGCCGGTTATCTAAGCTGTTTCGTAGTATAATAAAAGATACATATGTAATAAACATACATCAACAAGATTTACACCTAAATTATATGATTCGTATGATAGGATAGTCGAATTAGTGGATTCTGAATGGCTAGATGAATTAAAGGGCATTAACAAGGAGGATTTTGACTATTGGAAGCCGAAACATTATATCATATATTTGGATGGTATTGGTATGTTTCAATTTATTGCTCAAGGTTACGAGGTAATGGAACATGAATAAGTTAGAAGAATTGAGTAAAGAAATTTCATATGCTTTACGTCATGCCCCATGGGAATATGAACTGGAAATAGATCAAGAAGGTTGGGTTCCTGTTGAACAACTTTTGGATGCATTACATAAAGCAGAGAAATGGAAAAATATTGGTGAAGCGGATTTGAAAGAGATGATTGAAAAATCTGAGAAAAAGCGCCACGAACTAAAAGATGGGAGAATTAGAGCATTTTATGGTCATTCTATACCAATGAAAATACTGAAGGAAGAGAAAATGCCACCAGACATTTTATATCATGGAACAGCTAGGAGATTTCTTGAATCAATTAGTGAAAATGGTCTATTACCTCAGAGTAGGCAATATGTTCATTTATCTCAAGACATCGAAACTGCCAAAAAGGTGGGTAAACGTCATGATAACAAGCCATGTATATTAATTATTGATGCAAAAAAGGCATGGAATGAAGGAATAAAATTTTACTTGGGTAATGAAAAAGTATGGTTGGCAGATACAATACCTAGCAGATATATTAAAATGATGTAGCAAATTTGTAATATTCCCTTTGGAGATTTCCTAATATCCATGTCAAATTATGTTATAAATGCAGATATATTCTATAACGGGCTAGTACAATATATGCCTAAACAGAGAAAGGGAAATACATGGAAAAAGTGAGAGAAATGAATAAAACAATTTTTCGTGATAATCTATTAATGACAATTAGTGAAGTAATGGGAAAAATAAGTGCGGATGAAAATGATATTAGATTTAATATTATACCAGTTTATGAGAAAGATAAATCATTCAATGATTTAGACAATACCATGCGTTTGGTTCTATTAAGTGAAAAAAATGTAGGAAATAAATTGTTCACGCTTGATGAAACCGTAAAGTTAGTAGCATGGAATTCGCCATTTGTTCCTATATGGATTAATATCTCATTGAATAGAAAAGAAGAGGGGAAAATTATTTTTGATTTTGAAACAAGTCTACGCCTTCGAAAACCATCACTATTGAGGAATGCGGATACTGGACATGCTCCATTTAAGGCTGTTACTAATAATACAACAAAATAATTTTCATAAAAATTTAAAATACTTTTCCTATTGGATAAAGCGAAGTTATTTATACTGGAGGATTTATTTAATGAAAAAAACTATTACGATAATGACAGAAGAATTTGAAAATGAAAAAACTGGAGAGAAGGTCGAAGGAATAACCATTATGGTGGATGGGGGTTTGAAACAGCTTTTTGAAATCATCAAACGGGAAAAGAATCAATATACGGATAATGTAAGTATTGTGCAAGATGCGTTGATGAAAGGCTTGGAGAATATAAAAAATACTATATAAGGTGTTTGAAGAGATTGAGCATACATGTGCAGTAAAGCCAGGATTATTAATAATTTTGCCCTTGTTTTCCTTGATGATTCCAAAACACCCATGTTACAATGGCATTTGCCAAGGGATAAGGCGAGAAAAAAATTTCTTATAATTAAGCAAAAACATAGAGTCAGCGGTATTTCTGAGACTTGAAAGTGTTATGAAATACCGCTGGTTTTATATCTGATATCAGTAATTGTCGAATTTAACGATTACAGATTTCCTGCCTCATCCAGCTGGTATCGTCCGTCATAGTTGTTTAGAGCGTAGGAGGCGTTGACTGACTTTGCCGGAACAGTTGGTGTTCGAGGAGGAACTGAAGTGCCATGTGGATTTAAGCACAGCTTTCTGACTGTACAGGAAGGATTGGATAAAGCAAATTCGTATATTTCTAGAATAGAAGATCTGTTTGAACCGTATGGAGGTATAAAGTGATAGAAGATAAAAGAAAAATAAAAGAGTTATATAATTGTGAATATATAGTTTCTGATGAGGAATTATATCCACTACAAAAATGGTATAATAAATTAATCGATAAAACAATTAATGAAATTACAATAGCGGATGTTTTGCGAATGATACGTCAAAAAGAATTTTGTCATCTTGCAATGGCAAAGGCAGTGGAGTTTTTGCAAGATAATGTGTTTGCGGGAGAAACCTATGATGGGGAATTACTTGAAAATATATCAGAAATGAATACATCATTTTTGACGATATATTCAGGTGAGTTAAAATCTTTATTAAAAGATGTACTGGAAAAAAGTGAAATTCATGAGTGGTTATATGAAAGAGAAAAAGAAGAATTTGAAGATATAGTGGATTCTGTGTTAAAAAAAATAAAATAACAATTATTAATTGAGATAGCAGAGGGATTTGCACATATATATGGAACAAATGGAGGATAATATGGACTTTAATGGAGAAATAGTGTTTGATATAGCTGATGTAAAACGTATAGAAGTTGACTTTGGAACTGATATTTTACCGACAAAAGTTATTAATAAAGGTGAAGAGGTCGCTTTGGGAAGAAAAGCCCCCAAATACAGATGGATGTATGAGGTCAAATACGATAATGAAAGAGAATATCTCGAAAATTGAGAGAAGATAATAAGTCAATTGTGTGAAAGAAGTGAATACATTAATCAATTGACAAAGATATATGAGGAGGTAAGTATAAGCATATATATTCGTTCAGATTTTGCGGAAATAGGTTTTT
>JAAVAE010000029.1 GCA_014804245.1 Lachnospiraceae bacterium | reverse complement strand
GCATGAATCCCTGCCCTCCGATCACCATCAGCCGGGCTTCCTCCAGGTTTTCCGCATAAAGGAAATCCCCCTGGAATCCCACCACGCCATGATAATACTCCTGCTCATTTTCCCTCTGTTCCTTTGAAGCTACAAGGATACAAGGAACGTTTTTTAATTCCTGCGGCGTAATAGACGGTAAAGAAGCGATCGGGTTCCTTGACGAGATTTCAATATACTCATTTCCAACGGTCAGGATAAGGTTCACATACTGGTCTGAAAATGCCCTTCTCTGGTCATTCAGAACCAGATCCACGCCTCCCGTCCGGAGCAGCTCGTACAATTCCTCATGGTTGCCATATTCAATCTTCACCGAAACATCAGGGTGCTTCGTTGAAAACTCTTCCAATGCAAGATGAAATTCCTGTCCGCTGTAGCAGCGCAGATAGCCAATCACCAAGGCAGCCTTATCATCTTTTGCGAGCTTGCCTGCCTCCCTGCACATCTGCTCATAGTCAGCAATCAGCACCAGGCTCTTTTTATAAAAATATTCTCCTGCCGGGGTAAGTGTAAACTTTCGGTTTTTTCTCTCCAGCAGATAAAAACCCAGTTCACGCTCCAACGCCTGTATCTGCTGCGATATGGCAGACTGTGAGATATTGCACTCCTCCGCTGCCTCTGAAAAACTGTTGTTGCGGACAACAGACTGAAAGTATCTGATCTGTCGTATCATTTATCTTACCAGCCTCCATTCTTCGATTTTTAATATATTACACCTTCAATCCACCAGCCCCTTATATTTGATTATACGCTGTACGAACCGCCCTGACAAGCCGGTCGGCACAGGAAATATCATTATAAACACTCCCCAATCCCGGTCTTTAGATTATTCAGCCACCTCTTTGCCTCTCATTTCTTACAATCCTCATTATCAATATTTTCATTATGTAGAGCAATCTGTATTCCGGAATATATCCATAAGCAAAAAACTTATGTAAAAAGACCGTATCTGCTTTTGCTGACAGGTACGGTCTTTCTCCTTATACAAGCGTCATAAACCACTCAACAGTTTTAGGGTCATAGTGGGAAAAGAACAGACTCTCCCCACCATCCAGCGCTTCCACTTTTGCCATCTCCTCTGCTGTCAGCGCAAAATCAAACACATTGAAATTCTCCTCCATCCTTTCCTTATGTGTGGACTTTGGAATCACCACTACACTGCTCTGGATTAAAAAGCGTAAGGCAACCTGTGCTGCAGATTTGCTGTAGTTCGCACCAATTTCTTTCAGGACAGGATTATTAAAGTAATCATTCTTTCCCTCTGCAAACGGTCCCCATGACTCAATCTGTGTACCGTTTTTCTTCAGATATTCCTTCGCAATCTTCTGCTGCTGGAATACATGAGTCTCTACCTGATTGACAGCCGGCTTAATCTCTGCAAAATGATGGATATCTATATATCTGTCAGGATAAAAGTTGGATACGCCGATCGCCCTTACCTTCCCTTCTTTGTATGCCTCCTCCATTGCACGGTAAGTTCCATAGTAATCGCCAAAGGGCTGATGAATCAACAGCAGGTCAATATAGGAAGTCTGTAACTTCTTTAAAGATTCCTCAATAGAGACTTTTGCTTTCTCGTAACCTGCATTGGATATCCATACCTTGGTGGTAACAAAGAACTCTTCTCTTGGCAGCCCGCATTTTACCAGGGCATTTCCTACCCCTTCCTCATTGCCATACGCCTGGGCAGTATCAATGCTTCTATATCCTATACGGATTGCATCCAGTACGCACCTTTCTGTCTGCTCCGGCGGTGTCTGATAGACTCCGTATCCAAGCATAGGCATTTTTACTCCGTTATTTAATTTTACATATTCCATTTTCATTCCTCCTGATATTCACATTCTGAATACTTTTTTGCTTTTGATAAATATATTTTACTTTTTTCTTATAAAAATGTACAATAAGAATATCGTAATCTGCATTTCACAAAATGAATACTGAATACGGAGGAGTATTATGTTGGACTTAACCGAACTGGAACAGCTTATTGCCTTTGCAGACATGGGAACCTTATCTATGGCTGCGGAAAAACTTCATATTTCACAGCCCACGATCACAAGGACGATGCAGCACCTTGAAGAGGTTTTCGGGGTGTCCNTGTTTNNNAGAGGNAAAAATAAAATCANNCTCAATGATACGGGCNTAANAGCNGTAGAACAGGCAAAGCAGCTTCTGTCNNCNGCGGATAACNCTTTAAGAACTGTAAGGGCATTTGACAAAAGTCTGCATACCATTACAATCAGTTCCTGTGCACCTGCCCCTTTATGGTATGTGCTTCCTGCCCTTTCCTCTGCATATCCTGATATGACGATTGCATCCTCAATAAAAAGTGTGCCTGCCATCTGCGGAGACCTTGATTCCGAATTCTGTCAACTNGCAATCCTTCCTCATGATACACAGTACNANCATTACGTAAATATCCCATTNCTGAAAGAAAATCTGTCCGTCTGTGTNCCAGCCTCCCANGNNCTGTCAGAAAGNTCTTCCGTAACATTTTCTGAGCTGAATGGGTTTAATTTCCTTCTCAATTCAGAAATTGGATTTTGGGACGAAATGTGNCGGGTTCAAATGCCTGCCTCCAGATTTTTAGTGCAGACAGACCAATTTGAATTTGAAGAACTGGTCAGGGAATCTTCACTGCCCTGTTTTACTACAAATCTTGCGAAGGATAGTCAAAACCTTCTGGCAGGCAGAATAACAATTCCTGTGACCGATCCGGAAGCGAATGTAACCTATTATCTGGCCTGCCATTCTCAGTCAATAGCATATACGGATGCCTTAAGGCATATTGACACCAACGACATTCCGGTTTCCTATTTTAACATCCCTTTAAGCTCTGATAACAGAAGTTCAGCAACCGGAGTAAATACCTGATATTTTTTCCAGATTACATACATTTTTGTATGAAGGGCAGGAACGATCTGCCTAAAACACAGGTCGCTTTCATCAGATAATTCAATCAGCTTATCAAAGGTAAGTACCACACCCAACCCCTCCCTTGCAAATACGGCAGCATTGCCGGAGAGATTAAAAGTAGCCATAACATTAAGCTGGTCAACCTGTTCCCCGCACCACCTTGGCAGATCGACTTTCTCAGATTGTTCTGAACAAAAAATGGGATATGGGAGAATATCGCTGAACTCAATAGCAGATTTGTCAGCTAATGGGCAATCCTTCCTCATAAGGACTCCCCATGTATCATGTCCGGGAACCTCAAGGTAATTGTACTTTGACAAGTCCGGTGGTTCCACAATAAATGCAAAATCTAAAAGCCCGCGGTCAAGGCTCTCCNCAACCTGCCCGGTATCGCCGCTGGTTATGTGATAATGAATATTTGCATATTTCTCATTTAACCGGCCAACTGCATGAGCAAGGTGCCTGATCAGATGGGATTCTGCACAGCCAACATAAATATCTCCCCCTGTAATCTCATCTAAGGCCTTAAATTCATTCTCGATCTTATCTGCCATAGCGATAAGGTCTTCTGCCCGCTTTCTNAGCAACATTCCTTCATCTGTCAGGCTGACACTCGCACTACCACGCCTGAACAGCTTTTTTCCAAGTTCCTGTTCCAATTCTTTCATCTGTTTGGAAAGGGTAGGCTGTGTAACATGAAGCCGCCCGGCAGCTCTTGTCATATTCCCTTCCCGCGCGATTTCCAAAAAATATCTCAAAACCCGTATTTCCATAGNCTGTTCCCCCGTTTTTAAAAGATAGTGCAATTATACGAGGCGCTTGATATTCTCGTCAAGAATATTATGATATGAATTATGAGTATTAGACATAACATTGTGACGTAAGTATAATAAAATCAGAAGGTGCTAAATAATGGCAGAGGCATCAGATGTATATGACATTCTGTATCAGAATCTGGAGGAGAAACTCATGGACGAANAATTAATTATGACAACGCAGTGGGATAAGACTTTCCCTAAAAGTGACAAGGTAAACCACNGCAAGGTAACATTCCATAACAAGTATGGAATCACACTGGCTGCCGATNTGTATGTTCCGAAGAATGCAGAAGGAAAACTCCCTGCAATAGCGGTATGCGGTCCTTTCGGTGCCGTGAAGGAACAAGCTGCCGGACTGTATGCACAGACGATGGCGGAAAGAGGTTTTCTTACGGTTGCTTTTGATCCGTCCTTTACAGGAGAAAGCGGCGGACAGCCCCGCTATATGGCATCCCCTGACATTAACACAGAGGATTTTATGGCGGCAGTAGATTTCCTTTCTTTACAAGACAATGTTGACCCTGAGAAGATCGGCATCATCGGTATCTGCGGATGGGGCGGCATGGCAATCAACGCAGCGGCGCTTGATACCCGTATCAAAGCTACGGTTTCCTCTACCATGTATGATATGACAAGAGTGAACGCAAAAGGCTATTTTGATGCGGAGGACAGCGAAGAAGCCCGTTATGAGAAACGCAGGGCTTTGAATGCACAGAGAACTGAAGACTATCGGAACGGTTCTTACACACTTGGCGGCGGTGTAGTCGATCCTCTTCCNGAAGATGCGCCATTTTTTGTAAAAGACTATTATGACTATTATAAGACGGAGCGCGGCTATCATCCCCGTTCCCTCAATTCCAACGGAGGCTGGAATGTGATTGGCTGCCAGTCCTTTATGAATATGCCTATCCTTCAATATGCAGGAGAAATCCGTAATGCTGTGCTGATCATCCACGGCGAAAAGGCGCATTCCTGCTATTTCAGCAAAGATGCGTACCAACTTCTTAAAGGAGATAATAAAGAACTTATGATCATCCCAAATGCTGTCCATACAGACCTATACGACCAGACAGACATTATTCCCTTTGATAGGATGGCTGAGTTCTTTACAACAAATTTCGAATAAAAAGAATGAAATTTCTTCTGCAGTCGCCTATCTGCGGTATCTGACAGATTCGTTATAGTACAACGATATATGACAAAGGANCCAAGCTGACTTGATTCTTGTACCAGCTGGTTCCTTTGTCTTTTTTATCGTATTCAAATTCTTATTTCCAGTAGTCTACATTGTGCGGCAGTTGTATATCCTTTACATGGAATACAGGACGANTCCCCTTCTTTATCTGTTGTTCATAATCCTTCAGCGCATTCAATGCGTGCTTGCTCAAAATGATAATGACTGGCATATTAATGATGGTCATACCACCCATAGTTATATCTGCAATATCCCACAGCAGACCGGCATTGAGACCTGCACCTACAAAAATGACCAGCGATGCAATAATTCTGTAAATNATCATAAAGTTCTTGCTAGGTGTATGTCCAAACATATAATTGAAAATGTGGTCAACATAGAATAGATTGCCCAGCAAAGTTGTGAATGCAAACAAAATCATGGATGCAGTGATGAACAGAGGACCAACGGCTCCAAGAGCACTTCGCAGCGCTTCTTGTACGTAAGGTGCGCCAGATAATGCTTCTGTAGGCTCGATTCCTGAACACATGCACATGAATGCGGTTGCAGAACACAAAAGTATTGTATCTATGAATACCGATAAAACCTGGACCAGTCCTTGAGCGGCAGGATGATTCACGTCTGCAGAAGCAGAGGCGTTTGGTGCTGAACCAACTCCTGCTTCATTGCTGAACAGGCCTCGTTTGATACCGTACATGACACAGGAACCGCTGAAGCCGCCCATGATTGCCCCAAAATCAAATGCTTCTTTTAAAATACGGGCGATGACAGATGGCAGATATGTAATATTTATGACAATAACCACCAAAGAAACCAATACATAGAGAACCCCCATTACCGGAACCAGTACACTGGTGATCTTCACAATTCTGTGTCCGCCGCCCAACAGGCAATATCCTACTATAACCGCAAGAATCAGCCCAATAATCCATGGTGTCAGAGCAGGATTATAAAAGCTATAGGAAGAAAAAGTAGACTGTAGATTATAAGAGGCCAGCATATTAAATCCAAAAGCATATGTCAAAATCAGGAATACAGAAAACACAAGTGCCAGCGGCCGACTGTGAAGTGCTGCTTCAATATAATAAGCAGGTCCTCCGTAGCTTCCATTCTCTCCGCGTTTCTTATATATCTGTGCCAGAGTACTTTCGATGAAAGCAGATGCAGAACCGATGATAGCAATGATCCACATCCAGAAGACAGAACCAAAACCGCCAAGGCAGATGGCCGTTGAAACACCAACGATGTTGCCTGTGCCGACACGAGATGCAGTAGAAACCATGAGCGCTTGAAAACTGGATACTTTTCCTTCTCCTTCAGCAGGTTTCTCTATAATCGCCTTAAACGCCTGCCGAATCATGCGGAATTGCACGAACCGGGTTCGAAATGTAAAATAAAATCCTCCGCATAGCAATAAAATAATTAATAACTTTCCGTACATGAAGTCACTGATCCATGAAACAAATTGTGAAATCATAAATTTCCTCCTTGCTTTTTAATTATTTCCTTTCTAAATATTCAGGCATATCATCTGCTTTCCGCTAGATATTCTTCTTAATACGTAAAATATTCTGTCCCTCCTTATACTCATAAAAGACAGCATCCATTATCTTCTTCACCATATAGATCCCCAGACCGCCAATCTCGCGTTCCTCGGCAGAGAGAGTGATGTCGGGATCAGCCTTTGCGAGAGGGTCGTAGGGAACACCGCTGTCAATAAAGGTTATCATCACTGCCAGCGGATTATCCATAATCTCCACACGAACAGTAACCGCGCCAACCTCAGGAGTGTAGGCGTAGTTTGCAATATTGCCAAACACCTCGTCGATTGCGATATCAACCTGCATCTGTGTTTTCATCGGGCAATCCAATTGCTCGAGCTGTGCGTCCACAAAGGCGGTCACTGCTGCAACATTTTTTATGGTTGCATCAATCGTAAGCTCTTTCATCTCATCTCTCCATTCTTGCCTTGTATTCCAGGCAAAGCATTGTGATGTCGTCAAATTGCGGTGCTGCACCTACAAAGCTGTCAATATCAGCTTTGATAACGGGAAGCAGTTCAGTCGGCTCAAGTTCTGCGTTTTTCGTGAGAATCTCTGTCAGCCTGCCCATTCCGTAAAGTTCGTTATTCTTATTTGTCGCCTCGGTAACGCCGTCCGTATACTGAAAAATGCGGTCTCCCTCCTCCATCTGTATGGAACCGCACTGGTACTGGATTCCCTCCATCCCCGCAAGGACAAACCCTGCCTTGATTTTGTAAGGCTCAAACGTTTTGCCCTTTTTACACAAAAACGGTATCTCATGTCCCGCATTGACGAAACAGAACTCACCTGTCACAAGGTCGAGCACACCCTCAAAGGCGGTGATAAACATCCCTTCGCTGTTGGACTCGCACAGTAAGTTGTTCACCTCCGTAAACACCTCGCCCAGATTTCTTCCCGGCTGCGTGTGATCCTTGATGAGCGTCTTGCCGATTACCATAAAGAGCGCCGCCGGAACACCTTTACCGGAAACATCAGCAACCACGATGGCAAGATGACTGTCATCCACCATAAAAAAGTCATAGAAATCGCCGCCGACCTCCTTTGCCGGATCCATTGTCGCAAAGACATCGAACTCCTTGCGGTCCGGAAACGCCGGGAAGATACAGGGCAGCATGGATTTCTGGATATTGGTGGCAACATTCAGTTCCGCTGTCGTTTTCATCGTCTTTGCACTCTGGTCTATCGAATAGAAAATCATCCAGAACTCAACGACAAAAATTACACAGACAGTGACATACAATGGAAAAAACCAGAAGCTGTCCGGATAAATTCCGACGCTGTTTGACACGAGATTGATGATGTAAAAACCCACCACCGATATCACAAGCGCCGGTATAAAAACCAGCATTTTTCCGCCTACAGCCTCAATGGTGCGATGAAATGTCTTCCTTAAGCAGCGCACATATAGGACAGAAAGTACCACGTATACCACAAGCTTGATGGCTATAAAAAAAATCAGATTCGCCGTCTCATACGGACTCTCCTGAATCAATCCAAGACGCGGCGCTAACAGGGTATCAGTCGTCCCACACAGCATAAACGTGCTGACATTCGCAATCAGACATGCCATCAGAGCAATCGCCAGCTTTGTTGACCAACTGTCTTTGTATAAAAGCTGTGCAATAATGCACACAAGTGCAGAAAGACCAAGAATTCCCACCGCATCATTGTACAAATCGATGCGGTAGCTGACAAACGCCACCCCATAACCAAGAAGCGCCCCGGCTGTCCATACGGCAGCCCGGATTTTCCCATTATATCTTGGCGTAAGTGTAATCCCCGTGAGCAGTCCTGCAAATACGGATGCCAGAAAAACTGCAAAACTCCAAAGTTCAATAGATACCATCGTCATACCTCCACATCAAAAATAGCCCATTCCATCCAGCGCGGACAGATATTTATTTATATAATCTTCCGTAACCGTACTCCAGCCTTCCGCTAATTCTCTCAGATACTGGTTTGTATACTGCTGCCGTATCGGAATCTCGCGGTATGCACCCATTGACTCCTTCGTAAACAGCCCTTCCATCTGCTCTCTGCCCTCATCGGTCTGCTTCAGTTCCTGCAAAAGCGCATCAAACTTATCGTCCGGCAATATAGCGGTCTTATATCCGAGCCGCTCCATTCCCCGGAACAAATCTGCATACCGCACCTCATTAGGCGGATAAACATGGAATGCCACAGCTTCCCGAACAGATGTAAGTGAAACAATGTTATGCGCCGTCTCATCTACCGGGGAGAAATTGACACGCGCCTCATAGACAGATTGTGGTACCGCACCGATTTTGATATAGGAGGCAAACTGGCGCGTGAACGCGTTGGAGTTCATGTTCATCTGAAACTCCCCGTCGCTGATACGCCCCTGCAGATTACCGACACGCATCAGTTTTACCCGCAGTCCCTCATCCACAGCTGCCCGCAGAAGTGCGTACTCTGCCATATATTTCGAGTAGATATACTTGTTATGTATCTCCTGTCCAATATAAAAATCCGACTCGTCAAAAGACTCCTGCACTGCGCTTTTTTCCGTCATGCCTGCGACACTGATCGTAGAGATCTGACACAACAGGGCATTCTCACGCAACGCATAACGGATTAGATTCTTTACCCCATCTGTATTGATTGCCTCCAGAGTATTTCCATAGGAAAAATGAGCGACATTTGCCGCGGAATTGATAATCGTGTCAATTCTGCCAATTTGATTTTGTACAAACAAATCAGGCTGTGTGATATCTCCCTCGACAACCTCCCATTTTTCCCCATAACTGTGCGAAAAATCCTCCTCCGCATAGTAAAACAACGCTGAATTGACACGCTTCCTGGCGCTCAGTGATTTCTTCGAACGCGCCAGACAGATTATTTTCCCGCACAGCTTAGGACGCCTTAACAGATCTATCAGAATATGCACCCCGAGATATCCTGTAGCGCCTGTCAGGAGCACATTTCCAAGATACCCGCTATCGACCTTGTTTCCGGTATGCGCACTTAAGTATTCTGAAAAACCCCGGTAATCTAATATACTGATATCATATTCCTTATCGCTTTTAGTCTTTTTATACAACCTCTCTAACAATAACGCCGGTGTCGGATACTGGTACACATCTCCAAATTCTATCTGATTTTTTGGGGGCTTCAAAGCCTCCTCCACACACAGCACCAATGTGACCGCGCTGAGTGAGTCGCCGCCAAGTTCAAAAAAGTTGTCATCAAGCCCTACCTGCGGCAGTTCCAGCGTCTTTTCAAATGCGCTGCACATAAGCTTTTCCCGTTCCGTCGTCGGCTCGCGGTACGTACGCTGGTACTCCACCGGCTCTTCCATCAATGCCTTCTGGTCTGTCTTTCCGTTGGGTGTCTGCGGCATGGCGGCAAGTTCTTTTAAGATATCCGGCACCATATAAGAAGTCAGGTGGGATTTCATGTGTGCCCTCAGTTTTTCAGCATCGACCGGTTCCTGCTCCGAAACAGTATAAAATCCCACCAAATGGTCTGTCTTGTCAATTTTACGCACAATACAGCTGCACGCCATCACACCCGGAAACGCACCCATAACATTTTCAATCTCTGTAAGCTCAATCCGCAGACCTCGCAGCTTGACCTGCCTGTCATTCCTCCCTCGGTAAATCAGCCTGCCGTCCTCCAGAAAATATCCGAAATCACCGGTGCGGTACAACCGAATACCATTCCAAACAATGTACTTTGCCGCCGTCTCCTCCGGTCTTAAATGATAGCCAATCCCCACACCGTTTCCATAGACACAGATTTCACCGACTGCCCCGTACGGAACAGGCAGACCCGCTCCGTTTAACAATACAACCCCAGTATTGGCAATCGGTCTGCCGATACTTAAGTCGTCACCCGCCTCCGTGATGGTCGCGCCAATCGTTGTCTCGGTCGGACCGTAACCGTTGTAAATGCGGATTCCATATGTATGATGCAACCGTTTTACCAAGCTGCCGGGAAGAACTTCACCTGCTGCCAGCACAGCCTTGACATGCCCCAGTGCCTCCGCAAAAGAAGCATTGGCAAGGTATGCCGTGATACGCGACGGCGTGCAG
Organism: Lachnospiraceae bacterium; assembly: GCA_014804245.1. Taxonomy (GTDB): domain Bacteria; phylum Bacillota; class Clostridia; order Lachnospirales; family Lachnospiraceae; genus Suilimivivens. The sequence continues at coordinate 23,914 of JAAVAE010000029.1, read as the reverse complement.
TGCAGCACATCCGCGCCATGACGCAGGATTGCAGCCGCCAGTTCCCCGGCATCGACCATCGCCTTCTCACTGCCAAGTTCCACAAACAGTCCGTTCATCAGCGGAACAAACAACTCAAACAGGGAAATGTCAAAACAGATGGAACCAATCGCCACAATTCCATGACAATTCTGTGTAATGTCCCTGTTAAACGGATTGTTGTCAGGATGTACAATATTTGCAATCCCCTTGTGCGAGAGCATCACACCTTTGGGTCTGCCGGTCGTCCCCGATGTATAAATCATATATGCAGGCTGCTGCTGTCTGATTTCAGGCAGCAGACTGCGTACCACCGACTGCTGCATCAGCACATTCACATCCACATAATCACGGCTCTGTGAAATCGAAACTTCGGGCGATGAAATCAGACATGACGCACAGCTGTTATCCATAATATAAGAAATCCGTTCTGACGGATATGCCGGGTCAATCGGTATGAAAGCTGCTCCTGACTTCACTATGCCAAGAATTGTCGGAATCAGATGAATATCCCGCTTTAGCATAAAAGCGACATAATCACCCGGCTTCACGCCTCTTTGGACCAGCGCACAGGCAATTTGGTCGCTGAGCAGATCAAGCTCTGCAAAGGTCAGCATATCGTCTCCTGCATACACCGCCGGCCTGTCTGTGTAGCGGTCTGCCGCCAGCCGGAATAATGAGGGAATCGTCAGATTATCTTCAATCGTAATCTCTTTTCCTCTAATTGAAGTAACCTTCTGATACTCCGCTGCCCCAATCGTCTGCGACAGTGCATTTTCCTGCACACCCTGGCTCAGAATCGCGCAGACGGCATCCGAAAAGTGTATCGCACGCTCCCTTGTATAAACACTTTTATGATAGTCAAACCGCATATTCAGTCTGCCGCCTTTGTCATAGAACAAGCTGAACGTCATATGATTACTCATATCCCCCGCAACGCTGAACCGAACACTGTAATCCAAGTCCGTATGATACTGAAAACGATAAAAATTGAACACATACTGCGAAAGTACATCCGATATGATTCCGTCCTCACGCAAGACGGAGAGAATCCTGTCAAATCCCACATCCTTGTGTGCTGACGCTTCCCGCGAAGCCCGTTCCATCGCCCGGCACAGCCCCGTAAAAGAATCCACCTCTGCATCCGCAGTTCTGACCCGCACCGGGACAAGCAAGGTATAACAGCCCAGCGTATTCATCTGCTCCGGCATCCGATTTAAGCGCGGCATCAAAAATACGGCATCCGGTTTCCCTGATGCCTGGGCAAGATAAACAGCATACGCAGATGCCGCAATATACGGCACCGAAACATTTTCCCTATGACTGAACGCCTCTATTTCACGCATCAGCGCATCCGGCACAGGGCACGTAATACTGTCAAAGTCTGTTTCTGCATTTATTTCCGGGAAAATTGACGGTTCAAAATCAGCATCTGCAAAATAATGCCGCCAGAAATCGTCCATGACCGCTTCGCTATCCTGCGCTGACTTTGCAAAGACGGACTCCTCAATCTCCTTCCCGCTCACTGCATCCAAAACTTTCTGCACAAAGAGACTCATGCCATAACCATCTATTATGATATGATTAAAACGCACATACAAATAGACGCCTCCCTCTAAGAGCGGTATCACAACCGCATGGTACAGTTGCTTCTCTATATTCTCGGAAATGATATCCATAGGAGACCTGTCCAAAGATGTCATCTGATTTTCAGCCTGTTCCATCGTGCACGCTTCTCCCACACTGCACGCGTACAGCTTCTGCTCACCATATGCCATCCGCCATTTTTGACCGTCTCGCTGCAGGAAAACAGCAAAAATATCGGCACTGTCAAGAACCCTGTCCGTCGCCTCCTTCACTGCCTGCGGTGTGCAGTGCGGCAAATGCAGTTTCAAAGATATTGTATTTCGGGCACTCTGGGGGCGAACCTGCTGTGCCATCGCAATCTCTCTCTGTGAAAGATTCAAATCCCTGATTTTCTGTCCTTTTACTGTCATACCTATATCACCGTCAAAATATCCGCAAAGCCTGTTACCTCAAAAATCTCCATAACCGTATCATTTACATTGGCCACTTTCATGCTTCCCTGCTTGTTCATCGTCTTCTGCGCGACAAGCACTACACGAAGTCCTGCCGAGGAAATGTACTCCAGCTTTTCAAAATCCAATATCAACTCTTTGACATCTCCAAGCTCCTTCAAAGCTGCTTCCAGCTCTGGTGCAGTTGTCGTGTCGAGTCTTCCATCCAGCTGTACCGTTAACGTTGTTCCTTCCTGTTTCTTTTCAATCGTCATACGAATCTCCTCCTATACTATTCTCCCAGTTCTAAAAATTTGCGCATATCTTCAATTAAAAAATATTATATCAAACCATCACTTGCAAATGCAAATAAATCAAAAGCTATAAATGAACTTCTCTATTCTGTAATTCCGATATAATCTGTAAAGATTTCGCATTGATCCGGCCATGCGCGGCAGATCAGCGTCAATCCATAGGCATCCGCTAACGCTATTGATTCCGCTGTCGGCACCGCCTTGGACATCAACACAGGAATACCGGAGGCTGCCACCTTTTCCACCATATCTGTGGGAACCCTGCCCGAACAAAACAGCATGCATTCGCCAAGGGGAATTTCGTTTATCAGTGCATATCCCACCGCTTTATCTACTGCATTGTGACGTCCGATATCCTCACAGGAAAACAACACTGCTCCTTTTCTTCCAAGAAAACAGCTGTGTGTTCCCTGGGTCGCATGGTGCAGCTTTGTTTCCCTGGAAAATTCCTTAGCCAGTGCAAAGATCCACTCTCTCCTCACTTCTGCCGCCGGAAGCAGTTTTGACAGATGTTCCCTCCTGCTTCCTATGAATGGATTTGTCTCACCCTTCAAAAATACACTTGCCTCATTTTCATGTTCACTAAAATGAATCTCCTCAATGTTGCCCACCGACGGGATGATTCCTTCCGTGAACAACCGTCCGATTACAAGCTCCCGGAGATCCGTCCTCGTGCACACGCATTGAAACGCCGGGGTTCCGCCTACCAAAACAGATAACGAATGTTCCCTGACCACGAAACTCTCCCTAACATGGCATGTTCCGTCTGCATCAAGCAGTGTCCCGGTCACAAGCTTTGTATTCAATTGTCATCCTCCCCTCTCAGTATGCCGATTCCATGCTCCAGAACCGGAATAACAAATTCGAGACATTCTTTCACAGCCTTGGGACTTCCGGGCAGATTAATAATCAAAGTCCTGCCCCGTATGACACTGACGGCGCGGCTGAGCATTGCGCGGGGTGTCTTAGTCATGCTGTATGCCCGGATTGCCTCAGCGATTCCCGGCACATTTTTCTTCCCTGCACGCAAAGTTGCTTCCGGCATCACATCTCTTGGCGAGAATCCTGTGCCCCCCGTGGTAAAGATCACATCCGGTTTCTTTTCGTCCGCAAGTCTTACAAGTTCCTGATAGATCATCTCCTCCTCATCTGGAAGCAATATGACATCCTCCACCAGATATCCTTGTTTTGCAAGGATATCTGCAAGAAGGGGACCGCTTGCATCCTCCCGTTCTTTTCTGTACGCACGGTCACTTGCAGTGATCACGGCCGCCTTGAAGCGGCGTGTCTGCGCGATATCATCGGCTGCCAACTGAAATACATCTCCGTTTTTTACAACACCGCCCCTAAGCACCTTTGCAAACACGCCTTCCCTGGGCATGATACAGTCTCCCGTCAGCCGCGCAATCTCACATCCTGTATGACACTTTTTTCCAATCTGCGTGATTTCTAACAAAACATCACCGCAGGAAAACCGTGTCCCGATGGGATATGTCTTCAGATCATACCCCGAAACCAGCAGATTTTCACCGAAAACCCCCGGGGTAACCGCCACCTGGCCTTCACATTGCCGCTTGAATTCCTCCACCTTCTCATAGGAAAGCAGACTGACCTGCCTTATACTTCCCGCGTGTGCATCCTGCTCCAATCCATAATCCTCTATGATCCGGCACTGTCCCACATCCTGCTTGACAGTTCCCTTTCTCTCACTGATACACACCGCCATCACTTTTCCCATACTTGCACCTCCATCTCATCCTCCGATCTGCACCATTTTTCTTTGCTCCTCATCCGCAGATTCCTCTCCCATATCATGTTCTTTTGGTTTCTCTTTCACAGCCCCACGAATGATGTGCATCAACTCTTCATCGGTGCATCCTCTCCTCATAGGCTCTCTCAGATCCACGCCATAAGAATATTGCAGGCAAAGTTTCAGATACCCTTCCGCCGTAAGCCGTATGCGTCTGCAGTCCTTACAGAACTTGTGGGACATAGGACTGATCAGTCCTACCCTGCCGCGAAATCCATCAAACCTGTAATACTGTGCCGGTCCCTCAAAAGAAGGCGTTTTCTCCTCCGCAATGCCATTGCCATACCGTTCTTCCAGGCGTTGTAGCAGTTCATCGGAAGAAATTCCTGTATAATCCTTTCCACATCCAATCGGCATCAGTTCAATAAACCGGACATCCAGTGGATACTCTTTTGCGAATGCCGCGATTTCTTCTATCTCACAGCCGTTCCACTCCTTTACCGGGACACAGTTGATCTTCACGGTCATGCCCGTCTCCAATGCACTGCGTATGCCCAAAAGCACATCCTCAAGCGCATCCTGCCCGGTAATGCTGATAAAGTTCTCACGCTTCAATGTATCCAGACTGATGTTGACACTGTCCAGCCCAGCCTCCTTAAGCGCTCCTGCATAGCTGCCAAGCAGACTGCCATTGCTGGTCATCGCAATCTCATCAATCCCGGCAATGCCGCGAATGCCCTCCACGAGTTTTATCACGTTTTTGCGCACAAGCGGTTCTCCGCCGGTAAGACGCACCTTGCGGATTCCCATCTGCGCCATCACGCGCACAATGCACTCCAGTTCCTCCAATGTAAGGATTTCTCCATGTTCCACTCGTTTTACGCCCTCCCTGGGCATACAGTATCTGCACCTGAAATTACACTTATCCGTCAGGGATACCCGCAGATAGTCTATCGTTCTGCCAAAGCTGTCTTTCAAACTTATCATCCGTCCTTCTCCGCGTTCAAAGCGCTGTTTTTTTACCGCGCAAGCGGCATCAGTTTATCCTCATCAAGTTTCAGGTAAAGAGGTCCTCGTCCGGTTTCCCTAAAAATCTGCTTCCACTCTTCCTTAGGCAGTTCCCAGGTCAGCACTGTATCCGGCGTATCTTTCTCCTGATCCATCTGTCGAAAGCACACTACGATGGAAAAGGTATCCTCTATTACCCTCTCAATCTTACATGCAAACACATTTTCCGGCTCCATCCGATCCGTCCGCCGGAAATAATGCGCGCGATATCCGGCATATTTCATGCCCTCAAAGCGTTTTGTATCCGCAGACCGCAGCCTGATTCCCCAGTCCACCGCACGGATACAGCCATCCTCCGCCGGCTCCAGTCTCGTAATATTTTTGCAGCCGGTGAGTCTTGCGGCTGTCACAGTCTGTGGACTGCCAAAGAAATCCTCCTTATCCTGAATTTCAATCAGGCTTCCGTATTCCATTACTCCGATACTGTCAGCAATGCGGTACACCTCGTTTCTGTCATGGGAGACCAACATCGACGGTCCCGCAAATTCCTTTAGCACATCCATGATCTCCCTCTCAAGCCGCATCTGCAGGTAATTGTCCAGGGCGGAAAAGGGCTCGTCAAACAAAAGTGCCTCTGGCTCCGCTGCAAGCATTCTCGCAATCGCCACCCGCTGTTTCTGCCCACCGGAAAGCTGTGAGGGATAGAGTCCTTCCTTTCCTTCCATACAGAACTGCCTGATCAATGCCTCCGCCCTGTCCGGATTCACACATGCAATATTCTGATATGCCGTCATGTTGGGAAAGAGTGCATAGTCCTGAAACAAATACCCTACGTGCCGTTTTCTGGCGGGCACATTGATATGCTTCTCCGAGTCAAACAGCACCCTGTCCCCCAGTACAATCTTGCCTTTATCCGGTGTCATAATTCCTGCAATACATTTTAATGTCATACTCTTCCCGCAGCCGGAGGCTCCCAGAAGGGCAAACACCTCCCCTTTCGTATCAAAGCACACCGAAAGCGAAAAATTTCCCAGCTTTTTCGCAATATCAACCTGTAATCTCATCCTTGTTTCCTCTTTCTGATCCCCGCGTCCGTCCAGTAATTCATCAGCAGCAGTATCAGCAGGGAAATCGACAGAATAATCATTACCCAGCAAAATGCCAGTTTTCGATTCCCACTCTGCATCGCTGTGTACACGGCAATGGACATCGTTCGCGTTTTGCCGGGCAGATTACCCGCAATCATGATTGTCGCCCCAAATTCCCCCAGCGCTCTCGCAAATGCAAGAATCACCGCAGCCGCAATTCCCTGCCATGCGGCGGGGAGCATGATCCGAAAAAATATTTTTACCTCGCCCATTCCCAGCGTTCGCGCTGCATAAATCAGATTCTCATCTACCTGTTCCAGTGCGCCCCGCGCCGTGCGGTACATGACCGGAAAGGAAACGACAACCGCCGCGATCACTGCGCCCTGCCATGTAAAAATCACCTCCACGCCTATAGCAGACAACATACTTCCAACCGCCGAGTTTTTGCCAAGCAGAACCAACAGGAAAAATCCAACCACAGTGGGCGGCAGCACCAGCGGCAGGGAAAGCAGCCCGTCCACGAGATACTTTCCCCTGCTCATGGAAATCACCAGTCTCGCCGCAAGGATACCCAGAAAAAATGTAATCACCGAAGAGGCAGCCGCTATCTTAAGCGATATCAATAATGGTGAAATATCCATAAATCTCCCTCTACTTCAAAACTGAAAAACCATATTTTTCAAAACACTCTGCTGCTTCCTGGGACTGAAGGAACAAGACAAACTCCTCCGCCTCGCTCCTATTTGCACTATCCTTCGTGATTCCTACCGGATAGATGACCCTTGCGCAGGAACCCTCAGGAGCCTGTGCAACAATCTTCACCAGTTCCGTAGAATATGCATCCGTTGCATATACCACTCCGCAGTCCACCTCACCGGCTTCCACCCAGGACAACACGGTTCTGACATCCGTTCCGTAATTTGCTTTCTGCTTCACCACATCCAGAATCCCCAGTGATGTAAAAGCCTCTTCCGCATATTGTCCCGCGGGAACGCTCTCAGGCTCTCCCAAGCCTATCATTGCTACTTTATCCTGTGCGACCTCTTCAAAGGAAGCAAGGTCTAAATCACTGTCACTGTTCACAATAAGCACCACCTTATTCTCCAGAAGTTCCTGCACACTGTCGCTGTCAATCAGATCTTCCTCAACCAGTGCGTTCATCTGCTTTTCAGCCGCAGAGATAAAGACGTCCGCAGGTGCGCCTTCCTCAATCTGGGTCTGCAATGTGCCGGATGCCCCATAAGAAAAGGTTAGTGTTACACCCGGATGCTCCGCCTCATACTGCTCCTTTAACTGATCGCATGCATCCGTGAGGGACGCCGCTGCCAGAATTGTAAGTTCTGTTGAAGAGGGCTCTTTATCGCGGCCACATCCGGCCAGTCCCAAAACCGTTGCAGCCACAAGACCCATTGCTAAAATTTTTCCTGCTCTATTTTTTTTACATCTCATTTTCTTTTCCTTCTTTCATTCGTATAAAATGTCCGGTCTTTCCGCCATCCTTCTCCTCCAGGCGGATATCCGTGATCTCCATTGTTTTATCCATCGCCTTGCACATATCATATATCGTAAGCAGGGATACGCTTACGCCCGTCAATGCCTCCATCTCCGCACCGGTCCTGCCGTTAAGCCGCACGCTGCACACGCTGCGTAACAGCGCTTGCTCGCGGCACAGTTCAAAATCCACCGATACCCCAGTAAGCATCAACGTATGGCACAGCGGTATAAGGCTCGATGTGTTCTTTGCAGCCATAATTCCTGCTATTCTCGCCGCTGCCAGAACATCTCCCTTAGGCACTGTCCCATCTGTGATGGCGTCCATCACCGCGCTGCTGACACGGATACATCCGCTTGCCACAGCAATGCGGTCTGTCACCGCTTTCTTTGTAACATCCACCATCACTGCATTCCCCGCTGCATCTAAATGCGTCATTTCGCCCATAATCTTTCCTTTCTCTTATTTTCCAAATCCGCAGTTCGGAAAATGGCAGGTCTCACAGGAGAGACACAAACCACCTTCCCCATAGCTTTCCAAATCTCCGGCTTCCAGAACTTCTCCGGCAAGCAGCCGTGGAAGCACCAGATCAAATATCGTTCTTTTTGCATACATCACGCAGCCGGGAAGCCCCAGCAGGGGCACTGTCCTGTCCTCATAGTCAAGATACGCAAGTAAGAACATGGCGCCCGGCAGTACCGGTGCTCCATAAGAGACAATTCTTGCCCCTGTATCGCTGATTGCGCCCGGCGTATGGTCATCCGGATCCACGCTCATTCCGCCGCTCACCAGCACCATCTGGGCACCATTTTGCACAAAGTCCATAATAGCCTTTTGGATCTCATCCTTTTGATCTGAAACTATTGTCCGTCCCACAATCTCTGTGTCATATTCCGACAACTTCTCCTGCAGCACGGGGCCAAAAGCGTCCTGAATCAATCCCTTTGCCACTTCACTTCCGGTAACAACGATTCCAACCTTGGTATGATGAAACGGAAGTATGGAGAGTATGGGGCTTTCACCTGCTGCTGCCTTTGCCTTAAGAAGTTTCTCTTCCTCGATCACAAGGGGAATAATGCGGGTTCCCGCCAGCTTATCGCCGCATTTCACCGGAAAATCTGCATGAACTGTGGCAATCATCATTTCTCCAAGGGAATTGACTGCCTGTAACGCATCCCTGCGTATTTTGAAGATCCCATTCTCCGCCGCTGTAATCTCAATTTTTCCCTCGCAGGGATCCGAAGCACGCATACTTGACGCCTCGCCCATACAGATTCCGCGCAGTATGGCAGCCGCCTCATCCTCGTGCAGCATGCCTTCTTTCTTTTCCCACACATACAAATGCTCCTTGCCGACGGAGTAAAGCACAGGGATATCCTCCTTTGTCACGATATGCCCCTTCCGAAACACAGGTCCTTTCCGTCTGCCGGGAATAATTTGTGTAATGTCGTGGCACAGCACATGTCCCACAGCATCCTTTGTATTCACAAGCTTCATCTTGATAAACGCTCCAATCCAAAATACTTTTTTAGGCACAAAAAAATCCCCTGAATATCGGAAAGCCCATATACCGGGCAATCCATCTGCTCAAAGGACATCTCATCGGCTGCTATACAGATCAGACTGCGAGGATCACAAACACTCGTTCCGCAGATTTCCTGTCTGATGACTTCAATCTTTGGATAACCAGAGTGCTTCATCCCCTCTATTATGATTATGTCAGGCACAGATTCCATGCGGCACATCTGATCAATCAGCATAGCAACATCCATGCTCTCCTTGACATGAATCGAATATCTGCTCTTTGTCATGATAGACGTACAGACTGCCCCGGCTTCTGTAAACCGGGCAGTATCGCTCCCCCGGACATCCGTATAACAGTCGTGTCCATCATGCTTTAATACACCAACCGAGTATCCGTCGCCTATAAATTCATTGATAAGCTTCACGATCAGACCGGTCTTTCCGCTGTCGTGCAAACCGCTGACGCAGAATACAAAGGGCTTTGCAAGCTCCACATAATCCGCATAGGTATTTATATTTTTCACTACGCTTTTATCAAAGCGCGAATATTCCAGAGAAACATACTTTGTCCGTACACGGGACAGGATATTCCGCAGACGGTACTCCCCCTTGCGGATCAGCTCCTCGATCACAGGCAGCACCTTTTTGGAATAAATGGCGCAAAGAGGCTGAATGTGATCCTCATCCGCAATCACATAGCAGTCATAATCCGAACAGATGAAGTCTGCAAGATACGATACCAATTGTGCGCTCACATTGGGCATATCTACGGCACAGATAAATACATACTCATTCTTCGCTTTCGAGAGAATCTGATAGATTCCTTCCATCGGACCAATATTTCTGTGAACGTCATAAACAATGGGCAAGCCCATACTTTCATAGACGCCCCTGTCCGCAGCTGAGATGATCACCTCCGAAAAAGCTCCCATCCTGTCTGCGAGCCTGTCAATCATCCTTTCCTGATTCCATTCCATCAGAGCCTTGTTCTGCCCCATTCTAGTGCTGTTTCCGCCTGCAAGGATACCGACGGAAAGCGCTGGCACACGATTTTGAAAATTCATATTTATCCTTTCATCATTCTGACATGAACCTTGGTTCCGGGAGCCATGTATTCTCCAGCCCCTAAATCAATATAACAATTACAATCCATCAAATTGCTGATAACAGAGGATGCATGCACAGAGGATGGCAAGTACACCTTTCCGTCCTCCATCCTGGCACGCAAAAGCCGGCGCTTATGATTCACCTTCTCATAGGCGTCGGCAAGCTCTGCATCCGCCTCCTTTACCAGAAAAGACTCGCTTCCCATCCATTTCGCCGCGGCATACCAGAAATAATAGTCAAAATTGGCAAGAGCGGCATAAGGATTTCCCGACAGACTTAAGATGATCGTACCATCCAGTACACTTCCCACCGTCGGCGTTCCGGGCTGTATATTTGCACGGTAAAAAAGCTTCCTCGCCCCAATCCTCTCAAGCGCCCCGTGGAGCAGATCGCGTTTCCCCACGGACACGCCGCCTGTAGTGATTACGATGTCCGCCATCCCTGCCGCGTCGCGCAGGGCTGCACACAAAGTCTCCTCATCATCCCCGCAGATCTTTTCAGACACCACACCAAGTCCCGCACTGCGTATCGACGCGCTCAGCATATAAGAAATACTTCCATAGATTTTACCCGGCTGTAATGCCTCACCGGGTCTGACAAGCTCTGTTCCGGTTGAGAGAATCGCCGCTTTCACCGGTCTTACCACAGGAACCTCTGCCATTCCGATTGCTGCCAGCACTCCCACTTCGATCCTGCCAAGCCTTCTGCCTGCCGGCACTACTAGTTGCCCTTTACGCAGTTCCTCTCCAATTTTGCAGTAATTCGTACCGGGGGCAACCTCTTTCCGGATCAAAACATTCGTCTCGCCGTAGTCGGTATCTTCCTGTCTTATGACCGCATCATATCCATCCGGTATCATCGCACCCGTCATAACTCTGACAGCGCTCCCCGGAGCATACGAAAGCGCTTTATACTCTCCGGCAAAGATTTCCCCAATGACAGCCAGCCGCACCGGCGCTGCATCAGAAGCGCCCTGAATATCACCTGCGCGAACGGCGTAACCGTCCATCGCCGACCTTGGAAATGCCGGCACCGGCGCCTGTGCATAAATATCCTGTGCGGCTATGGCTCCGCAAGCCTTATCAAGAGGCAGTATCACGTTCTCCTGAATCGGCGTGATTTCAAGCAGAAGCCGTCCCACTGCCTCCTCTAATTCCAATCCTGTCAAATGATCATATCGTTTCATCCTGTAATTTCTCCAACTGCACAGCGCAGACCTTATATTCCGGTATTCTTGCAAATTCGTCCAGCGCCGCATTGGTAATCTGATTCACCGGCGAATCCGGAAAGTGAAACGGCATCCAGGTCTCACCCTCAGAAACCTTCCTTCCCACCCTGGCAGTCGCCGTTATCTGGCCTCGGCGGCTCTTTATGCGAATCCGTTCCCCGTTGGCAATACCGAGTTTGTCTGCGTCGCGATAATGTATCTCTATAAATCCTTCGCCTGCCATATCCATAAGTCCCTTCGACCTTGCAGTCATGGCAGCCGCATTGTAGTGGTAGAGAATACGCCCTGTCGTCAATATGTACGGATATGTCTCATCCGGCAATTCCGCCGACGGCACATACCGCGCAGGATAGAACAGCGCTTTTTTCCTTGCAGGTCTTCCCACATGCATAATCGGTGTTCCCGGATGATTTTTGTCCGGGCACGGCCACTGCAGGCTTTCACCGGCATCGAGACGTTTATAGGAAATACCCTGGAAGCTTGGTGTAACCTGCGCAATTTCATCCATGATCTGCTCAGGCGTCAAATATTCCTGCGGGTATCCCATAGCATTCATCAGATCAATCAATATATCCGTATCCGGACGCATCCCGCCCTTTAAATTCACAGCCTTGCGGATTCTCTGCACTCTCCGCTCTGTATTACTGAAGGTCCCCTCCTTCTCCGCGTAGCTGACACCCGGCAGGATCACATCCGCATACGCTGCTGTCTTTGTCATAAACAGTTCCTGTACCACCAGAAAATCCAAGCTTTCCAGCGCATGGATGATATGCATGGTATCCGGATCTGTCACCACAGGATCCTCGCCGCAGATATATAATCCTTTGATCTTTCCCTCGATTGCTGCCGGAAATACCTCTGTTGCTTTAAGTCCCGGTTTCGGATTTAATTTCACATCCCATGCCTTTTCAAATTTTTCACGTATCCGTGGATTATCCACCTTCTGATAGCCTGGATAATCCGTTGGCTGCGCGCCCATATCGCAAGCCCCCTGCACATTGTTCTGTCCGCGCAGCGGATTCACGCCACAGCCGCTTTTTCCAAGCTTGCCGACCATGAGCGCCATATTTGACATACTCATAACCCCCTCGGTTCCCGTGGAATGTTCTGTCACACCGAGACAATAAATAATAGGGGCCTTCTTCGCGGTGGCATACATTCTGGCAGCCTCAACCAGTTTGTCCGGATCAATATGACAGATCTCGCCGACCTTCTCAGGCGTATATTCCGCGACAATCTGCCGAATCTCCTCAAATCCTTCCGTGAAGTTTTCAATATATTCCTTATCGATTAAGTCTTCCCTGATCATGACATGCATCATGCCGTTGGCAAACGCCACATTCGTTCCGGGGCGGAGTTTTAGATGAATATCCGCCTCCTTGGAAAGCCCGATATCTCTCGGGTCTACCACAATCAGTCTTGTGCCGTTTTTTACCGCCTGCCGGATCTGCATACCTACAACCGGATGCGCTTCCTCCGGATTCGACCCCACTAACAGGATACAGTCCACATCATGGGTAATATCATTGATTGGATTCGTCATGGCACCAGAGCCAAGCGTCTTTGCCAGACCAGATACCGACGCAGAATGGCATACTCGGGCACAGTTATCCACATTATTGGTCCCAAAGCAGGTCCGCACCATCTTCTGCACCATATAGATATCCTCATTGGAGGAACGGGAACAGGCAAAACCAGCCAGCGAATCCGAACCATACTGTTCTTTAAGTTCCATAAAACGCCTGGCAGTATATTCCAGGGCCTTCTCCCACGACACCGCGTTAAATTTTCCGGTTTCGCGGTCCTTAATGAGCGGCTGTGTCAGTCTGTCCCCGGAATGCACAAAGTCAAAGCTGCCGGATCTTCCCTTGACACAGAGCAGTCCCTGATTGGAAGGGCCATCCGCCGCCTCTACATTGACAATCTGATTGTCCTTCACCACCAGATAGAACTGACATCCGGTCGCACAGTGCGGACAGGTCGTCAATACCTTTCTGACCTCCCACTCCCTGTACCCATTCCTTCTGCCCAGCGTCAACGCACCTGTGGGACACACCGCCGCGCAATTGCCGCAGGACTCGCAGGATGTATTCTTCCAATCCTCGCCAAAGGGCGCCTCAACGATATGGAATGTACCGCTTCTGCCGCTCTGTAAAACGCCGTTCACTACAGCGCGGTTGCACGCACTGATACATCTCTGGCAGTGAATGCACTTACTGGAATCGTATGTAATATATGGGTTTCCGCTAAGCAGCGGAAGCTTCTTCTCTATCTCTGCGCGCGAGCCCTCATACTCCGCACTGCGGATTCCAAACTGATTACATAAACTCTGCAGCTTACACACACCGTTTTCCGGACAACTCATACAGTCCACATTATGATTCGACAGAATGAGTTTCAGCATTTCTCTTCGGTAATCAAACAGCTTCGGCGTATCGGTGTGGACTACCATATCCTTCTGCACCTTTGTCTTGCAGGAGGCAAAGAGATGGTCATAACCCTCAATCTCCACCATACATATCCTGCAGGAGCCAATATCGTTAACTCCTTTCAGATAACACAGCGTCGGAATGTTGATTCCATTCTCACGTGCCGCCTCAAGAATCGTCATTCCTTCAGATACTTTTATTTTGTTTCCATCTATTGTTACTGTAATCATATGCATCTGCCTCCTTCCATGGAACCACAGCCATAATGGTCACATCGCAGACACCGATCTGCCTCACGAAACGCTTCTTCCGCTGTCATCGGTACTTCCACATGCATAAAATCACACTTTCTCTCAAAGGGATCTCTCTCCTCAATCTCCGCCCGACCGGTGGGAACACATTTATTTGGCATTGCCGGCGGTGCTGATACCTTGCAGTGCACCTTATGATGATATCCGAGATATTCATCGATGTTGTATGCCGCCACCTGTCCTGCCGCAATGGCATTGATTGCAGTAGAGGGACCCGTCACACAATCACCGCCTGAGAATACGCCTTCCATCCCTTCCACCATACAGGTTTCATCTGCATGGATCCGTCCTCTTACGGTCGGAACTCCCGCCTCCTCAAAGGCAGCAGTATCGCTTCTTTGTCCGACGCCCAGTATCAACACATCGCACTTAAAGCGGTACGGATAGTTGCTGGAGTGTTCTGTAGTGACCATACCAAAATTATCATACTCCCCGACAATCTGCGGCTGCAGCCATACGGCGCATGCATCCTTCGTCTCCTTGTCTGCCTCTATATTGAGGAAGCTCAGCAATGTCTGGAAGCGCACGCCCTCCTGCATGGCTCCCACAATCTCGCTTGGCAGCGCCGTCAGGTCATCCCTTTTTCTCGTAAACACATGGATCGTTTTCGCATTTAAACGAACTGCGGTTCTCGCCGCATCCATTGCCACATTACCGCCGCCGATAAGGACGACTTTCTTTCCTGTCAAATCCATCGGCCGCCCATTTGCAACCTCCTGCAAAAAATCCGCTGCAGGAATCACATTCTTACAGTCCGCGTTTTCCATGGGCATCCGATTGCCGATCTGGGCTCCGAGCCCTAAGAACACTGCGTCATACTCCGAATGAAGTGTCTCAAATGAGATATCCCTTCCGATTCTGGTATTACAATGCACTTCAATGTCTCCGCTCTTTAAGATCGCTGCAATGTCCTCATCCAATCTTGCTTTCGGCAGACGGTACTCCGGTATTCCATACCGTAACATTCCGCCCAGCTTCTCATGTTCCTCAAAGACAACCGCCTTATGCCCCATCAGAGAAAGAAAATAGGCAGCAGTCAGCCCCGCCGGTCCTCCGCCTACAATGGCAATTTTTTTGCCGGTGCTCACATTTCTATCGGGCGTATCCACTTGTTCCGCGCTCACCTGGTCCACCGCGTACTTTTTTAGTCCTCTGATATTGATGGGCTCGTCTATGATGGACCTGCGGCATTTCCTCTCGCAGGGATGCTCGCACACCATTGCACAGGCTGTCGGGAATGGATTCTTATCCCGTATCATTTGAATGGCTCCCGCATAATCTCCTTCCTTAATCAGAGCAATATATCCGGGAACATCCACATGTGCCGGACAAAGCGTGATGCAGGGAACGGTCTGTGTCACGTTCTCGACACAGCGCCGGCTCCTGATATGGCTCTCATACTCATCTGCAAATTCCTCCATGCTGCTTAGCACCATATTCGCTGCCACCACACCCACGGCACAATCCGCAGTCTCGACGATCATATGGCACATAGAACGCATCTTGTCAAGCGTTTCCATATCCGCATCACCATTCAATATACTCTCAAGCAGCCTCTCCACCTCCACAAGACCATCCCTGCACGGAATACATTTTCCGCAGGACTGATTCATGGACATCTGTAGAAATGACCGATACATAGCCAGCGGACACATTCCCGGCGGATAAGAACTCATTCTTGAGCGGAACTTATATAGTGCAACATCAATCCGTTCATTCATGTTCCCCTTCTTTGCCAGTTTACGCATTACAATTTTCCTCCTTTGCCCCAAACTCCCATTTTCATTATAGTGAATCGCAGCCGGAAAACAATGCATCTGGCAGGAACGTCAATTTTTCGGCAAGAACGTCAGCCAGAATTGCAGAAAAAGTCACCGACCAGAATAAAATCTAAATTTTCTTTACTGTACAGATCATACAGGAGCTTTCATTGTACTTTTATACTGTGATGTTTTTTCAACAAATGACCGGGCAAATTCCGGATTGGAAGGATAATACAGATGCGGAAAACCCATCCAGTAATTTTCTCCTGCCATAATACAGGGATAACTCCTGCCCGTTACCGGTTTTAGCGCCACTGCCCCATTTCCATTGTCCGTACTGTCAAAATAATGAAACTCATGGCCTTTGACTCTTTTTCCTTTTGACAGAAAAAAGTTCCCTTCTTCCTGTATTTCGATATAGCCAAAGCGTACCAGCCTGTCCGTGTAAAAACACCTTCCCGGTATTACTCCGGCCATGGCATAACTTATTCCATCTTTACCTGTCAGGGAAGAGTGCAGATACATAAACCCACCACACTCTGCCACTATGGGCATTCCGTTTTCCACTGCCTGCCGGATTGCCTTGCGCATACTGTGGTTAAAACTCAGTTTTTCTGCATACAGTTCCGGATAACCGCCTCCAAGTAAAATCCCATGACAGCCCGGCGGCAATTCCTGATCCAGCATAGGGGAAAAAAATTTTATTTCTGCTCCGCTTTTCTCAAGCAGCAAAAGATTCTCTCTATAATAAAAACAAAAAGCCTCATCTTTTGCCACTGCAATTACCGGCTTATCTTTTGGAAGGACTATTTCTTTCGAAAGATAAAGCTCTTCCGTATGCTCTTCGTCCAAGTCTTCCGCACTTTCCGCTATTTCCATGATCGCGGAAACAGAGACTGTATTTTCCAGCC
The DNA here is from genome assembly GCA_014804245.1 of Lachnospiraceae bacterium. Classification (GTDB taxonomy): domain Bacteria; phylum Bacillota; class Clostridia; order Lachnospirales; family Lachnospiraceae; genus Suilimivivens. Next base: position 6,953 of record JAAVAE010000029.1, on the reverse strand, counting down.
TTTCAGCCATCTTTTGCAGTTTTTCCTTTATCCCATTAAGTTCCTGTGGCATGACCAGTCCCAAATGCCGACTCTCGATGCATAAATCCTTTGCTTCCGGACAAAAACCCAAAACAGGAATCTGTAATTCCTCTTCTATCAGCGGTTTCACCGTCTTATAATACCCTTCTGATATCCGGTTCAATAATACCCCTTTGATCAGCCGCTCCTTATCATAAAGCAAAAAACCGGCAAGCAGAGGAATCATAGAACGGACTCCCATTCCTTTCACGTCTGCCACAAGTACAATAGGTGTTTTTGTCACTTTCGCCAGATGATAGGAAGAACCCTCTTCCCGGCTTCCTCCCAATCCATCAAACAGCCCCATAACTCCTTCCATGACTGCAATATTTTCTTCTTTTACGCTGCCTGCTAAAATCCTTCTGGTTTCTCCTTCCTCTGTAAAAAAAGTATCCAGATTTCCGACAGGGACACCCAGCGCTTTTTCATGAAACATGGGATCAATGTAATCCGGTCCGCATTTATAAGAAAGCACTTTTTCTCCCCTGTTCTTTAAGGCCTTCAGCAGCGCACAGGTAATCATCGTTTTTCCGCTTCCGCTCTTCGGTGCGGCAATCATTACTCTCCTTAATTGCATTACACACCTCCGCCAAAGTCAAAGGAACATAGCCAGATGGGATTTTCCGCCTGCATTAAATGATAATTTCCCACTTTCCTTGCCCTGCTTACCTGTAACTGCACAATTTCTTCTCCCTTTACCGGAAAGACTGGCAGCACTTCCCTGATTTCACAGATCGTTTCCAGACTGACTGCACTTATCACAATACGCATACACGGATTGAGTCGGTATAATGTTTGCAGTATTTCTTTCATTCTGCCGCCGCTTCCTCCTATAAACGCATGTGTCGCCGCCGGAAGTCCCACAAGACCTTCCGGTGCTGTCTCTTCGATTACCGTTATGTTCTGCAGCCCGTGTTTCACTTTGTTTTTTTCGATCAGAGAAACCGCTTCCCGCTTTCTCTCCAGAGCATATACCTGTATTTCATCAGAAAGCCCCGCAATCTCCACTGCAACTGAGCCGGTGCCGCTGCCAATATCATAAACCACTGCATTTTCCAAAATCCGCAGTTTACAGATAGCAACTTCCCTTACCTCCTCTTTTGTCATGGGAACATTGTCTCTGATAAACTCTTCATCCATGATTCCATGCGTAAGCCTCCTTTTTTCTGCACAGGGATTTTTCACAAAGCAGGTATACAGCCCTTCTTCCCTCAACTTGCTGCATTCAAATGGTGTATGCTTTTCGATCCGCTGCGCTTCATAAGACAACTGATATCCGGTTATGACCTCACACTCTGCCAGATCTGCTTCCATAAGCAACTCCCCCAGCCGGTTCACATCTTTTACTCCGGAAGTCAGCAAAAAAGTTTTTGGGCTGTTTTTGATCTTCCGTGCCAGATTGCATAACTCCTTTCCGTGCATACTGTAAATGGACGCATCCTGATAGCTTTCCCCAATACAGGCAGCCAGATAAGATATCGAAGAAATCCCCGGCATAACATGCAGGGAAGCCTTAAGCCTTCCGTCCCTGATTTCCTCATTCAGGGCCTCATAAAGCCGCCTGCACCCACTGTAAAACCCGCTGTCGCCGGACATAAGAATCACAACATTTCTATTTTCTGAGAGAACTGTTTCCTCCTGTAGTCCTTCCAGATATGGAATAATCTGCTCAGTCTGATAAAAAGGATGTTTTTCAATCTTTGGCTGATAACGTGACAGCATTCTTTCTGCACCTAACAGAATATCAGCTTCCTTTATTGCCTCACGGACTTCTCCTGTCACTCCGCTTTCACTGCCCATGCCTATACCGGCAAGAATAATCCGCATCTGCCCTCTAAATGAAATCCTCCGTTCGCAGATCTTTTCCAGTTCTCTTCCAACCTCAAAGAAAGAATACCCTTCTTCTCCTTCTGGACGTCCTATCACAAATACCTGTATTCCTGCCCTCCTGGCTGCTTCCAGCTTTTCCCCGTATCCGCCGGACACTCCGCTTTCTTTTGTAACCAAGTAAGAAATATGATACTGATGGATCATTGCCTCATTCATCGTTGCTGAAAATGGTCCCTGCATGGCAATGATCTGCTTTCCGCATATTCCCTGCTCCATGCACAGGGAAAGGCTCTCCATGCTGGGAAGCACCCTGACGTAAAGCCTGTTTTTTATTTCCTCAAACACACAGAAAGCTGACAGTTCCTTACTTCCTGTAGTAAGAAGAATATTTCCTTCTGTACCTTTCAGCGCCATTGCACAGTCCCTGACCGTCTCAAAAAAGGTAAGGATGCCGCCCTCCGGCATTTTTCCTTCCTCTCTTTTCAACCGCAGATAAGATATCGATCCTCCCATGTCCTTAAGTTCTTTTACAGCCCCTTTGATATTCCGGGTAACAATCTCAGCATAAGGGTGTGTTGCATCAATTACCACATCATAGTTCTCTTTGAAGAGCAATTCCTTGATTTCTTCCTGTACCATTCTCCCCTGACGCACTGTTACAAGGGGATTCTGTTTCAAAACAATCTCCCCATATTCTGTTGCCACGCAGAGCGTATGGCTTATCCCTGCCCCTACAAGGCATTCTGATAATCTTCTTCCCTCAGTTGTTCCCGCAAATATCAGTATTTTTTTCAATCTTATAGCCTCTCCTTGTAACAAATTTTCCATTTATGTTCTCTGAGCCGGAACTTCCGATAAATACCGTGGTAAACATATTTACTTCCCTTTCCGTTAACTGCTTTAAGGTACAGATTGCTGCCTTCGTCCCTTCTCTCCCAATATTCTCAACATAACCACAGATACGTTCCTCTTCTATGCTGCGAAGCAGAATATTACAGGCCCGCATCAGATAATCTTTTCTTTTATGGCTGGATGGGTTATAAAGCACAATGACAAAATCACCTGCTGCGGCAGCTTCAAGCCTTTTTTCGATCCTCTCCCATGGTGTCAGCAAATCGCTCAGGCTGACTACACAAAAATCATGATTCAGGGGTGCCCCCAAGACTGCTGCCCCACTGCTTGCCGCCGTAATTCCTGCAATAACGAAAAGTTCTGTTTCCGGATATTCTCTTCCAATCTCATACATCAATGATGCCAGTCCATAAATCCCTGCGTCACCGCTGCAAACAAGCGCCACCTTTTTCCCTTTTTTCGCTTCCTCAAAACATAGTCTGCACCGTTCCTTTTCCTGACGCATAGGGGTAGATAACAGTTCCTTCCCCTGAAAACGCTGCCCAAGCAGCTTCAGATAGGTAGCATAGCCGATAATGACATCTGCCTGCTCAAGCGCATAGATTGCCTCCCCCGTCATCATTTCTTCTCTGCCCGGTCCCATTCCTACAATATATATTTCATTTTTCATCAACACACACCTTCCACTCTCTTTTTGCCACCGCAATCGTCATTCCATTTTCCGCATACTTTGGAGTAAGCAGCGTTCCTTTGTCCCCACAGGCTTTCAAAGCCGCTCTTTCACACACATTATCGACCCCTGTCTTTTCCCTGACAAAAGAAGAACCTGTAAAGTTTCCTTTTACCTCTTGCAGTTCTTTTGCAGTATAAGTCAGAAAGGGAATCCCCTCCTTATCACACCAGCTGACGATTCCCTGTTCTCCGCTTTTTAATGAAATGGAAGCAACTGCATAAACCTGGGCGGCAGTGATACCAAGCTCTTCCATTTTTCTGGTAATGAAAGCCTTAATTTCCTCTGCTGCCTTTCCTTTTTTGCATCCCAGACCTATGACGTACTCTCTGGGTCTTAGCACAAGGGATGCATCAAATTTATCTTCTTTTGATGTGACCACAACATCAACAGGCACTTCCGGCGGATAAGGCGCAAGGCGGATGCCTGAGGGCAGACAGCATTTCCCTGTTCCGTCAGCTCCGTGCCCCGGCTCTATGGAGATGGTTATTGTTTCCCCTGCCAGCACTTTTGACGACACTTTAACAATTCCATCCTTATTCTCTATAAAGAGATTGTTTCTTTTGGCAAACAAATCCACTGCAAACTTTTTATTGATGTCTGTTGCTGTAGTGATTACCGGCTCCGCTCCTGTTTCTCCGGCAAGATAACCTGCCCATTCATTTGCACCGCCCACATGACCGGACAGGATTGGTATCACATATCTGCCCCTCTCGTCCATTACCAGCACAGGGACATCATGCAGCTTATCTGTAAGAGAAGGGGCGATTGCCCTGACCGCAATTCCACAGGCACCGATAAACAACAGTGTGTTTTTCTCCTGCATTTGTTCTTTTGCCCAATCTCCTAACGATTTTTCTACAAACAAAACAGGTGAAACTGCACTATTCTTTCTGCATGCCTCACATTTAGTAAATAAGAGTATCTCTATCTTTTTTTGCAACAGATCCGCAATATGTTCAGAAAGTCTTTTTCCGTTCTCCGTAAAGCTGATGATACTTAATCTCATGACTGCTCCTTCTCATACGTCTTTTCAGGGATATTGCTTCTTTTTTCACGGAATCCTGTTGAAAAGTCAGCCGCATACAATCTCGATTTTTGATAATGCTGATGGGCAATCGCATCGCCCACCAAAACCAATGCTGTTTTCGTAATGCCATGCTTCACAGATATATCATATAAAGTTTCAATTGTACCGATATATGCCTCTTCCTCGTCCCACGTTGCCTTGTAGACAAGGGCTGCCGGCGTAGTCTTTTTGTATCCTCCCCAAACCAACCGCCTGCATAGTTCCTGAATCATTCCCGCGCTTAGATAGATTGCCATAGATGCCTGGTGCGCTGCCATGCTTTCAATACTTTCTTTCTCCGGCACTTCCGTCCTGCCTTCCATTCTTGTAATGATCAGGGATTGTGAAATTCCCGGCAGGGTATATTCCAGATTTAAGGATGACGCCGCCCCAAAGCAGGCGCTTACCCCCGGACAGCTCTCATAAGAAATTCCAAGTCTGTCCAGCTCATCCATCTGCTCCCTGACTGCCCCATAAATACTTGGATCCCCTGTATGAAGACGAATAGTCATCTTCCCTTCCTTCTCCGCTTCATCCATGATTCGAATCACTTCCTCCAGTGTCAGTTTTGCGCTGTTATACATCTCGCAATCCTTCTTTGCATACGCAAGCAATTCCGGATTTACCAAGGAACCGGCATAAATAATCACATCTGCCTGTTCCAACAAGTGCATACCTCTGACCGTGATCAAATCTACCGCCCCTGTTCCTGCCCCAACAAAGTAAACCATTCTTTTGCCCCCTTACTTTTTGCCAGTTCTCCAAACCCATTAGCGTATAAAATGCAATCTGTTTTCAACTTTCCGCCTGAACGCATTTCCATGTAATAACAAATACGCTCTGCAATTCTGTCCATGATCTGATGCAATTTCCCACTTTCCTCTATAATTGGGATTGCTTCCTGCGTTGTCACACAATCCAGTATTTCTCTGACTTTTGAGGAATCCATCTGCTCCTTTATGGAAAATGCTGCCAAAAGCTCCATTCTGCAGTCCGCTTCTTTAGAATGTGTATTCATGATCCCACCGGCAACCTTGATTAGTTTTCCAATATGGCCGGTCAGGAGCATTTTGCAAAAACCAAGTTCCACTGCCATATCAATGGTTTCCCCTATGAAATTGCTGCACTTCACGCTCCTGTCCAGATCATACCCATAAGTCTCCCTCATAAAATCCAGACCATAGTTTCCCGGTGATACCGCAACATAATCAAACCCTAACTCTCTCCTCTGGCGCAGTTCGATCTTAATCGTGTCTAGCAGCGCCTGACTGCTCATAGGCTCCACAATGCCGCTTGTCCCCAATATAGAGATTCCACCCACGATTCCAAGTCTTGGATTAAAGGTGCGCCGGCACAGTTCTTCACCCTGCGGCACAGAAATTTCGACCTGCAGGCTTCCCTGATAGTCCACACACCTGCAAACCTCCAGTACTTCCTTTTTTATCATTTCCCTTGGAACATGGTTGATAGCGGCACTGCCCACAGGCTGGTCCAGCCCCGGTCTTGTCACCCTGCCCACACCGGCTCCGCCATCAATGACAATTTCCTGCCCCCGGTTTTCTCTATATATCCCATGGGATATATTTTCCTCACAGGATCTATTTTCCTCATAAGATACATTTTCAAGATGGGAAACTTTTGCATAAATCCATGTGCCTGTTGTAACGTCCGGATCATCCCCTCCGTCCTTTTCCACACCGCAGCTTACCTCATTTTCCCCGCATTGAATATCCATGATCTTTGCATGATATTGAATTCCTTTCGGTGTTTCTATCGCAATTTCCGTCTTTCTTTGTCCCGTCAGAAGCATATAGGCTGCGGCTTTTGCTGCTGCAGCCGCACAGCTCCCAGTGGTAAAACCGTATCTCATTTTGGGTTTCCTTTCTTAAAGTTGGTAAATAACCGCATTACAGATTGCCGCGGCAATGTTGCTCCCGCCTTTTCTTCCTCGGTTTATAATGTACGGAATATCCGTTTCCAGTATCAGTTCTTTCGCCGCCTCAACATTGACAAACCCCACCGGAACACCAATGATAAAAGCAGGCTTATACCCCGTTTCCCTGAACAATTCATACAGTTTGATAAGCGCAGTGGGCGCATTACCGATTGCAAAGATAACCGGCTTTTCAATCACTGATGCTTTTTCCATACTGACAGCCGCCCGCGTCATATTCCTTTGCCTCGCCAGTAATGCAACCTCTTCATCCGCCATAAAGCAATGTACCATGCCGCCAAATTTCGAAAGTGCCCGTTTATTGATACCGGAAAGCGCCATATTGGTATCCGTTACAATATCAGCTCCATTTCTGATCAGTTCTTTTATAATCATGACCGCTCCTTTTGAAAAACAGAGTGTTTCGGCATAATCAAAATCTGCACTGGTATGTATTACCCGTTTTGTAATTAATTCCT
>JAAVAE010000028.1 GCA_014804245.1 Lachnospiraceae bacterium | reverse complement strand
GAAACAGCAGCACAGGCTGATGTCCAGATTTTAGAACGGCCGGATGTGCTGGAAGGGTTTCAATATATTTTTGTTGGAATGACACTGATTGTTGCGATGTTCATGGGCTGTACCTTTAATGCCATGAATATTATTTCAGAAAAGGAAGAAGGGGTTGCGCTGATCAATGAGATACTGCCTATGACATCCAGACAATATGTGATCCAGAAAATTTTCATTGGTTTCATATTTGGCTGCTTGTCCGCTGGTATTGCGACAGCTTTCTGTTTCAGGCTTCCGCCTGCCGGGGCGGCGGTCATGCTGGCGCTGATTGTATTGTCAGCTTTTGTATCTGCGCTGATTGGTCTGTTTATTGGCCGTATTTCAGAGGGGATGATGGTAGGCGTGGTTTATATTAAAATTGTCATGATCGTATTTATGGCAATTCCCCTGTTGAAATATCTGACGACAGCAGGAAACAAGGTTGTTTCATACATCTGCTATCTGATTCCGTCCAGCGCCACTTTTGAGGGGATTATGGATCTGGCGAATAGCGGTATGGCAACTGCCGGCAGGGACATAGTTATTCTTATGGTACACTGCATTCTTTGGTTTCTGCTTTATCTGTCAATCTCTAAACGTCAGAAATAGGATGAAGCAAGGATGAAAACCGGGATTTAGGAAGGAGAAAACGCATCATCAATAAGAGGGCGGCAGTACCACATCATGGATGAACGGTATTTGCCGTCTTCTAGTTTGTAATCGCAAAACTTATTAACTTTCTGCAAAATTGCGGTATACTGCTTTATAGACGGAGGCGGTCATCATGATTTACAGACCTATGTATGTAGATAAAATAATGGCTTATGTGGACACTCCCTTTGTGAAGATACTCACAGGAGTACGCCGTTGGTGATCCAAAATCTGAGCTTACAGAATATGTCCGGTCAGGAGGTTTCCCGGCAACCCATTTGCAAGCGTATTCTCAGGATGAGATCTATACGATTGTCAGGGATATATACAATTCAACGATCTTTTCGGACATCGTAAAGCGAAATCAGATCAGGAAAATCGACCAGTTAGAGCGTGTTGTAAAATATACCTTTAACAATGTCGGTAATACCTTTTCTGCAAAGTCGATTGCGGATTATCTGAAATCGGAACGCCGATCCCTTGACAATGAGACGGTCTACAGCTATTTGGAAAAACTCGAAAAGGCATATTTGCTCCATCGCTGCTCACGGTATGATTTGCAGGGAAAGGAGATCCTGAAAACGCAGGAAAAATTCTATCTTGCTGATGTTGCCCTGAGGTACAGTGTTCTCGGATATAACGCAGACAGCGTGGCTTCAAGCCTTGAAAATATCGTTTACTTGGAGCTTTGCCGACGGGGATATGCCGTCAATGTGGGTAAAACCGGCGATGGTGAGATTGATTTCGTGGCAACAAGACAAAATGAAAAAATCTATGTTCAGGTCACGCAGGAAATCAGTTCAGAAAAGACGGAAAAACGAGAGTATGACCGTCTGCTTGAAATACACGATAATTATCCTAAATATATTCTCACGATTGATGAATTTGCAGGAGGAAATTATGAGGGCATTAAGACAATGCACATAGCGGATTTCCTGCTCAGTTCTGAATATTAAAATTAAAGGTTTCACAGTAACACCATATGTAATTATTCTTACGAATAGCGACAGTGGGTTGCTGTTTTCTAAACATTTTAGTAGGAAAGAGGCCAGGTAAGCTATGCCAGTCATGATAAATAATTTGCTTGGGCAATACGTGGAGGAAGTAAGAAAGATTTATGGAGAACGTTTGAGGTCGGTCATTTTGTATGGCTCTTATGCCAGAGGTGATTTTAGACCTGATTCAGATATTGATATTATGATTCTGGTAGATTTGACAGACATGGAGGTTGAACAGTATCGTAAACAGTTGTCATGGTCTACTTATGATTTTAACGAAGAGCATGACACGGATATTAAACCCATTGCAAAGAGTGAATCACATTTTAAGAAATGGCTTGGAGTTTATCCTTTTTATACGAATGTACAAAAGGAAGGGGTGAAATTATATGGAACTGGCTGAAAAGGGAAGTATCGGCGGTTCATGCATTAGACGGGAAGTCATATAAACGGCATAAAGATACATTGGCTAATTTTAACAAGGACTATGTAAAGATAGAAATTTTTCCCAGAGACTTTGGGAGAAAAATTGCACAGGCAGAAGAACAGATTATGACGGCGAAAGAGCTGATTGAACAGATAGAGGCTTATTGCCTAAACCGATTAAAGAGATAGATTGTACTACACCATCCACTACACCATTTTACACCAATTTATGCGGGTTTGAAGCACCTGCTATCATGCTGTTGCAACAAAAGTGCAACAAATTTTAAACGAATAATACGAAATAATACTCCCATGTACGTTTATTGTTGTGCTGATACATTCTGATATTTGTACCTACAAGGACATTTCTCTAAAAGTAAATTTTAGAGAAGAGTCCTTTTTTGTTATAGCCAATCATCAAAGAATGGAGGAAAAAGCATGAGCAGTAAAGCGCTTGTATATTGTAACGGTACGCCAAGCGTCCTTGATTATGACGATACGGAGGAAGTCGGATAATGATATGATTGATGTGATGGATGATGCTAGCAAATCTGCGGATAGAGGTCAAGGACTTACAGAGAAAAACGGAAAGAAAACCAAAGAGGGTTAGGGATACTTCCCTATGGAAATTTCATCATACGGACGGCAGGGAAGTATGGGGAATTTCGCCTATGTGTCCGGACATAGGCAGTGCCTGCTATTCTAGGACTTTGCAAGACTGTTATGCGAAAAAGATGAAAGAGATAAAATAAACGATAAAGGTGTCGTTTTTATTCTTGCCGGCAAGAATAAAATATGCTATTATAAAAACGATAACAACGTCGTTTTTATAAAATTTAGGAGATGGATGCTATGCCAAAAGTTAAAAATGAATATTTAGAGAACAAAAGAAACCAAATTTTGGACGCTGCATTTGCAGTGTGTAAGCGGAAACCAGCCTATGATATTACAATGACAGATATTGTATCAGAAACGGGTATGAGTCAGGGGGGAGTATATAAATATTTTAATAACATTGATTTAGTACTTGCAGCGCTCATTGACAAGGCAAATATACAGGGAAACTACATTGAGCAAATAGATGAAATTATGGAATCCGGCAATTCATTGGATGTTATTTTACACAATTTGTTTTTGGTTTCCGAACAGTATTTTTCTGAAATGCTGATAAGTTATAATAAAGTTCTTTTTGAACTTAGTACATTTTTTGCGTATAATCCAGAGCGGAATGAACGGATTAACAAAAATGTAACCACTTCATCAACCTTTGGCTATTTAACCCAATGCGTATCAAAAATTATTATAACGGGAGCAGAGAGGGGATATTTCATGCCTGTTATGCCAATAGAAGACATTTTGGCTTTTATCATAGCTTCATTTGATGGCATTATACGAGATGTAACTCTTTCCAAATGCTATTTGGGAAAAAGTGTACCGAAATCAAGTGTTGCTTTTAATGAAAAAAGCTTGATTCATTGTTTATATATTAGCACCATGTCTTTGTTAGGAAAAAATCTAAATGATGAAAGAGGTAACTTATGAAAAAAGTAGTGTTAGCATTTATAATAATTTTATCTGGATTATTAATGGGAATTACAGTTCATGGCACACAGGAAACTGAGCTGATGGCAAGTAGTTATGATATAAATAGATATTCTATTGCTTACTATGAAAACGATAAAATTATGTTTCAGAATTATGGTGATGGAATAAATGAAAAGTCTGTATTTGAACTTGCTTCCAATGGCAAGGTGCTCAGTGCTTATATCGCTTTAAAGTTAGTTGATGAGGGAAAACTTGATCTTGAAGACAAAATTGCATCTTTCTTAGATTCTGATCTACTTACCAATGATGAAAGATTATATGATATAACTTTAAAACAATTATTATGTCATACGGCAGGCTTTTCAGCTTCTTTTGAATTAGGCATTGACAAGAAAATATATTCAGATCCCGGTGAGAAATTTTGTTATTCCGGAGTGGGATATATTTACCTACAAAATGTAATTGAAAGTGTCAGTGGTATGACAATGGAACAGGCAGCGAAATATTATGTTTTTGATCCTTTGGGGATGAAAAACAGCACTTTTGAACATATCAGAACAGTTACGCCTTATATGAATTTATCTTCGGTTGTAATATATATATTCACTGTTTTTATTATAGTGTTTATTGTACTTTTATTGGCTGCTTTCGTTATGAGGAAGATAACAAAATCCCAATTTTTCTCCTATAAAACCAGCCTGATTGTTTGTTTTATTATAGCTGGTATTGTGAATACATTTTTTCTGTTTGTTTTGGTATCAAAAGTAGTGTTTGCTTTTGGAGTATGTTTTGTATTTATGGGAGTATCTTTGTTGCTTACCCGAAAATACACTAAAATTTTTTATGCTATTATACCAATAGAAGCAATTCTCATTTTGGGTTTAGGATTTGCAATTCCTGTTAGCATACCAGTTACAAATGATATAGTAGCAAAAGCACCAAATTGTGCATATACCTTAAAATCTACAAGTGAAGATATGGCTATATTTTGTCAGGAACTAATAAAAGAATATTATAGTAGTGATGGAGCCGTAAAAGAAATGTTTTCTGCTGCTGTGAACATTGATGCTGTTAGTAGTTGGGGGTTAGGTATTGCCATAGAATCTGAAAGCAAAGGAGAAACTTATTGGCACTCAGGCATTAATCCCGGATTTCAGAGTCTATTTGTACTATATCCTTCGCAGAATAAATATGTAATTATTCTTACAAATAGCGACAGTGGGTTGCTGTTTTCTAAAGAGATAGCAAAAGACTTTTTAGAGATAGACGGGAATTGGGACATTAAAAGGTAATATGCTTTTTCAATGGGATATTGTATAATGGGACTATCAATAAATCTTCATTTGTTAATTCCCCTAATATTGAGGTGTATTTGAATGACATTGTTTGAACTATGTAATGAAATAGCCATACAGTCTGAAATTAAAACTCGTGTGTTTGATTTTGCAAACAGATTTGATTTTAATATAGTAGGTAAACAGCTGAAGGATTTTTTGGCGTATGAGAAAATGGAAGAAGCAAGGCTTGAACTCCAAGTTATACTTGGCGATGATGAGGAAAAGATCAAGATACTTTCTTGTATGTTAAAAGCGTCTGCGGATATTTATGATATTTATAAAGCAAAGGGTATTAGCGATAAAATCTACTTTGACACAATGAAATGTTACACACGTTTTATTGATGAAACTTTCAAAATAACAGGTAGACTATACTTCGACAGATACTGGTGGACAACTCGACAAGCCGGTTGTCATTTGTTTAGAATTGGTGAGTTGGAGTATGAGATTAAACATATTGAAAACGACATAGCTATAAATTTACACATTCCATCTAATGCTGATTTCTCGCCACATGCAGTCGATCATTCGTTAGAGAGTGCAAGAATCTTTTTTGCAGAATGTTATCCAGAAATCGCCGATAAAAAATATTATTGTCATTCATGGCTTTTGGATAGCAAACTTAAAGAAATGTTAGGTGAAGAAACAAATATTATAAATTTTCAAAAACGGTTTGAAATTTATGATAAAGGTGAAGTGGATACTGAATTTATTGAATGGCTGTATAATACCAGATTGACTAATTATAGAACGTTACCTGAAAATACTTCTCTACAAAGGAATATGAAAAGGTATTTGATTTCGGGCGGAGAAATTAGAAACTCATATGGGAGATTATTGCAGGCTTAGAGAAAGCGTTGAATGGTTAAATTTTTCAAAAGTACAGCATATATAGTGGTTGCAGTGAAAGATAATTAAACGGTCGCAATGAGAAGAAGGAGGTTGCTTTTATGGAAACATATCAGGAATTTTTAGACAGAATCAATTCATTTGAGAAAAGGGAAATAAATTACGGAAACAAACTTTTTAAGGGGAATCCATCAATCTCACAAAAAGTTGGTAAAGATAATGTGTTTAGAAATTTTTATGGGGACACTATAGTTTTTGCATTAGATGATATTGTTAAAGAGAAACTGGCGGAATATGTGGAATTATTATATCAGTCTGCTCCGGAATGCTTTTGTGAAAGATTAGTTCCACATACGTTTCATGTAACTTTGCATGATCTCAGTAATGCTCCGGTTTTACGGGATGTGGCAGAGGAGTTGTTTGAGAATGAACTCAAGGTAATAGAAAAAATGGGAGAAATTCAAAAACAGGAAAAAGAAATAATAAAAATGAAAAGTAAATACATTTTCAATATGGTTGACACCAGCTTAGTTTTGGGATTGTATCCGGTCGATGAGAGTGAATACCGTAGATTAATGGATTTATATTCCCTTTTTGATACCGTAAAGAAATTAAGTTATCCTTTTACACCTCATATTACATTGGCATATTATAATATTGATGGATTTGATTTGCAGGCTGCCAGAAGTTTAGAAGATGCTGTCAACAAGCTTAATAAAAATGAGATTGAAATCGAGCTGAATGTGAATCATTTATACTATCAGAAATTTAAGAGTATGAATGATTATATTGATATTATCAACTTAGGCATGACAAATAAGTGATGTGGAGAGTGAAACACCAAACGGAATAGGATTCGAAAAGTCCAAAATGATTGTTAGGGTGTTGATTATAAGTACAAAGTCGGTGATTATTCATCGGCTTTGCTTTTTGTAAATAAAACTTGGCAAAAAGTATTGACAAGAAAACTTGGCAGCGCTATGATAAAAGCGTGACAAGAAAACTTGGCAATACTGAATGGAGGTTTTTCTATGAATAAAGAAGAAATATTGGAAAAAAGCAGAGCGGAGAATAAGAATAAGGACATCTATGAGCAGGAGGTTTTGAAGCAGGCGAGTACAGGTGCGGTCATAGTAATGATGATTCTTGCGACCATCTTTTTTGCAGCACAGATATTTGTCGGCGGTGGTACGAATTGGGGCTTATGGGCGCTTGTTTTCAGTGCCAACATGACGACATTCTGGGTGAAATACATCAGGCTTCATCGTAAACATGAGCTTGTAATGGCAGTCGCCTATACAATATTGGTATCCGCACTGTCTGTATGTCACATCTATAATTTGATTGTATCTTCGACAATTTTGTAAGGTGGTGATGATTTGGACGATAAGCTTATATTAAAAAACCATCTCAAGGAAGCACGAACAGAGCGGAAGTTATCACAAAGTCAGTTGGCAGAATTGGTTGGTGTATCTCGTAATACAATCAGCTCTATTGAAACAGGACAGTTCAACCCCACAGCTAAATTGGCGTTGGTTCTGTGTATTGCATTAGATAAGAAGTTTGAAGAACTTTTTTATTTTTAGGGAAAGGCACATTCCAGCTTGTTTTCTTTGAAAACAAAAGATATATCGCTGCTGTGTTCGGTAAACGGGAAGTTATGTTGCAGAAGATAATTCTTTCTTTTTTTTATTTAATATCTTTCGCAGTTCTTTTTTTCTGGCATCCAGGCTCGTGCCGTCTATTTTCCTCAACGTGCTGAGATACAGACGGATGGACATTGTATTGTCAACCTCGGAATAAATTTCCTTAAGAATGCTGAACAGCTCATCATCGGCAATGACGCAGGAAAGCAGATTATATTGATTCATCGTGGACACCATATTTATGGCCGCATAGAAAATCTGCCCAACATATTCTGGGTCGTCCGCGAAGAGCTCCCTTTGTTTCCTCAGCCAATAGAACAGCATGGTAGTGTCGTTGTGCCCTGCCGCCACAATTGCGGGGTTCCAGAACGGTTGAGACAGGAACAGGTTTCGCTCGATCTCAACGCCCCGGTCAAGAAGCCAATCCGCCTGCTGGGCAGAATGGGCCACATTCAGCGCGTTCCCATGATACATACTTGCCTTGCACACCCAATGGATATCGGCGCCCATCTCGCTGAGGGCTTTTGCAACGGGAAAACGGTTCCAGAATACCGCCGAAAGAAACAGGTTTGCACCCGACAAACACTTCGCATGAACGAGTTCCGGTTCCTCTTGGATTTGGATGAGGATTGCCTCATCCGAGATGGTCCTATCTCTAAACTGGGTCACGATTTCGGAGGCTTTTTTATTTAATTCCAAATTTGTCATTTTAATCAACACACCTTTCAGGGTATCCAATTTGATTGTGTCCGAAAGAAGTATAACACATCAACACAAACAAATCAAACAGCAGAGGGGGAGACTTTTTCGCGAAAAATCTTTTAGAGGTGCGACATTTTATTGAGATAAAGCGTATCTGTAATGGAGGTGAAAATAATGGATTCTTCATTGTATGTAGATGAAGAAATTGCAAAGATCTACAATCGTCAGTATAACACTGTCTATCGTATTTGCTTTTCCTTTATGAAAAATTCAGTAGATGCGGAGGATATGTTGCAGGAGACATTTTTAAAGCTGATTTCCAGTAAAAAGCAGTTTGAGTCGGAGGAGCATGAGAAGGCGTGGCTTATTGTAACGGCGTCCAATACCTGCAAAGATGAACTGAGACGATGGAAGAGAAGACTGGAAAATATCAAGTCATTATTTCAGCAGGAAAATGTTGTCCAGAAAGAAGATGACAGAGTTCTTGAATGGGTGATGGCTCTTCCGGTCAAGTATAAACAGGTTATTTATTTGCATTATTACGAGGGATACCGCACTTCGGAAATTGCAAATATGCTGCATTGTTCGGAGTCAACGGTACGAAATCAATTGCTACGGGGGAGGAGGCTTCTGAAAAAGAACAGTGTATACCATGCGAAATCAGGAGTTGTTTTGGCTGTGGTTTTGGCAGGGAGCCTGTTAGCAGCAACAACGGTATATGCTATTTATACCTATGGATTACGCGATCTTCATCTGGGGAAAGAAACTGTTCTAGATTTATCCAAACGGGATGAGTTACCGGAGGATGTGTCTGAAAAAGATATCCCCAAAAAAGAAGTGGATATCATTACGCTGGGCGGGATAGCAGGGAGTCCGGAGTACAGCGCTTGCAGCGAATGGATAGCGTTTCTCGACGGATATGATACGGATGGAGCAATACTTTCAGAGATTGGAAATGGTTTCGCAGGCTTAGGAGAATACGAACTTGTCTATAGCTGTTATACGCAGGATATGGTGGACAAGGTAGATGAGATTTGCGAAAAGTTTGAATTATCCAAACTGCGAGGCTTAACTGTTATGGACGATTATGTTACTTTATGCAGACAGACAAATATCGGAGACATCTGTACAGGTGCGGACGGAAATGTGAAATGGGATTTTGGCGGCGCTTGTCTGTACGATGATGGAACATTTAGTATGGATGGCAGAGTGGCATGGAAAGGTTCATCATTACTATGTGTGACGGATTATCAATTCGAGCGGACCATGAAAGGTTCTTTTAACCCTGTTACGCTTAATGTGGGTGGGATAGAGGAATATCATGAATGGGATTACTCGACCGGAAGCGGACAGGTTGTGCTGTTGGCCAATAGCAGTTCGAAAGCGCTGATCATTGTAGAGAGGGAGGATTCTTTTATTGTAGTGAATGTCCTTGGCGATTTGCTATCGGGTACATTCGAGATGAGTGATGAAATGCTGGAAGAACTGGCAGATCTTTTTGACTTTTCGGCGATACCGTAAAGAGAGAGTAAAGTATGGAGAGGAAATACAGCATGATAAAGAAAAAAATATTGATTGTTTTGATTACGGCAGTGATAATGACGAGCAGTCTGACGGCGTGTCAGAAGATAGGAGATGAGACAGATTATGATACTAAACAGGCAGAAGAGACAATGGAAGAAATAACAGATGAAAAGGAAGCATCCGGTACAGAACAGGAAACGATACAGCAGGAAACCGGCGACTTGTTAGAGTTCCTTACGGATAGTCCGGAATATCAGGCGTGTGCAGAGTGGTGGGAGTTTGACAATGGATATGATACAGATTTCGCAATTCTTGAGCAAGTCGGAAACGAACCGGTGGATCCGGAGTATGAATATGAAGCATATTGTTGTTATTCGCCAGAGATGGAGGAGAAGATAGACGAGATCTGTGAAAAGTACAGTTTGTCTAAATTAAGCGGATTCCAGATTGCTGATGATTACAGCGAACTATGCAGTAAGGCGGGAATTGGGGATTTCTGTGAAAGAGCGTCAGAGAATGTGAAACAAAGTGTTTTATCCAGTTATTTATATGATGGAGCATTTCTGATGGAAGGCAATGCTACGCTTGCAGGCTCATCAATTTATGAGGTAAGTTATCAGTTTGCGCGTGTTGTGAAGGGCTATTTTACATCGGCTTATCTTGATTTTGGTGATCTTGCGGAATGCAATGTACGCGCATATACAACGAAAAAAGGCAATAATGTATTTTTGGCAAATATTATAAACGAAGAGTGGGGGTCAAAGACATACATTATTGCAGATAGAGAGAAGTCTTTCATCGTAATAAATGTTCTTGGTGATATGACAGATATTACTGATGTGAATGATGAGAGGTTGGAACTGCTGGCTGATGCTTTTGACTTCGCAGTGATACCATAAAAATGTTGTGGGTACACATGATTAAAGATAGCAGAAAAATTGATGAAAGGAAATTTTAATGATGAAAAAGAATGTAAGATACTTGGTGGAAGCGTTTATGATAGTGGCTATGTTGTGCGTGGTGAGTGGATGCAGCAGCATTAATAGCAGTGAAGACATCGGACAGAGTGTAACTGGAGTGGAAGATAAACAGATTATAGAGCAGGATGATTTCAGCGAGATGGAGGAAACGGCGCTGAATGAGGAGCATAACGATACAGAAAAAGCATCATCAGGTGAGGATCTTGATGCGGTAGAACCAAATGTCGCCGATGACGACTGGTATATGAAAGGCAACATTTATACAGACGATAAAGGAAATCGATTGGAGGTGTTTTTCAACGATTATGGCACGCTGGAATTTGCAATCAATGGTCTTTCTCTGTATTTTACTGCATTTGATAACTTTCAGCAGGAGAATAATTGGAAAATTTACACCTGTGATGATGGTACAATGATTATTTATTACCCAGGAGAACCGGCACACCTTGAAATTTCAGATGGTGATTATGCCGGACTTTATGAAGCCGGCGGTGATAAGATGCGTTGATTGAATGTGGAGCGTTCTTCAATATGCAAGACCTTGTAAAAGCGGTGATGATAGCATATAATAACAGAAAAAGGGGAGCTCATTTTGCAGGAATGAAGGGGTAACCATGCCAGAGGTGATTTCAGACCGGATTCGGATATTAAACCCATAGCAAAGAGTGACATACATTTCAAAAAGTGGTTAGGGGTTTACCCCTTTTATACGAATGTGCAAAAGGAAGGGGTAGAACTGTATGGAACAACCTGAAAGAGGAACTGTATTTCCAGTATTATTGTGGCGAAACGGACGAAGTGAAAAATAATTCTACAAGGTCAGAATAAGAAAACCAATAGCTTTGTATGGGCTATTGGTTTTCTTATTCTGACCAGTTCTGACCATCCGTACCGAAATGAAGGTAGTCCAATATAGTTTACATTTTTTTGTAAAAACCTGCCGCTGTAATTGATGCAGGGACTTCACTTTCCTTTTCAGCTGCATTATATAGAATATTCATGTTTGTTTTCTGTTTAGGGGATTATTAAAACCTGTGGAAATATAGGTTTAAAAAACCTATCATTTTCTGCCCTTTTTAACATGACTGTTTTAAGACAGGTCATGAATTAATAGAATACATATCATTAAGCGCAAAGTATTTTGGATGATGAACGGATATAATCATATTTAACAAAGTTGATATCAAATGTAGAAGAAAGGAGAGTGACGAGATGGCATTTGCGATGCGGATTAACAACGTAGATGTTGTGGTCGATGATAGTTTGAAAAGTCTGTACGTAAACGGAAAAAAGATGGGATGTCAGTTCGATATCCGGTTAAGCTATTACAGAGGGCATTTTCTGTCGGTAATCGATGAGTTTGGCATACGAATTGACGGAGAGGAGATTTCAGCAGAGGACATTAGCTTCTGTCTCCATGGTAAGGAGTTCGGAATCTGTCAACTTCATGATCTGATATCTGAATTTTGGCTGATTCTGGAGCCAGCAACCATTAAGGTATTCCGTAAAGGTGGTTTTGAAGCGGGGGAACATGATATTGATGTAAGGCTGATGTTCCATTCCCCTTACATGCCCATCAGCGAGACGCGGTATATGCCTATTGATGGATGTGGAAGTAAGCGGCTGGTTCTGAAAGAGTATTAAAGGAGGTTAGCATGAGCGATATTAAAATAGGTATTACTTTGTATTGTTTTACACGGGAATATTGCCGTGGTGAATTTACCTTGGAAGACTGTATCCGCGTGGCAAAAGAGATTGGATCGGAAGGATATGAGATTGTTGCGGCACAGATGATCCCTTCTTATCCTTATGTCAGTGATAGGTTTCTGGGGGAAATCCGGGCAATGTCGGAATATTACGATATCAAACCAATCTGTTATTCTGCCAATATGGACCGGGGGTTAAGAAGAGACAGAAATTTGACAGAAGATGAAATGCTGGAGAGGGCAATTTTGGATGTGAAAAGCGCCAATCGGCTGGGCTGCAAGGTCATGCGTGAGCAGTTTTTACTTAGCCCTGCTGCCATGGTTAGGCTGGCTCCCTATGCCGAGGCTTATGATGTGAAGGTGGGGATTGAGATACATAATCCAGAGACGCCTTATACACCTATTATGCGTGAGTATTATGAGGCATTTCAGAAAACAGGATCCGATTATCTTGGATTTGTACCGGATTTTGGAATGTTTGCTACCAGACCCAATAAGCCCCATTGGGATACGGCATTGGCGCAGGGAGGCTTGGAAAAGCATTTAGAAATGGCGAGAGAACTGAAATATAAAGATGTACCGCAGGAGGAGGCGATGGCAAAACTCAGAGAAGCGGGAGCAGCAGAATCGGTATTGGTGGCAGCCCAAGGAATGTATAATTTTGTACAGTTTCGAAAAGATTGCAGCAGAGAGTTGGAAGGGTTAAAGGAGATTATGCCTTACTGTTTCCACATGCATGGTAAATTCCATTATCTCAGTGAGGAACTGGAAGAAGCAAGTATCCCTTATGATGAGATTCTTCCAGTGGTGCAGAATTCTGACTATAAAGGGTTTATTGTATCAGAATATGAGGATCATGAGTCAGGAAGAGCGCTTGAAATGACTACACGGCATATGAACATGATGAAACATTTCTTCCAGAGATAAAATAGTTGCAATATCAAAGTATAAAGAATATTGACAAAGGAGAGCAAAATGATGAAAAGGAAAATTTTGAGTGTAATGTTGGTGCTGGGGATGATGTTGTCTATGATGGCATGCGGAAATAAAGGAGAGATTCAGAATGCAGCCGATGAAAAAGAAACATCTAAAGAAGAGGATGTCCCAAAGGAAGAGGTAGTAGATGGGGAACAGGTGGAGAGCGAATATAAGGTAGCCTTTCTTACTTTTACTACGGAAGGAGATTATTGGAACTATATGTTTGGTCTTTTGGAGGAGGACTTTGCAAAGGCAGGAGCAAAAATGGATATTATTGACGCTGATGGAGATGCTGTCCGTCAAGTGGAACAGATTGAAAACTGTGTTTCTCAAGGATATGATTTGATTTTGGAACTGGCTGTGGATCCGGATGCAGCGGCAGATGCAAATAAACGGGCGATGGAAGCGGACGTTCCGGTATTCCAGTTTATCAAAGACTCTGGAACTGGTAATCGCACTAGTTTTCGAGGTACAGATGAGACCAAAGTGGGTTCTATGCTGGTAGATACGACAATGGAATGGGTAGATGAAAAATTTCCGGATGCCGAGGACGGATCTGTGAATGTGATTATTGTAGGCGGAAATAGCGCAGGAAGTGAGACAGAGAGATACGATGCAATGGTTGCACAGGCATCTAAATATCCCAAGTTAAATGTGGTAGATGCGGTGCGCTGGGAGACTTCTCAAAGCTATGCCCAGGAAGCAACGGATAATGAAATTACAAAATTTAATGGAGATGTTCAGGTGATAATTGTAGGATCAGGAGAGATGGCGCTTGGCGTGCGCTCAAGTATTATGGCAGAGGGATCTATGATTACAGATTACAGTAATTTTGGAATATTTACCGTTGATATTTCCGCAGAATCCGCAGAGTCTATTCGAGCGTCGGCGAATGACGAGGATGTGATTCGTGCTGCCTGTGTAAACGGAGGAGACACTGTGATAAACATGCAGACGATGGTAGATGAGTGTATGTTGATTTTAAGAGGTGAACCTTATGAAGATTCTTATGCAGTAGATATTGCAGTTGCAACTCCGGATAACTTGGCTGATTTCGGGTATTAAATGTAATGGGAGAACGGTAGAAATACCGTTCTTCCAAATCAGGAGGAATTATGGGACAAGAAATCATTTTATCTCTTCAGGGAATGACAAAAAGGTATCCGGGCGTAGTGGCCAATCATGATATTTGCTTGGATATACGTAAAGGTGAAGTGCACACGTTGGTGGGCGAAAACGGAGCGGGAAAGTCTACCCTGATTAAGTGCTTGAGCGGGGCAGTGATACCAGATGAGGGGAAAATAATCTGGAAGGGGCAGGAATATTCTGCAATGAATCCCAGGCTTTCCCGAGATTTAGGTATCCGTATTGTATATCAGGAACTTTGCCTAGTAGACTCGCTGACGGTGGCAGAAAACATATGTCTGGGTGAGAAAAAAGGGAACGTCGTAGATTATCATTATTACAATGAAGTAGCAAAAGCGGCATTTGAGAGAATGGGGGTCAGCCTTGATCCCGAAAAATATGTAGGAGATCTGACAACAGCGCAGCAGCAGTTGGTAGAGATTGCAAAAGCCATCTCTCGGGGAGTAGAACTTCTGATACTGGATGAACCTACAGCGCCTTTGACAGTGGAGGAAATAGAAGGTCTCTTTAAGGTTATGTCAAAATTAAAGGCAGATGGAGTGACAATGATTTATATTTCTCATCGTATGGATGAGATCTTCCGCGTTTCAGATCGGATTACAGTGCTTCGGGACGGCGAGTCTGTTAAAACTCTAAATATGGCGGATACTTCCCGGTCAGAGTTGATTAGCTACATGGTGGGGCGTCAGTTGACGGAGAATTTTCCGGAGCGTACTTTTCAAAGTGCAGAAAAAATGCTGGAGGTAGAGCATGTATACGGCATGGGAGACTGCGATGTCAGCCTATATGTAAAAAAAGGAGAAATCGTAGGGCTTGCGGGATTATTGGGCGCAGGAAGAACAGAACTGGCGCGCATGATCTATGGTGCTGATCCTATGCAGAAAGGCGTTGTAAAGCTGGAGGGGAAAAAGCTGTGCATTAAATCTCCGGCAGATGGAATAGCAGCCGGAATTGGTTTGATTCCCGAAGACCGAAAGCATCAGGGAGTGTTGCTGAGTTTTGGAATCGACTGGAATACCAGTATTTCATGTGTAAAAAAACTCTCGCGTTTTGGAATTATGATGT
This sequence comes from Lachnospiraceae bacterium, assembly GCA_014804245.1. Classification (GTDB taxonomy): domain Bacteria; phylum Bacillota; class Clostridia; order Lachnospirales; family Lachnospiraceae; genus Suilimivivens. The sequence goes on along the minus strand of JAAVAE010000028.1, from coordinate 38,136 downwards.
TTGATCAAATTGCTGAAGTGGCGCAAAAGTATGTAAATAAGCTGAGAATTGCAGCACCGAGCATCAAAGTGAAGGTGGAATCCCTGTCAGGGGGAAACCAGCAAAAGGTAGTTTTAGCAAAAACGCTGGCAACAGAAAGTAAACTGTTGATTTTTGATGAGCCTACCAGAGGAATAGATGTAGGAGCAAAGCAGGAAATTTATCAACTAATGGCAGATGTGGTGAATGAAGGAAAATCTATTCTATTAATCAGCAGCGATATGGAGGAGTTGCTGGGCATGTCTGATCGTATTTATGTGTTGGCAGAAGGAAGAATTGTAGGTTGCTTGGAAAAGGAAGAGATCAGCCAGATCAAAATCATGTCACTGATTTCCGAAGCAATGGAAAGATCGTGATACCTCTGAAAATAAGGATAGTTTAAGGAAGGAAAAAATATATGAATGCAGTAAAAAAGTTTATCAATAAATTTTATCTGCCCATGGTATTGGTTATTGTAGTCGTCTTTTTTGCAATCAGTACAGATTCATTTTTTAGTCTGCATAACCTGACGAATATTTTTGTACAAAATGCTTATGTTGTAATTGCTACAATGGGCATTGCAATCGTTATGATTGCGGGTGGTGTGGATATGTCGGTTTCCTATGAAATGGGGCTTGTGTCTGTAGTAGCAGGGAAATTGCTACAGTTCTATACAAATCTTCCTGTCTGGTTAATAGTAATCCTTGCAGTGTTGTTGGGAGCATTTCTTGGCTTTGGTAACGGCATAATTACCATTAAGCTGAAAGTACATCCCTTTGTGGCAACGTTAGCAACCATGACCATTTATCAGGGAATTGCCTATGTGTTTTCTGGGTCGAAAACTTTTTTCGGTTTTCCGGAAACTTTTACAGCAATTGGGCAAAAATATCTTTTGGGTTGGCTTCCAATTAGTGTTATTTTGATGTTTGTGATGTTCCTACTGGCATATTTTATGCTGAAGAAAACTTATTTCGGGAGATACATTTATGCAATAGGGGGAAATGAGGAAGCAGCCAGACTGGCTGGTATTAATACTCGTTTTGTCAGAGTGGGAAGCTTTGTCATGGCAAGTGTTTTCATTGCCGTTGCAGCGCTTGTGCTTACCGCCAGAACAGGTTCAGCAAGTCCTTCTCTTGCAACGGATGCAGTGTTTACCTGTATCAGTGCTTGTGTATTGGGAGGAATTTCTTTTACGGGCGGAGAGGGAAATGTGGCAAATATGTTCCTAAGCGTCATGATTTTGGGCGTGCTGTCTAATGGCATGCAGTTAATGGGATTAAGCATTTATTCACAGTATATTATGAAGGGTATTGTACTGATTGTTGCCATTGCGTTTGACAATTATCAGAAAGCAAATCATATGAAGGAACTGGCAAATCAAACAAAAAGCACAGGCAAGGCGGTAAAAGATTAGGAGGAGAGAATTAATATGAGTGAAATAAATCAGGAAATGTTGGAAAAGCTGTTAAAGCGTGTGGAAATGTTGGAGCATGACAATGAAAAGCTAAAAGCAAGGGCTGCATGTATGAATGTTACCATGAAATATTTTCATTATCACCAATGCATACGTGATGACTTAATACTGAAAGAATGCTGGGCAAAGCATTCGCCAGGAATCCATTCAGAGCATGGCGCTTCAGGGGTCTATGAAGGATATGAACATGTAGCTCAGTTTCATAAGGAGCGCCCTAAGGCACCTGGCAAGTTGCTGTTCCACAGCATCACGACTCCGGTCATTGAAGTGGCGGAGGATCTAAAGACGGCAAAGGGAATCTACCTGCTGCAGGGATTCGAGTCTGGAGTCATCAAGGAAGGCGTACTGCCGGAAATATTTGAGTCCAGTGAATCGGCGGTTGACGGTAAAAAGGTGTGGGCACATTGGGCATTTGCCAAGTATGGCATTGACTATATTAAAGAGGATGGCGAATGGAAAATCTGGCATTTTCATGCTTATGATGTCACCCGCGCTACCTTTGATAAAAACTGGGTATCCCTGTCTCAGCTTACATCAAAGGCAAATGCAGAAGCAAAGGAGGAAGGACGAGAGGATGCGATGAACCAGATTATGTATTTTGATGATACCCATGTAGAGTTTCTTCCGAAACCAGATAAGCCCACAACCTATCATTTCGATTATGATGGAATGACTACAAAAATGGAACTGTTCCCACCAATGCCTCAGCCTTATGAGGGGATAGAAGACAGCTTTGAATATTAAAAAGTATCAGACTGCTCCGGAAGAGAATTCTTTTGGAGCAGTTTTACAATAATTGGAATGGACAAATGCAGTCTGATAAGGTAGCGTTATTAGTATAGAAAAATACGAATTAGGATGGAAAAGCGATGAACAGATATTCCAGAAAAGAAAAGATGAGAATTTTGATACAAAACTGTACTCAGGAGGAGGATCATTTTCATCAAGATATTGAAGTGATTTATGTCCTAGAGGGAACTATGCAGTTAAGGATGAGGGAGCACAGAGCAGAATTGAATTCGGAGGATATTATCGTCATCAATGCCAATCAGCGGCATGGTTTTCAGGCTACGGAGGATATTTTGTATGTGAGTCTTTTCATTGAATATGGGTTGGTGGGGGATGTTCTTGGAAGCGCCGATTCCATTTTCTGGTGCGATTCTACCAGAGATTCTGGCGAACGTTATGAAAAGCTGCGCAAGGCTATGAAGCATCTGATTAGTAATTATATGAATACAGGGGGAAAAAGAGAAAGTTTTAGTCATATTTCTCTGTGTTATCAAATCATGGATCTGTTGGTAGTGCATTTTCTTCTTCAGGCTTCAGAGAGGGAACCTTTGAACAAGGAAGAAAAATTTGAATCCCGGTTGTCATATATCAATAACTATATTCGGGCGAATTACAGTCAGCCTATCAGCATGAAAGAACTGTCAGATAAAATGTACTTGTCAAATGGATATTTGTCCAGATTTTTTAAGAAAAACTATGGTATGAATTTTACAGAATATTTATCTAATATCCGTCTTTACTATGCAGTGGAAGAATTGCTTTATACAGATGAGCCTATTACCAGAATTGCCTACAACAATGGGTTTGCCAGTGTGGCAATCTTCAATAAGTTGTTTCAAAAAAAATATAAGGAGACACCCTCTATATTCCGCAAAAATGCCAAAAATCCTACGGTAAGTCTAGAAAAGGAAAACAATAGACAAGAAATTGAAGATCGATTAGAAAAACTACTCCTATCGGAGGAAGGAATGACACAGGAGGAGCAAAAATCTGGAAAGAAATTGGCACATTTTTCTGTGGCAACCTGCCAGCCCATGCAAAACTGTTGGGGAAAGATGATCAACGGAGGTACAGCGGAGGATCTGCTTCGGTCGGAAGTGCGGGAGCATTTGCTCATTTTGAAAGAGGGATTGGGATTTGAATATGTTCGAATTTGGAATATTTTTTCCAGAGGACTTTATATTGATATTACGGCAGATGAGTCTGAATTAAATTTCACAAGACTGGACTCTATTTTAGATTATCTGATACAAATTGGGCTAAAACCGCACATAGAATTGGGGCGGAAGCCGAAAAGAATACAAGGAAGTGTAAGAGATGTTCTGTATATGGAAGAGGACATGCAGGAATTCCAAAACGTGGAGCAATGGGATCGGATTTTGAACAGTTTGATGTGTCATCTGGTATATCGCTTTGGTCATCAGGAAGTGGATTCCTGGAGAATGGAGATCTGGCTTGACGAGAAAAAGGAACCTAGCAAGGATACATGGGAGGAATATTTTATTTGGTTCAGCCATGCTTGCCAGACGATTCGAAGACATAGCAATATGGAAATTGGAGGTTATGGTATTCGTGTAGATTATGAGGATCAACAAATTGTAGATTTCTTAAAGGAATGGAAAAAACAGGAGTATCAGCCTGATTATTTATCTGCAATCTGCTTTGCTTATGAAAGAGGAGAAAACAAGATGGATTATTACGCCAAAAGGAGTTTAGATAATGAATTCCTTTTGCACAAGATCCAGACAATGAAAAAGCTTGCCAATCAGGCGGGAATGGGAAAGGTGAAATTATATATTACGGAATGGAATCTCAGCATATCGGATCGAAATTATATTAACGATTCCTGCTTTAAGGGAGCGTATATTGTTAAAAACATATTGGATGCTTATGGAAAAATAGATGAATTGGACTATTTTCAAGGAAGTGATCATGTGGCGGAATACTTTGATAGTAATGCATTGTTGTCTGGCAGTATGGGGCTTCTTTCCAAAGATAATATCTTAAAGCCCGCTGGATTTGCCTATGATTTTTTGAACCGTTTATATCCTTACTATATTGGACATGGAGATAATTATTTAATTTCCACCAATCAACATCAGACTTATGGGATTATCTGCCATAATCAGAAGGTTCTGAATTACAATTATTATTTTACGGATGAGAACCAAATGGACCGAGAACATCTATGGAAGTATTTTGATGATAAGGATAGTCTGGAGCTTCATTTTACGCTGCGCGATGTGGAAGAAGGCAGATATCAGATGAAGGTGTATCGCATTAACGAAAAAAGCGGTAGCGTTTTAGATATTTGGGCGGAATTGGGTTATGAAAAGGAGTTGTCCAGAAATGATATCAAATATTTCAGGCGGGTTTGTGAGCCGAAACTGACTATGCAAAAGTGCGATACAGAAAACGGAATGTTAAAATTTGCAGTGATGCTGGTAGCAAATGAGATTTGTTTTATCAAATTGAATAAATTGCAGTAAGGTTGTGAAGGAGGTCAGAATTATATATTTAATTCAGACCTCTTCCTTTTGAAGGAGAGAAAAAATGTCATCCATATGATTAAACTGCAACATACTCGTGGAAGTTGTTTTTTGGTGCATTTGCTACAATAAAAACATCAAAGAATAAAAAGGAGCAGCGCTTATGAAATTAGGATTGATTACTTCGATTTGTGATGGAATGACCTTTGAAGAGGTAGTGGATTTCGCTTCAGAAAATGAGTTGGAGTGTTTGGAGGTTGCGTGCTGGCCTTGTGGCAAGGCGGAACGGAGGTATGCGGGAGTCAGCCATATTGATGTGGCACAGTTGACAGAGGAGAAGGCAGAGGAAATCAAAGCTTACTGTCGCAAGAAAGGTGTGGAGATTTCTGCCTTGGCCTATTATCCCAATACCATGGAGCCGGATGAAGAAAAGAGAAAATGTTATATTGAACATCTTTACAAAGTGATGGATGCTTCTGTGCTTTTGGGCGTTAATATGGTCACAACTTTTATCGGACGTAATCCACGCTTGAGTGTAAGGGAGAATCTGGAGTTGGTAAAGCAAATCTGGCCGCCGATCATCCACTATGCGGAAGAGAAAAATGTGAAAATTGCAATTGAAAACTGTCCTATGTTGTTTACAGAGGACGAATGGCCGGGCGGGCAGAATCTAATGACAACACCGGCAAACTGGAGGAAGATATTTGAAATTCTGGATAGCCCTAATTTAGGGATCAACTATGATCCTTCCCACTTTGTGTGGCAGCAGATTGATTATATTCGTCCTATTTATGAATTCAAGGATAAGATTTTTCATGTACATTACAAAGATATTAAGGTGTACAGAGATAAACTGGCGGATGTAGGTATTATGGCGACACCTTTAGAATACATGTCGCCTAAGCTGCCAGGCTTAGGCGATGTGGATTGGGGTAGTTATGTTTCGGCATTGACAGATATTGGCTATGAAGGCTGCACCTGTATTGAAATTGAGGATAAGGCTTTTGAAGGAAATCTCAAAAGGGCAAAAAAAGCAATTTTGTTAAGCAGGAACTATCTTCGCAATTTTGTGATTTGACAATTGAATACGATTAGGAACGGAGGAAAGAAAATGCAAATAAAATTAGGAATTATCGGCTATGGAGGCATGGGAAAATGGCATGCAGAAAACGCTCCACGGGCAGATGTGGAGATCGTAGCGGTCTGTGATGTCATGGAGGAGCGCAGGAAAGAGGCAGCAGAACGGGGATATCGGGTATATCCGGATGCGGAAGAACTATTAAAGGATGAAGCAGTAAATACCGTTATTTTGACAGTACCCAATTACCTTCATAAGGAAATGTGCTTAAAAGCAGCGGCGGCTGGAAAAAATGTGATAACGGAAAAACCTGCGGCAATGAATGTGCAGGAATTGGATGAGATGGAGGAAGCCTGCAAAAGGGCAGGCGTGTTCTTTACGGCACACCAAAACAGAAGATGGGATAAAGATATGCTGATTGTAAAGGAAGCCTATGATAAGGGAATGCTGGGAGATATTTTTACAATTGAGTCAAAACTTCATTCCGGAAACGGCTACATGCATGAATGGCATATTTATAAAAAATATGGCGGTGGTATGATCTATGACTGGGGAGTTCATCTGATTGATCAGATTTTGTATATGATGCCGGAAGCTAAAATAAAATCCATCTATGCAGATATCAAGAATGTGTTGCATGAAGAGGTGGATGACTACTTTAAGATTATTTTAAAGCTGGATAATGGGATTACGGCACATATTGAATTATCTACGTATATCTTAAATTATCAGCCCAGATGGCTTGTTGGAGGAAGCAAGGGAACTATGATCATTCAATCCTTTGGCTGTGAGGGCGCGGTATATCGAACTGGGAAAATGCTGGAAAAGTTACCACCGCAGATTACTGAGACAGAAGCGGGACCCACCAGACAGTTTGCACCGGTTCCGCCAGGAGGTATTGTGGAAGAAACTTTGCCGGAGGTGCAGACGGATTGGGTGGACTTTTATCGCAATGTAACAAATGTATTAAATGGCAAAGAAGAATCAAAAATTAAAATTTCAGAAGTGAGGAGAGTCCTGGCAGTGATGGAGGCGGCCAGAACATCTTCCGAAACCGGACAGGCTGTCCTGTTTGAATAAAAGAAATCCAATTAAAATATAAGGAGGAAGAACTATGGGTAAATTAAAAATTGGAATCATAGGCTGTGGAGGAATTGCCAATCAGAAGCATTTTCCGGCATTAAAGAACAATTCGGATTTAAATGAAATTGTGGCATTTTGCGATATTATTGAGGAGAGAGCAAAGAAGGCGGCAGAGGAATTTGGTGCCTTGGGGGCAAGAGTGTACAAGGATTATCGTGAATTGCTGGCAGATCCGGAGGTGGAAGTAGTACATATCTGTACACCGAATGTATCTCACAGCGAGATTGCTATCGCAGCTTTTGAAGCTAAGAAGCATGTTTATTGTGAGAAGCCCATGTCTCACAGTACCTTGGAGGCAGAAAAAATGGTTGCTGCATGGAAAAAATCCGGCATGCAGTTCACTGTGGGTTATCAAAATCGTTTCCGTCCGGAAGTGCAGAACCTTCATGCTGCTTGCGAAAAGGGAGAACTGGGAGAAATCTATTATGGAAAAGCCCATGCAGTTCGAAGAAGAGGAGTTCCCACCTGGGGGGTATTTATGGATAAGGAACAACAGGGCGGAGGACCACTGATTGATATCGGAACCCATGCTCTTGATATTACCCTGTGGTGCATGAACAATTATGAGGTTGACAGTATAAGCGGTTCTGTATTTTATAAGCTTGGCAGATTAAAGCAGGCGACGGAAGGAAATCTGTTTGGTCACTGGAATCCGGAAACTTATGAGGTAGAGGATTCAGCAATGGGATTTATCAAAATGAAAAATGGCGCGCTTATCCAGTTGGAAGCTAGTTGGGCGCTAAATATTTTGGAATCCAGAGAAGCCTCGACTACGCTTTGTGGTACAGCGGCAGGTGCGGAGATTCATTCTGGTATGAGCTATTCTCAAAATGAATTGATTTACAACCGGGGAAGAAATGATCAGTTAATGGAGGAAAAACTTTCCTCGATAGGCGGCGTTGCTTATTTTGGCGGCGGAGGAGGAGAAGAGGGAAGCATTGACTGTAGGCAATGGCTGGAAGCAGTGCAGAAGGGAACGAAGCCACTTGTAAAACCGGAAGAGGCATTGGTCGTTACAAAGATTCTGGATGGAATCTATCGGGCGGCAAAGGAAAATACGGAATTGAAATTCCGATGAATTAAAACCTGGATAAAAGGAGATTATGATAATTCATATGTGAATTTGAAGGTTTGTGAAAAGGCTGCTGAGAGCATGAAAGATTGCGATTAGCAGCCTTTTTTGGCTTTTATATGTTAGTGTATAATTTTAATTGGTAAAATAAAAGGAAAAACCGAATCGATAACAGAAACGAGCGGACAGACAATCAGTCATGGTGGTGCATGGAAACTGATACAGAAACTTGGGGAGCGCGTTGTCATAGGGAAAGCAAATTTTATAGGGTATGCCACATACATAAAAGAGTATAGCAATGGAGGACAAAAATCTGTGGCAATATGCTCTTTTTGCTACAATAAGCTGACTGATGCTGCTCCCACCTGATTATGGTCGATTGAATGCGGTTTTAGGTTGATTCATGACAAAACATTCATTTTTATAAGCGGTTACTGTATACTGACCAGACAATATAAGCGGGCAGGAAAGAAAGCTTTCCCTGCTCGTTTGGCATTCAATTTGCTTATAATTTCAGGCAGTGGTATCATGAGCATATGGAAAGGAAAAATGATTCTATGATAAAGGTAGCGTTTTGTGATGATGAGATGTCCATGTTAAACGAAATCAACGTGTTGATTAACCAATATCGTGAGAGATGTAATCAAGAAATTGTATATGTCTCTTTCAGCAGTTCTTTGGAATTATTGGCTGAAATTGAAAGAGGGATGCGCTTTGACGTTCTGTTTCTGGATGTAATTATGCCGGGCGAAAATGGAATCAATACGGCAAAAGAGATTCGCCAGTATGATAATGTAGTAAAAATTATTTTTTTAACTTCATCTTCCGAGTTTGCAATACAATCTTATACGGTGGGAGCATATTATTACCAGATAAAGCCAATCCGTGAGGAGAGTTTTTTTAGGCTGATGGATTCCGTTATTTCCGAATGCAGAAAGGATTACCCGAGTAGTCTGATCCTGCGCTGCAAAAGTGGGATTACAAGAATCAATTTGGATAAACTCGAATATTGCGAAGTGATTAGACACACATTATTGTTCCATATGAATAATGGGACTGTATTGGAAAGTACTGGGAGTATGGATGAACTGTGCGGTCAGCTTACACAGTATAAAAATTTCTTTCGTCCGCATCGGTCGTTTTTAGTCAATATGGAGTATATTCAGAGTATTTCTTATAAAGCGATTAAATTGGAGAGTCTTGCGGAAATTCCTATTCCGCATGGAAAATGTTCTGAAATCAAAAATGTTTATCTTGAATACGCATTTAACAGGCAGCAGGTTTTTATATTATGAGCGGTATTTATTTGTTGAACTCCACTTCTGTGGGTATTTTTGGTATGGTTGTAGCAGCATTTTTCTGTGATATTTGTTGGACACGAAAAAAAATTCTGCTTATGACCGGCAGTATGAGTGCAATTTTAATGTTTCAGGGAATTATATATTTCTTTGTCGATGCGGATATTGTTGAGTACATTTATCCGTTTATTACACATTTTCCCTTTATTATGATGCTCTGGATTCTCAGCCGGAAATGTCTTTGGTCGGTTATCTCTGTTTTGACTGCATATCTTTGCTGCCAGATTAGACGATGGCTGGCGCTTTTGATTGTTGCCGTGTTTTCGGGGGAATCCATGATGCAAGACGCGGCTGAATTAGCTATGACGCTGCCGATTCTGTTGATTTTGGTGCGATTTATAGCGCCGTCCGTACGTTCTGTTTCACATTATCCGACTGCGACACAGTATCGGTTCGGTGTGGTGCCGGCAGTATATTATGGTTTCGATTATCTGACCCGTATCTACACGAGCCTGTTGTTGGATGGTGTTTTGGTCACAGTGGAATTCATGTCGTTTGTATGCAGTATGGCATATTTATTATTTGTGGTCCGTGTTTCGAAAGAGGAACAGATACGCAGCCGCCTTGAACAGACGCAGGATATCATGAATCTGCAGAACGCGCAGGCTGTTCGGGAGATTAAAGCTCTTCGTGAATTGCAGCAAAGGACCAGTACCTTCCGCCACGATCTGCGTCACCATATGCAATATCTTTCCTCCTGCATTGAAAATGGGAAGATTGAGCAGGCGCAGGCATATATTCAGGAAATCTGTTCAGAGATTGAAGCAAACAAAGTGACGGCTTTTTGTGAAAATGAAGCGGCAAATCTGATATTTTCCTCGTTTGCAGGACGGGCCTTAGATCTTGACATTCCAATTAAAATCAAGGCGATGATTTCACAATCTCTTCCCATATCCGAAACTGACTTGTGCGTTCTATTATCCAATGCTATGGAAAATGCATTGCATGCTTGTCAGAAATTGAAAAAAAAGGGATTATCCGGCATGATTGAGGTCTCTGCATATGAGAAAAGCGGAAAATTCTTTTTACAGGTTATCAACTCCTGCGATGAGGACATAACCTTTGAGTACGGAGTTCCTGTTACGTATCATCCGGGACATGGGATTGGAGTACGCAGCATATGCACCGTTGTGGAGAAGTATGGCGGTATATACACTTTTTTGGTCAAAGATGACAGGTTTATCCTTCGTGTGTCATTTTGAGAAAATAGTCGATTCAATGCTATCTCTGGTCGATTCGTGTCAGAATATTCGCTTATAAAGTCTGTTATTATAGACTTTATGAAGGGGGAAGATAGGCAGAAAGGAAAGTAGAGCCAGTGGAGAGGGTTTGGGATTTTTTTGAAAATATCAACGAACTTGCCTATGCGTCCGATATGGACAGTTATGAAATAGTGTATATGAACCGCAAAACTCTGGAAACATATGGTATTTCCCATGTTGATGAATTAAGGGGAAGGAAATGCTATGAGGTGTTTTACGGGAACGGTTTTCCCTGTGCGATGTGCAGCAATGAGGAGCTGTCAGAGGGTGAATTTGTAGAGAAGAAATATTTCAATCCTGCGTTGAACAAGCACTTTTTGATTATGGCTACAATGGCAAAAGAAAACGGGCGGCATTTACGTTTTGAACTTGCCATAGATATCAGCAAAAATGAAAACGCCAGAAAAACGCTTGGCAGACATAAAGATCTTGAAGCTTGTGTAAATGAAGGAATAAAACGTGCGGCGTGTGAACTGAATCCTGACAGATCAATTGATCTCATACTGGAATTTTTGGGAAAAGGACTAAATGGGGAAAGGTCTTATATTTTTGAAAAAAATTCATCAGGCGGAGATGATAATACATATGAGTGGGTTGCGGCGGGTATAACGCCCGAAAAGGATAATCTCCAAAAAGTACCTCCTGAGGTCTGCGCGAACTGGTATCATTGTTTTAATGAAAACCAAAATATCATGTTTGACGACATAGAGAAAATGAGATACGATGACCCATTACAGTATGAGAATCTGAAAAGTCAGAATATCCATTCGATTGTTGTCGTCCCGCTGTATGATGACAATCATCTAATAGGCTTTTACGGCATAGATAATCCTCCGAAGCAGGAGGTGGAGGATGCACTCAATATGCTTCAGATTGTGGGGTATTTTATCAGCTCTACGCTTAAAAGGCGGAATATGATGAACCAGCTCCGTGAACTCAGCCTGTGCGACCAGCTTACGACATTAGGGAACAGGCATGCTATGGAGGAGTATATTTCTAACATCGAAAGTGATACAAGTATAGGCATTGTATACTGTGACATTACGGGACTGAAAAGGATGAATGATACAATGGGGCATAAAATGGGGGATGAGTTGATCTGCCGTGCTTCCGAGAGTCTGAAAAGTGCCTTCGGGGAATATGGGCTGTTTCGTATAGGAGGAGATGAACTGCTTGCCATTTGTGCGGGCATTGACGGAGATACATTCCAGAACCGCGTTGAGTTCCTGCGAAAGAAATCTGTTGAAAATTCGGTGAATTTGGCAATTGGTTCGGCAATGGAGGAAAAGTTTGAAAATAACCTGCAAAAGATCATGAGCAAGGCTGAGAAACTGATGTATCAGGAGAAAAATGAGTATTACCGAACAATCGGGATCGACGGAAGAAGATAAAAAATGAGGCTAATCTTGGAAAGTGTAATTCCTTGATTAGCCTTTTTTGTTGAAAATGCAGAAATGATGTACTTATGATGCAATTTTGATGCATCTTTGATGCATTTGGCATGTATAATGGCGATTAGATAATTTTTCCGCATAAATAGATAAAATATAAATAAGGAAGGGAATTACAAGATATGGAGGAAAGAGATTTGGGTCAAATGGAAAACGGAGTACCGGAAGATAAAGGGGAAGAGAAGATTATGCCTGCAAATGAGATGCAGGAAAATAGCAGTAAAAGTAGATCCAAATGGCTGATAATATTTGTAGTGATCTTGGCAGTGCTCCTTATAATCGGCATAGTTGCTGGAGCTATTATATACTCTTCATTCCCAAGGGGATATGAGAACTACACGGTACAAAAGGAACAGTATTTTGTGGAATATTCAGAAGAATATGACTACTGGGATGTGATTACAGTGGAATATCCACGCTTGGAAGGAATAGACGAAGAGGTGCAGGGGCAGTTGAATCAATTGATGTATGATACTGCCATGGACAGAGTCAATTACTGGCATTTAGAGCCCTCTGATGAAGTAAAGGATTTTCAGGAAGAGTATTTTAGTATTTTTGCCAGTGATGTAAATTGCGATATTACTTATCATAGTCAGTATCTTTTAAGCTTGGATTATAATGAGTACTATGCAGCAGGCCATCCCGTATGGATGACAAATGGGACAAAGAGGGCGCTTACGGTGGATTTGCTGACCGGACAGAGTTATTCACTGGGTGATATCCTGGAAATCAATAGAGATTTTATGAAGGTGTGGGATAAGTCTTTAAGCGATGAGTTGGATATGGAATATGCAGATGATGAAGATCTTGATCTTTTGTTATCCTGGTTTTTGCAGACAGACGAGGAAATTAATGAAGATTTTATTTGTCGTCCCTTCTTTTATATAACTGATGAGAAAGAGTTTGTTATCGGCGTTTCACTTGACCCTGTACTGGAGTATGCATATACATATGAGCCTGTTAATCGGAGTTATTATACACAGTTGAGTGCAGAAGAATTAGAAGTATTTAAAAAGCAAAGTGATTTCTGGGATAAGTTTGAAAAATCCGAAACTACAGGAGAAGTACTTTCATGTATAGATAAAAAAGATAATATCTGGTTAGGAGAAGATGCAGGTGTATGGGATTACGAATATTAAAGCAAATAGGATTATATATAGTAGGTGCAGCTGTTTTAATTAGTCCCATGTCTTATATGGAGGTTTGGGCAGCGGAGAAATATCCTCTTACTTATGAAAACGTAAAAGACGAGGATGGGACATATATGATACTGACGGAAGAGGAAAAAGATTATACGGTTCAGCAAGGCGATAGTCTTTGGAAGATTGCCAGAAAGCAGTTAGGGGATGAACGTTATTATTTGGAATTGGCAGATGCCAATCGGGATGTACTCTCGGACCCCAATTTGATCTATCCGGGTATGGTGCTTAAGATGTCGCGAACCGGCAATATATTCAGAAAGGAAGCGCAATATGGAGGTATACAGATGAGAGAGTATTCTATGGATCTGCCTTATGGATGGACAATAGGAATGAACCAGTCAGGAAATGCTGGTGCAAATATGGTAATGTCGGGAGAGGGCGAAATCGCCTGTCTGGTGCAGGACAAAACAAAGGAAGTTTTGGACAGCGTTATTGACTGGGAAAAGTGTACACAGCAGATTGCTGATCATGCCCAAAAAAATTATAATGGACAGGTATCTGATCTGAGTTTTGATCATTACTATATGGAAGATCAAGAGGATGCATCAGGGGAACTGTATTTATATTCCTATATTTGGCATATCAGCCCTGATGATTATCCCAATCTTACTTGTAAGGTCTGTGTGGGGCTCAAGCTGACGGATCATATACAGGCAGAATTTCTAGGATATGCACTTGATGATTATGATATTCAAGGCTGTGTGCGATATGTAACAGCTTCTTTTGAGGAGCATTTTGATTCTGAAAGCGTTGAGGAATTTACTGCTAACGACTCTAATATGAGTATTGTGCCCGAATCAGAATGGGAGCTTGAGGGAATGTATAATTCTTTTGCTTATGTGGACGAGTTTTTTACTTCTTTATTGAATAAGGCAACAGGGGCGGAAGAAGAAACGAAAAGTTCGAGAGAAAAGCTGATGGATCGGATGAGCAGATAAGGTATATTTAATAAGTTAGATATATCCTAAAACCGAAAGCAGTATGATAAAGAGACCTGTTGAGCATACTAAGAAATGCGCTCGGGTCTTTTATGGTTTTAATAGCATATAAAATAGTTTGCGCGTAAACTAAAACAAAAAAATAATAAACTTGACAAGTGTAGCTGGAAGATGTATTATTTGTTTAAAAATTAGACGAAGTGGTTTACATAAGAACTATAAGTTTGGAAAATTGAAGGGCGGATTATGAATTTATACTTTGAACTGCTAAAGAAGCCTATATTTAAAATTGAGGATGTAAATCAATATTACAATAATATGAATAGCGCACGCTCTGCTGTTAAGCGATTGATGCGTGACGGAATGGCACTGAAAATCCGTAATAACATGTACACTTGTATTAGTGGTGAGACAGGTCAGCCAGTTGCAAACCGGTTTCAGATTGCAAGTAACATTACTCCATCATCTTATGTATCACATCATACTGCCATGGAATATTACGGAATCACGGATCAGGTCTATTATGATGTGTATGTTTCTTCTGAAACAAGCTTCAGGGATTTTGAATTTGACGGATATTCCTACCATTATGTTTCATCAAAGAATTCTGAGGGAATAGACCAACCAGCTTTTAGTGGTGGTATTGCAGTTACCAATCTGGAACGCACGTTGGTTGATAGCGTAAAGGATATGGATAAGATTGCGGGCATAGAAGAAGTTGTGCAGGACATCGAAAGCATCCATCGTATGCAGGAAAAAAGACTGCTCAAATATCTGGAACTTTACCAGAATCAGTTTTTGTATCAGAAGATGGGATTTTTACTTGCAGGTAACAAGGAAAAGCTTGGTTTATCGGATCAGTTTTTTGATACCTGCAAGTCACAGATAGGAAAAAGTAAGCGGTATCTGACAAAAGACATGGAAAAAGGGCAATATAATGACGAATGGAAATTAGTAATTCCTGCAGATATCTTTAATATGAAGAATGGAGTGAATGCGTATGCCCGTATATAACAAAGCAGAAGTTGCTCGGCAGGCGTTAGAGTGTGGTTTTGTGAGAGACACATTTGAAAAAGTGCTACGGATAAAAGACAGTATTAGGTTTATGAATGAGCAGGAGTATTTGAAAGAACACCTTTTGCTAAAGGGCGGCACTGCCATCAATCTGACGGTCTTTAATCTACCGAGATTGTCTGTGGATATTGATATGGATTATACACCGAATAATCCACGTGAGGATATGCTTGCTTCCAGAGAGAAGATAACAGATATAATAAGGGACTACATGGAAGCAGAGGGATATCACTTGTCTCCGGCATCCAGATTTAGTCATAGCCTTGATGCGTTTTATTACCAGTATCAGAATACCAGTGGTAATCGTGACATGATTAAGATTGAGCTAAATTATTCTCTCAGAGCACATATATTCGAGCCTGTATACAGAGAAATTTTGCCGGAAGCTTTTAATGATGGTATGCAGATACGAATGGTAGCACCGCTGGAAATTTTTGCTGCAAAGGGAAATGCGCTAATAAGCCGAGCCGCAGCAAGAGACTTGTATGATTGGGGGAATCTTATTGGTGAAAGTTTATTTGCTGATGAAAGAGACCTGTTCAGAAAGTGTTTTGCTTTTTACGCAACAATCTCAGCAGAGACAGTCAATCGGAACTTTGACACAAAGGCGATTGATTCATTGAATTTTAATAAGATACGCAGAGACCTGTTTCCAGTGCTTAGTAAAAAGGATAATTTTATGTTGGATGAAAGAAAGAAGCAGGCAAAGGATTATATATCTAATCTTATGCAAATGACGGAACGGGAGATGGAGTACATAGATCGATTTACTGTCAAAGAGTACAGACCAGAGCTTCTTTTTGAGGATGTTGCTATTGTAGAGAGAATAAGTGAGCATCCAATGGCATTATGGAAATGTAAACAATAGGTAGAGGCTTTTGGAACTGGAATTATAGGTATGGTTGCGGGTTTAGAAATAGAACTTGATTATATGTGTGTTATACCACAAGTATAATGACATCTAAATATTTTTGTGATAAAGTACGATATAGAAAGAAGAAAAGCGGATCCAAAAGATATGGATCTGGGAAAGGAAAATATGTTCACAGAGACAACTGGATACATAGATTTTAGAACCGCTTATCTTGTGTGGGTGCACTTGGCAGGCGGTTTTTTGCTAAGTTGCCACAATTCCAATGTATTAAAGAAATGAGGGAAAAACATGGATATGATTGAAATCAAAGGAAAAGTAAATACAGCCACCTGCTACGCAAGAGTAGTAGAGGATGAAGCGATAGAGCAGATCAGACGTATGTGTGATTATCCGATGACCGAAGGCTCTAAAATACGTATTATGCCTGACGTGCATTCAGGTAAAGGCTGCACTATTGGAACCACAATGACGATTACAGATAAGGCCGTTCCCAATGTAGTGGGCGTCGATATCGGATGCGGCATGTATACGGTGAATCTGGGCAAAGGGGATATCGATTTTGAAAAAGTCGATGAAGCTGCACATTTTATTCCGTCAGGAATGAATGTCTGGGAAGGACGGCAGGAGCGTTTCAATCTGACAGGACTTGCATGCTACAGAGAACTTAAAGATACAAAGAGATTGGAAAGATCCCTTGGTACATTAGGCGGCGGTAATCATTTCATTGAAATTGAGGAAGCCGCAGACGGTACAAAGTATCTGGTAATTCATTCCGGTTCAAGAAATCTTGGTAAGCAAGTAGCAGAGCTTTATCAGAAACTGGCAATCAATCTTAACAGAGGATATGGCGATTATCTTGAGAAGCGTGATGAGATCATCAGAACTTACAAGGAGCAGGGACGTAAGAATGAGATACAAGAGGCGTTAAAGCTGCTCCATTGGCAGGTATATGAGAGTGAGTCGAACATGCCGGAAGATCTTTGCTACTTATCCGGAAAATATCTTGAGGACTATCTTCATGATGTTGAGATATGCCAGGCATTTGCAAGACGAAGCAGAGAGAAGATGGCTGAGATTATTTTGGAGAGGACTGGTATGAACGCAGGCGAGGCATTCCACACAATTCATAATTATATTGATACAGATGAAATGATTTTAAGAAAGGGCGCAATAGCAGCTCATAGTGGAGAGAAAGTGCTGATTCCAATAAATATGAGAGATGGAAGTGTACTCGCAGTTGGTAAGGGAAATCCTGAATGGAACTTCTCTGCACCTCATGGAGCAGGAAGACTCATGTCCAGAACTAAGGCGAAAGCAAATCTTAGCATGGATGAATACAGAGAGACAATGAAGGGGGTATATTCCACTTCAATTAATGAAAATACATTGGACGAGGCGCCTATGGCATACAAGAGCCTTGAGGACATTATTGATGTAATCAGGGAATCCGTAGATGTCATCGACGTGATGAAACCTATTTATAATTTTAAGGCTTCCGATTAAGGCGAAGGAGCATTTCTCCTCCGCCTGCAGAAGCGGAAAGGGAGGAAGAAATGTTTACTATGCCTACCATCGATATGGTAGCTACCGGAAGGAATATTATGAGCTTGAGGGAGGCGGCAGGTCTGACTGTCAGAGATCTGCAGGATATCTTTGGATTTGCAACACCTCAGGCAATCTACAAGTGGCAGCATGGAACTGCAATGCCTACCATTGATAATCTGGTTGTGCTGGCAGCAGTGCTGGAGGTTCCTATGGATGAGATTATCGTAATCGATGTAAATGTAAAGGCGCAGATCAGCGCATGAAAAATGAATAAAGGGAGCTGAAGAGAATAAGATTTTCAAGCTCCCTCACGGGCAGGTAAGCCTAGCGGCGAAGGCGGCGGACTGTAAATCCGTTACATCAGAAACTACAGGAGAGAGATATGAAGCAGATTAAAGAAATGAAATATCCAATTATGGCTATAATGATTGGAATTCAAGGCAGTGGAAAAAGTACATTCTGTAGAGCGTATTTAGGCGGATTCAAAAGAATAAATCTGGATACTTTGCATACACGAAACAAAGAAAACATTGAGATTAACGAAGCTATTGCCGAAAAGAAGAATTTGGTTATAGATAATACAAATCCAACTGCAGAGGAACGTGCTAAATATATTCTTAAAGGAAAAGAGGCTGGATATAAAATCATTGCTTTCTTTATGCAATCTAAATTACAGGACTGCATAGCTAGAAATGAGCAAAGAGAAGGTAAAGAAAGAATCTCTAACAAGGCAATAGCATGTACTTCTAATAAGTTGGAGATTCCTGCGTATGACGAAGGTTTTGAGAAAATGTATTTTGTAAGTATTGAAGATGGAAAATTTAAAATTCAAGATTGGAGAAAAGAGTAATGGTATTTGATGAGTTAGATAAGAAAATGCGTGTATATGAGCAATCTCTGGATCAGATTATATTGCCAGAGACATATATGGTAGCAAGACTTGATGGCAGAGGGTTTACTCATTTAACGAAGGAACTCTGTAAATTCGAGGTACCTTTTGATGAAAGATTCAGAGATTTAATGATAGAAACCGTAAAGGCGCTTATGGATTGTGGTTTTAAGGTTATATATGGATTTACAGAGAGCGATGAGATTTCTTTATTGTTTTCGCCCAATGAGGATACATTTGGTAGAAAAGTTAGGAAGTACAATTCAACTCTTGCAGGTGAAGCAAGTGCTGCTTTTTCATTGGCACTTGGACGTGTAGCAACTTTTGATTGTAGGCTTATTCCGCTGCCCAATATTGAAAAAGTTCAGGATTATTTTCTGTGGAGACAGGAGGATGCTCATAGAAATTCTTTGAATGCTCACTGCTATTGGATGCTGAGAAAAGAAGAAAAAACAGTTCATCAGGCAACTAATGAACTCGAGGGCAAGTCAGTTAGTTACAAAAACGAGTTATTATTTTCCAGAGGAATTAATTATAATCAGCTTCCATCATGGCAAAAAAGGGGAGTCGGTCTTTGGAAGGAGCAGTATGAAAAGCAAGGATATAATCCGATCTCTGACACAGCTGAAACTGCTATAAGAAATAGAATTAAGGTGGAGTATGAATTGCCAATTGGAGAGCAATATGCAAAGCTGATAAGCGGATTTTTATCGTAGAGTTTAAACTACACGTTGAATTTATCATGGAAAAAGCCGATAATGCGCTGCCAGATTCCTTCCTGAAAAAACTGCCTGTCCGCATGGTCAGCCCCTTCTATGGCAATCAACTTCACATCACATCCGGCAGCTTCCAGCTTGTCGTGCAATATTTCCCCATGTGAAAAAGGTACTGTATGGTCGTTTATGCCGTGGAGAATCATAAACGGAGGGGCATCCTTGGAAACATAGGTCACAGGGCTTGCCTTCATGGCTTCTTCCTGATGGAGCATAATATTCAAACCCAGCATCAGTGATTCCGATGAAGCCGCAGCTTCTAAGGGTGAGGGATAAGGGAAAGCTGTCACATCTGTAGGCGGATACCAAGGGCATGCTGCCTGTATTTTACTGGAATATTCCAGATAATCCCCCACGTCATAAGCCGGGTCATTGGCTAATGCAGCCATTGCAGTCAAATAGCCTCCCGCAGATTCTCCCATAACCCCAAAACGTTCCGGATCGATCCGGTAACGGTTACTGTGCGCCCGCAGGTATCGTATCGCTGCCTTGACATCAATTATCTGTGCCGGATAAACGGCTTCATTGCTGGTGCGGTATTCCACACTTGCAACTACGAATCCGCTGCGGGCCAGCTCAGTAAGATATGGTAAATGTGCGGAACGGTCCATGGTTAGCCAGGCACCGCCGCAAATCCATACGATACAGGGATAAAGCTTCTCTGGATCCTCCGGATATATGATATCCAGCTTTAAGTCTCTTCTGGTATGCCCGAACCAGGAATCAACCTGTGAAAAAGTGATGCCGGTGATGGCGGTATAAGTTGGTTCTGTTACGTTGATTTTTACTGTCTCGCGCATATCTTATCTTCCTTCTGATTCTTTTGATAGTGAGCCAAGCACTTATATTGATATTTGTATTTTATCAAAACAAAAGTGGCTGTAAAGTGTTAAGTAGATGAATGTAGGTTCCGCTTCTGGAAAAGATATTGGATTATAGAAAGCAAGTATTGTATAACGTCCATGAGTATTGGTACCTTTCGGCTAATGTTTTCTTTGTTATTACTTCTCCCGTATTTCTAATAAATCAGAAATGTCACAATTAAGATATTCACATAATTTAACTATCAGATTAGCGTCGATTCTCTGAAAGTCATCACGACAATAGCGATTGAAATTTCCTCTCTGCAAGTCTAAGTCCTTACAAATTCTCGTCTTGCTTATCTTTTTTTCTTCCAGTAATTCTACAATACGAATATGTAAATGCTTCATGTTTGCACCTCTCCTGCTTATATACATTATAAACAAGAAATGTAAAAACAAACATTTCCTATATAGACAGTGTTGATATGCATACTATATAATTAGATACTTGTTAAATAAATAAGGAAATAGGGGATTCTTATGCAACACTATAAAATAGAGCATATTATTAACAATCATGAGTGGGAAGAAAAGTTGACCGAATTAGCACAAAGATGTGAAGATATAAATGGCTGGACGGAGAATGACCTGCTTCAATTCGCTGTGCAAACAATGCCAATGTATAAAGTATGGTTGATGTACCTTGACGACATAGTTCACGAATTTGAGCAAGAAAAGATAAATAAGCGGTGGTGGAATAAAGTTAAAAAGAATGAAGGCAACAAATGGGAATAGATATGCTAATGTTGGAAATATACCCTCATTGACATTAGTGTAGCCTCGTCATACAATGACTTCAATAAAATAGAATAAAGGTATATAAAATATTAAGGGGGAAGTTAAATGTTATATGATTACATTATAAATAACTATAAGGAAGCGGAGCCGATTTTTTTTTCAGATTTTGTAATAGAGGGAATTACAAAATCTGCATTGAATCAGCAGTTGAAGACTTTGTGTAAAAACGGATTGTTGGAGAAGTATGATACTGGCGTGTATTTTCGCCCAAAGAAATCTTTATTAAAGTCATCAATAGGACCGAATGCAGATATGGTTGCCAGATACAGATTCATTTCTAAAGGGGATAACATAGATGGCTTTTATGCAGGAAATTCGTTTGCTAATCAACTTGGGATAACAACACAAGTTCCGAGCGTTGTGGAAATTGTGAGTAATAATACAAACTCCTCTGCACGTGAAATAGAGATTGGAAACAGAAGGTTTTATGTCAGAAAGCCAGTTGTTGCTATAACTAAGGATAACGTCTATGTACTTCAAATGTTAGAACTGCTAAGAAATTTGGATGCATATCTTGATGATACCTATGCTGACGCGAAGGTAAAGTTTTATGCATATATTGATTTGCATGGGATAAAAAGAACCGATGTGGATCTCTATATTAGAAAATTCCCAAGAGTAATATTTAAATACTATTATGAATTGGAGTTAGATCATGTACTTGCATAAGGAGCTTTGCTTGCAGATGTTCAAAATTACAGAATGATTATTGACATAGAAAAGGGATATGAGACGCTTTAATATCCCATTGGTTTTTGGATCCGAAACAATCGAACACTTCAATTGAAATTTGCGGTAATACTTAAACTTACATTCTCGCCAAATAATCTTGCAGAATGGGGATATGCGTTTCTACAATTTTATTTTTTTTAATTCTGTTTGTGAAAAGAAACAAAGTTCTCTTGACTCTTCACTAACAACTAAATTCGGTTGTTCTAATAATTTCAAATAGTAAACAACCATAATCGACCTATATATATTTCCATCTGGATAACTTATTATAATTGATGGATCATCATATATTTTAAATAAATCCACCATATCTTTATCAAGATTTATAGAAGTTTCTTCTCTTACTTCTCGTATAGCACAATCCACTAAACTTTCGTTCGTCTTAAGACTTCCGCCAATAATAGCCCATCTCTCACTATCAGCTCTATGTTCAAGGAGCAATTTTTATTGTATTCTATGAGCACAGTTGATCCAATTAGATTAGGTTTGTTAGGCTTTGGAGCAGTGGGATCATTATAATAAAAGATTGCCTTTTTCATACACATACCTCAGCAAATTCCTAATTTATTGGACTAATTATAACTTACTTCTATAATATAAATCAATAATTTTGGTGTTTGAAGACGGAATCAAAATTCTTGCGGAGAACATGAGTTTCTATTGAATAATGAAGTAAAAATACACACTAATAACAATGATGTGTATTTTTACTTGACAAGGAATTAATTGGTAGTATAATTTAAGCAATAATACACATCATATATCATATAGGTGTATAAATACTTAAATAGGATGTGAGAATATGGTTTTAACATATAAGGAATGTATTGAGCGATTTGGTTCTGATTACATGATTAAAAAAGAGATAAGTGAAGGAAATCTGTTCCAAAAGGGAAAAGGATTATATTCGGACAGCGAACTATGTTCAGAACTCGAAATTGTAGTGGTGAAATATCCGAGAGCAGTTTTTACAGGTGAAAGTGCATACTATTATCATGGGTTTACGGATGNCATACCGGATTTCTATTGCCTTGCAACCAGAAGAGGAGATACAAGAATAAAGGATAAATCAATAAAGCAGATTTTTGTAAATGATAATTTGTACGACTTCGGAAAGTGTACTATGAAGTATCAAAACACGGATATTTCTATATATAGCAAAGAGCGTTTACTGGTAGATTTGGTACGCTTTAAGGCGAGGTTTCCGTTTGATTATTATAAAGAGGTTATTGGTAATTACCGAAGAATTGTTGATGATTTAGATTTCTTCAGTATTGAAGATTATGCAGGGATGTTAAGGCGTGGGAAGAAAATAATGGATGCAATACAATTGGAGGTAATGTAATGAATTTATTGAAAGAAATTGAAAAAATAAAGAACGAAGGCTATAACGAAGCGAACGCCCAGGCGAGGGTGTGTCAGGATGTTATTTTGTATGGNATTTCCAATGGAAGATTGAGCCGAAATGTGACAATCAAGGGTGGNGTTGTTATGCGTAATATATCTAAGGATGCACGAAGAGCTACGCAGGACATAGATTTGGATTTTATCAAATATTCCATATCGGATGATTCCATAGGGGCTTTCATTCAGCGACTGCATTTGGNNGAGGGACTTCAAATNGNATTAAAGCCTCCAATTATTGAACTGAATCATAAGGATTACAAGGGTAAGAGAGTTTTNGTGNAGATAACAGATGAATACGGNAATTCTTTAGAAAGTAAGATAGATGTGGGTGTGCATAAGGATTTGGATATTGAACAGGAAGAATATTGTTTTGATATCTGTTTTCAAGATGATGGAGCAAGTCTTCTGATGAACTCAAAAGAACAAATTATANCAGAAAAATTAAAATCATTTCTTCGATTCGGAACGAGGTCTACNAGGTACAAAGATGTGTTCGATATTTGCTATTTGTCCGAAAGTGCTGACAAAGATAGGTTGCGCAAATATATTCAAAGATATATTTATGAGGATGCCTCTTTGCCGGTAGAGGATATCAACGAAATTATTAGGAGAGTTGAGCGTGNATTTACAAATAATGAATTTATCAAAGAAATTAACAAATCAAAGAAAAATTGGATGGACATAAGCACGGAAGGGGCTTTGAAAAGAGATATTGACTTTNTAAAGTCTTTACGGTAGAAACAAATACATAGGTTTTCTGGGACAGTATATGGGAATGAAGTACCAAAACCATATTACAGAATGCATTACTGTAGTGGAGGTTANTTATAATGAACTCAGTTTTGCAAAGGGCAATATTATCAATTGGCATTTACCATTTGCAAAAGCCTNAATGAACAGATAAAGAAATATGGAAGGACAAAAGGCACGGTGCGTGTTGGATAATAAAGATGAACGAGAAAAAAATTAGTAATACTTTGGAGGAACTTGCATTAAAAGGTGATACGTATTGGAGATTTAGTCAATCGGTTCGAGGAAGAAGTATTGAGAAGTGTTTTATTGATTATAAAGAAGGGAGTGTAGTGGTAGCAGAGGATGCGGATAAATACTTATCATTTGTTCCTAGCTCACATATAGCATTATGCTCGATGTATGGTGATACTTTGACAAAATTGAATTTTAATCTTGAAAATCCACTCTTTGATAGCATAAAGAACGAAAAGTATAGGTTTATAAATAGTGTATTAATGGAATATGATACAAAAAAATTACTTGTAGAAAAAAATTACTCACTTGCTGAAACTGAAACCATAATTATGGTAATAGAAATGTCTTCAAATTGGAATCAAGTGAGAAATTTTGTTTGTGGAATTAAGGGCTTTTTAGAACCATTGGATGTACGTTTGAATTCTTATAATTTTAGGGAATCCTCGATATTTGTTAAATATTTAAGAGATAAATATAATTTTGATTCATATGAAGAACTTGAAAGTATAAGAAATAATATTAGAAAAATATATAATGGGTATAAAAAATAAATCGTATTACATAGGTAGTTTATGATATTGATAATACTACAAAAAGGAGGTGACAAAGTTGNTCGACGTTTATTATGTTGAGGATGATGAAAATATTGCACAGGCAGTAAAAGAGTATCTTGAACAGCAGGAGTGCAGGGTCACGATTTTCCGGACGATTGCTGATGCAAGAGGGGCTTTAAGAAACTGCATTCCCACAATTATCTTAATAGACTGGAATATGCCGGATGGACAAGGAAATGAGCTGTGTGGGTGGATCCGGCTTAGGTGGAANAACTTGCCNGTNATTTTTTTGACCGCGCGGGGAGATTCTCATGATATTGTGTCNGGNTTTCAGNGCGGAGCNGATGATTATGTTGTGAAGCCTTTTGAATTGAATGTGCTGCATTCCCGCATNCTTGCNTTGCTGCGCAGAGTNGGCGAGGCAAACGAAACGCGTCTGTTTTGCGATCATTTGCTGCTGGATAAAGAAAAAATGGCTGTTTTTTACGACNGGCAGGAANTTGTATTAAGCCAGCCGGAGTATCAGNTGCTTTTGCTATTGATGGAGAATAAGGGGAAGACAGTAACCAGAAAGCAATTGCTGGAACANGTGTGGGACAGNAATGGTAATTATGTAAATGATAANACCCTGACTGTTACCATGAAGCGTTTAAGGGAAAAATTGCACAATCCGGTTTGCTTGAAAACGATACGCAGTTTTGGTTATCGCATGGAGGACAGTTTATGACGGAAAGGGGAAAGCAGCGTTTTATAATTTTATTGCCTGTGCTCGTCTGTTTTATCGGNGTGTTGGCGTTATCGGTTTTCTGGCTGNATGAATGCAGGCAATCTNCCTTTGAACATATTTCGAAANTGTGTGAAATAATCATTGAAAACAGTCCGGAAGNAGAAGAACAGGTACTTTCTTCTGTGAAGGAATANTATACCCTCACGGAACAGGANATCCAAGGAAATACTTTTCTGGCACAGTACGGATATAGGAGTNATGAATTTAGCAAAGAGTTGGAATGGAACCTTTTACCCCTTTCATTCGCCGTGTTTTTGGTAACGATTTGCTGTTTCCTTATTTCTGTAAGATATGTGGACAAACAAAAACGAACGAGAATAGCGGAATTGACCAATTATCTGGAGCAGATTAATGTTGGATGTGATGGAACGGTTGTTCAAATGAAGGAGGACGAATTTTCACATCTTCAGGACGAAATGTATAAGACGGTGACAGAGCTTTATCAGACAAGGGAGCAGGCGGTAAAAGCGAAGGTGAATTTTGCGGACAATCTGGCGAATATTGCACATCAGTTGAAAACACCCATTACAGCAGCTTTTCTTTCTTTGCAGCTTATGGAAAAGTCGGAACCTAATATTTATGCGCAGCAGATTAAAGGACAGTTGGAGCGGTTGGGGAGGCTGGAAGAAGCCCTGCTCACACTCTCAAAAATTGATGCCGGTATCTTACTGCTGGAGCGTGGAGAGGTTGATATTTATACGGCTTTGAACCTTGCGGCAGAAAATTTGAGCGATCTGCTGGTGAAAGAAAATATTTCTGTATCTATTCCGGATAAAGGGTGCGTCGAGATAACGGGAGATTTGGAATGGACAATGGAAGCGCTGATTAATCTGATGAAGAATTGCATGGAGCATTCGCCTCAGGGCGGAACGATTCATTGTGATTATTCATACAATCCGCTTTATGTGGAAGTTTTAATATGGGATGAGGGAGAGGNATTCTGCCCGGAGGACATTCCTCATCTTTTTGAGAGGTTTTATCGTGGTAAAAGGGCTGTTCCCAATGGAATAGGAATTGGACTTTCTCTGGCGAAATCTATCTTTGAACTGCAGAATGGCAATATTACCGCCCGTAACCTGCCGGAGGGAGGGGCTTGTTTTGAAATAAGAGTTTACAGTCACTGAGATGTCACTTTCCGTTGTTATAATGTGTACTGAACATATCAGTTCATAACAGGAAGGAGAGGATGACATGGAAATATTAAAATGTGACGGTGTCAGAAAGGTATATGGTTCTGGCGAAAATCAGGTAATTGCGTTAGATCGGATCGACCTGTCCGTTGAAAAAGGAGAGTTTGTTGCGATTGTAGGGGCATCAGGTTCCGGGAAATCTACGTTGCTGCATATCCTCGGCAGCGTAGATAAGCCGACAGAGGGAAAGGTCGTGGTAGATGGAATCGATACTTCTACAATGAACCGGACACAGGCAGCAATCTTCAGGCGCAGAAAGGTGGGGCTGGTCTACCAATTTTATAATTTGATTCCAACCCTTACAATTGAGAAAAATATTCTAATGCCGCTTTTGCTGGATAAAAGAAAGCCGAATCAGGAATATTTCGAGCAGGTGGTAACTTCATTAGGAATTGCGGATAAGCTGGAATTTCTTCCGAACCAATTATCGGGTGGGCAGCAGCAGCGGGCAGCGATAGCCAGATCGTTGATCTATCGTCCGGCACTTCTGCTGGCAGATGAACCTACCGGTAATCTCGATCAGAAAAATCGAGGAGAGATTATTGATATGCTGAAATTGTCTAACCGCAATTTGAACCAGACGATCTTACTCATTACTCATGATGAAAAAATTGCATTAGAAGCAGACCGCATTGTGACCGTAGAGGATGGACGTATTATCAGCGATCAGAAACGGGGTGAGTAGAATGTGGAGAGATTATTCGGTGAGTTTTATCAGAAAAAACAGAGCTTCCAGTATATCTACCATGGTAGCTGCTTTCATTTCTGCGCTGTTCTTATCGCTGCTGTGCAGCCTGTCCTATAACTTCTGGATATATGAAATTGAACAAATTGCTTTGGAGGAAGGAGACTGGCAGGGACGTATAACTGGGGAGATAGGCGAAAATGATTTGNATGTCATAAATAATTTTGCAAATGTAGAAAATGCTGTAATCAACGAAACGTTATCGGAAGGATCAAAAGTCGTAGTTGATGTTTATTTTCAAAACATGAGAACCATTTATCGCGACATGCCTTTGATTACTGGAAAATTGGGATTAGAGGACAACGCAGCAGCCTATCACGAATTGCTTTTATCCAAATATATGATTCACGACCCGCAAGATACGAACCCACCGCTTTTGATGGCTTTTTACCTNGCTTTATTGCTTGTTGTATCAGCTTCACTGATTTTGATTATTCATAACTCTTTTGCTGTATCTATGAATGCAAGGATCCATCAGTTTGGGATTTTTTCCAGTATAGGGGCCTCGCCGAAACAGATTCTTACTTGCCTGATGCAGGAGGCAGCGGCGCTTTGTATGATACCGATTCTGCTTGGAAGTTTCATTGGGATAGCGCTTGGTTTCGGTGTGATGCAGGCGATGAATTCGATTGCAGCAGAAATGGACGGACGGCATGAGGCGGTTTTTCAATATCATCCGCTGGTGTTTGCAAGTACAATTCTGGCTTCGGTTTTGACCGTACTTATTTCCGCATGGCTGCCGGCGAGGAAATTGAGTAAGCTGACACCACTCCAGGCAATACGCAATACAGATGAACTTTGTTTGAGAAAGAAGAAGCATTCTCCTATTTTGTTCTTACTGTTTGGCATAGAGGGAGAACTGGCTGGAAATGCGCTGAAAGCACAAAGAAAAGCACTTCGGACTTCTACTTTGTCTTTGACTCTTTCTTTTTTAGGATTTACAGTTATGCTTTGTTTTTTCACGCTTGCAGGCATCAGCACGAATCATACTTATTTTGAAAGATATCAGGACGCATGGGATNTAATGGTGACGCTGAANGATACTGGGATAGAGGATTGGGAGCAGGAGGAAGAAATCAGAAACCTGCAAGGTGTCCGGAGCAGTGTTGCATACCAAAAGGCAAATGCTATATGTTTTGTGTCGGAAATAAACATGAGTGACGAATTGCGTGGNTTGGGCGGTCTGGAAGCTNTAGCGGGAAATTCTGTGACCATAAAAGCCCCTATTGTNATTATGGACGATAAAGGATTTGAGGAATATTGTGAACAGATCGGCATTGAGCCGGAAAATGGCGGAAGTATTATATTAAACAGGATTTGGGATAGTATAAACAGCAATTTTCGATANAAGGAATATATCCCGTTTATAAAAGAAGATCAAGATACGATCANTTTGCAAGGTGCCGGACAAACGGAAAATTCAGCGGAAATTCCAGTGCTTGCCTATACACAGGAAACACCGGTTTTGAGAGAAGAATATGATAANTATGCTTTGGTNCAGTTTATTCCTTTATCTGTATGGAGCCAGATATCTGAGCAAATCGGTAATACAGAATCCGATACTTATATTCGGATATTAGGAGAAGATGAGGTGACGCTTGCCAAATTGAATGAGCTGCAAGCTNAGATTTNGCAAACGATTCGTCAGGAATATACGGTAGAGATNGAAAACCGTATTCAAGAGAAAGTGACCGATGATAATATGAGAAAAGGTTTTATGGTGATATTAGGAGCATTTTGTTCCTTGCTTGCTGTTATCGGCATTGCAAATGTGTTTTCTAATACGCTGGGATTTTTGCGCCAGAGGAAACGGGAATTTGCCAGGTATATGTCTGTTGGAATGACTCCGGAAGGTATACGGAAAATGTTTGCCATTGAAGCGCTGGTGATAGCAGGGCGTCCGATTCTTATTACTTTGCCGCTGACGGTGGCAGTTGTGGCATTTATGATTACAGCAAGTTATTTAGATCCGATGGAGTTTTTGGTGAAAGCGCCGATTGTACCGATTTTGGTATTTATTTTGGCTATTTTGGGATTTGTCGGATTGGCCTATTGCATAGGCGGAAAGAGGATGCTTAAATGTAGGTTGGCGGATGCTTTACGAGATGATAATATAATGTAAACTTGTGCAAATGTTGATGTGAATGNTGGATAGTTGAGGAAGAGGAACATAACGTGAGCTATAAGATATTGATTGTGGATGACGATACAGAATTATTAAAAATGCTGAAAANTTATTTCGAGATTAGAAGGTATGNTGTTATTACGGCGGAGAATGGCGCGGACGGATTAAAGCAAGCGCAGCAGGGACCGGACATTATTTTGCTGGACGTAAATATGCCGCAGATTGACGGAATAGAGNTCTGCCGCATGATCAGAGATAAGGTGATGTGNCCTATTTTGTTTCTNACTGCAAAGGTGGAGGAGCAGGATCGGGTGAACGGTCTTTTGTCCGGCGGTGATGATTATATATTAAAGCCTTTTAGTTTAAAAGAGCTGGAAGCAAGGATNGGNGCGCACCTCAAACGGGAGGAACGCCGCAAAGTAAAGACAAAGTATCGTTTCTTTAGTGAACTTTCCATTGACTATTTTGCAAAAACGGTGCAGATTGGAGAAACTTATCTGGAACTGACAAAGCTGGAATATGAAATTATTGAATTTTTATCTATGAATCCGGGAATTGTTTTTGACAAAGAAAGAATTTATGAGAAGGTCTGCGGTTACGATGCGGAAGGCGACAGTCGGGTAATTACAGAACTGGTGCGGAGAATCAGAAAGAAAATTGGGGAATGGACGGAAACAGAGTATATCGAAACAGTATGGGGGATGGGATACCGGTGGATAAAATAAGAAATCTTTCTGTCAGAAAAACGATTATCCTGTATATGGCGGTCAGCCTGGTGTGCAGTTTTTTACTATCGGCTGTGATCGTGAAAATCGCTTCACGCAAACAGGAACAAATCTGGTGGAAATATGTGGACCAAGATATGTATTTTAAGGCAGTGAACGGAGAAGAAGAGGAAATTCCTTATTACAGAGCAGACATTCCCAGACCGATTTCCACGGATATGAGCAGAATGGATCTTGAACTATCTGAGTTGTGCGATTTTCTGCAGACCTATACGATTTTGATTTTATCCGTCATGGGAAGCTGTGTGTCAGTTATTCTTTTTTATAGACATAAATTGAAAATCCCGCTTGCGGAATTGGAACAGGCGTCGGGCAGAATTGCCCAAAATGACTTAGACTTTCAGATTGCTTATGAAAATCAGGATGAAATGGGGCGTTTATGTCAGGAATTTGAGAGAATGCGGGGACAACTTGCACGNAATAATCAGGAAATGTGGAAAATGATTGAGGAGGAAAGAGCGCTTCGGGCGGCGATTTCACATGACATCCGCTCNCCTTTGTCGGTTCTTAAAGGGTATCAGGAAATGNTGATGGANTTCCTGCCTGANGGAACCATCGATACGNCAAAGGCGATGGAAATGGTGNCGGAAAGCATGAAACAGATTGAACGCATGGATACCTTTGTAGAGACCATGCGTAAAATGAGCAGCCTTGAACAGAGAAAGTTTCTATCCAGTCAGATGACAGCGGAAGAATTGAAGAACGATATTCAGGCGGAACTTGCCGTATTGGGAGCGGATAAAGAGAAGCATGTGGTNTTAGATGTAGCTGGAGCATCAGAGAGTTTCAGGGGAGATAAAGAAGTGATTCTGGAGGTGGTGGAAAATTTACTGTCCAACGCTTTACGGTATGCAAAAGAGAAGGTGGATATAAAAATTNATGTAACATATTCCGAACTGAGGGTATGNGTAAGAGACGACGGGAATGGTTTTGAGGAGGAGGCTTTTAAGGTTACAGAAAGATTTCATCAGCAAAATATGAAAGACAGNCTGAAACATGCGGGTATGGGGATGTATATCAGCAGACTGTATTGTGAAAAACATGGGGGAAACCTGCTGCTGGAAAATGGAGAAACAAAAGGAGCTGTGGTAACAGCGATATTTCGCCGGATTGTGTAGACAGTCCGGCGTTTGTTGTCTTTTTGTTGTGATTTGGTATTTAAAATAAAATCANCAATGAAAAGAGGAGATTTGTATGAANGCAATTATGAAAAGGGAGATTAAGAATTATCTGAAAAGACCGTTATTCTGGATAGGTGTGGTGCTGGTGGCNGCTGGTGTNTTTATGAATCTTGCGCCCTACNTGAATGTCCATTATGTATCTTCCCAGGANGANCTGGACGAACTGGCACGGGATTACCCGGAAACAGTTCCTGATGCAGATGTCCATGATGGTTATGTGCCTTCAAGCGAGGAGCAAAGACGGGAACTCTGGGAGAAGCAGATTTGTGAGGTCTTCGTTTCGGAGTTTTTGATGGATCAGGCAGAAGCAGAAGCGGTCATCAGGGAAATGGAGGGNATGGATATCAGAGAGGCCTGCGGGTATCTTGAAAAGGAATATCATTTTTATGGTGCGATTTTTACTTATGGGTGTACCAAATATCNTAAGGGGACAAAAGAAGAGGTGAATTCNTACATTGAAAGTAAGCTGCAAAAGAAAAGTTTTTCGTATTATTTTTCCAAAAAATTTGCAGATTTTGCCGGACTGTTCATGGCTTTTTTTGCGACAGTCATGCTGGCGGTGCTGTTTATGCAGGACACGAGGAAAAATACTTATGAACTTTTACACACGAAGGCTATCAGTGCAGGAAGTTACGTGACCGGAAAAATAGCNGGAGGATTTTCGGTTTGTCTGATCGTACTTGTGATCTTAAGTCTGGTGTTTTGGATGGTATGTTGTATCTGCACAAGAAGCAGAGGATTTGAAGTGAGATGGATTGATTTTGCCATAGCAGGCTGTCTTTATATTCTGCCGAATATGCTGATGATTGTATGTGTATATGGGCTGATTTCGCTGGTGTTCAAAAATCCGCTCCCTGCGGTGCCGCTTCTGATTCTTTATATGGTGTATTCCAATATGGGCAGCAGGAATGCGGAAGGCGTGTATGGTTATTATGGCAGGCCGCTTGCAATTATGGTGCGGTTTCCCGGAACGCTTTTTGATACAACACCGCCTCCTATGGCACTGCTTAATCAGAGTTTTCTGATACTGGCATCCGCAGGAATTATCCTGATTTGTGTACAGTTGTGGAAAAGGAGGCGGATATAGTGGACAAGGAAATCAAAATCTGCCTGCCTTTTTATAAAATAGCATATTCGGTCTTTTTTGTGGCAGTTTTGAGCGTGGTTCGGGGAGTAAGTCTGACGGATGAAATAGGAATTGCATTGGAAGCGCCGATGGCAGCGTTGGCAGCAGTTCTTTGTGCAGATACCTACGTACAGGAAATCATCAGCAAAAGATCGGAAGTAGAACGGCTATATCCCATGAAGAGNAGAATGCGTTCNATGCTTAAGAGGATGGTGATACAGGAAATCTATCTGTTGATTCTCGCTGTCGCAGGTTATGGGATGTTTTATATGATTCAGAAACCGCGTCCCNTTTATGGACCGTCCNTACAGATAGAGGATGAATTGAGAATGNTGCTTATATATACAGCAGCCATCGCAGTGACGTTGAATTTCTGGGGGATTTTATCTCACACTTTGTCCTGNCTGTTTCGCAGNATGTGGGTGGGAATGGGATTTTGTCTGGTTCTGTGGATTATGACAAATTCGACAGTCGGAGAGCGGCTTTTAGGGAAATGGAATGTGTTTTCCTATACATTCAGAAATACACAGGATAATGGAGATTTGAGCTGGATATGCGGGAAAATACTTTGTTTGTTATTGAGCATCACCATGGCGGTAATGCTTCCCAAAATAGTGGAGAAAAGAGGNTAGGCGTATGAGCATTGAGATAAAGGATTTGACNGTGNCTTTTAAAAACNGGGTGANGGCATTAAATCATGTTGATCTGGAAATNCCCCAAGGAATCTTTGGNTTATTNGGAGAGAACGGGGCAGGAAAAACGACGTTGATGCGGGTGCTGACGACGGTACTGACNCCTNTGGGCGGTGAGGTGACCATAGACGGAATGCGGTATAGTGAAAGCAATTATGAGAAAATTCGGANAAAAATCGGATATCTTCCGCAGGAAATAGATTTATATCCCAATCTGACNGTGCAGGAATGCCTGAAATACATGGGAGACCTGGCTGGCATCCCAAAGAAGATTTGCCAAGAACGTATCCGCTATTATTTGGAAAAGACCAGTNTGGCGGAGCATCAAAAGAAGAAAATGAAGCAGTTGTCCGGCGGCATGAAAAGAAGAGTAGGGCTGGTNCAGGCGNTGTTAAATGANCCGGAGGTCTTGATCGTAGATGAACCTACGACAGGATTGGATCCGGAAGAACGTATCCGCATCCGCAANCTGTTGGTTGATTTTTCGGAGGATCGTACCGTCTTATTTTCAACNCATGTAGTGGAGGATCTGGCGGCNACCTGCCAAAAGCTTGCAGTCATGAAAAAAGGACAGTTCCTTTACGCAGGCGGAATACGGGAATTNCTGAGNGAAGCAAAGGGGCANGTCTGGCTTTGTCANGTTGACAGCGAAANTGAAGCACGAGAACTGGAAAGGGAATACCATGTTTCNTCAAAGCAGTATGTGGATGGCGGGCTGCAGGTGAGGCTTCTTTGTGAAA
Source organism: Lachnospiraceae bacterium (assembly GCA_014804245.1). Taxonomy (GTDB): domain Bacteria; phylum Bacillota; class Clostridia; order Lachnospirales; family Lachnospiraceae; genus Suilimivivens. Next base: position 3,995 of record JAAVAE010000028.1, on the reverse strand, counting down.
AAGTGCCTGAAGTGAAATGCATACCTTGTGAAGCCACGCTTGAGGATGCTTATATTTATATTACNAACAANGGNAAATGATGNNAAAAGTNATTTNATNCATTTAGGNCTAGCCGCCGCGCCAACGACTTGGTACAATAGACGAGGGTGCGGCGGCAGNTTCTGTCACNTNCGTNACAAGAATNNNCAGATTTTTCNAANNGANAGGAGAATNCCNGNANTGAAAAGGAAAAAGAAGTANACTTATCTNTTTGTNNTTTTTATNTGTATNTTGGCTTTGGNGGCNNNTTTTTGCNTANTGCGTTTCAGGGGCNGNGTCANNGTNCNNGCNGACGAAGATGTGATACCGGATAATGAGGTGGCATTTTACAGGCAGGATGATGAAAGGTGGGCGCAGGAGACATTGGGGGATTCGGAGTACACGATGGAAAGATCCGGCTGTTTGGTATGTTGTATTGCTTCGGCTGTCAGCATGGCGGGAAAAGAAAATACACCCCATACTTTAAATGAAGAATTTTCCAGGCGGCAGGTATTTGATGGAGAAGGAAACCTTTTGTGGGAGAGGCTTCGGAACACGGGCGAATATGAGGCGGATGTTTTTTCAGAAGTGACAAGCGAATTATTGATGAAATGCTTAAAAGATGGGAAATACCCTATTGTCAGAGTGCGGATGAACGGTTTGGGTAATTTTCATTATGTATTAATCGTAAAGGCTGAGAATGGGACATTTTACTGCATGGATCCGCTTAGGGATGGTCTGACTCCGTTATCCCGGTATGGGAACAGGGTATATGCGGTGCGCTGTGTATATTTAGATTGAAATGGGAGGATAAATGATACGACAAATTAGATATTTTCAGTCTGTTGTCCGCAACAACAGTTTTTCGGAGGCGGCGGAGGAGTGCCATATTTCACAGTCCGCCATTTCGCAGCAGATACAGGCATTGGAGCGTGAACTGGGTTTTTGTCTGCTGGAGAGAAAAAAACGTAAATTTGTACTTACTCCTGCAGGGGATTATTTCTATAAAAAGAGTCTGGTGCTGATCGCTGACTATGAGCGGATGTGCCGGGAGGCAGGTAAACTCGCAAAAGATGATAAAGCCACTTTGGTGATTGGCTATCTGCGCTGTTACAGCGGACAGGAGTTTCATCTTGCATTGGAAGAGTTTTCGGCGAAGTATCCTGATGTGTCGGTGAAAATTGAATATGGCAACCATGAAGAACTGTACAAACTGCTTCGGATGGGAGGCGTGGATCTGGTTTTGAATGACCAGAGGAGGGCATTTTCAGACCAGTATGTGAATCTCATTCTGACTGTTGGAAATGAGTATATTGAAATTTCGTCCAGAAATCCAATTGCTTCATTGCCGTCCATTACGCCGCAGGAATTGAAGAATGTTCCCTGTATCCTTGTGGCTTCAAGGGAGCAGAGGGAAAACGAACAAGAATATTATCAGGGCGTGGTAGGATTCCAGGGGGATTTTCTTTATGCTGAAAATTTGGAGGAGGCCCGCCTGATGGTGATTGGAGGGCAGGGATTTATGCCGGTGGAAGGTGTGAAAAGGGCAGAAAACTTTGGCTCTTCCATCAGCCGAATCCCCTTGTTCAGGGGAGATTCGCAGATTACCCGTAACTATTGTGCTTTTTGGAAGCAGGAAAATTCAGGTTACTATGTAAAAGAATTTGCAGATATATTAAAGAGAAAATTTGAATAGATACGTTTGGTCGAAAGGGCCGTCCTGATATTTTGCAGGGCGGCTCTTTTCGTATCAGTTTTACTTATAAGAACATCCCGAAAGTCAAATTGATTCTGATGTGATTTTTTTTTATAATAAATGCAGAAAGAACGATGGAAAAGGAGGAATTCCATGAAAGTTTTGATTGTCAGCTCCAGCCCGAGGAAAGAGGGTAATTCAGATGTGCTGTGTGATCGTTTTGCCAGGGGAGCATCCGAAGCCGGACATGAGGTAGAAAAAATTATGCTCCGGGATAAGAAAATATCTCCCTGCAATGCCTGCTATGCCTGTATGGAAACCCATACCTGTGTCATAAAAGATGACATGGCGGATATATTCCCGAAACTCCTGAAAGCTGACGTGATCTTGCTGGCTTCCCCCGTTTATTTTTATTCTGTCAGTGCACAGATGAAGGCGGTAATCGATCGTTGTCTGGTAGATCATAAGCGTATTGCAGGAAAAAAATTTTACTTTATCGTAACGGCGGCAGATCCGCAGCATGAAGCTGCAGAGGGAACCTTGGCAGCCTTTCGAGGATTCATCCGCTGCCTGCCGGATTCGCAGGAAAGGGGCGTTATCTATGGAACGGGTACATGGGATAAAGGAGATGTATTCCGTCATCCGTCTTATGAGCAGGCTTATAAAATGGGAAAGGAGATGTAACTATGGAACAGATTAAAAAGAATTTTGGATTTGGCTGTATGCGTCTGCCGATGAAAGACGGTGAAGTCGATACGGAGGAATTCTCCCGTATGGTGGACGCCTTTTTGGAGAGTGGCTTCAATTACTTTGATACGGCTCACGGTTACTTGAATGGAAAAAGCGAAACGGCTTTAAAAACCTGTCTTACCAACCGTTATCCCCGTGATCACTATATTCTGACAAATAAGCTGACGAACTTTTTCTTTCAGAAGCAGGAGGATATTCGCCCGTTTTTTGAAAGCCAGCTTGCCGCTTGCGGTGTGGATTATTTTGACTTTTATTTGATGCACGCGCAGGGCGCTGATAACTTTGCATATTTCAAAAAATGCCATGCATATGAAACCGCTCTGGAGCTGATGGCAGAGGGGAAATTCCGTCATTTTGGCATTTCTTTCCATGACCGGTCGGAGGTTTTGGAGCAGATTCTGACGGAGTACCCGCAGATTGAAGTTGTGCAGATTCAATTCAATTATGCCGATTATGACGATCCGGCGGTGGAGAGCCGTAAATGCTATGAAGTCTGCCGGAAATTTGGTAAGCCGGTGATTGTCATGGAGCCGGTCAAGGGAGGAAATCTGGTTAATCTGCCGGAAGAGGCAAAAGCTATTTTAGAGGAATTGCATGGCGGAAGCCCAGCCAGTTATGCAATTCGGTTTGCTGCCAGCTTTGAAGGAATTATGATGGTTCTTTCTGGTATGAGTGATATGAATCAGATGCAGGAAAACATCAGCTTTATGAAAGATTTTCAACCTCTGTCAGGTGAGGAGATGAAGGCCGTAGGCAGGGTGCAGGAAATTTTTCATTCCATGAATCTTATCCCCTGTACTTCGTGCCGCTATTGTGTAGCAGGATGTCCGAAGCGAATCGCGATTCCTGATCTGTTTGCGGTAATGAATACGAAGCAGATTTACCATGACTGGAACGCCGATTATTATTACAATGTGGTGCATACCGGCGGTGGAAAGGCGAAAGCATCGGACTGTATCAAATGTGGCAAGTGCGAGAAAGCCTGTCCGCAGCATCTTCACATCCGTGATTTGCTGGCTGATGTGGCGAAAGAATTTGAAAAATAAAAGGAGGAATACAAAATGGCAAAGTTAGTGGTGTTTTATTCAAGGGCGGATGAGAATTATTTCAGTGGGAGCCTCCGTTACATTTCCACAGGCAATACGGAAAAAGTGGCAAATATGATTGCAGAGATAGCAGGGGCTGATCTTTTTAAGATTGAGCAGAAGGTTCCTTACGCCGCGGATTACGATACCTGTATCTCACAGGCGAAAAAAGATCTGCAGGCAAAGGCAAGACCAGAACTGATTTCCATGCCGGATAGTTTGGATGATTATGATGAAATTTATCTGGGTTATGCTGCTGGTATAATAGGACTAAATTAAGAGAAGCCCAAAAAACAAGGGTTTGCACTGATTTAGTCCTATTTTTTTAGCCCATTTTAGGTCAAGATTAGGACAGCGCTGATCAAAATCGAAAACCTACATTACGAAAGTCAGATAATGGTCGATTACTGATACGGTCATTCTATGGCTTTAAGGAAATGCGAGGT
>JAAVAE010000027.1 GCA_014804245.1 Lachnospiraceae bacterium | reverse complement strand
TGCAAGCGCATATGGTAATCTTGCAATTATGTACCCGATGATCATTTCTGTGGACGAGGTACGTAAAATCAAAGAAATATCCAAATCCGTGAAAGAAGAATTAATTGCGGAAGGTATTTCGGTTGGTGAAGTAGAAGAGGGAATTATGATTGAGACCCCGGCAGCAGCAGTCATGAGCGATGAACTTGCAAAAGAAGTAGATTTCTTCAGTATCGGAACCAATGACCTGACACAGTACACGCTTGCAATTGACCGTCAGAATGCCAAATTGGATGCTTTTTATGATGCACACCATCCGGCAGTGCTTCGCCTGATCCAGACAGTTTGCGATAATGCACACAAAGCAGGTATCTGGGCAGGAATCTGCGGGGAACTGGGAGCGGATGTGACGCTTACGGAGACCTTCTTAAAGATGGGACTGGATGAATTGTCTGTTTCACCGGGATGTATTCTTCCGGTTCGGAAAGCAATCAGGGATACGCAGTAGTATTAAGTGTAAACAACGGATGTTACTGAAACTGCAAAAATGGTATATTTAAATCCATTTTTGCAGTTTTTTATAGGAAAATCAGCTGCATGGGGAAGAGGTACATGCAAGGAGGAAAACGGACGAATGGAAACTTCAAAAAATAAAGATGATTTAACGGTGCGCTATGCGTTTATTCAATGTTTTTTCTGGATGCTGTTCGGAGGCGCGATTGGATTCGTCAGTGTATATTTGCTGGACTGTGGATTTACAAACACGCAGATTGGTATGATCATAGCGGCGGCAGGACTCTTTTCTGCCATATTTCAGCCAGTGATAGCAGGATATGCGGATAAGGAAAAGAGTCCATCTTTGAAAAACCTTATGATTCTGTTTCTTGTAATACCGATGATACTGAATATTCTGCTTTTGACAGTATACCATAAATCGGCTATTTTTACCGGAGGTTTTTATGCCTGCCTATTGATGGTGATGCAGATGCTGACGCCCCTTGTAAATGCACTTGGAATGGAAAGCATCAATCAGAAGAAAAAGCTGAATTTTGGCGTGGCAAGAGGAATGGGGTCTATTGGCTATGCATTTGTGGTATATGTGGTTGGTGTGGCAGTAGGACTGACTGGTGCGGCAGCACTGCCGATAGCGTTGCTGATTGTATCTGGTGTGCTCATGGTGGGGCTTTTTTTGTTTCCCTTCCAAAAAGTCTCAAAGTTAACTTCCGAAACAGCCCAGGAGGAGAGTAGAGGAAATCCTTTTCTTTTTTTCAAGCAATATCCAAGATTTGGCATAACACTTGTGGGGTGTATTCTGGTGTACATCAGCCATGTCCTTTTGAATAGCTTTACTTTCCAGATTGTAAAGGAAAAAGGAGGAGGAAGTGCAGAAATGGGCACTGCCATGGCAATGGCTTCTTTGATTGAACTGCCGACGATGTTTTTGTTTGTCTTTATGCTCAAGAAGGTTCGGTGTGATATCTGGTTCCGTATTTCCGGCATTTTCTTTTTCCTAAAGACCTTGGGAACATTACTGGCACCGAATATTCCAACGTTTTATGGTGTGCAGATATTTCAGATGTTTGGCTGGGCGTTGATTACAGTGTCTTCCGTATATTATGTGAATTCTATCATGAAAAAGCAGGATGTGATCAAGGGTCAGGCATATATGACCATGACTTACACACTGGGAAGTGTGGTAGGCGCGTTGTTGGGAGGCGCATTGATAGACAGTCTGGGTGTGACCAGTATGCTTATTTTTGCTACGGCTTCGGCGGCAGCAGGTATGGTGATTATGCTGTTTACGTCACAGAAGACAAGGTGAGTGATTTCTGGGTTACATAAAAGGAAGGGAAGAGGGCACAGCATGGAAAAAGCATATAAGCTGGAATTTACCGAGGGAAAGGACGAGAGCCTTTCTGTGAGTTGCTGCGGACTGTCAAGGACAGAACCGCTGCACAGTTTTGGTCCGGCAATTAAACCCCATTACCTGATTCACTTTGTATTAAGCGGAAAGGGCAGGTTTTCGATTGGCGGCAAAGAATATCCCTTAGAGCAGGGATACGGTTTCCTTATTCCGCCGGAAGAACTGGCTTTTTATCAGGCTGATGAGGAAGAACCATGGACCTATGTCTGGGTGGGATTTGGAGGTGCACATGCTTCTGAACTGGTGAAATCCATGGGGCTTTCCATTTTAAATCCGGTTTTCAGATCCGAAAAGGAAGAAGAGCTGTACCAGGCAGTGAAGGATATGATGGAGCATAATACCTTTGGAGTGGCGAATGATTTAAGGAGGAACGGACAGCTTCATCTCTTTTTGTCGTTGATTGCGGAAGGTATCACGATAGAAGAGGCAGGGGAGAACGGCAGGGCGGACAATTATGTCAGACGTGCAGTGGAGTTCATTCAGAGCAATTACTGTAATCCCATTAAAATAACAGATGTGGCGAACTATGTTTGTATTAACAGGAGCTACCTGTATACGCTCTTCCATAACGCAACAGGGATGTCTCCCCAGCAGTTTCTATCTACCTTTCGTATCACAAAGGCAACAGAGCTGCTGCAGCTGACTTCGCTTTCGGTAGAAAGCATTGCATTATCCTGCGGTTATACCGATCCTCTTGTCTTTAGTAAATCATTCAGGCAGATAAAGAAAATGTCGCCGTCTGCCTATCGAAAGGAAATGCAGAAGGGTGAAACAAGAAGAAATAGGGAATATTTAAAGCAGGTTGAGGATTTTATCAGTCAGGTAAACCAATTAAATAGTTAACATATTGACAGGTTTTTGCAACAAACTGATATGGTCTTTCAAAGGGATCCTTTTTATAATGAAGAAAAAGGACGGAAATTTTTCTGGAGGTAAATGGTCAAATGAAAGAGACGGTATTAAAGAAGTTTGAAGAAGTATTTGGGGATGCGGAAGGTGTCAAGGTGTTCTTTGCGCCGGGGCGTGTGAATCTGATCGGGGAATATACGGACTATAACGGCGGACATGTGTTTCCATGTGCATTAACCATCGGAACTTATGCAGCGGCAAGGGTGAGGGAAGATGGACGCCTGCGTTTTTATTCCATGAATTTTGAAAAAGAAGGTGTGATCGAATCAAGCATTGAAGACCTTAAACCTTTAAAGGAAGCAGGCTGGACCAACTATCCCAAAGGGGTTATGTGGACGTTTGGTGAAAAAGGTTTTCAGATTACGAAAGGGATGGACATCTTACTGAACGGAAATATCCCTAATGGTTCCGGGCTTTCCTCATCTGCATCTGTGGAAGTGGTGACGGGAGCCATTCTTCGAGAGTTCTTCGGGTTCGAAGTAAGCAATCAGGATCTGGCGCTTTTCGGGCAGTATTCTGAAAATAAGTTTAACGGCGTCAACTGCGGTATTATGGATCAGTTTGCTATTGCCATGGGAAAACAGGATCATGCGATTTTCTTAGATACAGCGGATTTATCTTACACCTATGCACCTGTAAAGATGGACGGGGCAAAAATCGTAATTGCCTGCAGTAATAAGAAAAGAGGGCTGGGGGATTCCAAATACAATGAGAGAAGGGAAGAATGCGAAACCGCCCTTAGTGAGCTTAAGAAGGTTGTGGATATAAAGAGTCTTGGCGAACTGACAGAGGAAAAGTTTGAAGAATGTAAGTCAGCGATCAAAGATGAAGTGCGGGTAAGAAGAGCAAAGCATGCAGTTTATGAAAACCAGAGGACTTTACAGGCAGTTGCGGCGCTTAAGGCAGATGATATTGCTTTATTCGGGCAGCTGATGAATGCTTCCCATGTTTCTTTGCGGGATGATTTTGAAGTGACGGGAATAGAGCTGGATACGTTGGTGGAAGAAGCATGGAAGGTGGACGGTGTGATTGGTTCGAGAATGACCGGGGCCGGATTTGGCGGATGCACGGTCAGCATTGTAAAAGAGGATGCCATTTCACGGTTCATACAGCAGGTGGGAGAGGCATATCAGGCAAAGATTGGTTATGCGGCAGATTTCTATGTAGTGGAAGTCGGTGGCGGACCGACAATACTCTAAGAACGTCTGCAAAGAAAGAAGGTATGTGTGATGATTCAGGAAGAAATCAGAAAACTGTTGGCTTACGGTGTTTTAACCGGTCTGGTACCCAAGGAAGATGAAGTATATACAGTAAACAGGCTTCTTGAATTATTTGGGGAAGAAGAGATAGAGGATGCAAAGGAATCTGTGCAGGTTTCGGAAGCGGATCTGGAGGACATTCTTGGAAGGATGCTTGACTATGCTTATGAAGTTGGACTAATAGAAGAAAACGGGGTGGTCTACAGAGATTTGTTCGACACAAAGATTATGAGCACTCTGCTTCCGAGACCCAGTGAAGTGATCCGCAGATTTTACGCATTCTATAAAGAAAGTCCCCAAAAGGCAACAGATTTTTATTATAAATTCAGCTGTGATTCAGACTACATTCGCAGGTACAGAATTAAGAAGGATATGAAGTGGACAGCGCCTACGGAATATGGTAATCTGGATATTACCATCAATCTTTCCAAGCCGGAAAAGGATCCGAAAGCCATTGCGGCGGCAAAGAATGCCAAGTCATCTGCTTATCCCAAATGCCTGCTCTGCAGGGAAAATGAAGGATATGCAGGGCGCCTGAATCATCCTGCAAGGCAGAATCACCGAATTATTCCTGTAACGATTCAGTCAGAGGAATGGGGATTCCAGTATTCGCCGTATGTTTATTATAATGAGCACTGTATTGTGTTTAACGGACAGCATGTGCCGATGAAGATTGAACATAATACCTTCTGCAAGCTGTTTGATTTTGTAAAGCAGTTTCCCCATTATTTTGTGGGTTCCAATGCAGATCTGCCTATTGTAGGAGGCTCCATTTTAAGCCATGATCATTTTCAGGGCGGTCATTATGAATTTGCCATGGCAAAGGCACCAGTGGAGAGGAACTTCAAGGTCAGGGGATTTGAGGATGTGGAGGCAGGAATTGTAAAATGGCCAATGTCTGTCATCCGGCTGCGCGCTGAAGATACAGACAGAATCATTGCGCTGGCAGATGTGATATTGGACAAGTGGAGAACTTATACGGATGAGGCAGCATTTATCTTTGCTGAGACGGATGGAGAGCCTCATAACACCATTACGCCCATAGCAAGAAAGCGAAATGACAGATATGAACTGGATCTGGTGCTCCGGAATAATATTACCACTAAGGAGCATCCATTGGGCGTTTATCATCCTCATGCAAACCTCCATCATATCAAAAAAGAAAATATCGGGCTGATTGAAGTGATGGGGCTGGCTGTTCTGCCTGCCAGATTGAAGAAAGAAATGGAGCAGCTAAAAGAAGCGATTCTTGCGGGCAGAGATTTGAGGAGTGATGAGGAACTCGCAAAGCATGCAGACTGGGCAGATGAGTTTATAGGAAAATATGATAAAATAGACGGCTCCAATATTGATGAGATTGTAGAAAAGGAAATTGGTCTTGTATTCATGCAGGTGCTTTCAGATGCAGGTGTTTATAAGAGAACGGTGCAGGGACAGGAAGCATTTGACCGGTTTATCAAGACTTTATGATGTTACCATGAAAAAGGATCTGACACAGGGAAATGTAACGGGGACCATGCTTTTATTTGCTGGTCCCATGATTTTGGGCAATCTGTTACAGCAGTGTTATAATATAGCCGATACGTTGATTGTGGGAAGATATCTGGGTGCTTCGGCACTGGCAGCGGTGGGAAGTGCCTATACCCTTATGACCTTTCTTACCTCCATTATTATCGGATTATGTATGGGGAGCGGAGCGGTCTTTTCAATTTATTATGGGAAAAAGGAGATGCAGCAGATGAAAAAGAGTATGCTGACTTCTTTTTCTTTTATTGCCGCAGTGACGGCTTTTTTAACTGTGCTGGTTTTTGCGCTCATCCATCCTATACTTCATATCCTGCAGGTACCGGAAAGTATTTATGGATTGATGTATGAATATGTATGGGTGATTTTCTTTGGCATTGTCTTTGTTTTTCTCTATAATTATTTTGCTTTTCTTCTGCGGGCGCTTGGAAATTCCCTGATTCCGCTTTTGTTTCTGGGGGCGGCGGCAGTGCTCAATATTCTGCTTGACATATTGTTCGTGGTAAGTTTTAAGATGGGAGCCGGCGGTGCGGCATTTGCAACTGTGCTCTCGCAGGCAGTATCAGGGCTGGGAATCGGAGTTTATACATGGATAAAAGAGCCGGACTTACGTCCCCAAAAGGGAGAGGCTTTTCTTGACAGGGAAACGGTTTCTGAGGTGGTGCGTAACTCTGCTGCCGCCTGTGTGCAGCAGTCGGTGATGAACTTTGGCATACTGATGATACAGGGACTGGTAAATAGTTTTGGAACAGTGGTGATGGCGGCATTTGCCGCGGCAGTGAAGATCGATTCTTTTGCCTATATGCCCGCCCAGGAATTCGGAAATGCGTTTTCCCTGTTCATTTCTCAGAATTATGGCGCTCGCAAGGGAGAGCGCATACGACAGGGGATGAAAAGGGCAGCAATGGTTTCTATGTCCTTTTGCATGGTGATTTCTGCAGCTATTTTTGTATTGGCGCCCATGCTTATGGGCATCTTTATAGATGCAAAGGAAACGCAGATTATACAGGCGGGAGTGGGATATCTGCGGGTAGAAGGTGTCTTTTACTGTGGGATAGGTCTATTGTTCCTGTTATACGGTTTTTACCGGGGAGTGGAAAAGCCGGAAATGTCTCTGGTGCTTACTATCATCTCTCTTGGAACAAGAGTCCTTCTGGCATATTTGCTCTCTCCCATGCCCCAGATCGGCGTCTGGGGAATCTGGTGGGCGATACCCATTGGCTGGTTTTTAGCGGATGCGGTGGGATTGATTTGCTTAAGAAGAGTAAAGGAAATAAATACTTTCTAAAAGATTGTCATAATTTGTTGAATTAACTTCTTTTCTATGCTAAATTCACTAGTGACGGAATTTCCATTTATTGGAAAAATGCTTGCATAGGTGAATTTATGATGGTAAGAAAATATTTGGAACAGAATGTGTACGAAGCGCTGCAGGAGAGGCTGCATTTTCTCTTTGAGGAGTTCGAAAATATCTACGTTTCCTTTTCCGGGGGAAAGGACAGCGGTCTTTTACTGAATATGGTTCTGGATTATCAGAAGAAGTTTTATCCCCAAAAGAAAATAGGCGTCTTTCATCAGGACTTTGAGGCACAATACACAGTGACTACTGAGTATGTGGAGAGGACCTTTGAGAGGATCAAGGATGAGGTGGAACCATACTGGGTATGCCTTCCCATGGCAACACGTACGGCGCTCAGCAGTTATGAGATGTACTGGTATCCCTGGGATGATACTAAAAAAGATATCTGGATCAGGAAGATGCCGGATAAAGAATATGTAATCAATATCGAGAATAATCCAATCACTACTTATCGGTATCGTATGCACCAGGAGGATCTGGCGAAGCAGTTTGGACGTTGGTATAGAAAATCTCACGGGAATAAGAAAACGGTCTGCCTGCTTGGAATGCGTGCTGATGAATCTTTGCAGAGATATTATGGTTTTCTGCATAAAAAGTATGGATATGAAGGGGAGTGCTGGATCACGAAGCAGTTTAAAGATGTCTGGTGCGCGTCTCCTCTTTATGACTGGTCCTCAACGGATGTCTGGCATGCCAATTATCTTTTCCAATATGACTATAATGAATTGTACGATCTTTATCATATGGCAGGGTTAAAGATCTCCCAGATGCGTGTGGCGTCCCCTTTCAATGATTACTCTAAGGATGCCTTGAATCTGTACCGGGTCATCGATCCGGAAATCTGGGTCAAACTGGTGGGCAGGGTACAGGGAGCTAATTTTACAAATATCTACGGCAGGACCAAAGCCATGGGATATCGGAATATTACACTGCCGGAGGGACATACGTGGAAATCCTATACATTGTTTTTGCTGGATACCCTTCCAGCCAGACTGCGCAATAACTATGTGAAAAAGTTCAAGACCTCGATCGAGTTCTGGCATACCACAGGAGGCGGTCTGGATGAAGAGACGATTCAGGAATTAGAAAATCATGGGTATCAGATACGGCGGAATGGCGTTTCAAATTATACTTTGAACAAAAAAACCCGGATTGTTTTCCTGGGGAGAATTCCTGATGATACGGATGATATCAAAACTACAAAGGATATTCCAAGCTGGAAGCGAATGTGCTTTTGTATTTTGAAAAACGACCATCTGTGCAAGTTCATGGGATTTGGCATGAGCAGGCAGCAGGAGAAAAAAATTGACTTGATAAGACGAAAATACAAAAGCCTGGAGGAAATAGAATATGGAGTATAAAAGCCCTGCTTATGATATTATTCCCGTTCCCATTGAAAAAATCAAACCGAATACTTATAACCCCAATGCTGTAGCGCCGCCGGAGATGAAGCTTCTTTATGAGAGTATTAAGGAAGACGGTTACACGATGCCGATTGTATGTTATTATAATCATGAGAGAGATATTTATGTAATCGTTGACGGCTTTCACCGCTATAGAATCATGTTGGAGCACCGTGATATTTACGAGAGAGAAAAGGGGCTCCTTCCGGTTTCGGTCATTCAGAAATCCCTTGATAAGAGGATGGCAAGCACCATACGCCATAACAGGGCAAGGGGAAGCCACAGCGTGGATCTAATGAGCAATATCGTAAAGGAATTGAATGAACTGGGACGTTCTGATGCCTGGATCTGCAAACATCTTGGCATGGACAGGGATGAAGTGCTGCGCTTAAAGCAGATTACAGGTTTGACTGCCCTGTTCAAAGATGTGAAATTTGGTCAGGCATGGAGACCGGAGAAAGAAGATGAGGATGAAGGATGTTGACGATAGGTACCCATATGTCGATTGCCGGAGGAATCGCGCAGTCGGCTAAAAACGTGGTTTTGATGGAAGCGAATACGATGCAGATATTCAGCAGAAATCCCAGAGGTTCCGGCTATAAGACTTACAGTCAGCAGGAGATAGAATTATTTCAGAAAATAAGGATGGAAAATCGGTTCGGTCCGCTGTTGGCACATGCACCTTATACCATGAATCTTGCAAGTGCGAAGCCGGAAGTATATGAGTTTGCCTGCATGGTCATCAGAGAAGATATTGCCAGAATGGATGCGCTTGGCATGGAAGCCATTGTTTTCCATCCGGGAAGCCATACGGGGATAGGGACAGAAAAAGGAATCCAGAACATCATTGCAGGTCTCAATCAGGCAATCACGGGGGAGGAAGCAATCATGGTGCTTCTGGAGACCATGTCGGGAAAAGGAACCGAAATAGGGGCAAGCTTTGAGGAACTTAAAGCAATCCGTGACGGAGTAAAGCACCCTGAGAGAATCGGTATCTGCCTGGACACCTGTCATATTTTTGCGGCAGGATATGATATCGTCCATGACCTTGATGGCGTCCTTTCAGAATTTGACCGTGTCCTTGGTCTGGAACTTTTGCGGGCGATTCACTTTAATGACAGCATGATGCCCTTTGCATCCCGCAAAGACCGTCATGCCACTATTGGAGACGGAGAAATCGGGCTTGAGGCACTGCTTGGGGTTATGCGGCATCCGGCACTGAAAGACCTGCCCTTTTACCTTGAAACGCCTTTGGAAGATGCCGGACACAAGCAGGAAATTCAGATGATAAAGGAAAAATTAAAAGAAAGCAGGTAACTATTCAGTATAGGTCGAAGCATTTACTGCTGAGACCGTAAGAATATGATTCAGGCATGCAAAATCCCATTGCCGCAGGCAATTTAGGATGGATTTTGCATTGTAACTGTGAAGGTACTGAACAGTTACGAAAGCAGGTAAAATGGTTACAATTACAAAAGAGTATTTTTCTATAAAACAGATTTGTGAATCAGGTCAGTGCTTCCGTCTTNTAAAGCTGGAAGAGACGGAAGACGTGAAGACAACGGAACGCATGCAGGAGAAAAAAGAAAAGTATTCCTTGACAGCTTTCGGAAGATATTTGGAAATAGAGCAAAGCCAGAACGAAATCTCCTTTGACTGTACACCGGAGGANTTTGAACAGNTATGGAAGGATTACTTTGATCTGGATGAAGACTACGGCAGAATCATGGGGCTGATAGATGAANCAGATGATTATCTTTTGAGGGCGGCTTCTTATGGAAGCGGCATCAGGATNCTCAGACAGGATGTGTGGGAGATGNTTATCTCTTTTATCATATCCCAGCAGAACAANATNAGGCGTATCAGAAAATGTATTGATCTTCTCTGCAGCAGATATGGAGAAGAAAGACNGACAGGGNATGGGAAGAAATATTATGATTTTCCCAGACCGGAAGCGCTGGCGAATGNTTCTTTAGAGGANTTATATGCCTGCGGTCTGGGNTACCGCAGCCGTTATATTCATGATACGGCNGTCAGCGTCTTGAAAGGAGAGGTNNNNCTTGANGCTCTGAATGGGATGAAGCATGATGAGGCAAAGGCAGANCTTCTTAAGCTGTGCGGTGTGGGGGTCAAGGTGGCTGAGTGNGTCTGCCTGTTCGGTCTGCATAAGACGGAGTCATTTCCGATAGACACCCATATTGANAAAGTGNTGCANCAGCAGTATCCCGAAGGTTTNCCGTTTGAAAAATATAAGGGATATGAAGGGACGCTGCAGCAATATATTTTCTACTATGATTTGATGGGAGAAAAATGACAGNGCACGGTACGGGCTTAGNGGTACCTTTTGTGCGCTGATGGAAAGCATATGTTAAGTCGATTATTAAGCATGGTCTATCTATTGATGAATAAGGAGACTGTCACGGCGAAAGAACTGGCGGAGAGATTTGAAGTGTCTGTCCGTACNGTTTACCGGGATGTGGAGACCTTGAGTATGGCAGGAATACCGGTCTATACCCGGACGGGCAGAAATGGGGGAATCAGCCTTACNGAGCAGTTCGTGCTGAATAAGATGNTGGTCACANAGGAGGATCANGAGCAGATTCTTGCCGCCCTTGCAAGCCTCAAGGAAACAGGTGCAGGAAGGGAAGACGAAACNCTGGANAAGCTGGGAGCCTTTTTTCAGGCAGAGCCNCNAAACTGGGTGTCCATTGATTTCTCTGATTGGAGCGGAAGAAGGAAAGAGATGTTCGNAGAGATCAGAGAAGCGATTCTTTCCCATACAGTTCTTTCCTTTGATTACTATGGACAATATGGAGAAATGAGCCGGCGCATCGTGGAACCCATGCAGCTTTTGTTTAAAGATTATACGTGGTATTTGCGCGCCTTCTGCAGGGAGCGGGAGGATATGCGGCAGTTCAANATCCTCAGGATGAAACGCATGACGATGCTGGAAGAGAAATTCANGCCGCGGCAGATAGAATTCCGNGAAGAANATCAGGAAGAGATAACNAAAGACCAACAGCAGGNCGGAGAGGAAGTGTTTNCTCAGATTTCATTATGGNTTGATAAAAAGGAAGCATACCGCATCTATGANCGCTTTGAAGANGAGGAAATTACGGTACTGCCTGACGGGAATTTCAAGATCCAGATGAATTGNATCTTNGATGACTGGGTGTATGGAATNATCCTGTCATTTGGACCCTCCGCAAAAGTTNTGGAGCCGGAANCNGTGAGGACAGAAATCAAAAAACGTATTCATGAGATGGGAGAGAAGTATGCCGAATCATAGCCGCGGTGCATGAGGCGGANNGNCCCAATTACAATAGCAGATATAATATGACATANAGCTGTCATATTATATCTGCTATTGTTATCTTGTAAGTGACAGAAATCTAANGCGCGCTGTGTCACTTAAATTNNANTGNNAAATGGAGNANAANGAAAATGGNAATGAAAATATGTCAAAGCTGCGGAATGCCTATGGAGGCAGACCAGTACGGTANGAATAAGGATGGAAGCCAGAACGATACTTATTGNTGTTACTGCTATAAGGATGGAGAATTTGTACAGGATTATACAATGGAGGANATNGCTGATTTTTGTGCACCCTTTGAAGTGGAGGGCGGACGCAGCAAGACGCTGGAGGAAGCGAAAGCGGGTTTAATGGCATATTTTCCATCTTTACTGCGATGGAAGAAAGANCTGTAGGAAAACAAATAGANAGATGNAAGNAGATTAAAAAANCAANNGGTTTTTTGGGTANTGCTTGAAAAGGNAGTGGAGTTTGATATAATAATGGCAATAAGAAAAAAGGAGCACACCCAAAATGCCAGAGATATCTATGTTCTATGGAATTAGAGTTACAATGTACTATGATGATCATAACCCTCCACATTTTCATGCAGAATATAATGGTAATAAAATTATTGTGGATATTATAAAGGGAAAAGTTATCAAGGGCGGATTTCCTAGCAGGCAATTGAAATTAATTCTTGCATGGGCCATAATACACCAAGATGAACTAATGCAAAACTGGGAATTGGCAAAGGATGGAAAACTTTTAAATAGAATTAATCCGCTAATATAGGAGGTGTGTTCATGGATTATTTTCTGGAAATAGTGCAAGTAATACCGCATAAAGATTTTACAGTATCGGTTTATTTTTCCGATGGTAAAATTGTTTTGTATGACGCAAAGCCATTTTTGCACACGGAAGTATTTTCAAAAGTAAGTGATATTGATGTTTTTATGGAATCTTGTACCATATTAAACGATACTCTTGCATGGGATGTTGCAGGAGATAGGAACGAAAGCGAATGTATAGATATTGATCCGGACACTTTATACAGTTTACCTGAATCAGTGGAAAGAATAGTATAAGGAGTTTCATACCATGAATTTATTATTAGTTAATTGTAGTCCTGTAAGAAATGGAGCAACTGCAGAGATAATAAAAATTGTACATTCCTTTTTAGATGGCGAATATGATATTAGAAGTATTTGTATTGATGACTATGATATCAAGTTCTGTAAAGGATGCAGGAGTTGCCACAAAACGGCAAAATGCATTCAAAATGATGATGTGATAAAGGTTATAGTGCAATACGAGTGGGCAGATATTATCATTTCTGTTTCTCCATCTTATTGGGCGGATGTTCCCGGACAATTTAAAGCGTTTATTGATCGATGCACACCTTGGTGTAATACGCATGAACCGCATGCTACAATTAGCAGCGGCAAAAAGGGATATTCCATTGCATTGCGCACAGGTCCAAATATGAAAGAATGTAATAGGATAATTGAAAGTATGGAGCATTTTTATGGTCATTTGGAAATAATGCCAAGCGGAAGTTTAGGACTTTGCTCTGTTGAATATAAGGAGGAATTGGAGAACAGAAAAGATGAGATAAAGGACTTTTGCTCTAAAATAAAAGATGCTTAAAACTTATGTTTTTGGTCACGAGGAAGTATGTTTCGATTAGTCGGTGTAGCCCAGTAATGAGGGTTATACCGACTTTTCACATTTAAGGAATTGTTAAGATATTTCTATGGTATTTGCTGCTGATGGATTACTATCAAATGTTTCAGAATATACGAACGTTGAATACCCCATATATTATTCGATTAAATTCAAGTAAGGATAAATAATTGTCAATCTGCCATATGATGGTTCAGTTCCATTTTTAACAATTTTTAACTCTTTTACACCTTCTATACTAAAAGTAAAATCCACCGGTTCACTATCGGCAGTTATTGCCTTTGTAGTATAAAGCAATGTATCTCCTGAATAAAATTCTATCCATGCTTTCTCTTTAGAATCTTCATTTACTAAAGACCACACAATTTGTCCTTCACAAAGAGAATATTCATTATCTAGTAGATATGTGGGGTTTAAAATATCTCTCTTATCTGTGCCATGATGAAAACTCATGTGAGCTGTTAAATACTCATTGCCATCTTTGTCAACAAAGCATTCAGAAGAGTAACCATCTGAATAATTAAACCAATTTCTTTCATCTGAATTGGTAGCTTCTAAATCAAAGATGCTTATTTTATGTATACCTAATGTCTTTATTTCTTCTTTTAAGTTATTGATCTCTTCTTCCCAAATTTTATTTTGTTCCTTCAAATTATTTATGGTTTGTTTTTCGATTTCACTTTGTTCTTCCAGCTTAGAATATTCTTCTTGTAATATATTTATTTTCCCTTCCAGTTCAATTTGGTTAAGCTGTAATTCTTTATAATCATTTTTTAAATCATTAGTGGAAAATAAACCAATTACAGCAGATATAATTAAACAGATACCACCTATTGCAGCACCTATAATTGCAGATTTTCCATTTATCCATGCGGCTATAATCTCTTTGTCCATCTAGTATTCTCCTATACATATAAGATGTATTTATACTTTTGCAATCCTTGCATATATATTATACAGTAAGCTATAGGGGAATACTATCAAAATGTTCATTTATCAATTATTTCGACGCGTCGAATTTTAATAATTCATACCCAATGCGCTAATTGTGATGCGCTATAATTCAAAAGAAAATATCTAATGTTTATGATAAAATTTTCTTATCGACATAAGAGGAGAGGTGTTTATGAATAAAACAATATTGGCAGCATTAATTGGTGCTGGAGCGACTATATCCGCAGCAATTATTGGATTAAATGCTGGGAAAAGTTCTGAACAGAAAAACATCCAAAATGAAATTAACGAAGTTATGGGTGATATGGTTAATATCATTGGTGACGGTAATGAAGTTACAATTAATGATATTAAAGATTTAGTTGAAGATTATCAAAATCTGCAAAAACAAAATAAATCATTAACAGATCAAAATATAAAATATTTTGATGAACTAACTGAGGCTAGTAATAAAATTGAAGATTATGAAAACCAAACGAATACGAGAGTACAAGAATTAGAACAACAATTAAATGATAGTCCGGATATTCAGTTTAAGGATATTGGATTATCAGTTAATGGGGAAAATATTCCGATTAATTCAACAAAGTCATCTGCAATCATTAATAATAGGATATATTATTCGGATGAATTTGTTAAGAGTCTAATAGGTTCTAAAAATAGTATATCTATTCAAGATGATACTATGTACATAGGTAAGATTATAAAAGAAAAATCTAGTCTATTAGATGAATGGATTCTTAATTCATTAGGTGCAGAGTATGAAAATAATTTGACGGATTCATATGGAAATATACATACTAACGCGCTGCAATTTTATAATAAAACATGTTCAATAATATATAATTTAAATGGTGAATATTCTTTGCTCAAGTGTAATATATCAATTCGTGATAATGCAGTTATGAACGAAACAGGAATTATAACAATTAAAGCTGATGATACAGTTGTTTATACATCGCCTGCATTAACTAAAACAACAGAACCATTTAGCGAAGAAGATATACCTATTAACAATTGCTCATTGTTAACGATAGAATATAATTCGTCCAGTAGTTCCAATAAATGTATAATAGATAATATAACGGTATATAATTAAAAGATTAACCATTATATCAAAAAGAAGAAGGATTGCAATTTTATCCTTCTTCTTAAACAACGTTATTATTTTTTACCGTTTCCGTTTCAGCTCAACAATGCCTTAACCTCTTCAAAACTCTTTCCGCTTGCAGTAATCAGTTCGTCCAATTCAGCCAGACGATTTATTTTGATTTGCGCCTCAATCTCTTTTTTCTGTTTTTCCATCTCTTTTATACTTATCTTAGCCGCTTCGATATCGGAAGTAAGTTTTTCTAATTGTTCTTCTGGTGTAAGGATAACTTTCTTTGTACGTGCCATAATGACCTCCTATTTGTATTGATTCGGAACAATAGTTCTAATAGGATGGTAACATATATGGAAGTAATTGTAAATAAATTATTTCTCTTATCAGTGTTGTGAATGTGGTTTTATCGGCAGTACTAATCATTCTTTTGCAAAGTCAATTAATAAATCTGTTCCACTACCACTTATCTGTGGGGGTTATCATATGGAAAGAGAGGGAGAAGGACAATTAGAATCTTTCAAAAAGAAAAACAGGATTAACCAATCTTAAAGTCGAACTGATTAACCCTGTTTTTGTTGTAATAAATCGAAACCCACACAAAAATAATGTATTTACTCAATGAAATGTAATTTATCCAAATAGAGCAGGAATACAACTTCCTGTCTTATAATAGTTTTAATCCGTTGTTTTTGTGTATTGTATTGTAACAAATCCCGTTGTTAAGTTTGGTCTGTTTTTGGGTAGAATATCAATTGTATTCATTTCTTTATTGTAAAATATTGTTATACTCGCATCTGCGTTATTGTTTAAATAATAAGGAATTGTTAACCAAGCCGTATCATTTAACACACTCCCTGTCATAGAAATAACCGCTTCTATATTAGAAATATTTGTTGAAATATTATTAATAGAATTATCTACTAAATTATCAAAACTTACTGTTTTCTGATACAATACCTTACCGTCAATCCACCTACCTACAACACACTCATCATGAGAGTATATCTTTGCGTCTTCAGATTTCATTGAGAAAGTTCTTACAGCCTTAATACACCACATAACTGAAGTGTTTGTGGGACGAGATGTATATTTTGTTGTAACATCTAAGGTAGAGTTCCTACTAGTACTTGTTGTGACTTCAACTTGATTAACAGAATTATCTTTACTTGAGGTATAGTTGTAATCATAATAATATGCAACAGGAAAATTCTTATTATTTTCATACCCACTTACAAATTTGGCTCCGGTTGTAGTGGTGCCCACGAATGGATGGATAGTCGCGGATTGATGGTTACCAACATTTGCACCATTACCCTGATTCTCGTGACTGTTCTCTCCTGTACCTCTTAAGAACTCGCCTCTCAAATCTGGTACAGCAAATGTAGTAATCCCGTCACCACCGAAATGATTGATAGCTCCGAACTGTTCTGCAAAGAAATTAGCCAAATCAGGATAGTCGGTAATATTATATTCTGTGCCATCACAAGCAAGGTAATTCTCAGGCGCTGTATTCCCCATAAAACTAATAATCTCGCCTACAGGAGTACCAGCAGATTTATTCATTATATTAGTTATTCCCAAATCTTCTAATGTCATATTGCCCTGTAAGGTCACACCATTAATTTGTGGCTTTCCATTCAAATCATTATAATCGGACACTCCACTGCTTCCACCTGATGCTTGATTATTTCCCATTTTATACCAAATATCAGTTGATCTAAGATATTTATAAAAATCTCCTGTATCAAGGCAAAATGCAGAACTTCCAGTATCTACATAGTGTGGAAGTTTGTCCACATCTTTTGATAATCCTTCGTAATTTCTTTTCCTACCTTTTGCACTTGTTGCGACAAAACTTCCTAAGTCCCATATTTCATCGCCAGGCTTATACCGTTGTCCATCAACCAATGTTACGTTTTCGATTCTTCTCATAAGTTACCTCCAATTCCTGAGACATATCTCAGTATTTAATATATTTTGATTTTTTGTATTACCTGTTTTAAATTTTAATATTCTTGTTCCTTCATTTAAAATATTTTTACAATGTTTGTTCAATAGTCTCTTCAAAACTATTAGCATGACTTCTGGCAATTTCCAGAAGTTCTTTTATACGGGCAATGACCTTTGTTTCAAAAAGTATAGTCTTTGTCTGAAACAAAACATGCTTGTATGTAAATACGTTATCATCGGGTCCTGAATAAAGAATTTTCTTTGCGTCAATAGAAATAGATACCTTGAAATTTTCATCTAACATAAATTCTTTTTTGTTCAGGTCTAAAGTGACTTCTACTGTATTAGCTTCTGTTGAAGCTATAGGTAATCCAGTTTCAGAAACAATAAATTTGTCTTTAAATTCAATATCTGAATGCCTAAATATCCGAATTGAAAAATAAACAAAGAACTAAAAGCCTTATCGAGCGAACAAAAGCAAAAAAGTAGAAATCTGTATAATTTCTTAAAACGTCTCGTTTAAGCTTAAACGAAGCCACAGAGGTATTGCAGAAATACTTGTCAAGTAAATATGAAGTTACAGCAAAAAAATAAGGGATATATTTTACGATTTATCTTTCTATCCCTTATAAGGTTTTTCAATTACTTAACAGCTTTATTTTGGAATATTCAATTTATTATTATTCTTGGTTTAATAATACAATTATTGCTGGTATTTGATATACAGTCATGCTGCCGCCGTTGACTTCCCAGCTAGGTTTGGAATCGTTGTTATATAAACCACCTTTAGCGGAAATACTGCCAGTGAACACACCAGTGGTCTTATCATAAGATTTATTAATTACATATCCTGCAGCTAAAGAAGTGTTATAATTATCATGATGACCAATATATGCAACAGTACCATCAGATCCGATTGGTGCGGTTATAACAAAACCAAAATTATCTATTGTGAAATTTTCATATCCATTAATATTCGATACGTTTAAACTCGTGGCATTTGAGGCAGAAGATGTAATAATTGATACAGAGCCATCGCCCCCACTATTTTTAAAAGGGAATACTGTATCAGCACCTCCAGGAGTTTTGTATCCTGTAATTTTGCCAGTAGAGTCATAAATGAAATTAGGTTGCTGTGCTAAATGACTATTCAGTGTGGCAACAGATTTAGCAGAAGCAGCGATTCTAGATGAAGTGCTTGCCAAACTATCTGTAATTCCATCAATAGCCCCCATTTTCATTTCGGCTGTCATTCCGTTATCAAATTCTACATCAGAAGCCTTTGTCCAAAAAGATATTCTCTGCCATAATTTTGTTGTTTCATCAACTAATTTCCTAAATTTTCTACCAGTTACAATTTGTTCATTAAATGCCATTTGAAATTCTCCTTCCATTGCCAATAAAAAAGCGCCTTAAAAGGTGCATTGGTATATATGTTTATTTTGTTTTTATACTCAAATCCAAATTGTATCTTTATCTATATTAGGCGGTTGACCTTCTTCGCCAGTAAACATATAAAGATTATCAATGGATTCTTGTTGTTCATTGTCTGAAAATAAAAAAATGGATGCTAAATCTTCTTCCACATCAGTGTCGGTAAATATGTGAAGATGTCCAAAAGAGAAATGTTCTTCATTATTATAATAGATAAATGGTTGCTTTTTGGGAGGCTTATTTAATAAATATTCTTGAAGTGAATAAATACGATTTTCAATAAGATTAAAAAAATCAGCAAAGAATCCACATATGCCTTCTTGCTGATTTATATAATCGCTTGCTTCGCTATATTTACCTTGAGATATTAAATTGTTATAGTGATTCATGATTTCTATATTCTCAAGATTAATATCTTGGAAAAATATCATTTCATCAATTTTGTTTGGATAATATGATATAGGGTTGCATAACATGTCTAATTACCTCCAAGCCAGACATCCTCTTCAATGCCATCAAAATCATCTTCTGACTCATCAAAATATATTGACTGTTGTTTTTGACGTGCATATTTTTGTGTATTATATATCTCTTCTTCCCATGTGCGAAGAGTAATTGCATCGACTATGTAATGAGATAGTATATCAAAATTTTGCTGTACAATACGCGCTGCCTGATTATATAGACCTTGCGCACGAAGAGAATTAATCTGATTAATTATAGAAGCAATATTATCATCTACATTTTTGAAATTATGTCTAGTAATCTTCTGGGAAGGAAAATTGCTAAATTCTCTCGAAAATTCTGCCATATAGGAGTCCTCCTTTTACACATTGGTCAAGTTTTGTAATTTGCATTTCATCTTGTTTTGCTTTGGTTATTTGTACAGAAACAAATGTTTACACATAAATTAAAATTCTACCTTATGCATCGGCATAAACATAGCAATCTCCAATATGAATATATGCCTGCACAGGAATAGCGGATTGTGCATAAAAACAGATAGTTCCACCGACCCCTATCCAACAAGCAGTCTGAATAAAGCAATCGTTTGAAGTATTTACATTATGCTGGGCTATCGGTTTGATTAGCTGACCAACAGTCGCTAATGTAATGATTGTGCGAGCCGGTATTTGGGTGGTGACCTGGAAGCTGCCGCCAATTACAGCAAGATTTAAACCTACATATTTTCTTGCTGCATTGGTTGTTTTCAATTCAACGTAAGCCGTGTTTGGCGATATTCCTGCAAATGTTGGAATTAATACATCACGTAAACTGGGACTTAAATTACCAATTTCAATTTCTTCTGGTGGTTCTGGTTCGGCATATTCAACACCATCATTACATAATTCAACAATCAATTCGTTATCTTCATATGTACGATAAATAAATTTATAATCATCACGAATTGTTTGTATATATCCATTATATTCATTAACAAGATTAAACCCAGATAAAAGGATATCATCAGATGGTCTAGTGCTATCAAATGTAATTCGTACTTGATTTAAGCCGATCTGTTCAAACGTGCCATCATATACCTTTTTCTTATCTTTAAAAAAAACAATTTTACTCATTTTTAACCTTCTTTCTATAAAATAAGGATGCTATGAATGACAAATACTACAATATTTAGTGAAAATGAATTAGCCGACTTGACGGATTGCTTAAGATAATGTTTTATACCAAAGATTTGTATATGATTTTCCATCATCATTGCTTTCGTACATTGCGAATCTGCTGGTATAGATAAAAACACGAAACAAATAACGATGCGAATCTGTTTGTTTGAATACTATATCAATGTATTCATTATTACTATGTTGTATGGCAAAAAATACTTTCAATACATTATTAAATGCCATTTTGTTGTTGACCTGACTTAAACTGGTGTTTAAATCATGAACCATTTTACTAGACGCGGCAACAGTAGCGGATTCACTGTTAATATCAGATGTAATCCCGTTAATTTCACCTACGTTTTTTTTTAATATTATTAAGCAATCAACAATATAACTAATACTTTTTTTTAGTTTCGATAAAAGTGTAAAAATGCTTGTCTTACTTTTAATTCCATCACTTTCGTCTATCGCATGTGAAACCGCAAGACCAAGATCCTTTGAATAATCAGAAGCGCTATCATCAAAAGTTGGTGTATCAATATCGTCCCGCCAAGCTGGATTTCCGTCACTATCAGTTTTCCATACTTTATTTGATTGCCCTGATCCTGATGCAACATACCCTTCACTGGATGATGTGTTTGCTTTCCATGTATATGTAGTAGGTGGAGTATAACCTAATGCAGTTATTACATCTTCTTTAGTCAGTTCACTTCTAGTAGTATCTACCCATTCGCTAAATGTACCATTGTGATGTATACGTTCAAAACGATGACTCGTAGCAACAGTCGTGCTACCTGCGGAAAAACTGTATAGAATTTGTCTGCAAAATGAGGTGTTGTGTGCTATTACGATTCCGTATAACCATCCAGGAGCTGGAGCATTTTCTGCATTGAAAGCATCATACCAGCCATTCCAAATAGCATCATTCCAATCTGTTACAGGTGTACAATAATATTTTAATCGAAACACCCTATTACCCAATAAATCCAATTGCCAACCTGCTGACCATGGTGCTGGTATATTCTTTAAGTCATTATAGTCTCCACTAACTGCTACAGCTGCGATATCTCTAAGTTTATTTTTTTCGTCAGTAGTATAGTCATTTGTAGACAAACTCTTACCAGATACTTTATCGACCTTATTCCCGACTAAGGTTGTTAAATCCATAATTAAGCCTTTTAGTATCATTCCTTGTTTTGATGACAAGGGTTTATCTGTATCAGTAGAAGTTAGATTATCAATAATATCTGATACATTTACCTTGCTTGTAGTAATACCGTCTATCAAATCTTTATTATTTTTGATATATGCAACGATTTCGCTTAACTGATCCAAAGTTGTGTCATCACTATCTGCTAAAGTGTTCAATCGTGTCGTAAGTCCTGAAATGAGAAGGCGTATATCGCTATGGACGGATTCAGATGTATTATGACTGAATATTGCTGAATCCAATGCATTTTGCTGTGCAATAGAAACTGGTTTATCCATATCGGATGTATTATCTACATTTTTTAGCCCCACATGTGTTTTATTGACATTGTGGGGATTTGATTTGTCTGCAATATGATTTTGTAAAGAATTATTAATAGTTTCTTCAGATAATATTGCCCTTGATATTTCAGAATTTAGAGACTCTTTTGTTGCCATTAAGTTATCTTGGCTTTGATTTTTTAAATCAAGTTTATGAAGTTCTGAGTCGATGACCATATTATTTTTATTTGCAACTGCCACGTCATATTTCTCATTGCTTTTTGGTAATTCAAGTTTCTTGTTTTGTGTATAATCAGCCATTTAGCACCTCCTATCTTTAAATAAAAAGACCCATCATTATGACAGGTCTTAAAAATTTATAATTCTTCACCACTGATAACAGTAGCAAGCTGTTCATGAGTATACTTACTTAGTACACCATGGCTGAATTCGGATAATACCTTATGGGTGCCAGCTTCCTTAAGCAACGTTTCATATAAAGGATAAAAACGATACATAGTAATTGTAGTTGTAAATCCAGCAAAATCATGTGAAATAGAAGAGATAATATATTGATGCTCAACATCAGAATCGCTTCGTTTGTATGATACTTTTTTATTTACATCTAGAAATGGCAGAAGAACAGTAGTGATTGTAATATTATCTGTCAGTCTGCTGTTTTTCCAGTTTTCCCATTTTGCGCGATCTGCCGCTAAGTCATCGGAAGTAATATTTTCGTATTCTCCACTCACTCTAATATCTGGTATTTCGCCAAGTTTTTCTATTGTAAATGGAGAGTTGGCAATGATAGTCATATCAACACGCTCGCAATTATAAAATTTCTGGAAATATTCTTTAGAATAGAGTTCATATTCTTCACCATCAGAACTTTTTACAAATTGTCCGCTTTTCTTCCCGTTAGTCAAAACATTGATTGCATGAACCTGCCATTGACCTAAGAGATATGCTTTGATCACATCCTGCTTATCGACGCGCTTTTTCTTGATTTTGAAAGCATATACGTTATTAGGTTTCAGCTCATTGACTTTGATTGGTTCCTCAGTAGCTTCGTTCATAATAGGAATTGAACCAAAAGAATTGATATTCAACTGTGCATTTTCTTGGTTTGTAGATGGAATTTTTAATGCAATTATATCTCCGTTATAATAATCTTCTTCATAACCAGCGATAGTAGAAGAGTATATATTATTTGAATATGAGCATTCTTCACTATAGAAATCTGCGTCTATGACTTGTCCCCATACCTCGCATATATTTCTTACGGTAGTCATGTCTATTGTAGTGTTTTCTGATATTAAGGCTCTTTGAAGAAAAGAATTATCAATGACTATATCATCTTCATAACACATTGGTTTTAGCTGACAAATAAATGTATTGTTCTCCATATCAAAAAACATTTCATAATTCGGGTATAAGTCACGAAAAGTAGTAAGAATTGAAAGAACACTGCATCCCGCAGAAAATTCTTGGTCAAACGGTATTGTAAGGCATGTTTCATTTTCTTCCCTATATTGCTGCCAGCTTTCATTATAGTCAGGCATAGCTTTGTATTCTCCAATATCATCGATTCTATGATTTGTTATTCGCGCCAGTTTTTCCAGTGTTTCAATAACTGCGTTACGGATGCTGTTATACTTGATTACTTCGCCGGTTTCTTCATTTTCTTCGTATGTAGGGTAACTAATAATTAATGTACCTAACTGACCATTCTTTGTACCATCCAACTTTTTCATAAAATCAGAGCAGCTAATAGTAAGATTATCATTGGTTGCATCATATGTTCCTGAGTTATCAGTATAAACATAATATCCAAGAGGGTAATATTTATATTCCTTCGTTCTTGAATTATATAATCCTACTGATATACGAATATCTTTATTGAGCCACAACAAACTATTTTCTGTAAGTTTTATTTTTTCCTTTAGTGTTGGCTGTATAGTAAAATTGGCAGTACGCCTGACATCTGATTCCCCGTTTATAGACATACTGCCGCCAGTCAACCCACAATTTAAAGTATCTATGATTTTTTGATTAGAATCTAACACATCAATACTCAATTTTAGACGAGGATCTGATGA
Organism: Lachnospiraceae bacterium; assembly: GCA_014804245.1. GTDB lineage: Bacteria > Bacillota > Clostridia > Lachnospirales > Lachnospiraceae > Suilimivivens. Next base: position 47,728 of record JAAVAE010000027.1, on the reverse strand, counting down.
GTGTTGGAGAGCAATCAGCAAATCCTCCTGTGTAATTATATCAGCCATGGCTCCACCACTCTGGTTCAACATTTGAAAATCCTAAATAATACAAATCCTCTTCAGAGTTGACATCTCCAACTTCAACCCATGACCAAGATATTTCACGGTCATTATATGTTTGATTTGCTGTATCAGCGGGATTGGGTGTAACTTGTATAAGCCACAGTCTGCCATCAGGTAACTTTAAGATTTTTGGTATACTATCACAAATATAATCCATAAATTCCCTCTGATACTTAATACGCTGATAGTCCTGTTCACTGTCATAGGCAAATTCGCATGATTCTTCATCTAATGGAACAAAGCTTCCGTTACAAGTACCAGTATCATAATTAGCAATTGTGTTTCGAACAAAAATAGGATACTTGCTATGTAATAATTCGACAGTTGAAGAAGGTATATTACGAGTTGTGTCACAATATCCGTCTGTGATTTCTGTCCCCCAGACTGTTCTTCCTTCTATTACGAACATTTTTGTGAATTTAGAGGTTATACTTGTACTTGCATAAATACCTTCGCAGCCGTATAGCACAGGAACAATAGCATATTCCACAGGTTGTCCAGATGCAACAAAATAATCCGGATAATTTATTACAAAGTCTTCGGTTGAATGTATTTCTTTAACAGCAATAGTTTTCCACTCATAATTTCCTTCAGTCCTGCTTTTTAAAATGATATGTGATGTTGTTTCTAAGTTCCAATCTACATTGCCAGCGTCAGTAGTATTGTTAAATTTTGCCCATAATATAGTATCAAAATCCCATTCTTTAGGACATTCATTACTCAGTTCAAATTCTGTATTCTTTGAAATGAATAAGTCATCATATATCCCATTTTTTAGTTCAACATAATTAATATTTTCGATACCAGTTGGTGTAAGAGCACATGCTAATTCACCACCAACAAAGTTATTTCCACATACAAACATATGCTCAATCACCTCCCAGCCATAAATCATCTAAGGTTACATTTTCTGGTTCAGATTCATCTAGGTAAGTAGTATATGAATCTTTATTTACAACATAAGTTTTTCCATCTGTATTGATCCAATTATCATCGTTAACCATTAATTGACGAGTAGGACGTTCTGTTCCATACCACATATTGCCTTCTTTTGTATATCCTAATTCTACGAAAACTTTTAATTGGTAAACATTGTTTTTCCTGCGAATAGCGATAGTCACCATATCTTTATTGTCGAAAACTTGTTCGTCAGAATATAATAAGTAATGATTCGCGCCATTTGGAACAATCAAACGAAAACGTAGTTTTCCCTCTGGATATATGTGAGAACTTAATGTCAGACCTAAATTGCCATTACTCATTTTAAAAATATCTGCATTTTGCCACAAATTCATTCCACGGATAATAACTGTGAAATCATCTTCAATTAAAAAACCTTCGTCATAATATAATGTCTTATCACGAAGGTCTATCATTCCATCAATATATTCAAATTCTTCAGTTCCATTATATTGAATGATAATGAGGTTAGTAGCCACCTGGATGCATCCCTGAGATGGGAGAGGAGTGGCATAGATACGTGCATATGTATTTGGGTTTTCGAATTTTACAGTAATCGCAACATATCCTGTATCCAACTCCATCCCATTGACAGTGACACCAATACATCTTACATAATAAACTGTATTGTTATCTAATCCTTTATATGTGTAACTGATATCATAATCATCTGTTAAATCACTGCTTTTAAGTAGTTGTTTTTTAGAAGCGTCATATAGATAGAAGTTATATTTACTAATATCTTCCCAGTCGTCTGAATAATAATGAATAGTAGCAGTAAAGGATGAATTAGATATTATAGGATTTTCTGCCAAATCTTCAAAATAGAAATCAGGTGTGGCAAATGTGTAGAAGAGAACTTTATTAGACAGTGCAGATGGTATATTTTCTACATCATATGTCTGTGCTTGAACAAAGTATTTTTTGTTATTTTTCAATGTGTGGGCAGGTATAGTGTGCTTAAGAGAAAAAGAAGATACCATATCATCAAACACAACTTCATTTGTCTCGTTATCATAGACAATAATCCTATTTGCATGAGCACGATTGCCCATCCATGAAAGTGTGATTTCATAGTCCTTATTGGCATCGAAGGGCTGGATTTTCATTACAACTGGACGTGCCATTTTATCACCTTCTTTCTATTCATATTATTGTATTAATTTTCATCTACGGCCATAATTGCCTTGGTTTGCGCATCATATGATGAAACCATAGTATTATAAGTACTTCCATCATTAGATAACTCGATTAACGTATCATCATCTTCATGAATCCTGTAGACTGTTGTGTATGCAGTGTAAATTCCCTGTACAATTCCATTATTCTCATTTAGTAGTTCGAAACCATTAGTCAAAACTTTTTTCGGTGGAAGAGTGCCGGTGAATTTAAGTGCTACTACATTTCCACGGACAGAGACTTCTCCATCGTAAACATTCTGGTCATTCAAAAAACGTATTTTTTCCATTTTATATGTTCCTTTCCTGATTTTTTATATTCCTACCTTCCAATCACACCACAGATATGTAATCCCTTCAAATCTCCCATCGGTTCCTTGACCCATACTTTCTGCATCACACTTAATTCCATCCCCGGGATACAGCACCCTACAGTTCTTTCACTTCCGGTTTCATCCAAAACAACATATCCTTTTGGTGTGATTCTTTTTATTACGGATTGGTAGGTGCGGTCAACTTTACAATTCGCAATACTCATGCCGACCATATCTTGTATTGATCTAAATATTTCTTGTTTGAAGTTCATTTTTTGTTTGTCACTTCCTTATAAATTTATGTTTTGGATATATAAAAAATATATGGCAATATAATGTTTTATCTGATCCTGCTCATTTGGTCAGTATAGTTATGGAATCCATTGAACTGTTTGTCTAGTTCCTTCCCTATTACACCGCCAAGTTTTTCTGCTACCTGTTGTTCGGTTACTCCTGGGCAGGTAACATGGATATCGCCTATTGCAACGCTTGGTTTGTTATTAGTGTTGGCGGCAATATTCGTAGTAGTTATATCCCTTACCATCTGTTCTATCTGTTTCTGATGGTCAATCATGGCATTGGACATGATATCAGCTTCGCCTTTCAGCATCTTATCTACAAGTGGCTGAAATTTCTGCATTAGATCCCAACCACGATCACCTTCTAGGAGAGGGCGTAAGATATGACCATCGGGTGTGAGAATTCTGCCACCACCAACAGTGCCATCAGCATATGCTTTTCCGCGTCCTGAAATATGGCCATACTTGAGAAGATTTTTACTTTGCTCGTGGTTAAAGACGATATCGCCGCGCTTAATATCAAACATTTCAGCACCATTGTTGCCAACAGTAAAGAAACGTCCTTTTCTTACGACAATTTCATACCCTTTCTCACCTACCAGGGATTTCTTTTCATCAGACTGTACGGCCCAATTCCCAGATGCTAGGGCAGTTCCTTCCACGCGAGCCTTCCCAATGTATTTAGCATTGTATTCAGCACTATCCAAATTCATATGATCTAATCCTGTTTCAGCAGAATTCGCAATTTCAGCAGGTAATCCACCAGTAGTCTCAATCTTTACCTTGATAGTACATTCTACTTCCTGACCATCAATTTCATCAAGACCATCAGATATGCTATGTACATGTTCATTTGCTTCACCAATAACATCTCTGAATTCCTCAAATCTGCCAGTAACTCCGTCACCGCCAGATTCACCTAATGTTTCTTCCGTGGTTTCTCCAAGGTTAATGATAGAACCAATAAGATTATCTTCATCGTTTATGTTCTGTTCGTTATCATTACCACCTTTTGAATCACCACTACCAATAGCAGCGGTTACATCACCTACGGCAGTTTCTAAGGAACCAAATTCACCAATAACAGTTCCATCACCTTCTGCTTCGGGCTGACCTATGACTGTACTTGCGGTTGTACCAATATCGGTGATAGCATTTTTGAGGGAATTGCTGTTAGAACCATTTTTTGAGCCTTTCCCGCCGGATTTACCACCTTTAGCAGAACCGGATCCACCGCCCTGACCTTCACCGTCAGAGGATACACCGCCTCCGCTGATTGCAGATGTGACTTCATCAATCGCAGTCTTTAGATTGTCAAACTGTTTAATAATGCTGTCTTCACTAAAAGAGAAATCACTTAATTGAGTTAAGGCACCCAACAGACCACCGACTGTTCCATCTGTACTAATCCCTAAAGCTTCAGTAACAGACTCTATCAGCAGTTTTAATGCATCAAAAGATGTGTTCAGGCTGCTATTTTCAAAATTGAATCCTTCTGCAAAAGCATCAACTGCATCTATTGCTGTCTGCTTTGTTGCATCTGATACTTCGCTCGACTTTTCATTCCAACCTTCGATAAATCCTTCGCCGGCATCGCTGCCGAGCTGGTTCATTTTATCTAGTTCTTGTTTGGCTGATACCATTCCCTCTGAAATGCCAGTAGCAATAGCATTAGAAAATGTTCCATCACTAAAAGTCTGAGATAATTGTTGTATGGAGTCTTTAGCGTCCGCAACAATACTGCCAAAGCTTTCTTTTGCAGCGCCAGATGCGTATTCAAGACCTTCTTGGAAACTTGTGTTCTGGTTCATCTCAGACAGAATGGAAATATATTTTGACTTGAAATCTTCAAAGGCGGCATCGGAACCATTTAAGACATCTTCGACTGAATATCCAAGATCATTAAATACCTGATATACTTTACTATAAGCGTCTGCAATCTCTTCAATCTCAGCTAATTCTTCCCATTTGGATTTCTGCTGTTCCATGCTTTTGATCATGGAATCCCAGTATTGTTCCTGTTGGTTAATTAAAGTTTCATAATACTTATTGGAAGCTTCCTTGGCTTCTTCCAAGGCATCTTTCTGTTTTTCAAGTAAATCGATTTCATCTTCAAGAAGGTTGATTTCTTTTTCTTTTGCTGCAACCTCAATCTCAAACTTTGCATCGTCAACGGCTTCTTTAGCATCACGAATACCACTTTCATCTGTACGGTAATGCATTCCTTTGCCTTCACTGTATACCAACATTGTCTGTTGGTTCTGCATTCGTTCAAGTTCATATTGCGCTTTTTGCAGATCAATCTGACGCTGACGTTCTTCACGCGCTTCCCTCATGGTATCAATCTCATCTTGAATGCTATCTATGATTTCTTGCTTTTTGGCAATCATATCATCAATAGCATCAATCTGTGACTGGTAGGCATCCTCTGCGGCTTGTTGTTCAGCTTCAAGACTTTCAATTGCAGCTTCTTTTGATTCTGTATAGGAATCTATTTTTGAATCCATTAATTTAGAGATTCCGCTGAGTGCAGAATCATAGAGGGATTTCATACCCTCAAGGTATTGTCTCTCATATTTCCTGAATTCATCCAGATATTCTTTACGGTCTGCAAAGTATCTGGTATATAATTCCCTCAAACGGTGCAGATATTCAGCTTCGTCTATAACGCCACGATCCCGCAAATCATCTAATTCTTTCAGTTCCTTTTCGAATGCATCTACATAAGCGTCACCGGCTGATTTACCGGCACTACCAGCGGATTTTGTAACACCGCTGAAATCTATCTGTACATTGTTTATAGCATTATTAATTTGATTTTGAAGTGATGCTAATTCATCTTCATAGTTAATAGAAGTGTGACCCTTTTCAGCCCCAATTTCCATATTTGCTATACGGGTAGCGATAGCAGTTTGTCCATACGCATTCGCCAGCTCTTTTAGTTTTTCAATTTTTTCCTTTGGATTTAACCCCTGCTGGTCAAATACTTGTTCGGCTGTAACCAACTTAAAAATTTCTGCATTTGTGATCCCGGCAGCTTGTGCTTCGCTTAACATAGCAGCAATATCTTCTTCTGTTGCATTTGCAAGATCATATGAATTTGTAATTGCACGCGCCTTTGCTTCTGATAAAGCATTTAGAGCAACTTCTTCAGCATTGACAATACCTAAAGATTCTAACAACTGTTCAACCATCTGTACGGTTTCTTCTGTCATTCCATCAGTAGCAGTAGAAGCATTAAAAATTTCCGTTGCAAAATCATTAAAAGCCTGCTTTGCTTGTTCCTCCGTTGTATTAACATCCGTAAGAGTTGTTGCAAATTTATCAAACGCCCTTATGTCAATGTCAATACCTGCATCTTCCAGTTTATTTATTTCTTCAATGGAAGACTTGATGCTTTCGAGCATTGGAATGTCTACATTTTCGAGTGTAAATCCATTGTCTGTAAAGATATCCTGGTAGGCAGATTTCAGTGAATCGAATGCAGGTTTGAGCTGAGTGTTTAGCTGGTCTATGGTTTCGGAGATGGATAATGAAGTGTTCATTTCATCAACATCTGTCAAAACAGAACTTTGAATTTCTCCCTGTACGTAACCAAGTCGGATCAATGTGTCAATCAGTTCATCAGCATCAACTTTATATTCTTTAGCAGACTCCTTCAACTTGTCAAAGGAATTATTTTCTCCTACATTTTCATCTAGTGCCTGTAGATCTAAATTGTTAAGTCCTTCTAAATCTTTAGCAAATTCTTGAAGTTCTCCGTCTGTTTTTATTGCTTCATTAAATTCAAGTAATCGGGTATCAGCTTGGTCAAATACATTATCAAACAGGATAGAATATTTTCCCCATTCCTCTTCATTACTCTGAATCGAAGTCTTTATTTCATCCAGATTTTCTTTCGCCTGTATAACATTCTGATCATCATATGGATTTTCAGACCTTAATACCGCTTCATTATATGCTTGAACTGCTTTTAATGCCTCACCATATGTTTTTGCTTTATTATCATCTAAAGCAATTTCTGCTGTGAGCGCTTCTTTGAAGCTACCACCATATTTATTAATGATAAACATAGCATCATTTAATGAAGCGGATGAAATATCTAGAGCATCGCCAAACATATGTTCATTGCCAAGTTCATTTGCTTTATCTCTTAAATCACTTTCAAAAGCATTGATTGTTTCATATGCTGACTGAGCATCGGCTTCTAAATGAACTGAAAACTGCGCGTAGCTTCCATCCCCAAGTTCATCTAATAAAGTAATACCTTGATCTTTATATTTTTCTGCAATCTCCTTTAATGCTGCTCCTTCATCTGAATATAAAGAAATACCAGTCAGGCTAAGATTATAATGACGGTCTTTTGTCATTTTTTCAACAGCTGTTTCGATACCTTCCCTATTTTCATTAAGAAACCTTTTTGCTGCTTCTTTATTATATTCCTTAATTGATTCTGTTTGATCTTTATAGGCATCAGTAACAAGATTTATTCTATCATACTCATCACCAAACTTGTCATTCAATTCTGTCTGAAGATCTAAGAGTTGTTTCTTGATATTATATGTTTCTTCTTCATTACCTTTTGCCTTAATGAGTGCCTCACGAAGTTCAGTATACTTAGCAACATAATCATTAATAGAAGAAGAGGACTCCTTATACGCATTTGCAGCTTCTTCGGTTGCCTGACGGATTTCCTCTAAATATTGTTTATATTTATTGATTGCTATAGCTGCTACACCAACTGCAGCGACTCCTGCGACTAACGCACCGAGAGCGGCAGTGGAAATTCCTAATGAGGCTGCTAAACCCTTAAATGCTGTCGATAGACCACCGGTAGTTCCGGTTGCTGTTGCTTCGGAAGCGGAGAGAGCGTTGGTAGCTGTAGTTTGTGCTAATTCTGCTGTTGTTGTTTCTAAGATTTCTCCTTTAAGTCCTTTTGCACTCAATATAGCTTTAATCTGAGTCTCGTCTAATGTTGTCTGAGCAATTGCCAGTTTAAGTACTTCTGTGGAATATGTAGAAGTTAAAGAATTCAACAAACGAGTTTCTTCAGCTAATTTTGGTAAACCAGATGGAATAGTCTCTAGTCTTTTATATATGTTCTCTATATCCGTAATTGCATTTATTGAATTGCCTAGATTCTTAAATTGCATTAATAAGTTTATTTATTCGTTGCTATCAAATAATTAAACTGATATAATATTAAAAAAATGGGAGAGAACATCAATGAATTATGACGAAGCAAAAAAATATTTATATAATAATGATATAAATGTAAAAATTCCAGAGAAACCATTACGCGATCTTTATATGGCGATTACTGATGACAATACAATTGAAGGATTAAAACTCATCAAAGAGATAACCTCATGTGATGATAATACGGCAAAATTATTGTGGGTTGATTTAAAATGTGACTTTGGTACAAAAGAAAATAACGCCATTCTTCAAGCAAGAGAAGATTATGAAAAGGAAGAAGCAGTTCAAAAGTATAATTCAACTCCAAGGTGTCCTAAGTGTGGATGTACTAATATTCAATTAGTAAATCGTAAATGGAGTCTGTTGATGGGGTTCATGACAAACAAAGTTGATAGAGTATGTGCTAATTGCAAACATAAATTTTGATTAAGTATATATATATACAAGATAGAAAGGGAAATATCATGAAAAAATTAAGTATATATACAGTTATTGTTTTTATATTAATATTATTAACTAGTTGTGCTTCAAAGTCAGAATACTATATTTCGCCACCAAAAGATAATGATTTTAATACAGAAAGTGTTTCACATTTACAAGAAGCAGATATTAATTTAATAAGAAATTATATACCAGAAATTGTAAAATGGTATAATTCTATAGATATATCTAAACCACAATCTATAAATTTTGTTACAGATGAAATTCAAAATATGGGAAACTCCTTATTTACTAGTGATGCATTTCAAATTTATCTAAATAATTTTATATCTGGAATCTCATCAAGCGAAGAAGAAAAAGAAAAATATGAACAAATAAAATCAGTAAATTCTATTTATGGACAGGTATCAATTATTATGATGACCAATAATATAGAAGTTAGTCTTTCAGCGGATCAAGAAATGACTATAAATATTGAAGAAGATAGTTGGGTTGAATTGGGAAATAGTATTAAAAATGCAATTGAATATTATTATAATTAAATATAATCAAAGATAAAACATTAAAGCACCCAAATTTCAAACATACCTCAATGCCCGACTTGTTCCTCTACCGATATTAAAAAAATTGGAACTGGTGAAAGCGTAGCATCAGTAGCAATGTTGGGAATTTTTAGTAAGAAGATTAATAAGGCCTTTAAATGTAAAAATTGCGGCTATACATGGTAGGAGGCGATACTAAGCCTTCAAGGGGGAGCGGCTTCTTAATGAGATCGCATCAGAAATAACGTTCATCCCAACATGCTTACCTGCTGGAAAACAGAAGCTGCCAATTATTTGCATGTGTTTTTTAATAATGCAAAAATGCGTAAGCAGGCCAGACAGTATGAAGCACAAATTGAAGAATTATATACACAGATTGGCAAATTCAATACGAGTGGATGAAAAAAATTTGGAATCTAGTTTTCATCGGGATGGCAGAATCTCCATGGGTAATTTCGCTGACTATGACTTTCCGGTAACCGTCTAGGCTGAAATGCTGAGTCTTAACCGTACTTCTTTATATTACAAGACACGCCTTTCTTCTGAATGGAATCTGCAGATTAACCACCTGATTGATATAACTTATACGAAGCATCCTGAATTTGTATATCGCTGTATCACAGTATGGCTTCACCATATTCAATCCAAACAACACAGGTGATGGTATTGTTAGCAACCATATATAAATATGATTTGGTACGACAATGAATATGCCGACAAATTTTTCTAGCAGAGCAGTAGTAAATACTGCAAAGGTTATATAAAAGGATTTGCAGAAACTTCTATATAACACTATACCTTAAAAGCATCTTCAATAAGGTAGAAGATACTCTGAGGATCGGTAGTCGTTGAACATCCATTCTCATTCACAGATTTAGTTCCGTTTATAGGGGGTATTCTGTTAGAATTAATCTTGAGAATGTGTGCGGCTGATTTTTGCCTTGTTAATGATACTTAGGCACACTTTGTATTTGCATACAAATTACCATATATCGAATATTCTGTTTTTTCTGCCTTTCGCACATTTACGTTTATCGTTACCGATTCCGCTTTAGTAGAATATTCATGGGCATCAGTTCCAGCAATTACTCCTCGTTGGTTTATTTTAAAACTCCCAAACGCATAGACTTGTACTATGAACCATCTTATCAGTTTCTTATCTATGTTAGACCAACTTAAAACATCTAGGCCGTTTTAAGTGCCTTTTGGCAATCTAAGTTTTTAATAAATTCTGAAATACCATAGCCAATACCGGCTAATTCAATAGTTCCTAAGGAACCAAGTTTACCAATCAAAGAATCAAGTAGTTGTACACTGTTTGTTCCAAAATCTACAAACCATTTTAATAAATCGCTATCAAGAACAGTAGAAGATAATGATTGAAATGCGGCTTCAAACTGTTGTGTTTTTGCTTCCAACGATTCAAGCCAACGTTCTTGCGCTTCCATAGCGGAACCTTCAGCATTTATCGTTGCTTTTAGTGCTTTTTGAATTTCTCCAGATTGAAAGGCCTGAATCAATGCAGCACCTTGATTTCCTCCTTGTTTACCAAAGAGTATTTCTGTAAGATCTGATTTATCTGAAGCACTTAAATCGTCATATACTTTTGAGATATCTTCCATAATATCATAGTAATCTCTAAAATTACCTACATCATCAAAGATATTTACTTTTCCACTAGTACGATTCAGAATTTGTGTTTGAACTTTACTGACAGAATCTACAGTTTCGTCAACCTCTTCCCCTAACGATTCAAGCTCACCTTTCATTCCTCGAATCCGCATGCTGCTTATTTTTAGAAAGTCACCAAATTCAGAAGCATTTTGGGTAATTTCTGTACCGCCAGTAAGCATTGCAAGGGTTTTATTAATATCAGTTCCGGCAGTAGCCAAAGCAGAAGCGGAACGTGATAAGCCATCACCTAAATCAGCAACAGATGTTGTATATTCGTTCCCTAATTTATGGAGTTTGTCTACAATCGTTATTGAATCTGCTGCTTCTATATTGAAGGCTTTCATAGCGGTAATCATATTACTGATAGCAGTGGCATTATCAACATCACCTATATTGGCATAAATTGAACTTATTTTGGCAAGCTGTTCTGCTTCATCTAGTGAAAATCCTAGTTTTGCCCAGTTAGCAGTTTGTTCAATTAAACTTGATATAGTCCTGCCGAGATTATGTGCGGAGTTACTTGCAGAATCCAAAAATTGAGTATACTTATTGTTTGTTTCATTAGTTACTTTGTAGAGATTAGTCATTGCAGTATCAATTTTATATACTTCTTTTGGCATTTGTTTCAACTGATTTACCAAAGCAGCAGTATATCCCAAGCCATCAAATTTTTTCCATGCTTGTTTTAATTTATCCGTCCACGAAAGTCCAGATTTTTCCAATTGTTTTTCTACCTTTTTGATGTCTGCATTAATTTGTGTGACTGTCTTTGGTATATCTATACTAAGTACAATCTTTCCATCATTATTAGCCAATTTATCACCGTCCTTTATTTTTTAGAATAAAAAAGACGACAACGTGGTCATCTTAGTAGTAAAGGTATTTCATATTTACTTATTTGTCTTTGTTTTCATTATGGATAATTTCTGCCAATTTATCGATTAGTTCCTTTTGTAATTCCTCCGCAGGAACGTCTTTTAAGCTGACATACACTTTCTGAAGCATTTCGAGTATTTCTTTCTGATTGTCAAAAAGAGTAGCAATAGCAGCATAAAACATTGCTTTGACTTTCCATTCGTTTCTTTTCATTCTAATAAAATTGATCATATTGCATTTTCTCCTTTTTTAGTGTACTTCACATATAATCATTGTTCATTCAACGGTTAAAATCCTTCTTTTAATTTCTGCTTATACACCTCATTGATAAGTTCCATTGATATTTCGACTTCGCCGTTTTCAAGTCCATTTTCTTCCAATATCTTTTCGTATTTTTCGTAGACATGGATACAATGCTTAAAACTATCTTTATTGCATGGTTTTCCCTCGGAAACGTTTGTGGCAAAGTTATTGATTTCCCAGCGCATGTCATCAATTTCCTTATCCACAAACATCTGAGTAAGTTTTTTTATATCATTTGAAATTTCTTCATCACGCAGGGTGGAACGCGCAACCTCTTTTTCATGTTGTTCTTGTAATGAAGAAAGTCCTTGAGAAGTCTGTATTAGAAGATCATGTTCTTCACGCTGTTTTCTCATCCATTTTGTTTCTAATCCTAATTTATTGATTCCCCATTCCAAGAGAGATACAATTGTTTTAACACCAATAAAAATAACGAACATAGAAATAAATACAGATGAAAAGTTTATCTTAGTTAATTCTATAATTTCGTTCATTACTTATAGTATTGCCTTTCTTATAAAATCATAATGTACTTGTTCGACACATATCCGACAAGATTATCTTTTGTTTTTACTTTATACCATCCATTGTCAGCTATTTTTAGGAGATATACTTCGTCATTTAAATCCAACACGTTCACAATATTATTCTTTTCAACGATAGGCTCTTTTCGCATATTTAGTTTTGTACAATTGGACACCTTACCTTTAGCAGCAATAACATGATCTCCATAGATAACGCTTAAATCAACATTACCATTAATCCCAGAAACTTGTCCGCTGGAAGTATATTGCCAAGCAAAAATATCTCTGCCTATGCTTGATTTTGGATTATATTGCTCATTAGGGTTTATGGACGCAGCCATTTTATTCGCTGAATTATAGTACCTGGCAATCCAAAAATTATCACATTTAATTTGCGTCGCATACGGCTTGATATAAGAATTATAGAATGACATACCTGTATAAATTCCAAAATCATATCCTGCGCCTACAATTACATCTCTATATGTATTGATTATATCTTTCAATAGTACTCCAAGACCTTGCTGACATTTATCCTCTACATCAAGCCAAATCGTACATTTTCTGCCATTTAGGATAGACAATACTTTTTGTGCGTCAGTTTTTGCCTTTGTAACAGTAGTAGCATAGGAGTAATTGTAAACACCATCCACTGCCACTCCAGCAGAGTTGCATCCATTCCAATTCCGTTCAAATGATGTATCGGGGTTTAGATCTTTGCGGATCACTTTCAGAATTGCATGGTTTACTCCTGCGGATTTTACGAAACTCCAATTAATATTTCCTTGATAAGAACTGACATCCACACACTTAACAACCGAATTTGTTCTTTTTTCCATATCACATCATCCTTACTGTTTCTTTGCCATATTTACAGAAGATTCAATTTTAATCTGTAACCACTTGTCGAAGGAACCGTATAATTTCTCAATAGCTTTCTTTGCTTCAAAGGAAATCATATTTATAGATTCCACATAAGCACGATTAAATGCTTCTTGCTGTGCTGTTTTATCAAACGTCCCATTTGCTTTTAAAGAATCAGTGTAAACTTGATTTACATACAATACGGCATCCATAACATCAGATAATGCACCTTCAATAAGCTTAGTTAAATCTTCATTCTTTGTTGCATTAGCAATAATGTTGCTTTCCTTGATTTTTGCACTAATAAGATTAGCTATAAAAACTATAACTACGGGTATGATAGCTGTTAAAACAGTGTATAAAATATTATTGATCATTTCTGAAAATTCCATAATTCCTCCAATTATCAATTTATTGTGTATTTATTCTTCTAAGAGTTTCAACACACTCTTTTAATTTATGGCATACATAATCCAATTCTTTTTTTGTTTCCTGTCCGCTGAAAGTTAATCTGATACAGCTATGGATATCTTTTTTATTCATCCCAATAGCAGATAGGGTAGTAGAAGCCGAAATACTCTTACTGTTGCAAGCAGATCCGGTACTGACTTGTATCCCGTTCATGTCTAATAGAATCATAAGTGATTCACCTTCAATGCCTTTGAAACACATGTACAAATTATGCGGTAATCTGTTGCCAGACTCAATGGAAGCGCCAACCAAATAGCTGCCTTGAATATTGTTTACAATGTAATCATAGACATAATCCCTGTTAACTGATGAAATAGAAGAGTAGTCATAATCTTTGAATGCTCTGCCTAATGAAGCAATGCCTAAGACATTTTCGGTACCTCCGATATAGCCCTGTTCCTGCGAACCATATACTAACGGTTCAAGATCAATATTTTTCTTCTTATATAAAATGCCGCAGCCTTTTAGTCCGCCGAGTTTATGTCCGCTGAAACCAATCATATCTGCATCAAGAGATTTTACATTTACAGGTATCTGAGGAATAGAACCAGTACAATCAAGATATATAATGCCATTGTGTAAATGTACTGTTCGTATGATTTCCTGTATATTTTGGATAGTGCCAATCTCGCTGTTTGCATGGTCTATTATCACAAATGGCTGGCTGATACAAGCATCTAAGCATTCTTCCAAATCATGTATATCAATAGTGCCGTCATGGTCTACATTTAAAGGCTGACTGTTTTTATACGACTCTACGCATTTTAAAATTGACTTGTGTGTAATGGGAGAGTACAGGATCGTGCAATTATGTTTTGCATAATATCCGTGAATTGCTAAAGTGTTTGATGCTGATCCGGAGGGTGTAAAATATAGATCTCTTGAATTTGCATTAATAAATTTTGCGACCGATTGCCGCGCGTCTGAAATGATTTGTTTTGGCTTTGTTCCCTGCGAGTGTAAAGAGGAAGGGTTTCCCCAGCAATTTAATATAGATACTAAATATTCTTTTGTTGAATCAGATAATGTAGAAGTCGCCGCGTTGTCTAAATAAATTCCCATTTCTATCGCTCCTGCTCAAACACTGCATTTTTATCTTTTGGTTGTCTGGACGCTTCAATTTTGGCAAAGAATTCTTTTGCACACTCTGGAGAACAGGCAACTCTTTTCCAGTGGAACATTGTTTTATCGTTCTCGCAATCTGCGCATGGAGTAAACATTTTATTGCATATCTTACATGGTTTTTGTACCTTATTTGACATCTGCGTCCTCCTTACAAATAGGAGAGTGTATATGCTACACTCTCCAACATTTTTTTAGTTGACGCCGTAGATAACCAGATCCCAAAGATTTGTAGAACCAGAACATCCACCAGCAAGAGATTCAGCTTCAAATGTATGTGCAAAGCTATCACCGCCAAGAGTTAATTCAAACTCACCGGATACATCAGCTCTCTGGATAATTACCTGGCCGGCATACTCTACATCACAAGAATCCTGGAGTACTACATCAACATAGAGTTTCAGCACCTTGCTGTATGTTTCGGAATCGTTGGAAATCTTTGCCGCTTCAACTTCTACATCATAGAATGCAACAAGTTCAGTCCCGTCAGCGATTCCGCTGACAGTAATTTCCTTTGTGGCAGGATCATACTTAAATTTACCTTCAGCAGCATCGGTATCCTGTTCAATCTTTGTACCAAGGGAACCATTTGCATTTTTAACATAGATAGCTCCGATTTCTGCACCAGTAACACCAACTGCAGTCTTGGAAGTCTTACAAGTATTTCCTTGTACTGTCATAACATCGGTAATACGAACATTAAATGTTCCCTGTTCTACTTCTGTACCGGTCTGTGCAGCCAAAGCGCCGCCGACAAGCACACCGTTTGTGGCAGAAACGGTTACAGCCTTATTCTTCTTTAATGAGGCAATCTTTCGCCCGTTCCGGCCGGTAATATCGGCTTTCTCCTGGGTGTTACTAATCGTTCCATTCTGGACTTCGTCCATAATGAACTCCAGCTCACCAGCGTTATTAAAAGCTGTAATCTGAGCTACTTCCGTAATAATTAATTTGCTAACATCTACTGACATGTTTAGCCCTCCTTATGTTTATTAATTTTTATAAAAAAAAGACTCATAAAGAGTCTTAATTTTACTGCTTTAAAGATATCCAGGATAAACAAGATTTGTCTTTAAGCTTGGATGTATCAACAGTTCCGGCATAAACACCAATCATTGTATTATCAAAAGTAATACTTGTATTTATTTGTTCAAAACTTTGATTGAATTGATAGATTGTTAAATCACTAACTTGATCATAGTTATATTTGAACTCTGGTCTGTTAACTAATGCTACAACCAATTTTTCCAGATATGGTTCATATGGCTTATTAGCATTTCTTTTTTGTTTTTTTCGCTCCAATTTTATGCGAAATTCCTTTGCTTCATCGTTACCTGGTTTACGATTTTCTTTTTTAAAATTATTTATTTTTCTAATGTATTCTGCAATTTGACTATATACAAATTCATCTATAATGACATTATTTTTTGGGCTATATAAAATGGGCATATCATTTTGAGGATTTTTGCCAACTGAAATATCAGATAAATCTATTTCGCCAAATAATATGCTCATATCCCCATGTGCAAAAGATGGGAATAGCATCATGAATAATTGATAGTCTGTAATAGTCGTGAAGTCTACGCCAATATCGTCAAGCTGTACCATGTATTGAAATGGCGTAGCAGCCAATGAGGATATAAGGTTATAATAATGTTGTTCGTCTTCCAATATTTCTCCGACAGTGGGAATTCTTATTGATAAGTTGGGGAGAATATCAACAGAAGATTGATTAAGTAAACTTTTTCTGTTTTTCATATTTTGCCTCTTAAATCAAAACTCTCTCTTTCTTTCATAAGATAGAAAATTGTAAAATGTGCTGAAACGATTGATTCTACTGGGTTTTTTACGATTTTCTAAATCGAACATTAAGAGTTTCTGATTACTTTCATGCGTTTTTTGGCTCTTTCTCTATCTATTGCTTTTGAACATTCTTCAGAGCAACATTCTTGTCTGTTAGATTTTTTCCTAAAAATCTTCCCGCATTCCTTACAGAATGCAATTTTTTTATCTTGATTATAATAATCAAAGTACCATCCGACTGAATCGAAATCTTTTATTTTAATTGCAATAGAAGTATCTGATTCAGGACTCTTACTTTCCATGTTATAAATATCTTCCATAAAGTTTAGCTTTATAAGCCCATTAAACATAGGAGTCGCAAGTCCGTTTATCCAAAGAGTATTGATAATGTCCTCGTTGATTCTTACTTTTTCAGGTAATTTTGCAAGTCTTTTCAATTCAGTATATTTCTTTTGACCGCCTTTAAAATATTTTCCTTCATATTCAAAGTCCTCATCTGTACTTTTGGCTTCAGTGATGAACTTATTAACTTTCATTATAAATAGAAGAGTAAATAACAATTTTTTGCATGCATATGAATATTCAGATTCCTCTTGATCATCCGGATCTCTCATTATATATAAGTTATTTATGTAATCTATCTCATAGTTGTAAAAATCAACACAATCGATATTTATTAGCATAGAGCCTTTTTTACATGCTTTGTTTATTGCTGAATTAATTTGTTTGTAATATAGTTCTCTTTTATATTCAGCAATATGATTTTCACACCATTTGTACATTTCTTCACGAAGCTTCTTTGGCTTGTAATCTAAGACCCTTCTCATATATGTTGCAACCAGACGGAGTTCAGTCGGTTTATGTTGCTCCGACTGAAAACCATTTTCATAAATTTTTTTTGCATAATCCAATTCAGTATATTTGTAATCCAAACCTATAATTTTACCTCCTGTAATTTATAATTATAACCAAGATACTGTAAATCATATTTTTCTTCATCACTACATGGCATTGGAAATAGAGCAGTAGTAGTTCCTGTATTTTCGACTATGTTCCTATAAATATATTTTCCATATGTTGTCCACAATAAGTCTTTATTACTGTTGGGTTTTTCTTTATAAAAATAATCTACAAGACAATTGACTATTATGTATGGATTCTTATTAACTTTACCGAGCTTTTCAAACAAATCTTCTGATGTACTGATCAAACCAATTTCATTGTTATCGTCGGAGTTTTCAGATTCATCATCAACACTGTTTGCAATAATGATGTTTCTCTGCTTGGAAATAAATTCTTGTATAGTTGATTTTGCATCCTTATAGTAGTCGGTGTATTCAAATCCATGTCGCTTATAGATCTCATAATCAAATAATTCTGCATCTGCTTTTGTTTTCTGCGATATGTTAAAATTAATATTTTCAAGATATTTACAAAGCAAATTCATAGGACTATTACTTATTAATACGGGACAGAACTCATAGAAGTTTGCAATAAACTCCTCTTGCTCTTTCGTTTTTCTTTCCTGAGATTCCAATTCGTGAAAATTCATCTTATATTTCTGCTTACAAATCACGTTGCACTCATCAAGATATTTTTTATATTCTCTATTTGTATCTTTATAGACATATCTGAAAAAATACGGATACTTATCAAGCAGCGTGTTGTTATATAAGGTTTTTCTGACAGCATGTTTATCAATGATCTTACCTTGTTTATTTTTTTTGAGTCTATTCCTGTTAATCCATACTTTAGGAATTCCTTTTACTTCTTGTCCTATCTTGGCTTTATCAATCTGGGCCGATTGCGCTTTGCAGCATTGTTGTAAACGAGACTTCACAAGTCTGTATTCTTGACTGTTTTTACCGAACTTTTCTTCGATTAGATGTAATTTTGCATAACCATTGCTGGACTTATTTGTAATAGAACCAATGATAGAACCAAATGAAAAAGTATCTGATTCATATAAATCATCTTCTGTAAAGACAAACTTTTTAGGTTTCGGTGCATCATATACAACTGGTAATTCATCTTTATATACCCCTTTGATCATGGTTCTATTTGAAGTGGTAGCTAAAATATCCATATCAAAGTCACTGCCTGCAAAGTTAAATGTCTCATGTCCATGATAATTTAAAATAATACCTAATTTACAGTAGCGATACCATTTTTCGGTATCATCATCTTTCTGGAAATCTAATATTACATGTTCTGACATATAAGTAAGAGGAGAACGCATTGCATCTACTTGTGTAACTCCTTGCTCATTCCAGTAATTAGAATAAGATTTGCCTTCTTTTAAGAGTCCGGTTACGGGCAATCCACACACATGCTGCATAAATCCATATGGATCAGAGACAATTACCTGAAAATTTCCGTCAACATAAATATCTCCCTTACATCCATTCTCTATTTTTTTCTTGATAAGTTCTCTGATTTTAGTGCGTATATATTTATCATTTTTTACATTATGATTTGCAATGATTGATTTAATCCAATATGCTTCACTGCTTGACAAGAAATTATTTATTTTTTGAATGTCATTATTTACGCCAAGTAAAAA
This sequence comes from Lachnospiraceae bacterium, assembly GCA_014804245.1. Taxonomy (GTDB): domain Bacteria; phylum Bacillota; class Clostridia; order Lachnospirales; family Lachnospiraceae; genus Suilimivivens. The sequence continues at coordinate 28,490 of JAAVAE010000027.1, read as the reverse complement.
AAGCAACATATAGTATGCATCATCATATGAAACCTTAGTGAGCCATTCCACAAATTGTTCTGCTAGTTTTTCAATATCATCTTGGTTTAGGTTTAAAGTCTGTATGAACTGGTAATTCAGTTTCAACATTCTTTTTGCCTCTTTGGGAGAAACTAGCGCAATACGCCAGTCAAGCTTATTTTTATGGCAGTTGTCTATATACGTATCAATAGAATCAAAACTATCCCAAAGTTTAAATTGAGATTCGGTGATGATAACATCATATTCCCGAAGGTCGGCTTTGATATAATTTCCATCTTCATCTTTATAAATCGTATCTACTAAATAGTTCCCGCCATTTATATCTCTGCAAAATTCATGAATAGGAAATACACATAACATACCTTTTAAAAAGCTTTGTCTCACACAAAATTGAGATGGCACATAATCTAATCCCATTTCTTTAGACCATTTTAACGCCTGGCTATATGATATAAGTCCCATACCATCTGTTCTATTCATGGGTGTGTCTTTTATCATTTTCTGCACAATCGTATCGTCTACACCCCACCCATTTTCAATAACATAGTTTGCCATAAAAGAAGTAGTGTTTTCATAATCTTTTACTACAATAAATTTAGGCTCACTTACCACTTTGGTAGCAGATCCATATAACCCGAAATAAGCATTAAACTTACTGGGAGAGATTTTTTTATTCAGGTCTCGTCCATTATTAAGTATTTCCTTTACAGAAGGAATAACTTCTTCATTACCGAAAACAACGGTAGAAACTCTGGCCTGTCCAGCACCGCAACTGAGCCGTTTGTATTTTTTTCCATTGATATAGAATCCATTATGATATAAATAATCATATTGTTTTAAGTTATCCATAACAACAGTGACATAATCAGGGTTAAAAAGCATACGATTAATCTTATCTTGAATTCTTTGTGCTTCATCAGAGTTTATAGTAATATCAAGATACTTCTTACGTAGTCTTTTGGTGAATTCATTTTTGATTTTTAGTGTTTTTAACTTCTTAGCGATATTTACAGCAGATTTCATTCCTTTTTTTGATTGCTGATATGTAAGTGCAGTTCGATACATATCTCTGGTTTTTATGAGAATTTCTAGCTTTTGCTTATCAATAATTCTATTCTGGACATCCCGTATACTTTTTAACATTTGATTGTCAGATAATCCTATAATTTCATTTAAACTTTTTGATTCGTCAAAAGTGTTATTTATATTATATCCAAACTCTTTAAGCCGACCTGAATGATATTTCCTTGTATATAAAGGTCTATTTATCATTTTGCACCTCCGAAATCAAATGGAATATTCAGTCTTTCCATTTCAAATAATTCGTTTCCGCGTTCGAAACATTTCAGTTCATATTCATAGCGTTCTACAAAGTAATCAAAATATCCTGACATACAAGCCTGATGAACAACTCTGCATATATTTTCAATAATTGTTTCTTTTGTTCCAGATATGTATTGCGTATCAACTTTTTTAGAAGACAATCTCATCCGATCTTCCATATCACTACGATTTAACCACATTGAAAGAGAATATTTGCCTTCAGGCTTATCAAAGTGATATGCACATTCAGCAATGTAATTTTTATATCCCCATTTAGATAAATTGATTTCTACAGTCTGTCCTTTGTATTTTGGTTTCATTATTTCTCTAAGCATTTTTATTTCCTCCGTAGTTTTGTTTGTTTTCAATATTCTTTTTACATTGCTCATCAAATTTTTGGTCGCGAGCTATACGACTTGCTATAACAGATCCATTATGAATGCTGCCTTTACCTCTATAATCAGTATTGAAATCTGAGGCGTAGACATATCCGCCAAATTGAGTGTGATCCACTTTATAAAATCCTCCTTTATGATTTGTGTTGTTATATGTTGCTGATTATTACTTCTCCATTCTGTGTTAAAATAATTCTTAAATCTTTGGTTTGTATTTCTGAACAGCAGAGTAGTGAATATTTAATGTATTTATTGGAGGGGCGGTGAGAGTGTGGAATGGGGGTACTTTGGAGAAGTGTAAATATTTTATGAATGAATGAAAATATTATTTGTCCTGTTTATTGGACATAAAAAGCGATATTATCTATTTAGATATATCGCTTTTATTAATAAATGTTCGATATTTCCGTATTGACATTGCAGAACATATGTTCTATACTTGTCATTGTCAATAACAATTAAATATAAAAGACCCATCCTCAAACGGTGCGGCAACACCATCGGATAGGTCTTCTACGTACACACAAATTCATACATAAAGGATATGAATTTGAACGAGCAGAACGCTCACTTGTATTCTACATATTAAAATGGTTTTGGTCAAGTGGTAATTCTTAGCGGTTCTGCAATCTTTCAAATTAATACATGAAATAAGGGGTGGCTCAAGATGGATCAGATTTTGATTACATATTACTCAAATAATGCAAAAAAACTGCATATGATTGTTGATAAGATACTTTTAAAATTCGGCGGATTTTCGGACAAGGATCTAGATGATTTTTATTCACTTGCAAACGAGGTATTTGTAGATGTGATGAGACGGTATGACGATTCACAATCTTTTGATGCATTTTTGTATTCTTGTTTGCTAAACAAGATTAAAACAGAAATGACAAAAAGAAATCGTGAAAAGCGTAAGGTAGATAGAATATCAATTTCAATTGATACACCTATTGGGGATGATGAAAACTCTACTATAGGAGATATGATTGCAGATAATTTTACCATTGAAAAGGAATTATTTGATGAAAATGAAGAGGAATACAGTAAAAGAGTTCTGCTATATCTTAGCAGGCTTTCCAGTCTCCAAAAAGAAGTACTAAGACTTAGCGTGGCCGGTTATCTTCCCAATGAGATTAGAGAAGAATTGCATATAAGTGCAAAGCAATATTCAGATTGTTATGAAGCGATTCATTCTTACAGAAATGTTTCAGTGTTGTTTTAGGAAATATCAGAGTAAATAATAGGAGGAATTTAAAATGGCAAGACCTAGAAAGCAAACGTATACTTTGGACATGTATTTAAAGAAAATTAATGATGGTGATATTGATAACAATGCAGATGTGCAAAGGCGAATGGTATGGAGTAAAGAACAGATCAATGAACTGGTAGTAACTGTTCTTACTGATGAATACATTCCTCCTATTATTCTTGGAGAAGAAAATAATTCACAGTTACATATTACTGATGGAGGCTGCAGGAGCGCTGCTTTAAACAGTTTTTGGAATGGAACACATAAAATAACTTCTGCTATAGAGAATTCTATTATTCCTTACAAAAAGAAAGTGAAAAGAGAAGATGGAAGTATTGATTGGGAAGATGCAACATTTGATATAAAAAATAAGACATTTGAAAGGCTTCCGGAGGAGTTAAAAAAGAAATTTAATGAATATCAAATAGAAACCATTATTCATGAAAATTGTGATAGTTACAAAATTTCAAAATATATTAAGAGATACAATAATCATACTTCCATGAACGCTGATCAAAAGGCGTTTACATATATTGACAGATTTGCAGGATATATCCGCAAAATTTTAGATAGCAGATTCTTCTTGGATTATAGTGTTTATTCTGAAAATGATAAAACAAAAGGTGTGGTTGAGAGAATCATTGTTGAAACAATGATGTGTATGAATCATTTTGATAATTGGAATAAACAACCGAAAGCAGCATGCAAATACTTAAATCGTAATGCAACAGAAGAAGAATTTGATGGGTTGGCTAATAATTTGCATCGGTTGGAGAATGTAATTACAGATGATATCAAAGATATATTCAACAAAAAAGATTCGTTTATCTTTTTAACTTTGTTTGATAAATTTACAAAGCTTGGAGTTGAAGATATTCTTTTTGCAGATTTTTTAAGAGATTTTAAATTTAATCTCAGAAAAACAAGAACAAATAGCAGTGGGTTCTTATTTGATGAAATCAAACAGAATAATAGTACAAAAGACAAATCTGTTATTGCGGATAAACTGAATATGCTTGAATCATTAATGCTTGAATTTTTACATATCGATAACATAAATTCTAAACATGATAGTGTGGAAGAGTTTATTGTAGAAAATCTTGATGTAGATATAGAGACTATAAAGGAAGACATGAGTCTATATAACGAATCTTTAGATACTTTATTAGAAGATACAGTCAGAGTAGATTCTAAATTACGGAACAAAGAAAATAGACCTTCGCTATTAGCAATGATGGTTTATTCATATAAAGAAGATAAAGATTTGGATGAGTGGATGTCTGAATATGCAAAGAAAAATAATACCTATTTTGCTGATCAGAAAAAGAATTTATTATATATGAAACAAGATTTTGAACAATATTGCAGATCACATAAGAGGAGCGCGTAGAAAGAAGGGATAATAAAAATATGAAAGGTTTATCCAAAAATAAAAAATGCCAAAAAACCTAAATTTTTCAGCACTTTCGGGTTGGGCTGTTCAAAAAACAGTCGCAGCTCGTAGGGGAATCGAACCCCTGTTTCCGCCGTGAGAGGGCGGCGTCTTAACCGCTTGACCAACGAGCCGTTTTCTATTATGCAGCAGGATGAAAATTTCTTATCATGCGTACCACACTTGATTATTCTATTATAAGTTGACAAATAATGCAAGCAAAATTTTAAATTTTTTAAAATAATTTTATTTAAATCAAATCAATCAGTGCATGCGCCAGTCCATCATGGTCATTGTCGTATGCTGTGATGGTGGTGGCAGCCATTTTGATATCATCACTGCCGTTTAACATGGCAATCCCCATTCCCGCAGCTTCAATCATGGAAAGATCGTTCTCGGCATCTCCGGCAGCAACCGAGAAATAAGGATGGATGCCTAAGAGGGAGCAGAGAATCTTTACTGCCGCGCCTTTGCCAGAGGAGGAAGGAAAAATTTCCAGATAGTTAGGATTAGAATAAATCAGGGAAATTCCTTCTTTCTCTGCCCAAGGCAGCAGAGAGAGGCGGAAGTTTTCAAGTTTTTCCAAATCGTTTAATTCAATGGCAAGGCATTTGTAGGGGGCTTCTTCCAAAGCATCCATTATATTTTCACAGAAGATGATGGGAGAGCTGATGACCTTCCGATAAAACTCCAACTCTTCATTTTGTCTGGGAGCGATAATATGGGTGTCTGAATAAGCCTGAATATGGATGCCTGCGCGTGCAGCTTCTTCTACAGCATGGGCGGTTTGCTCAAGGGTTAATTTTACCTTGTATAAGGTTTCTTGTTTGTCATAATCGTAAATCCGGCCGCCGTTATAGCCAATCAGATACATGCCGGGAAAGTCCAGATGCAAGGATTGTTTTACATGTTCGACGCTGTCGATGGCTCTGCCGGAACAAAGCACCAATTTGTGACCGTTCTCGCACCATTTTCGCAGGACGTCTCTGGTATAATCACTGATCGTTTTTTGACTGTCAAGCAGAGTGCCGTCTAAATCCGTGAAAAGAATTTTTGTGTGTTTTAATTGTTCGGGATGCATTTTCAACCAATTCCTTCGTTCATTGATTTTGTCCAGTATTTCCTGAGGAATAAAAAGTTTGCCGTAGCCTGTTGCCAGGTCCAGACCCGGCTTTGCACTGCCGTGGAAGTCGGAGCCGCCGCTGATACATAAATCGTACTTGGCAGCAAGGGCACGCATTTCTCTTTCATCAGAGGCGGTGTAAGTGCAATATACCGCTTCGAGACCCTGAAGCCCCATATCTTTTAACAGAGAGACCAGCTTTTCCAGTCTGCTCTTGCCCATATGGTAGAGCAGGGGATGGGCAAGTATGGGAAATCCCCCTGCTTTCAGAATGATTTCAACTGCACGCATAGGCGTGATTTTCTTTCGCGGGACAAAACAGGGCCGGTTGTCGCCGATATATCGCTCAAAGGCCTCTTTCAGGCTTTTCACATAGCCATGGTTTAGCATGAACCGGGCATAGTGGGAGCGAGTGATGACACAGTCAGGAAATTCAGAAACCATTTCTTCATAAGTGACAGGAATACCGTGTTCTGTGAGCCGGCGGCACATTTCCTTATTCCGGATCATACGGCCATTTACAAAGTTGACCAGACGGCGTTTGAAAAAATCACTCTTATAGTCAATGTAAAGCCCTACGATATGAATATCCTGCCCTTCGTACTCTGTAGAAAATTCAATTCCGGGGATTACTTCAATATCTTTGCCTTCTGCCGCGTTAAGCGCCTCTTCAATACCGTCCGTGGTGTCATGGTCGGTCAGGGCAAAGGCAGAAAGCCCCTTTTCCACAGCATAATCGACCAGCTGGGGGGGAGAGAGGCTTCCGTCGGATTTATTGGAATGTACGTGCAAATCAACAATATTCATAAAAACTCCAGTTAATTATCATCTTCCTCAGCCTGCTTTGTATAAACAGTGCGTTTTCTTGCCATTTCATCACTTTCCAGATATTCGTCGTAGGTCGTGATTTTATCGACCAGACTGCCGTCCGGAAGAATTTCCATGATGCGGTTAGCGGTTGTCTGTACAAACTGATGATCGTGGCAGGCGAAGAGAGCGACACCGGGGAATTTGATCAGACCATTATTTAAGGCCGTGATGGATTCCATATCAAGGTGGTTGGTGGGTTCATCTAAAATCAAGCAGTTAGCGCCGCTGATCATCATCTTGGATAACAGGCAGCGAACTTTTTCACCTCCGGAGAGAACTTTGACTTTTTTCACGCCGTCTTCACCTGCAAAGAGCATACGTCCCAGGAAACCGCGGACATAAGTGACGTCTTTGACAGGAGAATATCCGGTGAGCCAGTCAACAATGGTGTAGTCATTGTCGAACTCTTCGGTATTGTCCTTGGGGAAGTAAGCCTGGGATGTGGTGACGCCCCATTTAAAGCTGCCTTCATCCGGCTCCATTTCACCCATTAAAATCTGGAACAAGGTGGTTTTTGCAAGCTCGTTGCCGCCTACAAATGCGATTTTATCATCATGACCGACAATAAAGGAAATCTGGTTTAAAACTTTCTCTCCGTTGATGGTCTTGGAGATTCCCTCTACGGATAACACTTCATTGCCGATTTCGCGCTCCGGACGGAAGTCGATATAAGGATATTTACGGCTGGAAGGTTTGATTTCGTCCAGCTCGATTTTTTCAAGGGCACGTTTTCTGGAGGTAGCCTGCTTGGATTTGGAAGCATTAGCGGAGAAGCGGGAGATGAATTCCTGCAGCTCCTTAATCTTTTCTTCTTTTTTCTTGTTTGCTTCTTTCATCTGCTTGATCAGGAGCTGGCTGGATTCATACCAGAAATCATAGTTGCCGGCATAGAGCTGGATTTTGCCATAGTCGATATCAGCGGTATGTGTGCAGACCTTATTCAGGAAATAACGGTCATGGGATACCACGATTACAGTATTTTCAAAGTTGATCAGAAATTCTTCAAGCCAGGCAATGGCATCTAAGTCCAAGTGGTTGGTAGGCTCATCCAAAAGCAGGATATCCGGATTGCCAAAAAGCGCCTTTGCAAGGAGAACCTTTACTTTCTCGTTGCCGTTTAAGTCTTTCATGACAGCATAGTGAAGGGAGGTTTCAATTCCCAGACCGTTTAACAGCATGGCAGCGTTGGATTCTGCTTCCCAGCCGTCCATTTCGGCAAACTCAGCTTCCAGTTCGCTTGCGCGGATGCCGTCTTCGTCAGTGAAATCTTCTTTTGCATAAATAGCGTCTTTTTCTTTCATAATCTGATATAGACGCTCATTTCCCATGATGACCACATCCATGACGGGATATGCATCATATTTAAAATGATCCTGTTCCAATACGGAAAGACGCTGTCCGGGAGTGATTGCAATGTCTCCGTTGGTGGTTTCCAGCTGACCGGAAAGGATTTTTAAGAAGGTGGACTTGCCGGCACCGTTGGCACCGATAAGACCGTAGCAGTTTCCTTCGGTAAATTTGATATTTACATCTTCAAATAAAGCTTTTTTTCCGACTCTGTAAGTTACATTGTTTGCACTGATCATGTTTTATAAACTCCTCTCGATCCATAATACATTAGTGTTCGCTCACAATTACCTATTTTACAGAAAATTACGGAATTTGCAAGGAATTTATGGAAATTAGGATGGTTTATTCAGGTATTCAATGCTAGAATAATAATGATACAATTAAAGCAAAGAGAGGAATCGACATGAAATTAAATTACAGGAGAACTTTTTTGATCGGGCTGGCGTTTTTATCGATCAGCGCGTTTTGGCAGATGTATGACAATATCATACCGCTGATGTTACAGGGAACCTTTGAGCTTGGTGAGACCATCACCGGCTTCATCATGGCAGCCGACAACGTGCTTGCCTTGTTTTTATTGCCGATTTTCGGAAGTATTTCTGATAGAGTGGATACCAGGATGGGGAAGAGAATGCCCTTTATCGCAGGAGGGACGATTCTGGCAGTGATTTTCCTGATGGTACTTCCGGCAGCGGATAAAACGGTGAATCTTGTGCTCTTTGTCATTTCATTGTTTGTTCTTCTCATATCCATGGGATTGTACCGTTCTCCGGCAGTTGCACTTATGCCTGATCTGACGCCCAACAAACTGAGAAGTAAGGGAAATGCGATCATCAACCTGATGGGAGCCGTGGGAGGCGTGTACACGCTGATCATGATAAAACTGCTGGTGGGAAAAGGAGAACACCCGGATTATACACCGCTGTTCATAAGTGTGGCGGCGCTTATGCTGATTTCTGTTGGAATTCTCGTCATTACCATTAACGAAAAGAAGGTTAAAGCCAAGGTGGATGCCGAAGTGAAGGCATATGAGGAAAGCGCCGGCGTCATTGTGGAAACAGAAGATGTCGTGGAGGATAAAGGAGAAAAAGCTCCTATGCCGAAAGAGGTAAAACGGAGCATGATTTTTCTTCTTGCATCTATTTTCCTTTGGTTTACAGCGTACAATGCCGTTACGACTGCTTTTTCCAGATATACGAAAGTTGTATGGAAAATGGAAGGCGGCGGTTTCGCGGACTGTCTTATGGTTGCAACTGTTGCAGCAATCATCAGTTATATACCCATTGGCAACATTTCCAGTAAGATAGGCAGGAAAAAGACGATCTTAAGCGGCATTGTGTTGATGAGCATCTGCTATTTTGCGGCGATTTTTGCAAATGTGTATCATCCGATTATCAATATTGCTTTTGCAGTCATTGGGATTGGATGGGCGGCAATCAATGTAAATTCGTACCCTATGATCGTAGAGATGAGCAAAGGCTGCGATATTGGTAAATTTACGGGGACTTACTACACCTTTTCCATGACAGCGCAGATCTTCACTCCGATTTTGTCAGGCTTTCTGCTGGAAAATGTTTCTTATAGAACCTTGTTCCCATATGCCCTTTTGTTTTCAGCAGCAGCGTTTCTCACGATGATGCAGGTGCGTCATGGAGATGCAAGACCGGATAAGAAGAAAAGTGTACTTGAACATTTCGACGTAGATGATTAAAATAGGAAAAGTACGAAAGAAACGGTTCATGTGGGAAAGGCATGGGTATAAAAATGACAGCATTGTATATAGTAGTTATTATTGCAGCAGTACTTGTACTCCTGTATTTTCTGGCAATTATGCCAAGGCTGAGTCATAGAAAAGCGCGCAAAGATTTTCTGGGCGTGTATTATGCACACAGAGGGCTTCACGACAATGCGTCCGAGGCACCGGAAAATTCGCTGGCTGCATTTAAAAAAGCGGTGAAGGCGGGATATGGTATTGAAATGGATGTCCAGATGAGCAAGGACAAGGTTCCGGTGGTGTTCCATGATTTTACCCTCGAGAGAATTTGTGGAAAGCCTGGAAAGGTATGCGATTATACGTGGCAGGAATTGAAAGAGTTCACACTTTGCGAAAGCCGGGAGACAATCCCCAAATTTGAAGATGTGCTTAAAATCGTAAAGGGAAAAGTACCTTTAATCGTGGAACTCAAGGTAGAATGGATGGATCTTGTGGTCTGCCCGGCGGTAGATGCGCTGCTTAAGGAGTATAAAGGGCTTTATTGTATCGAATCGTTTAATCCGCTGGTGCTGTTATGGTACAGGAGATATGGCAATAATGTAGTGAGAGGACAGCTTTCCGATGGATTTGTAAAATCCGGTGAATTTAAGGGATTTTTATATGTGCTGCTACAGAATCTGCTTCTGAACTGGATGACAAAGCCAGATTTTGTGGCATATAACCATAAATATGCATCTGTTCCGGCAAGAAGGCTTTGCCGTGGTCTGTACAAAAATATGGCAGTTGCATGGACGATCAGGAGCCAGGAAGAGCTGGATGCGGCAAGAAGCAAATTTGATATCTTCATTTTTGATTCTTTTATACCGGATAAAAAGTAAATCGAGAATTATAACAATTATGATGAAAAAGCAGATGAAATTTTCAAAAAAATAGTGCATGTTAGACAATGGTATGTTATAATATCCGAATAAGGATAAAGTTGGGTTTTTATCCAATTATTAGAAAAGGATAGCAGATTTAGAGGAGCACATTTGGGTAGAAAACACACATTATAAGTTTGGTGAGTGCAGGGTGTTTCATTTTTTGTTGTCCAAAAATAAAAGAGGGAGAAAAAGAGTATGGCAAAATGGGTTTATTCTTTTGAAGAGGGAAGTGCCGATATGCGCAACCTGTTAGGCGGCAAGGGTGCTAATCTGGCTGAAATGACCAATTTAGGTCTGCCGATTCCTCAAGGTTTCACAGTAACGACTGAAGCGTGTACAGATTATTACGCAAAAGGCAAACAGATTTCAGATGAAATCAAAGAACAGATTTTCACCGCGTTATCCCAGCTGGAAGAAAAGCAGGGAAAGAAATTTGGTGATACAGAAAATCCGCTTCTCGTATCTGTCCGTTCCGGTGCAAGAGCATCCATGCCAGGTATGATGGATACCATCTTAAACTTAGGTCTTAATGATGTGGCTGTGGAAGGATTTGCAGCTAAGACCGGCAATCCGCGTTTCGCATACGATTCTTACAGAAGATTTATTCAAATGTTTTCAGATGTAGTAATGGAGATTCCCAAGTCTTTCTTTGAAAGGATATTAGATGAGATCAAGGAAGGAAAGGGTGTTAAATTTGATACGGATCTGACAGCAGATGATTTAAAAGAAGTTATCGTCAGATTCAAGGCAGTCTATAATGATAAAATGGGACAGGATTTCCCGCAGGATCCCAAGACTCAGTTGATGGAAGCTGTAAAAGCAGTATTCCGCTCATGGGACAATGAGAGAGCAATCGTATACCGCAGAATGAACGACATTCCCGGCGATTGGGGAACTGCTGTAAATGTACAGGCGATGGTATTTGGCAATATGGGAAATACATCCGGAACCGGTGTTGCGTTTACCCGTAATCCCTCCACTGGAGCAAAGGGAATTTATGGCGAGTATCTGATCAACGCTCAGGGCGAAGACGTAGTTGCAGGTATCAGGACACCTCAGCCAATCACGAAACTGGAAGAGGATCTGCCTGAATGCTATGCTCAGTTTATTGAAATTGCTAATAAGCTTGAAAACCATTATCGCGATATGCAGGATATGGAATTTACCATTGAAAATGGCAAACTCTTCTTTTTACAGACCCGTAACGGAAAACGTACTGCCCAGGCAGCATTGCAGATTGCATGTGATCTGGTAGATGAAGGAAAGATTACCCCTGAGGAAGCTGTGGTTCGTATTGAAGCGAAGTCTTTGGATCAGCTCTTACATCCCACATTTGACCCCGAAGCATTAAAGAGCGGCGAGGTAATCGGACAGGCGCTTCCCGCTTCACCCGGTGCGGCAGCAGGTAAGGTATACTTTACCGCACAGGAAGCAAAGGACGCTCATGAAAAAGGTGAGAGAGTCATACTTGTACGTCTGGAGACTTCACCTGAAGACATTGAAGGAATGCATGCCGCAGAAGGAATACTGACCGTCCGCGGCGGAATGACTTCTCATGCAGCAGTAGTAGCACGTGGTATGGGTACCTGCTGTGTATCAGGATGCGGTGAGATTTCCATCAACGAAGAGGATAAGGTATTTATGCTCGGCGGACATGTATATAATGAAGGTGATTATATTTCACTGGATGGTTCTACCGGCAAGATTTATAATGGTGATATTAAGACTCAGGAAGCTTCTATCAGCGGCAACTTTGAGAGAATCATGGGATGGGCAGATTCTTTCCGTAAATTAAAAGTACGCACCAATGCAGATACACCGGCAGATGCAGCAAATGCAGTGAAATACGGAGCAGAAGGTATTGGTCTTTGCCGTACAGAGCATATGTTCTTTGAACCGGACAGGATTCCTAAGATTCGTCAGATGATTCTTGCAAGAACTGTTCAGGAAAGAGAAAAAGCATTAAACGATCTGATTCCTTATCAGAAGGGAGACTTTAAGGCACTCTACGAAGTGATGGAAGGAAGACCTGTTACAATCCGTTTCCTTGATCCTCCGCTTCATGAATTTGTTCCCACTGACCAGGGAGATATTGATGATCTTGCAGTTAAGATGATGATGACTGCAGAGCAGGTTCAGGAAGTATGCGATTCCCTTCATGAATTCAATCCTATGATGGGACACAGAGGATGCCGTCTGGCAGTAACTTATCCTGAAATTGCAAAGATGCAGACACGCGCAGTGATGGAAGCAGCGATTGAAGTCAAAAATGAAAAAGGATTTGACGTTGTTCCTGAAATCATGATTCCGCTGGTAGGCGAGAAGAAGGAATTGAAATACGTTAAGGATGTGGTAGTTGAAACTGCAGAGCAGGTTAAGAAAGAAAAGAACTCTGACATCACTTATCATATCGGAACCATGATTGAGATTCCAAGAGCAGCGCTTCTGGCAGATGAGATTGCTGAGGAGGCAGAGTTCTTCTCATTCGGTACCAATGATTTGACCCAGATGACCTTTGGTTTCTCAAGAGATGACTCTGGTAAATTCCTTGGGGAGTACTATAAGAAGAAAATTTACGAATCCGATCCTTTTGCAAGACTGGATCAAAGCGGCGTAGGACAGCTGGTACAGATGGCGGCTGAAAAAGGCAGAAAGACCAGACCGGATATCAAGATGGGTATCTGCGGCGAACATGGAGGAGATCCTTCTTCAATCGAGTTCTGCCATAAGGTTGGACTGACCTATGTGTCCTGTTCTCCGTTTAGAGTACCGATTGCAAGATTGGCAGCGGCACAGGCGGCTATAAATAATTGATGCCATAGGAATTTTGATGTCGTAGGGCAATGTAATTTATTTTGGAAAGGGCAAACTCACATAGCCCCCGCCATAGAAAAATAAGACCTTGCATTTAAGGATGCAGGGTCTTATTTTTGTCCTTTGGACTATCCCCTCCCTTGCATAAACACTGGATTTTTGAAACATTCTGCATTAGTATCACCATGGAGTAGGGGCAGTTAAGGCGCTAGCCGAAGAGGATAAAACAAATTGCCCTATATAGAAAAAAATTCCGTGCCCTACGACATTTGAACGATTTGGCGAAAGTATAGAGAAATGGCTTGAAATCAAGGGCTTTCAGGCTTGGAGGGGTTCACCGGGGCGACTGGTGAGCCTCTCTTTTTGGGCTTTTTTGATACCGCTGATAACATGGCGATTGACACAATTTGGCAAAAGTATACTTTCCGGCAAAAGTCAGGGGTTTCCGAGATTGTATATAGTGGAAAAGTAAAAAGGAATAGGATATTGTGGTTTTTAACTGAAAGATTTGCAAAATTTGTAATTTATTGTATTTTGGTGTTAGAGATGTAAGGCATATCGGATATAAAAGTCTGGTATGCCTTTTTAACAATTTTGAGGAACTATAGGTTATGCCTGGAGGACCAATGGGGTTATTTACATATTCATCCATCAAAGATATTATTTTATTATAGTAGTATACAAGTTACCAGTATTGAAATTTAAGTATTATACATGGCAAATTTTGTACAAATTTGATACGTTTTGTTCTTTCACGAGTTTGGGTTAATCTATTTGGTTTATAAATGATACGAAAGATTTTCTGATTATTATATTTCTGTTTAGAAGAAGGAATAATACATGATGAATGGATATATTGAAGAGTGTGAACAATTTTTAAAGGATAGTAATATCAATACTTTTAAAGTGTCAGAATGGAAAAAATTAATTACAGATGAGGATATGGATCCAGTAGAATATGATAGGTTAATACTTTATTTTGCGGTTAACATAGAAAAAGATAATATAATATATGCTTTTAAAGGTGAATATCCAGAATTTTTAAATGCCATATATGATACAATTTATGAAAAAATAAAAGATAAAAAATTCCGAGGTCAAATAGACATTTTTTCCCAAATAGGAGTAGTCCTTATTGCAGAACAATTAACAACAATAGTTTCTCCTGATAATTCAGTATTATCAGTGTTTATCTCTTTTGTGCTATTAGAAGTATCTAAAATGGGAATAGATGCATGGTGTAAATATTATGAATGGAAAAGGAAGCAGTAAGAGAGGGATGGAGTCTGGAGTATACCTCGTAGATGATTATATATCGGTTCCTATTGGAGCAGAGTTAGATGAAATAACTCGATTACATGAATACGAACATATTTTTCTTACGAAAGCAACTTACTGGGGAAATATGCTATATATGCAAAGGCAATTAATGAGGGCTGATCATTCTTTAATGAGATTACAATATCATCAAAATATAGCAAAAGTTATGATGGAAGCCGCAGAATCAACGTTTGAAAGTGATGCAACGATATATCAATTGTTATTTGCCAAATTCAGAAATCGAAAAAGATATGAGGAATTATTAGAGGGTTTATATTATCAAATATACTGTACAAAATATTTTGATTTGTTTTTGAATATGAAATTACCATATAAAAAACTTAGATATTATGCTCGGAAAATATCTTTATTAGCGTTGGCGACAGATTTGATGGACATAAGAGCTGAAAAATGGAAAACGGAAGAAAGCATATTTCAAGCAATTCAAGAAAATCCATCCAAATATTATCCTGATTTTAGGTTTGAAAAATTGGTTGATGCGTTTTGCAAACTTATTCAATGCAAAAAGATTAATAAAATTAGGGATGAAGATTTGTTAAATGAAGCGGGAATAGAAGCAAAAGATATTACATATCATTCATATATTGAATTGGATAAAAGTTTTGAAAATGTAATGTATAAGGTTTTTCCGAATGATCAGACTATTAGGCAGGCCTTTAAAGCAAAATGTATGTATACAAAAAGAGGTGAATTATCAGAGCAACTCGGAAACATGTATTATTCAGATATTCCAATTCAAGAACAAAATTATGAGGTGCTTCAGCTTTATAGAGTTGAAGAATGGCTTCAGAATGCATCAGTATTGGCACTATTAGGTTATTACGAAGCAATTCACTGTCAGTTCTATTTTATAGAGGAGAAAAAACGTTATTATGGAAATTTGAATTGGAATCTTTTTGAGGATATGTGGATTAAATTTTCAGGTCCTATCGTGGTATACGGAGAAGATTATGCTTTTATGCATGAGCATTTTAGTAAACTAAACGAAAAACGTGTATTTTATTTTTATCAGAGTGGATATAAAGTATTTTTAGATGATATTAAATATCAATGTGAATCTATTCCACCTGTATTCGCTTTTTTTATAAATGAAGATATTGCATGTATCTTTGTTAAGGGAAAAGGTAATGAGATATTTTTTACAGTACAAAGAAGGGGAGGATTAGATTCATTTATAGATGATATTGTTCAAAAAAAATTGAATTATATATTATATGATGATTCAAAAAAAGATGATTTCTTTTTTACAGAAAAAGGTGATAAGCAAGTATATGAATCAGTAGTAAAAAGTATTTTACAAGTTGATAGTGTTATTGGAAGGTGTAATATTAATTTAATTAATAATTAATTCATGAAAGGAGCGTTTACTATGCCGTATAAACCAGTAACCCAAGCGGATATGCTTGCGTACAATGTACTCATTAATGAATCAGAAACAAAACAAGAATTACGTGAGAATTTGCAATTTATTAGTGATGATTTAAAAAGCAAATATTACGATGATTCGGAAGAAGGAGGGCGTGCATTAAAATTAAGTAAATAGTGATATGTTGTAAGAATATTTTATATAATCAAATTAGCTACAAAGAAATCGCAGTGTATATGAATTGCTATAAGCGATGAATAATACTGCGAATTTCTATGTCTTGAAAATGAATTTTTCAGAAATAAAGTTATTAATGACAAGTAAGGTTTTACTGTATGAAAAGTATAGAATAAGAGCAATAACCTTAGCACTCAAAGGTGTCTTAGTTTCCGGTGGATAAAGTTGTGAAAAGCCCACAAAGCCCGTAAATACAGCATCCTTGGCATTACATATGTCTGAAAGATACACTATTTTCTTGTGTTTTTATGGCGGTTTTTACATTCGAGAGTGGGTGAACTCCTGTTCTGGGGTTCTTTTGCCAAAAAGTATAAACCTTTTGGCAAAACCTCATACGATTTGGCAAAACCCCATACAATCTGGCAAAAGCCGGTAGTTTCGCCAAATCCTATAGTATCACGTTCTACAATTCGGGAGTTATCTATGAATTCTGAGTGGGAATGGTATGAGAATTATTTGCATGCTGTGAGAATGAATCTGCTTATATTGGGAAAGGATTATGATAAATCATTGGAACTTGTAAATAAGAATGATACATTGGGTACTTATGAACAAATGAAAAAAAGTGGATATTTGTTTTGGAGTGGCAATAGAATAATTGTTGATTCGAAAGAGGAAATTATATGATTTTAGACAATTTTATTGGATTTATTGTAAGTACATATGGAATTCAATTTTTTATGCAATATTTAGGTGGTAAAGTACTAGATAAAATACCCTCATTTTTACAAAATAATTTAATTGAAAAAGAAAAGTGGTTTGAGTTTTATGAAAAAACATTGGAAGTTTTGTGTAAAAAAATGGGATGGGAATTTGATGCTGCTTCTGTACGTAGAGAGTTAAAAGATGAGGAATTTGTATTAGATGATATTCAAGATGAAATTAGCACAGATAGAATATTATGTAAATTACTAGGGAAAGATTATGATGGTTATTATGGTAGTGATATAGAAAATCAATGGATTAAGTGCATAATACAATGCATTAAGTTGCCAGAATTTGACATAATTTATAAAAGCTTTTATATTGACAAAATCGATGATTTACAAAGAGGTCAAAAGCAAATTTTAGATGAGATTAAGCAGATAAAAATTACGCATAAAAATATGGAGGAAGAATGGAAAAGAAAAGAAACTGACTTAATTAATGAAAAAAATATATCTGAATTTAAGAATGCAATGGAAGATGTAGAAAATGGAGATTATGAATCTGCCATTATGAAGTTTAAAAAAGTAAATTGCTGGGCCGATGACCGCACAAAATTCATTAGTTATTTTAAGATTGGATTTTGTTATTCGCAATTGAATGATGTGGATAGATATAAAAAAGCACTGATCTGGTTTCTTAAAGCCGAAAAAATATGCGATTATCAAAAAGATGATGTAGTATTGCTTTTTAGAAATATTGCATTAACGTATATATTTATAGGGCAAAAAGAAAACAAAATTGATAATTATAATAAATCTAATGAGTATTTTGAAAAGGTTGCAATATATATTAAAGATGAAGAACAGCTATATTATTATGAAACATTAATTCATATAGCAAGAAATTATATGGATATGTGTGATGAAGTATCAATGAATGAGGTGTCTGAATATTTACAAATTTCAGAATCTATAATGATGTTTATATGTTGCTGTGAATGTAATCTGACAGAAGAAATGTTATACGTATTGGTTCACAACATGGCAAGACTTTTTTACCATAAAGCAGAAAAAATTGATGCCAAATATATGAAAACAGCCCAAGAATTATATGAATATGTATTAGATATGAATTATGTCAAGAAAAATAATGAGTTGTTAGCAATGTCAAATATTAATACTGGTATGTCATTTCAATATGATTTTAATGATAAGATGAAAAATGCAAAAAAAGCAATTGCATTTTATGAGATTGGGATAAGCTTATACGAAGCAGATAATGCATCAAAGTATCAATATGAAATTTTAAATACAAAACTGGATATTGCCTCTGCGTATGAGACAATATATTGCTTATCTGTTGAAGAAAAATATTTCGAAAAGTGTATGGATTTGACAAATGAAATCATAGGTAAAGTAAACTATAATCCGCAAAATTCATTATTATTTAGGACATATATATTACAATTATATTTATATATAGAAGCATTAAAACTTGGACAAAATCCAGATATGTTCATTGACATAGATAATTTGCGCAATAAATTAGAAATAATATCCAGTCAAATTAACTATGAAAAATATAAATATACCTGTCAACTGTTATTTTGCGAATTGGATTTATTGCTAATGGATGATGATAATTGCCATAAAATAGACTTTATAAGAGAAAAAATATTAAGTATTCAAAAATCTTCTAAAAAGGGTAACAAAAATATTTCTGATGTAGCAGAAGGGTTACTTGTCGAATATGAACATATATTAGATAGATAGTATTGTTGTGGAAGGTGATTTTCGGATAATCAAAGTTTTTGAGGGTTTGCCAATCTATTTTAGGGTTTTTCGTGAGGGGCTGAGTAAAAAAACAGTATAGTTTTTGAGGGTTCTTCGTGAGAGTCTTTCATGAGGGGCAAACCTGAGGGGATAGTTTGAGGGTCTGGACAAAACCAGACCCTTTACTTATAGATGTTTTTATCATATCTCTTCCGGATAGTCGATTCCGTTTTGTTCCAGAATTGCCCGGAGCATTTGTAGGTATTCGTTTTTGCGCTGGATTTCTATCCAGTTTCCATGGCAGAGGGATAGTGTCAAGATTTTTTCGCAAATATAATTCCAGCCGTTTGGTAGCCGGCAGTCAGCCGGCTATGATATCAGACAATGCCTCATCTTCCGCTTTGGTGAGATGTTCCATGTTCATGTAGCGGCGTGTCCCCCATTGGGTTCCAGCCACATGGCGCAGTCTGGCACATACCAGCATCAGGGCACTCTGTCCATCCGGAAAGGCGCCAATCGCCTTTGTTCGGCGTTTGATCTCACGGGTTAGCCTCTTGATGGTGTTGTTTGTCCGTATCCGGCGCCAGTGCTGTGTAGGAAAATCCATATAAGTAATGGTTTCCTCTATGCCATCCTGAAGCTTTTTTGATGCAGAAGAGAGCTTCATCTCTTTTAGCTTTTCTGTTACCTGGCGGGCTTTCTCACGGGCAGCTTCTTTACTTTCCTGTGCGTGGATGGCTTTCAGCATCATGGCAACTGATTTCATCTTATTGCGCGGCGTAACTGAGAAGATATTCCGGTAAAAATGGACTGTGCAGCGCTGATATCGTGCATCTGGGAACACTTCCGGTATGGTTTCAAGCATCCCTAGATTCCTGTCCCCGATGATAAGCCGGACACCGGTGAGCCCTCTTTCCTTCAGCCATACAAAGAAAGAATGCCAGCTTTCCTTGTCTTCTTTCATGCCCTCCGCTGCTCCAATAATCTCCCGGAATCCGTCACTGTTTACACCAATGGCAACAAGAATGGAGACATTCTGGATTTCCCCGCCCCAGCTGCGTTTTAAGTAAACACCGCCTACATAGACATAAGGATAGCTGACGGAAAGCGGTCGGCTGCGCCATGTTTCGATGTGTTCATAAGCCTTTTTGTTGAGGTTGCTGATTGTGCCAGGAGATACTTTGGTCCCCCATAAAGCTTCCGTAATATCTTCTACACGACGTACGGATACCCCTGCCAGATACATTTCGATCAGGGCTTCTTCCACAGAGGATTCCCTGCGGCGATAGCGTTCGATGATGGCAGTCTCAAAAGGCACACCTTTGAGTTTGGGGACTTTCAGTTCCACTTCTCCGGCAGTGGTCTGGAAATTCCTTTTATAATGACCGGAACGGTAGCCCTGACGGTCACTGGAACGTTCATATTTCTGGGCATTTACAAGTTCATCTGCTTCTTTATCGAGCAGGGCATTGAGGGTCTCTTCCACACTGGAGCGGACAAGGTCTTTCAGATCGTGCTATTAAGTCTTCGTTTAGTTGTATAATGTTATCAGACATGGTTTATGCCTCCTTTAGTAGGTTTTGTTGTGGTGACTTAATTCTACCAAACGGCTATAGACTATGTCTATTTTTATAAAATTAATTTGCGAAATCTATTATACGTTATCCTTTTTGATTCTGGCATTTTATATTTTTGGCTAAGAGCAGAAGAAATAACAGAACATAAAGTTATATTCAGGATTTTATGAGCTTCATTCTTTTAAAGCTATCTTTGTTTATAGTTATATTTTCAGGTATGTTGATTTTTTGGTTAGTCCAGTGTATAATACAAAATCAGAAATAACGTTGCTCTTTTGCCACCGGGTAAAGAGATGATACGTCAGACTTTCTATCGTTAGGTCTTAGAAGATAGAAAGTTCTGGCGTTTTTGTTATGGTATAGGAGGAAGGAAGATGTATGAGAAGACACTTCTAAAAGAATTTTGCAGGTATGTTGTATTGAATATATGTGGTATGATTGGTTTGTCCTGCTATATACTTGCCGATACTTTTTTTGTTTCGAAAGGCTTAGGGGCAAATGGCCTGACGGCATTGAACCTTGCCATTCCGATTTATAGTTTTGTACATGGAAGTGGTTTGATGCTGGGAATGGGAGGTGCCACAAAGTATTCCATCTATATGTGGCAGGGAGAGTCAAAAAGCGCAAACAGAATATATACAAATACCTTATATGTTATGGCAATTTTTGCTGTAATCTTTATGACAGTGGGGATTTTCTTTTCGGGAAAGCTGGCTATGCTGTTGGGAGCTGATCCGGAGATCTTTGTTATGACCAAAACATATTTACGGGTTATCCTGCTTTTTTCTCCGGCGTTTATAGCCAATGACAGCCTGCTTTGCTTTGTGAGGAATGACGGAAATCCCAAATTGTCTATGACAGCCATGCTTGCCGGAAGTATGTCAAACATAGTGTTGGACTATGTGTTTATATTCCCCTTTCATATGGGAATATTCGGGGCAGTGCTGGCAACCGGATTGGCACCTGTTATAAGTCTTGGAGTTTTATCTGGGCACTGGATTTCAAAGAAAAATCAGTTTCATTATGAGAAAATAAAGCCATCATGGAATCTGTCAGGAAATATTATTTCATTGGGTATCCCTGCATTGATTACTGAAGCTGCTTCCGGAATTGTCATGATAGTTTTTAATGCGGTCATTTTGAAGCTGCAGGGAAATATTGGTGTTGCGGCTTATGGTGTCGTAGCCAATTTATCACTTGTCGTTATTTCGGTTTATACAGGGATAGCACAGGGGACGCAGCCAATCCTAAGCAGGTTTTATGGATATGGAGATATAAAAAGCGTAAAACAGATTCTGGGATATGCAATAAAATTAATGCTGTTTATCTCAGGGGGAATTTATCTGTTCTTTTTCATAGCGGTGAATCCGGTTGTCGGACTTTTCAACAGTGAGCGGAATATACAGCTTCAACAGATTGCGGAAACCGGTCTGAAATTGTATTTTACAGCAATACCTTTTGCCGGTTTTAATATTGTGATATCCACATATTTTACCTCTATGGAAAAAGCGCTGCCGGCACAGATTGTCTCATTATCAAGAGGTTTTATCATTATCATTCCGATGGCATTTTTGATGTCCTTTTTGTTCAGAATGACAGGGGTATGGATGTCATATCCGCTTACTGAAAGCATGGTGGCTTTGGCAGGAATAATATTATATATAAAATCAGGAGGGAAGTAAAATGTTTAGGGAAATGCGAAGGAAAAAACAAATTTTATCTGAGGAGGAAGCCGCAGAAGTATTAAACAAGGGTACATCCGGTGTTTTGGCATTAGCAGGCGATGATGATTACCCTTATGCTGTCCCAATCAGCTATGTGTATTCTGACTCCAAATTATACTTTCATGGAGCAAAAAGCGGACATAAAATTGATGCAATTAAAAGGTGCGATAAGGCCTCTTTTTGTGTAATTGATAAAGATGATGTGGTTCCCGAAGAATACACCACTTATTTCAGGAGTGTAATTGCATTTGGGAAAATCCGTATTATGGAGGAAGAATCAGAAATGAGAAAAGCAATAGAATTGCTGGCACAAAAATATTATCCTGCCAGCAGTAAAAAGGAACGGAGTATAGTGATTGACAGGGAGTGGAAACCATTGTGTATGATAGAATTTTCTATTGAACATTTATCTGGGAAAGAAGCAATAGAACTGGTGAATACGCCGCCCGTAAAAGGCAATTGAAACAGATTTCAGAGGATACTTGTTATAATGAATTTTTTGCTGTAGCAGGAGAGAAATATGATCTATATTGTGGACAACATCTCAAATTTTTTAATATATCTGTTTATCATATATTTTGGCTTCAGGATAAGTCCAAGAAAAAACAGGCTTTTTCTTGGCACATCTGTGTTGATTATGCTGTTTGCAGGTGCTTATAATGCGTATTTTGATACAAACTCTCCGATAGTCTATATGCTTTGGAGTGTGCTTGCCATATGTTTATTTTTCGAAGACCGTTTTGGGCATCTGCTCGTTTTAAGTGCCGCCCTTATGTATTTTACCGGAATTGTTGATACATTTAGCGTCATGCTGATACAGGTTGTTTTGATAGGCGGAGGAGTTTCCGGCACAGATATAACATGGTGGATGGAACCTGCATATGTGATCTCATTTCTGGTATATCTTCTGATATACACTTCAATCTCTTATGTATATGCAAAAGTAGCAATACGATTATCAGTTACAGCAGTCGGCGGCAGTCCGGCGTTTTAAACATGATCTGGTAAATCATATTGGCGTTCTCAGAGAGTTGGTGAATCAAAAAAAGATAGAGGCAGCCAAAGAGTACATAGATACTATCTGGGATATTCAGGATGGGTTTGATTTGAAGATTCACACAGGAGATAGTTTTCTTGATGTTATAATGAATTATTATTCCTATTTGGCGGTAAAGGAAAATATAGAGTTTGTGGTGTCGGGTAAGCTGACTGAAGAAATGCCTCTTGAAATGTTTGATCTTACAACCCTGATGGGAAATATATTGCAGAATGCCATTGAAGCATCAGTAAAGGCAGCCTTTCCTAAAATTCGGGTTGAACTTGTAGAGCATAAGAAGGAAATTTTTATTGTTGTCAGTAACAGCGTAGGTGAAGAAATAAATACAAAAAAAGTCTTTTTTACAACGTCAAAAAAGGATAAGGAAAATCATGGATTCGGTCTGAAAAATATTATTGCGGCAGTTGAAAAGTATTATGGTGAATACTATATAGAGTCCATAGTGGAAAAAGGGGAAGCATTGTTTAAAATCAGTATTGCTATCCCAAGGGAGAACAGGATATGAAAATAGGTATCGTAGAAGATGAAGAAGTATGGAGGGACAAGGTACAAGCTGCTGTTGAAAAGTATTGCCGGGATAAAAATGTTGTTTGTGCAGACAGCATTTTATAATCGTTCTCACTGTGATATAAGTAAAGAGTTAATGACATTATAGCAGCGGAAATGGGAGGTATATATATGTGCAGAATTTGCAGACATAATAAGTTAACTATATTGGCATGTGTTTTTCTAACAGCTTTGAATATTGTTGCTTGTGGGCAAGTAAAAAAAGATGAAATTGTTAATATAGAGGAATTTGCTACAAATCAGCAGGAAAACCGCACACAAACAGTTGAACACACATATTCAGAAACAAAAGAAAATGAAACTATCGATGAAAGAGAAACTGTTATGGATCAGCAGGAAAGCAATATGCAGGAGGTTGAAGATGCAGGTTTAGAAGCAACAGCGGATGATCTGTTAGATTCATTTATCAATGGCTCAATAAACGCAGTTGATTCCACAGATTCGACATCGAAATTTTATATTACCGATTTAAATATGGATTCGGAAGAATGGGATTCATATTCTATTGGAGAGAAAGTCGATCTTGACAATGACGGAGAAAACGAACTAATTATCAACGGTCCTTATGGCGGAATATACCTTGATGCGCGTGATAACAAGGTATATGAATTTGCTGTGGCAGACGGCACTGCTCTCATTCTTTCTTATACCTATTATAATGGAGCCGTATGGATTATGTATAGCAACAGGTCGAGTGCAGGATTTGAATTTTACCATATGGAAAAATTTGAAGGAGCTGACAACTTAGTTGCAGAAATGAATTTCGGCGAAGAATTTGACATCAATAATGCAGAGGCTGGATTGAAATATACATTGAATGGAACTGAAATTTCATATGATGAATATACAGAATTATGCAGCAAAATTTTCGCTGCCGAAGTAAATACAAACTTTCAGAGTAAGGCAAATAATGATGGTCAGGTAAAAAAAGATGATGAGTTGGAAAATCTGCTGGGAGAATATGAATATTTATCGGATTATGGAACCGGTAAGTTAATTATAGGAAAAACATCCGATGGATATGATATATCTGATTATGAATCAGAATCTTCCTACCGTTTTTTAGCTGATTCATCCAACATAGAAACCATAGAAAATAGCAGGATATATATAAAGTATCCCGAACAGGCCGTGTTTTTATATCATGCCACAAAGAAAAATGAGGTGTACGGATAAATGAACTAAAAGCAGGACACGAAATGCCAGTAATATATAATACCATGATGAAGCAGAATAAAATGTAATGGGAACAAACGTCGTTTCGGTTGTATATCGTCAATCAGGGTGAAATTGCAAAAAGAGAAGCGGTACATGAGCAACTGTATATATTGGGGATAGAACCGAAGGATTTGGATTATGTATTGCTGACTCATTTAGACTGCGACCATGCCAGCGGCGTTTGGCAGGTAAGGGAAGCAAAGCATATCCTTGTTTCTGAGGATGAGATGGCTTGTGCGAAAAAAGATAAGATCCGATATACTGCCTCTATGTGGAAGGGTATTCATACAGATGTGTAGAAAAATATTTCAGCAAATCGTAACAGTTCGCAAAGGAGGGCAAATAATGCCTATAATACTCGATAATCAATTACGGAAACAAATAACACACGAGATTACAGAGTTTCCTATCGCCTATTTTCAAGATGAACTTTCCACCTTGCCGAATTGGGCAGGACCTTTGCATTGGCATCCTGACTTTGAAATAGCCACTGTTGAAGGAGGAATTTTGGACTATCAAGTTGGACAACAGCACATTATTATAGAGGCAGGGGACAGTATATTTATTAATGGAAATATGTTACACAGAATTAGACAGTTGTCAGATGATATTCCTGAACCGGTGCCCAATATCGTTTTTTCTGGTGGGATGATTGCACCAGAGACCAGCGCAATTTATAAGAAATATATTCAACCCATTTATCACTGTGATTCATTACCTTTTATTGTATTTAGACATAATAACAGATGTCACAACAGGATAAATTGTTTGGTGAAAGATATTTTTAGTCAGTTACGTGAACAAAATCAATGTTATGAAATGGTAGTTCAGCGTAATCTCAGCAGCATATTTGAATACATATTCAGTAATTTTGATGATTTTCCAAAATCAGAAGCCACACGTATACAAATAAACAATCAAATACGCCTCCCAAAAATGCTTTTATATATCTACGAGCATTACGCTGAAACCGTCACTCTCAAAGATATTGCAGAAGCCGCCAATATTAGCCGTAGTGAAGCTGGCCGTTGTTTCAACGCATATATGGGATGTTCACCTGTCGATGCACTCATCCAATATCGGCTCCAGATTGCACATGGATTACTTAATGATAAAACGCTAACTCTTCAAGAAATCAGCTATGCCTGCGGATTTAATTCCGTAAACTATTTTAGCCGGCAATTTAGAAAAAATTATGGATATGCGCCTAGTCAGAATCATGATGAAAGAAAAGAACTACAGAAAAACACTTATAACTTGTTACTTGGGTTTTATAACACAGGCAATAACGGCAAATTTTGCTCCGTTATTGTTTTTGAGATTTCACAAGGAATATGGTATTTCGTTTGGCAAAATTGCACTGATCTCAACCGTTTTTTATATCACGCAATTATTTGTGGATTTATGCTGTGCACAATTTGTTGACAGGATCGGATATCGAAAAAGCGTGGTAGGCTCTCAAATTTTGTCTGCTGTTGGGCTTGTTGGTTTAGCGTTTTTGCCTGAATATCTGCCGAATCATTTTGTTGGAATTATTATTAGTGTAGTTGTTTATGCAGTGGGAAGTGGACTAATAGAAGTATTAGTAAGTCCTATTGTAGAAGCATGTCCGTTCGATAATAAAGACAGTGTTATGAGTTTGCTCCATTCATTTTATTGTTGGGGTACTGTGTGTGTAGTTTTTCTTTCTACTTTATTTTTTGGAATTTTCGGGATAGAGAATTGGAGAATTCTAGCCTGTGTATGGGCTATGCTGCCATTTTATAATGTTTATAATTTTATGACTTGTCCGATTGAGCGTCTGATAGATGAAGGTAAAGGGCTAAAAATAAAAGAATTATTCATTACCCCAATGTTTTGGCTTTTTATGATTTTAATGATTGGCGCAGGTGCAAGTGAAGCATCTATGGCTCAATGGGCTTCGGCTTATGTTGAATCGGCATTAGGGTTTTCGAAAAATATTGGAGACATCACAGGACCTTGTATGTTTGCAGTTTCAATGGGGATTAGCCGTGTGATTTATGGGAAATACGGGCAAAAAATCAATCTAACTAATTTTATGCTGGGTTCTGGCGTTTTGTGTTTGATATGCTATCTGTTTGCAGCGGTTTCAGCCAACCCCATTTTAGGATTGGCTGGTTGTATCATTTGTGGCTTTTCTGTTGGAATTATGTGGCCGGGTACAATCAGTGTGGCATCAAGCAAAATGCCTCTAGGCGGAACTGGATTGTTTGCGCTGCTTGCTATGGGCGGAGATTTGGGCGCTTCCATCGGCCCCGGTGTCGTAGGCACTGTGACACAAAGGGCAAACGATAATATGAAAGCAGGAATGTTTGTAGGATGTATTTTTCCGATTGTTTTAATTGCATCATTATGTTTTATGAAATTTTTCATAGCAAAAAAGAAAGTTTAATTTTTGACCGTATTAGATTCAAATATGTCATAAAAATGACAATAACGAAACCTAGTGTTTTTAAATAAGCATAGGAAATTGGAAATATCTATTTGGAAAAATGATAACATCGGACAGTTCTGGCAGCATCAGCAATGAGCTACTGTGCAGGATGGGAACAAGACTGCCTGTTATTGCTATATAAAAAAATAATATCAATTTTTCGAAAATCTTACAAGAAACTTTATTCTCAATGGCACAGGTAAAATAAATATAGAAAGCTCCCCTTTATAGGGTAGCTTCTCATTGTATCATTACCAGAGGGAAATGTAATACAGGGATACTGGCAGAAAGTGGCATGGTAGCGGTAAAATGCATTGTATATAAAATAGAATAGCGTATAAGCCAAAGGACATTTCAGCTTTTATTTAGATTGACGTCCATTTTAGAAAATAAAAAAGAATAAAATCATTGAAAATACGCATAATACGCATTATAATATAATCAAATAAAACAGAAAGGAGAGTTGCCATGAATGAATAAGGAGGTATTGAATGAGATTTAGAGAAATTGAGAGTATGATATTAAAAAACGGATGGTATCAAGTAAAACAAAAGGGTTCACACCATCAATATAAACACCCGACTAAGCCTGGAAAAGTTACAATTCCAGAACATGGAGGGGATTTGAATCCCGATACAGTAAAATCAATTATGAAGCAAGCGGGGCTTTAAGCCTCATTTGCTCAATCTTTATAAATGGAGGTGAATATAATGAAATTAATTTATCCGGCTGTATTTAAGCCTTTTACGGACCAAAGTGGTGGATTCGTGGTAGAATTTCCAGATTTACCTGGTTGTGTAACAGAGGGAAAAGATTTAGAACAGGCTATTGAAATGGGGATTGACGCAGCCAGTGGTTGGATATTAGGAGAACTTGAAGATGGGGAGAAAATTCCACATGCTTCCGATTATTCTGAAATAACTGTTGAAAATGGGTGTATGATAAATATGTTATTATTAGACATTGATGCCTATGAAGAAAAATATGGTGAAAAAGCTGTAAGAAAAAATCTTACTATTCCTGCATGGCTGAATACTTTTGCTGAAAAAAATAATATCAATTTCTCTAAACTTTTACAAGAAACCTTATTCTCAATGGCACAGGTAAAATAAACATTGGAAGCTGCCCTTTATAGGGTGGCTTCTTTGTATCATTACCTGAAGGAAATAGCAGAGAAACTATTACATTTTTGTCATTTTTCTGATGGTAACATTGTGTATAATGCTGTGAACTGATTAATGTGAAAAATGAAATAGAGAGAGGGCCTAACATGGAATACTTTCATGCAAAAAGTGAAAATATCGAAGAGAT
>JAAVAE010000026.1 GCA_014804245.1 Lachnospiraceae bacterium | reverse complement strand
AGGAGTCCCTATAAAAACGTCAGCGCTTGGCGAGGTTCCTCACGAGCCTAGCGTCTGTTACGTTTTTATGGAGCGGGAGCGCGACGACGTTGGTATATTTACCTGTCCTGTGCGGACTATTATCTACTCTGTAAAAAAATCGTTTTTATAAATGACTCTGATACTCCTGATAATCCTTATAGGTAACAGTTACCCATCCATAGTAATAGTTAAAACCGACCTCCATCCCCATGGGCGTATAAAAAATAATCAGGCTGTCTTCATCTGTAAGGAGGTATGTGAAATCCTGATCTGAGAGCATAGAAAAGAACTGTATCTCCCCATTCTGTTTTTCACATCTTTTTCGGAATTCGATGGAAAAAGCGTCGTCTATCTCAAGAATCTGGGAATTGGTCAGCGCCATTTTGCTCTTCATATCGATGTTGACTGGAATGACATAGCTTTCATAAACTTCATCATCCAGATAGCCATATTCTACATAAATAATACTAAGAATATCTTCATCCATATATGTGACATAACATTCTGTTTCAAAGCTGAATTTTTCTCTGCTGGAAAGCCAGTCTGTTACCGACTCTCCATAAGTTTCCACTGCTTCAACTTCTCTATAAATTGCATTGTTGATGCCTTCCAGATTATCTACATTTTTCCCTGTCACCACTGGGTATTCCATTTCAACGGAAATGTTTCTATTATCACCGTAAGTATTTTGATAAGTCCGAAACTCTATCTGATAAGATAAATCCCTTTGTATTTCGTTATGAAAATCATAATATTCGCTCTCAGCCTGCCCTCTATCATGCCGTCCTTCCTTAAACCGGTCGTAGTCTTCATCATCCTCCGCCGAATCCACATCCGGTTCTTCTCTATCGGGCTCTTCCCTGTCTGATTCTTCCTTACTTTGCTCCTCCTGCCTTGATGCCTGTGCAGATTCTTTCCTATCCTTATCCTGTGCACCAAAAGAGAACCATGGACTTTGTATCATCTGATATAAACTTATGGTAAACACCGACAATAGTATAATGGCACCGCCAATACTTCCGAATATGACAGCTATGATTTTCCCTGAACTCCATTTTTTGTTCATAAGCTTCTTCCCCTTATCTCTTTCCTATCCCCATAGCCCTATTTATATAAGACAGTTGTACAGAAGTGTAAGCGCTGCCTGGGTGGTCTGTTTTCTGATTTCCATCCGGCTTCCTTCAAAATGATTTTCTGTGACCACGGTTTTGCCATCCACAAAACATCCGATATACACAAGTCCAACGGGCTTATCCGGGGTTCCTCCATCTGGTCCCGCAATACCCGTAACTGCAACGGCTGTCTGCGCTGATGCAGCCTTTGCCGCGCCTTCCGCCATCTGCTCCGCCACCTGCCGGCTCACCGCTCCATAGGTCTCTAGCGTTTCCTCTTTGACACCAATCAGTTTATGCTTGGAAGCATTGGCATAAGTAACGTAGCTTTCCATAAAAACATCCGACACTCCCGCCACGTTCACCAATGTAGCGGCAATCATGCCGCCGGTACAGGATTCCGCACAGGTCACCTGCCATCCTTTTTCCTTCAATCGGGCAACTACTTTTTCTTCTATCATCTTTTCGTCCGGCATTCTATTTACTTTCCTTCATAACGTCTTTGTTTTTTACCAGATAATCAATCAGCGATACTATCGTCAGAATGACTGCGATCCACAAAATAATCTGTGTCAAAAGGTTGATTGCAGGAATATCTGCAATTAAAAGGCAGACTGCCGCCATCTGAAAAGTCGTCTTGAACTTTCCCCAGTAGCTTGCCGCAATCACTCTTCCGTTGTCCGAAGCCACAAGTCTGAACCCGCTTATGATAAATTCTCTGGCAATAATGATTATAACCATCCACGCAGGTATCTTATGCAGTTCAATCAGGCAGATCAGCGCCGAACACACTAATAATTTGTCTGCCAGCGGATCCATAAATTTCCCGAAGTTGGTAACAAGATTATACTTTCTTGCTATTTTTCCATCCAACAGATCAGTCAGGCTGGCTATAATAAAGATAGCAAGCGCGATCCATTTATCATATGCCGTGATTGGTATCATCAGAAACACAATGAAAAATGGAATTAATATCACGCGAAACATAGTAAGTTTATTGGGTAAATTCATCACAAATCCTCCGTTTCTGCTTTGCTGGCAGATATTTCTCCTATTAAATCATACTCATTAGATCCGGTTATGACCACATCTACAAAGTCACCGCTCATAAACTGCCTGTCGGTACTGATAAAAAGATAGCCGTCTACGCCCGGCGCATCTTTGTAGGTACGTGCCACATAAGCGTCTTCATCCGCCACTTTTCCTTCAATCATTGCCCTGATGCGTCTGCCTGTCATCTCTCCTGCAGCATCAAATGCAATTTCCTGCTGAAGCTCCATGATTTCATCCCTGCGGCGCTCTTTTATCTCTTCCGGTATCTGATCCGGCATTTCTGCTGCCGGCGTATCTTCCTCCGCCGAATAGGTAAACACTCCGAGTCTGTCAAAGGAAACTTCATTTACAAAATCCATCGTCTCCTCATGGTTTTCTTCCGTTTCCCCCGGAAAACCGGATATTAAAGTGGTACGGATGCAGATATCCGGTATCTCTTTCCGCAGCTTTCCAATAATATCCTTTATCTGACCTGCATCTGTCCTTCTTCCCATACGTTTCAAAACAGCGTCACTGCCGCTCTGTACCGGAATATCCAGATAATGACAGATTTTTTCCTCCTCTTTCATCACCTGTATCAATTCTTCTGTAATCTCCTCTGGATAACAATAGAGAAGCCGAATCCATTCAAGTCCTTCAATTTTACTAAGTGCTCTTAACAACTCCGGAAGACATTTTTTCCCATATAAATCCCTGCCATAAAGGGTCGTCTCCTGTGCTACGAGAATCAATTCCTTCACGCCTCCTGAGACCAGGGTTCTTGCTTCTTTAATCAGATCCTCCATAGGGATGCTGCGATAGTTTCCTCTTACCTTAGGTATGATGCAGTAAGTACAATGCTTATCACACCCTTCTGCTATTTTCAGATAGGCATAATAGCCACCAGTGGTCATGACCCGTTTTCTTCCTCCCACAGGTGCTTTATCCAAAGCTTCCATATGGTTTTCCGGCTCTCCGTCAAGCACTCTCTCAATGGTTTCTGTTATAGTCAGAATAGCCGTGGTCCCTATAATCGCATCCACTTCCGGAATTTCTTTTTGTATCTCATCCTGATAACGCTGCGCCAGACATCCTGTCACGATCAGTGCCTTGACCTGCCCGCTTTTTTTAAGCTCCGCCATTTCCAATATCGTGTTGATGCTTTCCTCTTTCGCATCATTTATGAAGCAGCAGGTATTGATCACCACCACATCAGCCCCTGCCTCATCATCTGTAAAAGAATAGCCCTTTCCGGACAATTCCCCCAGCATTACCTCAGAATCCACCAGATTTTTATCACATCCCAGTGAAATAAACAATATTTTCATATATTCGCTTCCTTATATTAGACAAACGCTGTCACACATCGCGAAACATTCTTATGTTAATAAAAGAGTTCGCAAGCGAACTCTCTTCGTAGCGTTTTGTTTTTCAAATTCTTTTTCATGCAGCCCGATTACTCATCTTCAGAAAGAATCTTAATCTTTCCCTGGTTCAGTTCTTCCACTGCAACGGAAAGGGGCTTTGCTCCCTTCTCTTTTACCAGCGGATCCTCACCTCCGATAATCTGCCTTGCTCTCTTGGCAGTTGCCATAACGATGGAATACCTGCTGTTGACAACAGGCGCCTCTCCCTGTTCAACCTCGCTGTTTACTACTTTCATTAAATCAGAATAAGATGGATGTAACATTTTTTCTCCTTTCATCCGGAAGTTCTTAATTCAAAGCTTCCAGTTCCTTTCTCATATTTTCAATCCGCTCCTCATTTCTTGAAGGAGCACAATGGGCTGCCTGCACCAATGAATGCATCTTTTCAACGCACTCTTCTAATTTATCATTGATAACAATATAATCATACTGTTCTATCCCTTCAGCCTCTTCCGATGCCCTTTTCAGCCTTTTTTCTATCACTTCCTGGCTTTCTGTCCCTCTGCCTTCCAGCCGCTTTTTCAGTTCAGCCGCATCCGGCGGCATCACGAACATAAGAAGTGCCGTGGGGAATTTTTTCTTTATCTTGAGCGCACCCTGAATTTCTATTTCCAAGATGACATCCTTCCCTTTTTCAAGCTGCCTCTCCACATACTCTCTTGGTGTTCCATAATAATTGTCACAATAGCTTGCATATTCAATCAGACCGTCTTGGGCTATCTTTTCTTCAAATTCTTCCCTGCTTACGAAAAAGTATTCTTTTCCTTCTTCTTCTCCTGGTCTTGGATTTCTCGTGGTCATGGAAACGGACAGTGCATAATTATCATAAGAATGCACCAGCTGCTTCATGAGGGTTCCCTTTCCTGCTCCCGAAAATCCTGAAACTACAATTAATATTCCTTTATGCTTCATTTTCTTCATCGTTTCCCTATTCAATATTCTGAATTTGTTCCCTTACTTTTTCAATTTCGGTTTTTAATTCAATGGCACGATTAGATATCTCCAAATCATTTGACTTAGATAAGATCGTATTCGCCTCCCGGTTCATCTCCTGGGCAATAAAATCTAATTTTCTGCCAATGCTTCCTCCCTGCTGCAAAGTTTCCTTTGTAGTTTCAATGTGGCTCTTCAAGCGGACCAATTCCTCATCCACACAGACTCTGTCTGCAAATATGGTCACTTCCATCAGCAGCCTGTTCTCATCTACTTTGGTATCTTCAAGCAGTTCTTTGACCTTGTCTTCGAGCTTTTGCTTGTATTCTGCAATAATCTGGGGTGAACGCAAGGTGATGAACTCTACATGGGCGAGCATACCATCCAGTTTTTCCAAAAGGTCGTCACGCAAATTCTCCCCTTCTTTTATCCTAGTCTCTACAAATCCTTCTGCTGCACCTTTGATTGCCCGTTCGAGAAGGAGCCACAGCTTTTCTTCATCAATCGTCCGTTCTTCCATGGTGAAGACTTCCGGATATCTGGAAAGGCAGGAAACCCTTACATCATTGTCCAGAGAAAAATCCTCTGCCATCTGATTCAGATATCCCATATATTCCGCCGCCAGCTCTTTATTGTACTTCACACACACATTGGATTCTGTATAGTCCTCATAGGTAATAAAGACATCTACCTTTCCTCTCTGGATATAACTCTTTAATTCATTTCTGATTGCAGCCTCAAAAAAATTAAGCTTCTTAGGCATTTTGATGTTTACGTCCAGATAACGGTGATTAACCGACTTCATCTCTACGACAATTTTTCGTTCAGCTTCCTGTACTTCACATCTGCCAAACCCCGTCATACTTTTGATCATGCCATTCCTCCTGCTTTTGTATCAAAGTTTAGGAGCCGCTTTGTTCCCCCGCCACGTACTCCATTACATTATAGGCGAAGCGCCAAAAAACGTCAAGAGCAGTTAAAAGCAGTTGTGAGATTGATACAATTGCTATATAATATGGAAGAAACAAAAGGCACTGCTTCACAGGCTGCCGTTTGGACAGAAAGGAGTATTCCTATGGCTTTTGATGGAATCACAATTGCAGCGGTTGTTAAGGAACTACGGGACTCGCTTATGGGCGGACGAATTTATAAGATTGCCCAGCCAGAAAGCGATGAACTACTGCTTACCATAAAAACGACGGATGGAGGTCAGAAACGCCTCCTTATTTCAGCTGGTGCCTCGCTTCCTTTGATTTATCTTACAGAAGGAAATAAGCCCAGTCCTATGACTGCACCGGGATTTTGCATGCTGCTGCGCAAGCATCTTCAAAACGGCAGGATTATCGATATCTCACAGCCGGGACTTGAACGGATCATCCATATTCATGTTGAACATCTAAATGAAATGGGGGATCTGTGCCGCAAACGACTGATTGTTGAAATCATGGGAAAGCACAGCAATATCATTTTTGTAAATGATGATGATATGATTATCGACAGCATCAAGCATATCTCCGGACTGATCAGTTCTGTCCGCGAGGTCCTTCCCGGCCGTGCATACTTTATTCCTGTCACGCAGGACAAAAGCAATCCTTTGACAACAGATTTTCCCGCTTTCCAGAATGCTGTCACAGGAAAGAATATGCCTATTTACAAGGCGGTCTACAGCCTGTATACCGGCATTTCGCCGGTAATGGCACATGAAATATGCTGCCGGGCAAAGATTGACGGTGATACTTCCACCGCTTTTCTAAGTGACTCCCCAGACGGAAAGCATGCGCTTAATAATCTCTACCAGGCTTTTTCTCATATGATGGATCAGGTGAAAAAGGGGGATTTTAACCCTGTCATTATCTATGAAGGCAATACACCTGTAGAATTCGCCCCCTTCCCCCTCGTTATGTATAACGAAAATAGCCAGAAGGACATCGGATCTATCAGCCGTCTTTTGGAGCAATATTATGCTGAAAAAAGTACTCTGACCCGCATCCGCCAAAAATCTGTGGATCTTCGCAAGATCGTTCAGACTGCACTTGAACGCAACGTCAAAAAATATGATCTTCAACTGCGGCAGATGAAAGATACAGAAAAAAAAGAACAATACCGGATTTACGGTGAATTGCTAAATACCTACGGCTATGAAGTTGCTCCCGGAGCCAAATCAATGGAAGCGCTGAATTATTATACAAACGAAATGATTACCATCCCCCTTGATCCTCTCCTTACCCCTTCCGAAAATGCCAAAAAATATTTTGATAAATACGGAAAGTTAAAACGTACCTTTGAAGCATTATCCACTCTCACCGCACAGGTAAAGGAAGAAATCGACCATCTGGAATCCATTCAGAATGCTCTCGATATCGCCCTTTTGGAGGAGGATCTGGTGCAGATTAAAGAAGAACTGATTTCCTGCGGTTATATCCGCCGGAAGGGGGGCAGCAAAAAGGTCAAATCCACCAGCAAGCCTTTTCATTATGTCAGCAAGGATGGTTTTCACATTTATATTGGCAAAAATAATTATCAAAATGACGAACTCACTTTCAAATTTGCCAACGGCGGCGACTGGTGGTTCCATGCCAAAGGCGTTCCCGGTTCCCACGTAGTTGTTAAATCGGAAGGCTCCGTGCTGCCTGATACTACTTTTGAGGACGCTGCAAGACTTGCCGCTTATTACTCCAAAGCAAGAGGACAGGAGAAGGCGGAGATTGATTATACGGAAAAGAAAAATGTTAAAAAGCCTAACGGCAGCAAACCCGGGTTTGTAGTCTATTATACAAATTATTCCATGATAATCGATTCCGATATCTCACACCTTAAGCGGATAGATGAATAAAAAAGCGCCTTTCGTTCAGTTCGGAAGGCGCTTTCCCGTATAAAATTCTTAAAGTGTGTTGCTGGTAAACAGACTCTTTACATGATCTACTTCCGTCTGTGTTGCCTTTGCTGCCGGCACATAATAGGATTTTTCCCTTGCCAGCTTATAAAGTTCTTCCTGTGACTGTTCACAGGTGTTTCTGAACTGCTTTAAAGTCTGCTTAAGCTCCTGATTTTCTGTCTGTGCAATCATTTCCCCAAAGCGTACCAATTCACCGTTGATACCGGTCAGAGTATCTGCTACCATTGTCTTTTCATTCATCTGCATCTTTTTTCCCTCCTACTGCAAAAATTTCATCAACTGATTCTTGTTGTCCATGGCTGATTTTGCCCCTTTTTCAAAGAACTGCTTTACCTGTGTATCTGTTGCACAGGATGCATATTCTTTCATTTTGCAGTGAGTTACATCATAACCGCCGATCAAATGACGCAGGTTCTGTAAATCCAATTCTGATAAGTTTGCCATAATAATACCTCCTGAAAATATTGTCTCATCCGACGTTTTTATTATTTCCAGAAGGTTTTAATCTATACTGACATTTTATTCATCAAGCCAATAATCGTCATCCATTTCATCTATATTCACCTTGATATTTTTATTTTGTATCATATAATTATTTCGTATCGTTTTATTATCCTGTTTTTCAATTTTTTTAAAAGCTTCGCTCTCACTCTTTCGGTCTTCACTTGCCCTGGCTTTTTTCTTCTTTTTGGAAGAATTACTCTTTTTAGTATCCTCGGTCTTCATAATGCCGGTTTTCCTTGCAATTCTGATCAGTACATATCCCTTAGGCATGCTGCCCATCTCCTCTTCTGTAATTGCCTTCCACCGTATTATGAGGATAAAATAAAGGGCTGCTCCGACTGCAATTGCAACTGCAAGGGAAAGAATATTGATCTTGCAGAGATAATAAAGCCCATGATATACACCGAAGGCTGCCGCTCCCATAAGAACCGATGCCATGATAGGGCATAAAAATGTCCTATAAACTTCCTGACTATAGTGCAGATGCCGATGTACTGAAATCTGATTTAAAACACATAAAATGAAAGAATACAGCACTGTGGAAAACACGTAATAGTAAAGACTGTACTTTTCATCCAGAAACAGCATCATTAAAATCATAATTGCCGCATGAAGCACTACCGCCACAGATGCATTGATAATCGGCGTATTCATCTTTCCGATGGACTGCAAAATAGCCTGTGTCAAAGTGGAAAGCGCATAAAAAATAATGCTCACTGCCATACAGGACAGCAATATGGAGGAAATATCCAAGGAACTTGGCTGGGGGAAAATCACCATCATGACAGGTTTAGATAACACTCCGATTCCCACTGCACATGGAATCGAAATCATCATCGTCACCTTTACCGATTTTGCCACCTTTTTTTTGACGCCATCAATATATCCTTGTGCAAAATCACTGGAAATTCCCGGTATCAGCGCAGTTGCCATTGCGGATGCCAATGCAATCGGAATATTGGAAATCTTTGTTCCCTTTGCAACGACGCTTAAATCCGTCGATACTACCGCTTCTTCCACATTCCTGATGCCCATCATGATCTGCTGATAAATCGTGTTATCCAGAAAATTATTGATATTATAAATACCGGTACTCAAAATAAAAGGTGTCACCACCATCAAGATCATCTTAAAAATATCCCCATAAGATTCATCCACATGGTTTGTATCCCTCTTAATCCTTCTGCGAATCGTCTTTCTGTTCAGTGCATACACACCCAACATGAACAATAAACCTACCAGTACTCCTGCTCCTGTACCGATTGTTCCGCCGGCGGCTCCATAAGAAGCCTGGGTAGTTGCATCCTTATCCGCAACAACGCCTACCATCACATATGCCATACCGATGCTGACACCTGCATTGACCAGCTGCTCTACAATCTGGGATACGGAAGTCTGCACCATAGTCCTGTGTGCCTGAAAATATCCCCGAAGGACCCCTAAGATCCCGCTGAAGAAAATCGTAGGTGCGAGTACCTTAAGGGGCAGGACGGCGCTGTCCATCTTCACTAAAAGCCCGGCTCCAAAAAACACAAATAAGCTGGCAATACCACCGACTACCAGCACATAAATAAGCGCACAACAGAAAATCCTATGCGCATTTCGGTATTCTTTTGTTGCAAGCCTCTGTGCAATTACTTTGGAAACTGCTGACGGAATGCTATATGAAGATATTAGCAGAACTATGCTGTATGCATAATAAGCACTATTGTAATATCCGTTCCCCTCATCTCCAATAATCGCAACCAGCGGCCTGTTATAGAGAAGTCCGATTATGCGGACGATGATTCCGGCAAAAGCCAGAATCCCCGCCTGCAAAATAAAACTATCTTTCTTTTTCTTGTTCGGCATTGCTGCTACGCTCCAAAACTTTTAGCCAATCAGCCAGTCATACATCTCCTGATATTTAGCAGCTGAAACATTCCACGAAAAATCGGCCGCCATGGCACGATCCACAATCTTGTTCCACTCACGTTTTTTGTCATAAAAAACATGTTCTGCATAGCGGATGATTCCCAGCATCTCATGGGCATTGTAATTTACAAAGGAAAAACCTGTTCCTGTGTTCTCATATTCATTGTATGGCTTTACCGTGTCTGTCAGACCACCTGTTTCCCTGACAATCGGAACCGTACCATAGCGAAGGCTCATAAGCTGGCTAAGACCGCAGGGTTCAAACAAGGACGGCATCAGAAATGCATCACTTGCCGCATAAATCTTGTGGGACAATGCATCTGAATAATAAATATTTGCCGAAACCTTATTGTTGTATTTCCAGTCAAAATGCCGGAACATGTTTTCATACCGCTCTTCACCTGTACCCAGAACCACAATCTGGACGCCGTCCTGACACAATTCATCCATGATGTATGCAATCAGATCAAAGCCCTTCTGATCCGTCAGTCTGGACACAATACCGATCATGAACTTCCGGTCATCCTGTTCCAACCCTAATTCTGCCTGCAGGGCACGCTTATTTTTAACCTTCTCCTTGCGGAAATTAACTGCATTGTATTTAAATTCAATATTAGGATCTGTTTCCGGATTGAACTCGTCATAGTCAATACCATTTACAATTCCCCTTAAGGAATTGCTTCTTGCACGTAAAAGACCATCCAGCTGCTCACCGTAAAACGGCGTCTTGATTTCCTCTGCATAAGTATTGCTTACAGTGGTAATGGCATCCGCATAAACAAGACCTCCCTTTAAAAGGTTGGCATCTTTAAATAACTCCAGCTTATCCGGTGTAAAATAATATGGCGGAAGCCCTGTGATGTCCTGTACTTCTTTTATGCTCCATTTTCCCTGGAATTTCAGATTGTGAATGGTCATGACAGCCTTAATACCGCGGTAAAAATCGCTTCCCTGGAAACGCTCTTTTAAATATACTGGAACAAGACCTGTCTGCCAGTCATGACAATGAATCAGATCCGGTCTGAAATCAATAACCGGCAGGATCGATAAAGCTGCCTTAGAGAAAAACGCGTATTTTTCAATTTCAAACAACGCATTGTCACTGTATGGTCTAAAGCCGTTAAAGAACATTTCATTGTCAATGAAATAATATTTGACCCCATCTACCTCTGCGTACATGATGCCGACGTATTCATTTTTCCAATGGAAATCCATATAAAAATGAGTGATATAGCTCATCTTGTCCTTCATTTGCTGAGTCATGCAGGTATATTTAGGGAGAATTACTCTCACATCGAAATACCTCTTATCAATACATTTCGGAAGCGAACCTACTACATCTGCAAGTCCTCCCGTTTTAATAAATGGAACACCTTCTGATGCGACAAAAAGAATTTTTTTCATCACGAACCCTCCAATAATTATTGTTATAGAGTATTATACATCATCCCTTGGCTCAATAAAAGATAAATTTGTAAAATAATGGTCCTGCCTTATATTAATGTAAAACAGAAAATACCGCAAAATCACCTTTTCTAATGACTTTGCGGCTCTCCTTTATTTGTACTGAAGCCTGATTTTATCTGCAATCAATGCAATAAACTCTGAATTTGTAGGTTTCCCTTTTCCTGTATTGATGGTATACCCAAACAATGCATCCAGCGTCTCCATCCTTCCTCTGTTCCATGCCACTTCGATTGCATGCCTGATTGCACGTTCCACACGGCTTGCCGTGGTCTGGTTCTTTCTTGCAATGGTAGGATAAAGTACTTTGGTGATAGATCCCAGCATATCAGGATCCTCCACCGACATCATGATAGCCTCGCGCAGATATTGATATCCCTTGATATGCGCCGGAACGCCAATCTCATGAATCATATCTGTCACATCCCTTTCCAAATTATAACAAAGCTTCTTGTCCGGTTCTATGATATCCTCTTCTTTCAATGCAGATTTACTGCCGGAGGGTACTGTTATCATAATCTGGAATTCTCTGTTCATATGTATTAATTCTCCCAGAATCTTATATACCTTTTCCGTATCCTCAATTGTTGATAAATTTAATTGTTCCATCATTTTCCCTCCATTTTCCAAATATTGCTATGAAATTATTATAAAATACATGATACGCCACTTCAACTGTTATTCATCGCGCATTTTTCGTTCAGTCGTTAGGTCTTTTGTAAAATCTTCCCGTAATCTGCTCTGTTTTCATGATATTAATAAATGCTTTATCATCAACTTCTTTGATTTTTGTCACAACTTTGCGGATCTCATCGCTTCCCACCACGGAATACAGCATATTACATTCATGTTTCCGGTAACATCCCGTTCCTTTAAATAAAGTTGCATCATGGTTCGTGATATCCCTAATTTCCTCGTAAACTCTCTGCGGATTTTCGGTGATAATAAATAAAGTTTGTTTCTGATAACGCTTATAAAGGAAATGGAGCACCTGTGTGGAGGTGAACTGGAAAATAATGGAATATAAGGCTTCATTCCAATCAAACAGCCATCCTGCAATCAAAAGAACAATTACATTGGCAGCAAAAATATAATTCCAGGTATCTATCCCATATTTTTCAGAAAAGAAAATAGCAATGAAATCTGTCCCGCCGCTGGTCGCATTTGCAAAAAGGCATAAGCTGATAGCAAATGCATTAATGATTCCGCCGAAGACACAGACAAGAAGCGTGTCGCGGGTCACCGGATACCCCGGCAGAATATCTGTCAGGATACCTGACAGCACAATCATAAGGCAGGAATAACCGGTAAATTTCTTTCCGATAAATTTAAAGCTGATGAGTACCGGAATTGCATTGAGAAGCAGATTGACCGCGGTAAAAGGAATATTGATGTTCCAAAATTCTACGCCTATCTGCTGAATCAGAAGCGTAACTCCAGTAAATCCGCCCGGGATCAGATTTCCGGCACGAATAAAGCTTTTGATGTTCAAAGCCATAATACAAGAGGCAAGAACAATCAGACTAAAACGCCTTGCTTCCTCTAAAATTTTATTTTGATTCAAAGAAGACTGCATCTTCATATTATCTGTACTCCATCTTTATTTTCAATCTGTTATCTTCTGCTGTTACCTTTGCAATGCTTCCGCTTACAAGAGGCATCATCGGCGGCAAATGTCCCAGATCTATATCCATGATAACCGGAATTCCATGTCTTTGAGCTGTAGGAAGGATTGCCGAATACTGGTCAAGCCCCATCATTTCCTGTCCATAACAACATAACGGACGACCGATCAGAAATCCCTTTGCATTCCGGAACCAGCCGGCCTGCTCCATCTGCCACATAGCTCTCCTCACACCAAAAACATTCAGGTCACAGGCTTCTAAAAACCAGATAAGACCATCTTCTTTATAATTATCTACAAATTCCTTCACTTTATCAAAACGTGTTCCTAAAAGATTGACCAGGCAGTCCATACATCCTCCAATCAGGCGTCCCTCCATGACAGCTGTATCCTGCTGTCTCATATTCCCCGTCTGATCAGGCTTGAAAATCTTCAATGCAAGTTCCTCTGTGCATTGATAAGGCGCCAGCGGATGTTCTTCATCCTTTATGCCTTCTCTCTCCCATTTTCCATAGCTGACTGCCTCATTTTTCTTCCCGCTCAATAATTCCATGGCATCCGTCAAAGATGGATGCCATGGCTCCATTCCAAAAGCTGCTGCACAGGGACCGTAAATTGCAGCTGTATCGCAGAG
Source organism: Lachnospiraceae bacterium (assembly GCA_014804245.1). GTDB lineage: Bacteria > Bacillota > Clostridia > Lachnospirales > Lachnospiraceae > Suilimivivens. Next base: position 126,474 of record JAAVAE010000026.1, on the reverse strand, counting down.
CGTATTTAAAAGAAATGTCATGTTCGTATTGTCTGAATATCCCATGAACCATTTTGGCTCCGCTTTTCGTATCGCTTCAAAATCCACATATTCCAGGATTTCACACATTAATTCTCCTCCGCCGCAGGAAATCAGACAATCATTGTCTTTGCTCATATAGTACTGCGTAAGTTCCCTGCCGCACTCCATGGGAGTGTTGCTGATTCCAATTCCTTTTTCCACATAACAATTTGGTCCCAGATCCACTTTGTACCCCATATTCTTCCACTTTTTCTGTGCATTTTCAAAAGCAGTTCTGTAAGGTTCTGTGGCACATCCAAAGGAAGGCGCTGGAAAACCAATTGTTCCTTTTTCCTTTAAAAAAGCGGGATATCTCATTTTATTTTCTCCTTTTCTTTTAGACGTTTTCCCCCATCATCTCTTCCAGATATCTTAAATGGGTAACGCCGATACTTATTCTCGCCATTCCATCTTTCAGCTGAATAGTTCGTTTCGCAATATCCACGCTTTTGACATAGTTCAAATTTACAATCGTGCTGCGATGGCATTTCATAAAATCAGAACTATTCAGTTTTCTCATCATTGATTTCATTGATATATAAGGCGCACATCTTACTTTGTTATCGTTCGTATGTATATACATCTTATCATCTATCATTTGTATGTAAACAACCGTACTTTTCTTGAGTTTATATGCAACATTGTTCCATTGCATGTAAAACAGACTTTCCTCCTGTATACTATCCAAATATCCCAGACTGTTCTCCATAACCTTTTTGAACCCAGTTTCTTCTACCGGCTTATCGATAAATTTGTAGCAGTTCAGCCTTTCATAGGTATATAGCAACGTGCTTTTCAATTCCGTAATAAACAGAATAGGTGTAGCGAGATACCTTTTGGATCTGCGCATTTTATCCACAAACACGAGTTCCGGCGGCATGCCTGCACTGTCTGCATTCAGCGTGACATCCACTATAAAAAGATCAATGTGCATCTTCACGGCACATCTGTAGGCCTCCTTGACACTACTCCTTGGAAAGACAATTACCTTTTCATCGAGATCAGCCAGAATGTCCCCTATACGTTTCAATTCATTCTCATCTTTTTCCAGCAGTAGAATCTTCCTCAACTTTCCGCTTCTCTCTTTCTGATTATTTAAGGTTAGTATAATACAGGAAAGAAATTTGTACCAGCGAAATTTAATAAAAAAAGTGTTAAGTCATAGATTCTAATCTGTAACCTAACACTTTTTTCAGTATTATTAAAAATATCTACCCTTTCACTGCCCCTTCTGAGATACCATTTACCATGTTCTTCACAAGACAAAAATACAAGATGACAATAGGCACCGCAATAAACACACTTCCCGCTGCGAAACGGGCGAACTCTGTTTCATCAAGACTCATAAGCCCTACTGCCACGGTATAGAGATTCTTTTCCTTTAGCAACAGCTTAGGCAGGATAAAATCACTCCACGGCCATGTAAATGAAGTCAGCGCAGTATAGACAATAATCGGTTTGGATAACGGCAGATTGATCCTTGTAAAAATCTGGAAGTTGGTTGCTCCGTCAATTTTAGCTGCCTCATCAATGGATTTCGGTATGGTATCGAAAAAACCTTTCTGTGTCAGATATCCCATCGGTGCACCGGATGCATAAATCAGAATCAGTCCCCCCAGATGATTGATCAGACCAAATTGTGTCATAAGCAGATATACCACCGTCATTCCCATAAAGGACGGAAACATTCCTAATACCATTGTCGTCTTCATCATTGGTTTTCTCATACGGAAGGTAAAACGCGACATGGTATACGCCGTCAATATCGTCAGAAACGTGCCCAGCGCGCAGCTTCCTGCTGCAATCAGCAACGTGTTTAAAAACCATTTAGGATAATTGTACATCGTTGTATCCGTAAAAAGTTTTACAAAAGAAGCTGTACTGTACTGTGCAGGGAAAAAACCATCAAATGAATAAATACTTCCTGACTTTGAAAAAGAAGCCAGGATAAGCCATAAGCATGGGAAAAAGAACACAAATGCCACTGCCAGTAAAATTGCATATGTAACTACAGTATCCAACATCTTCCCCGCATTGATTTTTCTTCTCATTGAAAGGTATCCTCCTCTCGATAGGATGGTGATTTCACATATATGATCAATGAAATCAACGATGTGATCATAAAGATCACCAAGCTGATTGCTGCACCGATACAGTAATAATTATTATCAATGGACAGATTGTAGAGCCAGTTGATCAAAAGATCCGTATCACTGGCAAGGAAATAGCCATCCACGTACAAGCCGCCCCTCAGGAAATAAAAAATACCAAAATTATTGAAGTTGCCAATGAATTGACTAAGCAAAACCGGTGTAGTCGCAAACAACATAAACGGCATAGTCAGTTTCTGGAACTGTTTCCATCTGCCTGCGCCGTCGATGCGGGAAGCTTCATATAAAGACATATCCCGGTTCGAAAGATGTCCTGTCGCAAGAAGCATAATGGAAGGTACACTGATCCAGCAATTTACCAGAATGCCGATTGCCCTTGCCATCCACTTTGCATCCAGATCAAGAAATCCGATTGCTGTATTTCCCGCAGCAGTGATCATCTGGTTGATAGGACCTCCATAAGAGAACATGAACTTGAATGCCAGCAGCGTGATAAACCCCGGAATGGCATATGCCAATATGGGAAATCCGCGCCAGAAGGCTTTTCCCTTCACACAGTCCTTGTTCAGAAGAAGGGCTAACCCCAATCCCATAAAGTAATTCAGCACCGTCGAGATGACAGCCCAGAGCAGATTCCATCCCAGAATCTTGAAAAAAGTCGGTGCGAACTGTGACAGGGTAATCAGCTTTTTAAAATTGGCAAGTCCTACCCAATCTACCAACTCCGGCGGGACGATATCGCCGCCATAATTGGTAAAAGCAATTAAAATCATAAAAATAATCGGAAGAATATTAAATACGCATACCCCCAGAACCGGAAGGGTAAGAACTGTTATGTAAAACTTTTTGTCCAAAAGCTGCGCCAACTCTTCCTTAAAAGGTGTCAACCCTTTTCCGCTCTCAATAATTTTCTGTGTATGGTATGCATCTTTCAAATTCATCTGGTACAGATAAATAAAAACTGCTATAACAATCCATGCAAAAATACCCATAAGCAGCATAATAACCGAATTGTCTCCCACGGTTCCAAGCCATGCGTCTCCTTTTTGGGTTCCAAGCGTAAAAAAACCTGCAATATCCTCAAATCCTCTCAAAACCATATAAACTATGATGCTAAGTTCTGACAGGAAATACAAAATTCCTTTTACATAGCTGCCGTACAAAAACTGTCCTCCGCCCATCACCACCGCGGAGAGTTTTACTTTCCAGCTGCTGCCGCGGACTGCAGACGTAAAATCATTCCATTTTTCTTTCATTCTTATACCCACGCCTTTCCTGCTCCTCTTCCGGGTCTTGTTATTTCAAGGTGAAGATTGCATCATAAATCTGCTGATCCACCGTCTCAAGTCCCTTCTTCATGGCATCCAGATCCGTATATTTCTTCTCTTTCTCCGTTCTGAAAGCATCCTTCGCAAGATCCGTGAAAAAGGTCTCTCCCGGCGTCCAGATCTGGCTTACCTCTTTAATAGAGGGCATCAGCACAATATTTCCCGATTCCAGATTATCATATAAAAGCTGTGAGGTACCTCCTGCCGTGTCCGCTGCATCATTTCTTGCGGGAGCAACCCCTAATAATTCGCTTCTTTTCACCATCATTTCATAGCTGGTGGCAAATTCCACAAATGCCAGACACGCATTAGGATATTTCGTATAAGCGCTGATGGCATATCCATTGATTCCGCCCATGGACTTTGCCTCAAGGAAAGTTGCATTTTCTTCTGTCAGGTCGCCGCTTTCCGGTAAACTGGGCAATGTAGTCATAACCAGATTTTCCTCTGCCCTTGCTCTTGCTTCCGCTTCTTCAATCCCCTCATTTTCATACGCTAATACCATTTCATCCAAAAATGTGGAATACATATCCGGCGTCGTAATTGTTGCAAAATAGGTACCGTCCGCCAGTTTACTGTAGGCATTCGTAGTGATGGAATCGTCAATACATTCTTCACTCATGGCGCCGGCAAGCTGACTTAATACCCATGCTCCTTTTTCCGCCTCCCCTGCGGAAAATCCAATGTCCGACGGATCTGTATTATTGTTCCCAAAGACATAGCCTCCGTAAGTAAAGAGAAATCCACTGGAAAAATAAACGTCATACAAGGACTTCATATATCCGTATCTGCTGCTGTCTTCCTCGTGCCGGTTGACGGAATAGGCATACATGGCATTCCAGTTCTCAGCCATATCCGGTATTTTATTTCCGTTGTCGTCCCAATTTGTCTCCCAATCTTCCGGTAACAAATCCTTTCGGTAATACAGCATAGGCGCCTGCACATTTACTGGAACGCCGCAGGTATATGCGGTTCCCCCAAGTTCGATCCGGTAAGCAGCCCATGCCGTTTCCGGAATCTTGTCAAAGCATTCCATCTTCTCTACCGGAAGAGGATAAATATGTTTTCCTTCTGCATACTGCATGATAATATCGTTTGCCTGATAAAGAACGTCCGGTCCATACCCATAAGGTCCGTCATTGGCAAGATCCAGATATTGATTCATATTGGCATCCACCGCCACAATACCATATTCCGCATATTCCTCATTAAAAGCCTTGATCAGTTCAGCAAAATATCCCTTGGAAACCGCAGTGTCATTTTCCAGAACCTGTATGGTCACATCATGCTCCAATTCACCGTTAAATACAGTGCTGACAATACCTGATTCCTCGCCGGTCTGTGTATCAGGTGCAGTTTGCGCGCTGTCCGTATTTTTACCGCAGCCTGTGAAAATTCCAATACTAAGAGAGGCAATCATTAATAATGCAATGCTTTTTTTCTTCATCCTCATCCCTCCTGTTCTTCAACAATCAAAAATCCATTATTCTGCAAATTCTTTTCATACATATGGCTGCATGTCACCATCTGACTTTCCGCTAACCGTATATGCCTTTCTTTCTGTGACAGATTGATCCAAAGCGATATCTTACGCTTCTGCCAGATCCTCTCCACACACAGCATCTCATCTTCATCAAAGATATGCACACTGCCATACTGTAAAACCGGATTATCCCGCAGCGCAGTCAATTCTTTTACTATTCCCATCACTTCCATATCCCAATTTGCTTCTTCCCAATCAAAGCATCTGCGTGAATCCGGATCGTACCCTCCCTCCGTGCAAATCTCCGTTCCGTAATAAATACATGGCGCCCCGGGAAAGATGAATTCCAAAGCCAGAGCTGAAAGCAACTTATCCTTGTTTTTTGATACCTCGGAAAAGAAACGATGGGTATCATGGGAATCTAAAAGATTCATCATCATAAAATTGACCTGCTCCATGTTGCGCATTAGATTACTGCTCAGTTTTTCCGCCATCTCTTTTGCCGAGAATTTTTCTCTTGCAAAGTAATCCAGACATGCCTTTGTAAAAGCATAGTTCATGATACTGTCATACTGATCTCCCATCAGATAGGGATATGCATCATGCCAGTTTTCTCCGATAATGACACAGTCTCGTTTTTCCGCTTTTACTTCACGCCGAAACCGTCTCCAGAATTCGTGGGAAACCTCGTCTGACACGTCCAGTCTCCAACCGTCAATATCAGCCTCCCGGATCCAAAATAGTGCAATATCAATCAGGAAATCCTGTACCCCTTTGTCTGCCGTATTGAGTTTAGGCATATAATTACATGCGGCAAAACATTCATAGTTCATTTTCTCCGTATCGGGAAACTCTCCGTCTATTATGAACCAATTATAATACGGAGACTGTTTTCCTTTTTCAAGGACATCCTGAAACTCCGCCATTTCCATGCTGCAATGATTGAACACTGCATCCAGTACAATACGCATTCCTTTTTTATGTGCCTTTAAAACCAGTTCCTTTATATCTTCTATTGTTCCAAACTGGGGATCGATTTTTTTGTAGTTGCTGATATCATACTTATGATTTGATAGTGACTCAAAAACAGGAGTCAGATAAATCGCATTGACACCAAGACTTTTTATATAATCCAGCTTTTCAGTAATTCCTTTTATATCTCCCCCTGCAAAGTTTTTTGGTGTAGGAGTTTCTCCCCACTGCATGGTAATATACCCTGTGTCCTTCTCAAAATCTCCCTGACAAAAGCGGTCAACGAAAATCTGATAGAAAACTGCGCTCCGCATCCATTCAACCACTTCCATGATATCATTTGTATTGATATATGGCATCTGAAAAAAATTGTAAAATCCTTCCTCAAAATGATAGGTTTCCGTAACACCGTCCTCGCTATAGAAGTAGATTTTTCCCTTTTCCTCTATTTGAAAAACATATGCCAGACGTACATCTTCCAGCTGCAGTCTGATTTCATAATAATGAAATAGCCGATCGCTGTAACATATTTTCATTTTTTCCTGTCTGCGTTTCAGTGAAAAATCATATTTGCAAGCGTAAATCAACGAAACCTCCGCCTGTTCATCCTCCTTTGCCATGCGCAGGCGCAGAACCAATTCTTTCTCTCCGCAGGCAAAGCAATATCGGGAATCCGGTATATGTAAAATAGCGTATTGATTCATTCCATTTCCTTTCAAATATTTAGTTTGTTGTTGACAAATACTGTAAAATTCTGAATAATAATTGAGAATGTTTTTTTAAGGAGGAAGATTATGGACCGTAAGGTTACGATAAAAGATGTTGCGCGCGAAGCCGGTGTTTCCGTAGCGACTGTTTCCTATGTAGTCAACAATCGGACTGACCTGCGCATCAGCGACGCGACCCGCAAAAAGGTATTGCAAGTCATCAATCTGCTGAATTACACTCCAAATCAGGCGGCAAAAGCATTGGCTACCAACCGTAAGAACCTTCTTGCCATTATCGTCTCCCCTGACTGCTCTATTCTCAAAAAAGCAGAACAGCTGCAAATGATTCAATTTTTATCACAATTTTTTAATAAGAAAAATTTCGGTCTTATTTATTTAGACTACAATTACAACGAAAAATGCGAACAGGCGGATGCCATCATCTGCTATGATGTATCCTCAACATATTTCCGTCAGCTTGGTGATAACAATTTTATCCCTCTCACAGCGTTAGACTGTATGATAGATGATCCGCTTTTCTTCCAGATAAACACAGATTACAGTATGCTTCTGGAAAAAGCCCGCAGCCATTTTCATGGCGAACCCTATCTGTATGTGGTTCTTAAAACTGCTAATAAGGAAAAAGAAGCCTTCCTTAAAAATATGTTTGCTGATATCCTCTTTGTCGACAATTACGATGATCTGCGCCATATTTCCGAGCAGAATCTTTTAATTACAGAATCCACTTTAAAGCCCCTTCTGGCGGATAGAAACAATATCTATTATCTGCCCTCTATGTCAGACGCAAAGGCGGAAGCCTTACTGCAGTGTATCGAAAATGCTCTCCAGAGAACTCTAATCGATCAACATCATATTCTCGTATAAGTCACCGCTCTTAAGAAGACCTTAAGAGCGGTAAATAATTACAATAATTTTCTACTCGAATGCAACCGTAAGTATCTGTGTAGACGGATCATAGGTAAAGGTATAACTTCCTCCTGCTCCTGCAACCAGATTTGCACCCTCTGTACCAGTTACATAGGATAAGCTTTCTGCATCGTCGTCCGCTATGTTCGTATAACGAATATATTCATTCCCGACGCTTTCAATATCTTCTGCTGTAATTAGAGATGTAAACATGAATTCGTCGCCTTCTTCAAGTTCAACCGTCAGTGTATAAATACCGTTTTCCTCCGTAAACTTCGTTTCGTCAGAATAAACGTCCTGCCAGCCAGTGATGATTGCACCTTTAATATAGTAATCTGTCTGTGTCTCTACCCCGCCTGCCTGCGATTCTCCGTTATAGACCCATGTGATGGTATCGTATGGATTGATGTTAAAGTTTTCCTTATTATCTTCTGAATATCCGGATGCACCTGTNTCATAAGTGTCTTCACCCGGATAAGTGGTAAGAGTAAGCGTATAATTGCCGGAAACATTTACCTTAATGTTAGCTCTCTTTACCCCTGTATCACCCAATCCGCCGGAATTGGCAAAATATTCCACTCCATCCTGTGTAATCGTATCTAGATATCCATAACCTCTTTGATCTTCCCATGCACTGTTCATTGCAAACTGGAATTCATCTCCTGCTTCCAAATCTAAAGTGATCGTATAAATATTAGCTTCTGAATTTTCTTCCTTCTGCATGGTCTGTGCGTCCCCAATTACGCTTCCCCAGCTGGATTCCATAAGCACAGGACTCTTCCCGCTTCCTAAAATTGCAAAGGTTCTGGTGTCTTCAACATAAGACACGAAACCTGCAAATACGGAAGTATCCTGTGTAACTGCTGCCTCAAAATCAAAACGATGGCTCATCTGCGGTGTCGCAAACCATCCGGTAAATATGTAGCCTTCTTTTTCAGGCGTAAATTCCTCCAATAATGCACCCTCTTCTACTTCCGCGGTATCTAATACNGTTGTTCCGTCGGAATCATAGAAGGTTACTACATACGTTTGNGCNTNNGTCTCCTGNGNTTCTTCACTGANTNCCTGTGTTTCTTCTGTCCCTGTGCTCTGACTGCTCTCCTGTGCACCTCCCCCTGATCCACATGCAGCTAGTCCGATGACCGCCGCTGTCAGAATACTNACTGTCATTAATCTCTTTTTCATTTTTTGCCCTTCCTTTCTCTTTATTTAACCGTTTAAACTGATGGGTAAAAAGGAAGCAAATCACATCTGGTGATTGATTTGCTTAACCGTTTAAACAATTTAAATTTACCACTTTCATTACCGTTTGTCAAGATTTTGTATTAATTTTAGTACATTGTTAAATCTTGTCTTTTACCATTGTGATTCAATCGGGTGTGTGCTATAAAGAAATAAATCGTCTGATTAATGAGAGAACAAACAAAGCGGAATTGAAGCGATTATTTTGGGGTGCACAGAACTTCCGCTGATATTAAATTCAAATAATTGTCCGGTTGATTGCCTGGATATTATGGATATTCATATCAACAAATTAGTCAAGTTGATTATAAATTAGAATGTAATTGCATTTTTACTCAGCTTTTTTCCAGTNCATGAAAGNATNCATTCNGGAGATTTTCTNTAGTAATAGANCAAATCACNAGGTTTTTGCGCTTTCCTGATACTAAATCAATTCTTCTGTCTCTGAGTTCTCCATCAATCTGAAAGCCGAGTTTTTTTAATAAATATTCTGAAGCAATATTGCTTACACTATACTTTGCTTCTATCATATACAAATTTCTAGCTACTAAATATTCTTGAAGAATACNACTTATTGCCTCATGTGCATAACCCTTATGTTGATACCGTTCACCAATTAAATATCCTATTTCTCCAATTCCAAGTTGTATATATGGTATATCAATTGTGACATATCCAATACAATTTTGGCTCTCTTTCTCTACAATAACCCATGCATTTTCGTTTTCAGCCAAAACAGATACAAATGATGCCATCTGCTTTTCTTCCATTGGATAACCAAGTATATATTTTCCAAGGTTTTTGTCTTTTCCCCAACCTCTAAAACAGGAATATGTATCTTCTATTGCAAAATTGCGTACAAATAATCTTTCTGTTTCAAGCATAATTTCTCCTCTGATCTATAATATTTCCACCGCTCTGAATCCACAATTACAATCCTATAATTACTCCCTGGGAAATTTTTCCCTTATCGAAACAATCCATTTTTCAATTGCTTCTACTAAAATAAGCTGTTGCCGCAAAACAGCCATACCAGTTTCGGGGATTTCCGACATGTCCTCTTTTTCACTAATATTTTCTTTTATATAAGATTTTAGTATTTCAATATTTCTTTCAATACCTGCTATGCACGATTTTTGCATTTCAACTGGAAGACTGTCTAAATTTACAATTACAGCATTAAAATCCAAAAAAATATGGATTGGATTAGAAGAAATCTCTAACATCAGTCTTTCAAATTCTTTTTCTCCTGCATCTGTGAGAGAATAGACTGCTTTTTCCGGCATTTTTCCCTCTTTTACTATATCACCCTTGATAAGTCCTTTTTCTTCCAACTGAATTGTCTTTTTGTAAATCGAAGGGGTACTGATTTTTACCCACTTGGATATATTGCGATATTCTACCAACTTCTGAATATCATAGGCACTCATAGGCTCCTTTTTTAGCATTCCCAATACAATTAAGTCAATCGCAGCCATAATTCTCCACCTTTCTGCCTTTTTCTGATAAACAGGACATTTTGCTGTAAATCTATGCTGTAATTTATAGTATTTAATTTTATAGTTACTGTCAATAATGAAAAAAGATTTTTGTACTCTCTTGACAACTACTATAAATTATAGTAATGTTTTTACCACAGTATAATGCTATAAATTATACTAATATAAATTATATTAATTGATAAAAGAAAGGAGTATTTAAAATGAATGAACGCAACAATAAAATGAAACTGTTAAAAAGTGCCCCAATTCCAAAGGCTCTCATAGCTCTTGGCATCCCTATTATGATTGGCATGTTAATAAATGCCCTTTATAATCTGGTAGACGCTTACTTTGTAGGAGGACTAGGTGAGCGTCCTATGGGCGCAATTTCTATTGTGTTTCCATTAGGGCAGGTAGTAGTAGGATTGGGGCTGATGTTCGGCAACGGCGCTGCATCTTATCTTTCAAGGTTGTTAGGACAAGGTGACAGAGATACCGCAGACAAAGCAGCCACTACAGCATTGTATAGCAGCGTTATAATCGGCGTGATCATCATTTTCTTCACCACTATTTTTCTCAAGCCGATTCTAACCTTACTTGGAGCAACAGATACCATTATGCCTTATGCGCTGATCTATGCAAGAATTTATATAGTTTCATGTATTTTCAATGTGTTTAATGTAACCATGAATAATATTGCGGCAAGTGAAGGAGCAGCTAAAACAACCATGTGTGCTCTACTGTTTGGGGCAGTATTGAATATTGGTTTAGACCCGGTTTTCATTTATGTACTTGATATGGGTGTTGCGGGCGCGGCAATCGCCACTGCTATTTCTCAATTTGTCTCTACACTGGTTTACTTGATCTACATACTTCGCAAAAAGAGTGCCTTTTCATTTTGTATTCATGCTTTTAAACCATCGAAGCAAATATACGCAGAAATTTTGAAAATCGGTGTTCCAACACTAACATTCCAACTTCTTACCAGTCTTTCAATTGCGTTAATCAATCGGGCATCAAGCGAATACGGCGACGCTGTCATTGCCGGAATGGGGGCTGTTACAAGAGTTACATCTATGGGAACTTTAATTGTCTTTGGTTTTCTAAAGGGATTTCAACCGATTGCCGGATTCAGTTACGGTGCAAAGCACTTTAAGCGCCTGCGCGAAGCAATTAAAATCTCTCTTTTGTGGTCAACTATTTTTTGTGTAGCAACAGGCTTGTTAATGGCTCTGTTTTCTGCACAGATCATTTCGCAGTTTGCAAACGGCAATATAGAAATGATTTCCATCGGTAAGAAATCTCTTTTTGCAAATGGGTTTTCGTTCTTTCTGTTCGGCTTTTATACGGTATATTCCTCTTTGTTTCTTGCTCTTGGTAAAGGAACAAAAGGCTTTATTCTTGGGGCTTGCAGACAAGGCATTTGCTTTGTTCCTGTCATTTTGCTTCTTCCAAAAATCTGCGGAATAAAAGGAATCCTTTATGCTGCGCCAATTGCTGATATCATTTCTGCAATTATAACACTTTTTATGGCATTACAGCTTCACAGGGAACTGACTGCGGCAGAAAGCTCTACTCGTTACGAAAACTAAAGTAATACTTTGGTTTATTAATTGAAATCTTCGAGGGACGGGCAGCATTCGCTCCACTTCGTTTCGCTCATGTCCGGCTTGCGCCGGATATTTCAACAGCAGGGGACACATTTTATCAAGCAAGCTTGTAAAATGTGTCTCCTGCTGTTGAACTGCCCGGACTTAATGCACGAGCATGTTTTCAATAAATATCCCATATCCTTTAGTCGGTTCCTGGACTAGGACGTGGGTGACGGCGCCGATTAGTTTGTTGTCCTGAATGATGGGGCTGCCGCTCATTCCCTGGACGATTCCCCCGGTAGTCATGAGCAGTTCCGGGTCAGTTATTTCCAAGACAATTCCCCTATTGATGTTATCGTTTTCCAAGTTGATATCAGTGATCTCTACATCATATATTTGCGTTCCGTTTCCTAAAGAACAGATGATCTGGGCAGGTCCCTTTTTGATTTCCTGTTTTAAGCCTAGGGTAAGATAATCATAGTAAGCATCCGCCATTGTTTCCGGTGTGCAGATTCCAAAAATACCTCTAGGCGTGTTGGCAGTTATGGAACCCATAATATTTTTATCATCATATTCGATAAATCCTGTCAGTTCGCCCGGCGAACCTGTCGTTCCTTTTGTGATTCCTATGATTTCTGTATGATAGAGGGTTCCTGTAGATAACGTCATCAGGGCGCTGGTATCTACATCATTGATACCGTGACCCAATGCGCCGAAACAGCCGTTTTCATCTATATAAGTCATAGTGCCAACTCCCTGTGCATTGTCCCTGACCCATATTCCCATCTTATATTCCCCATTCTGATTTGCCTCCGGGCGCGCTTTTACATCAAGGATCATGTCTCCTCTCTGTATTTTAAAGACCAGTTCCTGTCCTTCACAGTGGCTGATTCTTTCAATTAATTCTTTTTTTTCATTGATTTCTTCATCATTGATTTCCAGTACATAGTCTCCTACCTGAAAGACATATTTTCCCGGACTTACGATTTGACCGTCTTCTCCCTCAAACTCTCCAATTCCAACAATTAAAACTCCCTGGGTCTTGACATAAATGCCGATTGGTATTCCCGCCGGTTTTAGGCGGATATCCTGAATGACTTCTACGTCAACCTCTTTTAAAGGTATGATACCGAAGATTTTAAGCTGAAGTTTATACTGATCCACTTGATTTGCTTTGACTGTGATCTGCCGCCCTAAATCAATATATATGCTGTTATTGTCTGTGCTTGTATTTGTTCCGCCGCTCACCTCAACGGCTTCCTTATATAATTCTCCTGTGGCAGGTACTTTAAAGTCCAATTCCTGATCCACCCCCGCTTTAATCATGATGGTGGATGGAACACTGAGCCACATAAAATAATATATAGACAGCATAACGGCAACGACTCCGAATGCCAGCATAGTATATAAAAATCTTCTATAAATCACAACCCTTCCATGAGTTGGTTCATTTAAATGGTTCAAGTTTTCACATCCTTTATCTTAAAAATTATAGAAAAAAAGACATACAGCCTGTATGCCTTTTTTAGTATGTGAAAAACTTGAAATTTTACTTTCTAAATTTTATTTTTTTGCTTCCAAATGTTTCTATTACTAATTTTCTTTTGCTTTCTTTGCTGCTTCTCTCATCTCACGGGCATTGCTTAAAACTGCTTCTGTCAATTCCCCGCTTCCCAATAGTCTTGCCAGCTCACTAAGGCTCTCATCATCCGCAATTTCCCTGATGTTTGTCACTGTCCGCTCATTTATCACATTTTTTTCTATCATAAAATGTGCATCCGCCATGGCAGCGATCTGAGCAAGATGTGTAATGCAGATGATCTGATGATTTTTGGAAAGTCTTCCCAGCTTTTCAGAAACTTTCCATGCCGTCTTTCCGCTGATTCCTGTATCGATTTCATCAAAAACAAGCGTGTCTGTCTCATCCTTATCCGCAAAAACGGTTTTAAATGCAAGCATAATACGGGAAAGTTCCCCTCCGCTGGCAATCTGCCACATGGGTTTTAATGCTTCCCCCGGATTAGTGGAAATCAGGAATTCTACTTTATCATACCCATCAGCCGCAAAGGATTCCTCCTCGGAGATAACTGAAATAGAAAACTCCACGTCCAGGAAATTCAAATCTATCATAGCCTCTTTCAGTTTTTCTGTAAGCGGCTTGGCTGCTTTCTTTCTCAACTCTGAGATCTGTCCGCATAAAAGAAGAATCTCTTCTTTCTGTTCCTGCATTCTGCTCCGAAGCTGCTCCATATAGGCTTCATAATGATTCAATTTATCAAGCGCCTGCTGCTTCTCTTCCTGTGCCCTTAAAATATCTGGTATACTCTCACCATATTTATCTTTTAAGTGATTTAAAACATTAAGCCGCTCCTCAAGATGGACAAATTCTTCTTCATCGAACTCAAGGCTGTCTCTATATTGTGCCATCGAACGATTAAAATCATTCAACAGATCATCAATGTCTGTGAGTTGCTCTATAAGCGGCTCTGCTTCCGCATCAAACTCAGCAAGGGGTTTAAGCTCGCGAAGGGCATGTCCCACAGCAAGACCTGCACTTCCCTCCTCATCATATCCGGTAAGTCCATGCACCGCATATACAGCTTCCTTCATTTTTCTGGCATTTGCAAGTTTTCGATATTTCTTTTCTACCTTCTCATCCTCCACAGGATCTAAGCAGGCAGCCTCAATCTCATTGATTTCAAATTCCAGAAGTTTCGCCTCCCGCATTCTGACTGCCTCGTCAGAATTCTGGTTTTCAAGTTCTTCCTCGCATTTTCTGTAATCTGCCAACTTGCTTTTCAACTGGGCTTTACATTCTGTGATTTCTCCGCCAATATAATCATCCAGCATTTTCTTGTAGGCAGATGGCTTAAGCAGTGACTGGTGCTCATGTTGACCATACATATCCAAAAGACAGCCTGCCAGATTCTTTAATTGCCCGGCACTGATGCTTTCTCCATTTGCACGGCAGATGCTTCTGCCTGCCATAATTTTTCTCTGCAGAATCAGTACATGATCCTCTTCCACCGGCAGATCCATTGCACGTACTTTTTCACATTGCTGCTCATTCAATGTAAAGATCAGCTCCACTAGTGCATGGTCTGCCCCTGTCCGGATATATTCCTTATCCGCCTTTGCCCCAAGCGCAAGATTAATAGAGCCAATGATAATGGATTTCCCTGCACCGGTCTCACCGGTCAGAATGTTCATTCCTTCTGCAAAGGTTACCTCCTGCTCATCAATCAGCGCCAGATTTTTTACGTGTAAACTTTCAAGCATATCGCTTCCTCCTTATGCTCTTCTCTCAAGCGCATAGTCGGTTATTCCTCTAATACGTTACGGATTTTTTCCATAACCGCCTGTGTATCTTCTACGGTGCGCACAGCCATCATGATCGTATCATCTCCGGCAATGGACCCTACAATTTCCTTAAGCTTCATGGCATCTATGGCTGCTGCTACCGCCATTGCCATCCCTGATACGGTCTTAACAACAAGAATATTCTGTGCCATATCCATGGACACAAATCCATCCTTAAGCACCCGTATATACTTATCTCCAAGATAATGATCGCTGTGAATTAAAATCGTATATTTCTGTCTTCCATCTCCCATTGGAATTTTGGATAGCTTCAGTTCCCGGATATCTCGTGATACCGTAGCCTGAGTGACCGCATACCCCGCTTCTTTCAGCTTATCCGCAAGTTCCTCCTGGGTTTCGATTTCAAACTGTTCAACAAGTTCCTTTATCTTTTGATGCCTGCTCTTTTTCATACGCTCACTCCATCATGCAGCCTAATGAACTGCTGTCTATTTAATCACTCATCTTTCTATGAAGCACTTCCAAAAAGCTGACTTGATTAAGCTTCACAATTCCGGTAGTCTTTTCTGACCTTTTAATTTCTATTCTTTCACCTGTACAGAGACTGACCTTATGACATCCGTCAAATATGGCTTCTACTTCCTGACTTTCCCCATCTCTGCTGCTCTCTATCTCTACCACTACTACATCCTCAGAGGAAAGCACGATACTTCTGTTTTGCATGGAATGGGGACAAATTGGAGAAAGCAGGATCAACTCTGCTTTCGGTTCCACGATAGGTCCTCCGGCGGACAAGTTATATCCCGTCGAACCTGTGGGCGTAGATATGATCATGCCATCTGCATGATAGCGGTGAAGAAACTGTCCATTGACATAAATATTAAAATTAATAATCTGCAAGGATCCTTTTCTGGTTATTACAATATCGTTGAGCGCTCTTGCCTCATCCTTAATTCCTTCCGCATGATAGCTTTTTCCACACAGCATCATACGTTTTTCAATATCATATTTATTTCTGGTCAGCTTGTCAAGCGCATCTTCTATTCCTGTCCTGTTTACCTCTGCCAAAAAACCCAAGGTACCTAAGTTGATTCCCAAAAAGGGGATATCCCTGTCAGCTAAATCTATTGCTGCCTGCAAAAGTGTTCCATCTCCCCCCAGCACAATGACGCAGTCTATATCACCGCTCACTTGCTCTTTGTAAGTATATCCTTCCCTGTGGGGGTTTTTGGTACCTTCATCTACAATGCAGGTTTTGCCATGACTTGTGAGATATTCCTTAATAGAGCATGCCGTCTTCAATTCCGCATCCTTGGTTGGATTGGTTATCACATAAAAATGCTCCATACCATTCTTCCTCATTTCCTATAAGTCCAAGCTGCCATGCGCTTTATCTACCGTGATCGTGATCAGGTCGGAAATTTCCTTTTCCCATGAATATCCTATCTTTTCTTCTATAATATTCCGCAATCTTCCTTCCGCCTGTGCTTCCGTAATTTCTGCGGTGTTTTCCATCTTTTCCGGATTTTTTCTGAGATGAACCAGATATTCAATATTCCCTTCTGGTCCCTTAATCGGTGAAAAATCAAGATGTAAGATATCAAATCCAATAAAATCTGAATAGTCTATGATTTTTCTTATCACTTCTTCATGGATCTTCGCATCTCTTACAACGCCCTTTTTGCCCACCTTGTCGCGTCCTGCTTCAAACTGCGGCTTAATCAGACAAACCATTTCTCCGCTTGAAGAAAGAAGTGCCCTTGCAGGCAGTAAGATTTTGGTCAGTGAAATAAATGAAACATCCACAGAGGCAAAGTCCAGTTCTTCCTTAATATCTCCCGGAACCATAAACCTGAAATTTGTCTTTTCCATGCAGACGACTCTTTCGTCATTTCTAAGCTTCCAGTCTAACTGCCCATGTCCTACATCAACGGCATATACCTTCTGTGCACCGTTCTGGAGCATACAATCAGTAAATCCGCCGGTTGAAGATCCTATATCCATGCAGACACATTTTTCTAATACAACACCAAACTGTTCAACGGCCTTTTCTAATTTAAGCCCGCCTCTGCTGACATATTTCTGCGTATTACCTTTTACTTCTATATGTATCTTATCGGCATCAAACAAGACCCCCGCCTTGTCCTCTCTTTGTCCGTCTACGAATACGCTGCCTGCCATAATGATTGCTTTTGCCTTTTCCCTTGAAGGTGCATGACCTTCCTTTACCAGCAATATATCAAGCCGCTCTTTCATCCATTGCCTTCCATTTCTTTCCTGATTCTCTCTGTGATTGTTTCAGCATCAATTCCAATCTCATGCTTTAATAAATCCACATTGCCATGTTCCACATATTCATCCGGTATAGCAATCTGTAAGAACTTTGCATTTCCTGCAAATTTACCCATCATCTCTCTGACCTTTTCACCATAACCGCCGCTTGAAACATTTTCTTCCATGGAAACCACCAGTTCATGGTGCGTTACCGCCCATTCTACTGCCTTAGCATCAATAGGCTTTACGAATCTGGCATTGATCACACTGCACCTATATCCTGCCTGATTCAGCATTCCTTTCACTTCTTCTGCCGTCTTCACCATACTTCCGACCGCCAACAGACAGATTTCCCCCTCTGCATAAAGAAGCTCTGCCTTTCCGAATTCAATCGGTGCACGGAACTCTTTTAATCCGGAATAGGCTTCTCCTCTGGGATATCGGATCGCAATAGGTCCGTCAAAGGCAACCGCATATTTCATCATATCGGAAAGTTCCCACTTATTCTTCGGCGCCATTATATGCATTCCCGGAATCGAAGACAAAAAGGATAAATCAAAAATTCCCTGATGTGTCTCTCCATCGCTGCCCACAAGTCCTGCCCTGTCAATGGCAAATACCACGGGAAGATTCTGGATACATACATCATGCAGAATCTGGTCATATGCTCTTTGCAGGAATGAAGAATAAATAGCAACTACAGGTTTCAGTCCTCCTGCCGCCAGACCAGCCGCAAAGGTGACTGCGTGTTCCTCAGCAATTCCTACGTCAAAAAATCTCTCAGGATACATATTCCGGAAACGCTTTAATCCTGTTCCATCCGGCATGGCTGCGGTGATTGCAACCACTTTTTCGTCTCTTGCCCCCAGTTTTGTCATAACGGTAGAAAAAATATCCGTATAATTAGCAGTCGTTCTGGGCTTTGTCGGAATACCGGTTTCAATATCAAAAGGCTCTGCCCCATGAAATCTTGCCGGATGGCGCTCCGCCGGCGCAAATCCCTTTCCCTTCTGGGTAATCACATGTACGATCACAGCATTCCTTGTGCGCCTTGCCTCTTGGAATACCCGCAGCATAGCGGAAATGTTATGACCATCTACGGGTCCTAAATAAGTGACCCCCATATCCTCAAAAAACATCCCGGGTACCACCAGCTGTTTAAAACTGCTTTTCGCTTTCCGGATGCCTTCTACAACCTTCTCTCCTTTGGGAATTTCCTTTAATGTATTGTATACGCCTTCTTTTATGTCCAGATAAGCGTTGGCTGTTCTTACATTGTTCAGGTATTTGGATACTCCTCCCACATTCTCTGAGATGGACATATTATTGTCATTGAGAACAATGATAAAATTCGTTTCCAACTTGGCTGCATTATTTAAAGCCTCATAAGCCATGCCGCCTGTGAGAGACCCGTCACCGATCACGGAGACCACGGTGTTATTCTTTCCCTGAATATCCCTTGCTTTTACAAGCCCCAAACCAGCTGAAATAGAGGTAGAACTATGACCTGTATCAAAGCAGTCACAATCGCTTTCTTTTCTCTTAGGAAATCCGCTCATACCGCCGAATTTGCGTAATGATTCAAACCCATCCCTTCTGCCTGTCAAAAGCTTATGGGTATAAGATTGATGTCCCACATCCCAAATCAGCTTGTCCTCTGGCAGGTTCAAAAAAAGATGCAGAGCCATAGTAAGCTCCACTGCGCCCAGATTGGAACCCAGATGACCTCCGGTATGGGATATTTTCTCAATCAGAAATTCCCGTATTTCCTGCGCCAGTTCCTGATAGTCTGATGGATTTATATTCTTGATGTCATTCGCACCCTTAATATTATCAAGCAACATATTCTCAACCTTCTTTTCTTCTGTCCTATGGCCTATTTTTATTTTTCTCTGGTAATCAGCGAATCTACAAGTTCCTCCAGAAACCTGTTTCTTCCATCAAAGGAACGAAGAATGGAAAGCGCTTCCTCTGACAGCATTCTTACTTCCTCCCTGGATTCCTCCAGACCGTGAAGCGTCACATAGGTCAGCTTATGATTTTTCTCATCACTTCCAATAGGCTTTCCCAAAACTTCTGATGTACTGGTCACGTCCAGTATATCATCCTGAATCTGGAATGCAATTCCGATATTATATGCCGCTTTCTCCATGGAAGAAACGGATTTTTGATCTGCGCCTGCTAAAATGGCTCCGATCATCATTGCCGCCTGTATGAGCGCCGCAGTCTTGTTTTCGTGTATGAATAAGAGTAGCTCTTCCGTCACCTGTCTTTCGGACTCTGCTTCAATATCCGCTGCCTGTCCGCCAATCATTCCATAAATGCCTGCTTTTTTTCCAAGAATTTGAATCGCCGACGCAATCCTCTTTAAAGATTCCGGATCTTCTGTCAAATCAAATGCCAAGGACGCCGTTTCAAATGCAAGATTCAGCAGCCCGTCACCGGCAAGAACCGCCATGCCATCCCCATAGACATTCCATGTTGTCTTACGTCCTCTCCGGTATTCATCATTATCCATCGCAGGAAGATCATCATGTACCAGTGAATAATTGTGAATCATTTCAAGCGCTGCCATAAAAGGTTCTACCAGCGTACCGCTGCCGCCGAATAAACGGAAACTCTCTTCCATCAATATGGGACGAAGACGCTTTCCTCCTGCTAAGGCGCTATAGTTCATCGCCTCTAACACCCTGCGCTGAAATCCCTTTTCCTCCGGCAGATATTTTGTAAGAATCTCCTGCGCATGCTTTGTTTTTGCTTCCAGCATTTCATTAAAATTCATAGGTTTCTCCATCTTCATTCAGTGCCATCACCTTTTTTTCTACCTGGTCAATTGCCTGATTGCATTTTTTCAGTAATTCCATACCCTGTTTATATATCTGAAAGGATTCTTCCAGTGAAATATCCTCCTGTTCCAATGCCGAAACAGTCTCTTCAAGCATTTCAAATGCTCTCTCCAGCTCCAGTTCTTTCTCTTCCTGTTCCTGCATACCTATTCTCCTTCCATCACACTCATATTGTCCATCTGATACTTTTCCTTCACCACAGTATTTATTCTGCCGTTTTTCACATAAATCTGAAGCTGATCGCCAATGGACACCTTATTTATATCTGTTATGGTTCTTCCCTTCTCATCTGAAACATAAGAATATCCCTGATTCAGCTTATCAAGGGGAGAAAGTCCCTTTAATTTTTCTATATAAATCGCCATCCGGTGCCTGTCTTTCATGATCCGGTTCTTTATGGACATCGATAAACGTTCCTCTAAACTGACAGCATAGGTCCGCTTCTCTCTAATTTTCCCCATGGGACTATTCATTTTCAACTTTGTTTCAAGAGTCTGCTGCTTCATACGGGCAAGTTTAATCCGTGCCTGTATCTGCCGGTTAAGGGAAAGTCTGATTCCCTCCATCTGCCCCAGCAAAAGCGTTACATCATAGACAGCCAGTTCCGCTGCCGCCGAAGGGGTTGGCGCACGCATATCAGACACATAATCAATAATGGTTGTATCTGTCTCATGCCCTACTGCCGAAATAACAGGTATGTTACAATCAAAGACCGCCTGGGCTACTATCTCTTCATTAAATGCCCACAAATCTTCTATAGAGCCGCCTCCCCGCCCTACAATGACCACGTCCACCTGTCTTTTCTCCAGAGCCTGTATTCCCCTGACAATGCTTTCTGCCGCCGATTCTCCCTGAACAATAGCGGGATATAAAATAATCTGCACATAAGGATTTCTTCTGGATGCTATATTGATAATGTCCCTGACCGCCGCTCCTGTAGGTGCAGTTACAACCCCAAGCGTCTTTATGAATCTGGGTATCGGCTTTTTGTACTCGGGTGCAAACATTCCGCGTTCGAGCAGTTCCTGCTTTAACCGTTCGAACCGCTCATAGAGCTCACCTGCTCCATCCTGCGTGATGCTCTTCGCATACATCTGATACTTGCCGTCTCTCTCATATACATCAATGGTGCCTTTTACCACCACCTGCATTCCTTCCATCATCCGAAATGCAAGACCGGAACGGTTCCCTGCAAACATAACGCAGGAAATCGTTCCTTTTTTGTCCTTTAAAGTAAAATAAATATGTCCGGAAGAATGATATTTGCAGTTGCTGACCTCACCTTTGACAGACAGTTCATTCAGCAGGAAATCCTGCGCGAACATATTCTTGATATATGAATTTATTTGTCCAACCGTATAAACATTCTGCATCTTATGCTCACCTAAGCGAATTTTGCCAACACTCCATTGACAAAGGATGGTGAAGACTCCTGACCAAATTTTTTGGCAAGTTCAACTGCCTCATTGATTGCGACACCAGTAGGGATTTCCTGATCATACATGATTTCATAAACCGCAAGTCTTAAAATGGTAAGATCCACTTTCCCCATACGCTCTGTATTCCAACCCTGCACTTTATCGTTTAAAGCCTGATCGATTAAATCGATTTTTTCTATGATTTTGTTGAATTTCTCACTAATCTGAGCACTGTTTTCCTCTGTCGCAGCATTTTCTTCATCCTCAAAGAAAAACGCCTCCTGCTGTGCCAGTTCTTCCTTCGAATTAAATTCCACACGGAACAGCAGTTTAAAAATCTGCTCCCTCATTTCTCTTCTGCTCATATAAATCCACCCTGTGCTTATTTATCTTTCTGCATATTAACACCGGCAATGCGGATATCTACATCTGAGACTTCAAGACCTGTCATGTTCTCTATGGTTGATTTCACTCTTTCCTGGACTCTCTGGGATACAGCCGGGATATTATGACCATATTCAACGATCAGTGCCAGTTCAGCCTTTACACGCTTGCCAAACACCTCTACCTTAACACCTTTTGCAAGATTCTTGACTCCCATTTTGCTCATAAGGTCATTGGTGATATTTCCAGCCATAGCAGCAACACCTTCTACTTCTGTTGCAGCAAGACCTGCAATCATTGCCACTACATCATCAGCAATTTTAACTGTGCCAAGATTCTCGTCTTCCTGTAATACATATGTGTTCTGTTCAATAGTTTTTTCCATAATAACGTTCCTTTCTCTCCTTTTATTGCAAGCCTGTTAATGTTTATCATATCAAAAAATACTCTTTTTGCATAGCCCCGTCAAAAATAAAATCCTTACTTTCTCTATAGCCAGAAGCTAAGGCTCAGTTGTTCCTCATTTTCTGCATAAGATACGGTTCCTTCCCGGGCATTCAAATATGAGAATATTCCCTGTTCCTCAATCAGATGCCTTATCATCTCCTCATAAACAGCATCATCTGCACATTTAAGCGTTACATAAGTGCTTCCCTGCTCATACGCTGATGAAAATACACCCGTAAGCTTTTCCCCATCAACTTCAGTAAAGTACCGTCCCTCCCTGACATAATAATTATCCTCCATGGAATCACATACCGGAACTTCCACAATAGAATCAATGACATGTGTCTTCTCCAGCTGACTGGTCGTGACACACAGATAATCATAATTAATCGGAGGAATACTCTCTATCATCTGTTCACTGCTTCCTTCCACAATCTGATAAGATGCATCTCCCCATGTAGTATCTACATAATAATAATTTCCATCCAGCTTCACCAGATTCCATGCATGTCCTTCTCCACCTGAAACCCTGCCCATAATCAGCGCTGCCTCAATCCCTGCTCTTCTTAGCAGATATTGTGTTGCTTTGGCATACCCCTGGCAGACGCTTTTGCGCGTAATAAATACAGAACAGATATTTTGATTGTCCGGTGCTTCGGCATCATACTCTGTTTGATTGATAATATACTCATAAATGTATTTTACTCTTCCGTATTCATCCAGCCCCTCGTCCATCCCTTGGAGACATTCCTGTACATAATGCGCAATCTGTTCTTCCTTGAGCGCCGCCTCCTGCCTGGATACGTTGTAAGTGCCTGAAAAAGTGATTTTTTTCACCACATCCCCCAACGTATATCTGGTAAAGGTATAGCCATCCACGTAGAAAATTTCAGGATGATCATTTAACACACACTGGAAAACTTTTTCAATTTTATCCGTTTCTATACAGGATAAGGCAACACCCTCGTCAAATTCCTGCAGAATCTTTAAGATTTCAGCATAAATGATCTGCTCTGCTTCGTTCAGCTTTTCATAGTGGAAAAGTCCCGTCTGCTGCTTTCTGATGAAAGCAGTTTCCTCCACAGAAATGCCGGAAATGCTTTCCACTTCATCTGCACTAGTCCCTTGTATTTCCTCTTTGACGGTTTCGGTCTCTTTTGCGTCTTCTGCTTCCTCTTCCCGGCTGTCTGATTCGATCCTGCCGCCTTCCGGCTTGTCCTGATTTACCGGATAACTGCATCCTTCAACCAGCAGAAAACAAATAAGAACCAGCAATATACATCTTTTCATTTTCATTTAATCACGTCCAAACTCTGATAATATTAATCCTTCGTTTCTATCCAGCGTCATTCCTACACTCCAGGCATTGATAAACAAGAGCAGCGGATTTCCCTTAAGGTCTCTTATTTTCTTCATATCAGATGTACCTATGAGTTTATTCAAATCAATTTCCTTATTTTCAATCCATCGGATATGTTCATAAGGCAGATTTTCCAGTTTGATTTCCACATTGTACTCATTTTCCAGACGGTATTTCAGTACATCGAACTGGAGCACGCCTACCACTCCCACGATAATTTCTTCCATACCTGTGTTAAATTCCTGAAAAATCTGAATGGCGCCTTCCTGCGCAATCTGTGTAATCCCTTTTACAAATTGCTTTCTCTTCATGGTATCTACCTGTCTCACCCTTGCAAAATGCTCCGGTGCAAAGGTGGGAATCCCCTCGTAGGCAAATGCCTCCTTTGGCATACACAAAGTATCTCCAATAGAAAAGATACCAGGATCAAATACACCGATTATATCGCCTGCATAAGCTTCGTCCAGAATCTTTCTCTCACTTGCCATAATCTGCTGAGGCTGGGAAAGACGCATGACCTTTCCGCCCTGCACATGCTTTACCTCCATGCTTGCCTCATATTTGCCGGAACAAATTCTCATAAATGCAATCCTGTCCCTGTGCGCCTTGTTCATATTCGCCTGTATTTTAAATACAAATGCTGAAAATTCCTGCTCAGTGGGAGATACCAGACCGATATCTGCTCTTCTGGGCAGAGGTGTTGTTGTCATTTCAAGGAAATGCTGCAAAAAGAATTCCACACCAAAGTTTGTAAGTGCAGAACCGAAAAATACAGGCGTCAATTCTCCTGCGCGTACCAGATCCAGATCAAATTCCGCACTGGCGCCATCTAAAAGTTCTATTTCATCCAGCAGCGTATCTGCCGCCTCTTCCCCAATCACAGAAGAAAGGGTCTGCCTGTCTTTGGCAGAAATTTCCTTTGTTTCTCCTTCTTTGGTTCCCTTCTCTGTATCGGAATAAGTGATGACGCACTGCCTGTCTCTGTCATAAACGCCTTTAAATCTCTTTCCCGATCCAATCGGCCAGTTGATGGGGCAGGTTGCAATGCCCAACTCTTTTTCTATTTCATCCAGAAGTTCAAAAGTATCATTGGCATCCCTGTCCATTTTATTGATAAATGTAAAAATAGGAATCTTTCGCATCACACACACCTTAAACAGCTTACGCGTCTGCGCCTCCACACCTTTAGATGCGTCAATTACCATTACTGCGGAGTCTGCCGCCATCAAGGTACGGTAGGTATCCTCTGAGAAGTCCTGATGTCCCGGTGTGTCAAGAATATTAATGCAAAAGCCATCATACTCAAACTGCAGGACGGAAGAAGTGACAGAAATACCCCTCTCCTTTTCAATCTCCATCCAGTCAGAAACGGCATGTCTTGCAGTCGCCTTCCCCTTTACGCTTCCTGCCAGATTGATCGCTCCTCCATATAAAAGAAACTTTTCCGTAAGCGTTGTTTTTCCTGCATCCGGATGGGATATGATAGCAAATGTCCTTCTTCTGTTTATCTCCTGTTCATAATTATTCACGTATTCTTCCTCCAAATCATTCCATTGTATCTTCAAGAACTGATTTTATGACTTGTGGGAACAGAATGCCTTCTGCTTCATCTATCGTGTCTGTTCCCACACTGTCTAAAATAAATATAAAAGCTCTTTTCATCAGGGTATCTCCCTATTCTCCTGTAATAGGATACCACATTTTTTAAAATATAGCATCTATTTATTCTTACTTGTCACTTAAAGTACTGATAATAATCGAATCCGCTGAAACGCCGGTTTTACGGATAATAATATCTTCTATCTGCGCACGCTGTGCCTCAGTCAGTTCTGCAGCGTTGACCACAACATCAACCGTGCCGTCCGTTATGCTTACGACCACATCATTAAATCCTTTGCTTTCCAGTAAGATTTCTGCCGCTGTTTCCTTTTCTGCCACATCCGTTATTGCAATCATATTGTCTACCGCTTCCTGCTTTTGTTCCTCGCTGATATTTACATTATTGATGATTTCCAGCAGCGTCTCTTTGTTTTTAGCTCTGGTCTGCTCTTTTAATAGTCTTGCCCCTGAAAGCGTATTTAAACTTGTAGAAGAAGTAAATACTGCTTCTCCCGGTGTTTCTCCATCCGACAACTGATTATCCACGTTCTGCGCCATATCAATGGACATATTTTCCGCCATGACTTCGTCCATCGTCTCATCCAGATAGTTTTCCTGCTGCAATACCACATCCGAGTCCAGACTTTCAATTTCACTATATCCCGCCTGCTCCATGTCCTCATCGGATATTTCAAATAGTGCCGCTACATCCGTGTCCGTTTCTGTGATTGCCTGTTCATTTGCTATTACTGTATCCGATCCTGCTGTCATTATCTCCTCTTCCGTAATCTTGCTGCCGGCAAAATTCAGGTATCCCGCAACTGCAATCATGATTGCCAGCGCCGTGATCATAATCTGATTCTTCTTCACCATATTCTTCAAATCCGTTTCTCCTTCTTATTGTGATATCATTTTAACTACTTTAATTTTATGTGCCTCTATACCAAATAATGCCTGAATTGCTTCTGTTATATTTTGAACTGTTCTGGCATTTCCCCCTCCTTGGGCAGACACCACAACACCTTCCACCCGAGGCGATAATACCTTCTTTATATAAGGTGCACCGCTGCCCTGCTGCCCGCCTTGGCATATCGTCTGCTCACTATCACTGATATTCGTAGTGTTTCGGCTTCCTCCGGCTGAATCTACCTCCGTCGTTCCCTCTCTTACTGTACTTACATCCTTCTCCACTACAGCCTCCCCGGAGCTCTCCAAGGTAACCATAACCCTGACCTGTCCGACTCCGTCCATGGTACAAAGCAGTTCCTCCAGCGATCGTTCCAGGCTGGACGCATAGGCAAGCAGGGCATCTTCCTCCTGACCGTTGCTCTGTCCTGTACCAGCATTCTGAATGAGATTGGATTGTTCATTCAGTATAGCACTTTCACTGTCCCATTGACCGGACTTCGTCTCCCTGTTTTCATTTTTATCTTCCACAGGCCAGACAATCACCATGAGCAGTATCCCCATAAGGACTGCAATCAAAAAATGATCCTTTGTTAATTTCATTTTTAATTTCTTTTCTGTGCCTTTTTCCTGCATACAAAACCCATGCCTTTCCATGCGCCGCTTTGTGACCGCTTATCACCCGGCACTTTATTGTTCAAGAATGATTCTGATCCTGTCCGTGTCTACACCGATGCAATTTCCATACATGCTTTTAAGTTCTTCTTCTTTCTCGAAATCAGATTCTTCTCTCTCATCCAATGTTATTGGATCGATTCGTATCAGGTCTTCTGACGAAACACTTTTTTCCGCTACAGTGATGATAATTTCTTCATCACCGCTGTATTCCGTCCCCGAATAAATATCCTCCGAAAAATTAACCCGCAGAATCTCATAATCACTTTCACAATGATCAAGCCTATTTTTCAACTCTTTTTCAAGGCTTTCGTAAATTCCCATCTCACTTTCCCCCAACTCCGTTTTTTCACTTTCCATATCCATTTTATCCTCCAACATCTGGATTCTCTCTCTGATTTCCTGCTGCCTGTCATCACTGAGCACTAAGGCGAATATGGGCTCCGTCATCCGCAGAATCATAATGATTCCTACCAATATCCTGACATATTTGACATAAGATTTGCCCGGCACGAAAAATAAAATTGCCTGTGCTATAATGATAAAAATACATATTTCCTTTATTACGCCAACCATCCTTCGCCTCCTAATATGAAACCGTATAGGATACCACCGCAATTACGATGATAAACAAAATAACAGAGGTAAAAACACATCTTAAAAGCAGAAGGCATCCCCCTCCCACCCTGTCTGCACACAAAGATACTCTTTTATCACTGACGATTCCCGTAATAGCTGCCCCAATTTTTACAGTCCCTGTCACGATCAAGATCTTAAGAAGCGGCATGAGACAGGCGCCAAACAATAAAATCAGCAGCAGTACTCCCATACTGTTTTTAATCAGAACTGCTGATCCCAGCACAAGTTCCGCCACCCCTTCCGTCACGCCGCCTATCCCCGGAATAGCCGCTATCGCTTTTCGCATGGCGGAAATCTTAAGTCCCGATGCCACCGGTACGATTACCGCCTGCACCAGACTAAGTCCGGTAACTGCTCCCATGGATATTTTTAGCGCCAGTAAAATTCCTTTTTCGATAAACTCCAACAAAAGCGTCAGTTTCTCTTCCGTCCACAATCCGTTTAAGAGCGCCAGCACAACATAACTGTAAATAAACGGTATCAACACCGCATTCAGAAAACTTTCCACCAGATAAGCGACTACCAGCATCAGCTGATAATAATATACGCCTGATGCACTCCCCTGCGCTGTCCCCACCACAATACTGTAAGTTGGAATAAACAGCTTGACGAACAGCACAATGCTCTCCATCGTGTCAGAAGCAATTTCAGATACAAAAAGAAAGACCTTCGTCAAAATGACCATAAGGAAAAGATATAGGAAGTAAAACCCGGTCTGGGCAATCTGCTGACCCGCAAACAAATCCGAAAATTCTGAAAAAAGCGCCGATACCACACCCAGAATTAAAATGTATAAAAAAATCTGCCTCAATCCGGATAATTCTCCCCACAAGCTGTCTTTTATCTGACCGGTCAACATTTTGAAAGCTTCAATGACTTGACCGTTCATAATCATGGAAAGAAGCTGCTTCGCATCCAGATTCATTCCCGGAAAAAGGCTGTCCATTCCTTCATTAATAGAATCCAGATCACTGGTGGAAAACCAGCTGTCTATATATTCAAACTCTGATGTCACATCTGTATTTTCTCCGGCATGTACCTGCATTGGCGGCAAAATGAAGAATACGATGATTTCCATGAAAAGGAGCAGTCTAATGTAATTCTTTTTCATTCTCCCCTCCACTCACCCGGCTATGGCATTGATATTTTCAATGACCGCTGTGAGAACCGGAATTCCCATAAGCAGTACGGAAAGCTTCCCAAATATCTCAATCTGACCTGCAACTGCCCCATATCCCGCATCTTTACAAATGGATGCACAGAATTCGCAAACATATGTAATACCTACTGCCTTAAATAGGAAACCAATATAATCGCCGCTTCCGCTTAAATATTTTTGAAGTTCTTTTACCCTTCCTAATAGCGTCTCCAGTCCGCTAAGCGAAATGGTGAAAATCACAAGACAAAGTGCCGCCCCTATATACACCCCATACTCCTGCCGATTTGACTTAAATTGAAGGGCAAGCATCACTCCTGCCACTCCGAGTATTCCGATCTTAACGATTCCCATGATACATGCCTCCCGCTATAAACTGAACAAATCCTGTATCATAACAAACAAATCATAAATATAGGGTAAAATCCAGGTGAGGACCAAAATCAATCCTGCCAGAGAAATAAGAAAAGCATGCTCTTCCCTTCCGCTGTGTTTTAATATCTGACTTAAAATGGTTATCAGAATGCCAACTGCCGCTATCTTAAAAATCAGACTTATCTCCATATTCCCTCCACGAATTTTCGCTACAGAAGCAGAATGGATATGAATATTCCAGCTGCCACTCCAAGACTCATAATCATTTTATTTTTATTCTTCTGCTCTTTTTCCATTTCTTCTATATGTAAATCAATCTCTCTCAGCAATTCGTCCAATGCCCCTGCCTGCGCATTCTCTTCCATAAATCCCAGACTTGAGGGAAAATCCATGATCAGTCTTTTTTCTTTTCTTGTCAGGGGAAGGGTATCCAGCACCTTTTCCATGCATTGCTTCCATGCCGCTGGAAGGTTTTCACCCATTTCGCATACCCTTATATCGATTTCCCGAAACGCCTCCGCAAACGGCTCACTCCCCTTTTCTGCCAGTATTCGCAAGGTTTCCGGTATAGTTGCCTTCTGATAAGCGATATAGTATTTCATATTCTCGTAAATGCCCCTGACTTTTTTAAGCAGCGCAAGGCGCCTGGCTGCATCCATACATATATTTCCTGCAAAACCGGCGCATCCTATGACCGCCAGTATACATCCTGCTATGCGAAACATTTCTCAGCACCTCTTACATCAGACATTCTTCTTTGATCCTGATCAAAAATTTCTCTGATTTGACAGACTCCTTCCTTCTTTTCCAAAAAGAGATATCTCTGGAAAAGCATTTCCGGACAATACTGCACATGTTGATTACTCTGACCGTATTTTTCTATATTCATATGGCTGCGCACATCCTCCATAGAATCTCCATGCATGGTCGCCACCACGCTGCTCCCGCTTTGCAGCACCTGCAGCAATGCCTTTATATCCTCATACCCGCCCACCTCATCTACCGCAACCACGGCAGGCGCCATGGAACGCATGAGCAGCATCATCCCCTGGACTTTGGGACTGCCGTCCAGCACATCTGTCCTAAATCCCACATTGTTCTGCGGAATCCCCATAAAACTTCCTGCAATTTCAGACCGCTCGTCCACCACTCCCACCTGTCTTCCTTGGGCGTAAGCATTTCCTTCCGACACCTGCCTGATGATATCCCTCAGCAAGGTTGTCTTCCCGCAGCCCGGCGGGGAAATTAAGAGTGTATTTAAAAAGCGATTGCCATCATAAAGGTAAGGCATAGCTTCGTCTGCTGCCCCAATCACTTCGTGGGAAATTCTTATGTTCATAAAACGGATATGGGTCATATTCCGAATCATACCATTCTCATTTAATACGACCTGACCTGCCATTCCAATACGGTGTCCTCCGGATACCGTAAGAAATCCCTGTCTTATTTCATTTTCAAAGGCATACATAGAATAACGGCATATATTTTTGATAATTGCATCCATATCCCGCTCTGTCATATACCAGGCATCCTGACAATTACCGTTCACATTCCCCTTTCCCGACAGGAATTTTTCTCCTCCGGCTGTTATAAGTCTGACCGGCCTGCCAATGCCAAGCCGTATCTCTTGAAGTTTGTCCACCTGTAAAAGTGCCTGTTCCCATTTTGCCTTCATATTTTCTGGAAATATCCGTACTATCTCTTCTCTCTTTGTCATTGCATTCACCTCTTATCCCAATATATGATGATTTGGCCAAGTTATGCCTATAAAAAAACCGGAACTTCCTGTTACGGAAATTCCGGTTTTTTATTCCATTATAAAAACTGATTTTATTAATGATTAGATTTGTGCAACATCTTTCATGGAGAAGCTCATTCTTCCCATCTTATCCTTGCCAAGACATACAACCCTTACCTTGTCGCCAAGTGTAAGCACATCTTCCACACGGTTGATTCTCTCCTTTGCAATCTTGGAAATATGAACCATTCCTTCTTTACCTGGTGCAAACTCAACAAATGCCCCAAATTCTTTGATGCTTACCACGATTCCCTGGAAAACCTGTCCTTCCTGGTAATCGGTGACAATGGTCTTGATATATTCTACCGCCTTGTCCATCATAGCAGCATCTGTACCGCATACAGATACATTTCCATCATCTGTAATGTCAATCTTCACGCCGGTACGAGCAATAATCTCATTGATTGTCTTTCCGCGCTGTCCCACTACATCGCCAATCTTTTCAGGATCGATCTGAATAGAAATAATCTTCGGTGCGTAAGGTCCTACTTCCGGTCTGGGCGCATCGATTGCTTTCTTCATACAATTGTCCATAATGAACAATCTTGCCTCACGGCATCTTGCAATAGCGCCTTCCACGATGGGTCTGGTAAGACCATGGATCTTGATATCCATCTGGATTGCGGTAATACCCTCTGTGGTACCTGTCACCTTAAAGTCCATATCTCCGAAGAAATCTTCCAGTCCCTGGATGTCCGTAAGGAGAACAAAATCATCATCCGTATCTCCCGTAACAAGACCGCAGGAAATACCTGCAACCATCTTCTTAATGGGCACACCTGCCGCCATAAGTGACATACAGGATGCACAGGTAGATGCCATGGAGGTGGAACCGTTAGACTCAAAAGTCTCGGATACGGTACGGATTGCATAAGGGAATTCCTCTTCTGAAGGCAAAACAGGAATCAATGCTCTTTCAGCCAATGCACCATGACCGATTTCTCTTCTTCCCGGTCCTCTTGAGGGCTTTGTCTCGCCTACAGAATAGGACGGGAAATTATAATGATGCATGTAACGCTTGCTCACTTCATTTTCATCCAGACCGTCAATTCTCTGCTGCTCAGACAAAGGTGCCAGCGTACATACATTACAGATCTGGGTCTGTCCACGGGTGAACATTGCAGAACCATGTACTCTGGGAATAATGTCAACCTCTGCTGCAAGAGGACGGATCTGTGTGATTTCACGGCCGTCAGGACGCTTATGATCCTTTAAGATCATCTTACGCACGGTCTTCTTCTGGTACTGATAAATAGCTTCTCCGAGAACAGCCAGCCATTCTTCGTTTTCCGCAAATGCCTCTTCCAGTTTTTCAGTAATATTCTTAATATTCTCTTCACGAACCTGCTTTTCATCTGTAAAAACAGCTTCTTCCATTTCAGCCGGGGGTACGATTTCTTTAATGGCTGCAAAAAGTTCCTCCGGAACTGCACAGCTTATATACTCGTGTTTCTGCTTGCCAACCTCTGCCACGATCTGATTGATAAATGCAATGATGGTCTGATTGATTTCATGTGCCTTATAAATTGCTTCAATCATTTTATCTTCAGGGATTTCATTGGCACCTGCTTCGATCATGATGACTTTCTCCGAAGTCGATGCTACCGTAAGGTTAAGGTCGCCGTTCTTCCACTGTTCCTGAGAAGGATTAACCACCAATTCTCCATCCACCATGCCCATCTGTGTCATGGCACAAGGACCGTCAAAAGGAATATCTGAAATGCAGGTTGCGATTGCTGCTCCCAGCATAGCAACTAATTCAGGACGGCACTCCGGATCCACACTCATGACCATATTGTTTAAGGTCACATCATTTCTGTAATCTTTAGGAAATAAAGGACGCATAGGTCTGTCAATGACACGGCTCGTCAAAATCGCATTTTCGGAAGCCTTGCCCTCTCTTTTATTGAATCCACCAGGGATTTTACCTACTGCGTATAACTTTTCTTCATACTCTACACTAAGGGGGAAAAAGTCGATTCCCTCTCTCGGCTTGTCTGATGCGGTTGCTGTGGATAATACAGTGGTATCACCATAATGCATGAACGCGCATCCATTTGCCTGCTTGCCCACTCTGTTCACATCAACCTTGAGCGTACGGCCTGCAAGTTCCATTGAAAACGTCTTGTACATAATCTCTCTCCTTTTCTTATCTTACCAGCCATTTCCCCTTCTCTTCGGGATGGCTCATTGAATTAAAAAGACGGAGTCCGATAAACCGGTATGCTCCGCCTTAAAACTGCCATCTTTACTTTCTAAGTCCCAGTTTCTCAATCAAAGCACGATATCTTTCAATATCTTTCTCTTTCAGATAATTAAGAAGACCACGTCTCTGACCAACCATCTTGAACATACCTCTTCTGGAATGATTGTCCTTGGGATGCTCTTTCAAATGTGCTGTAAGTTCCTGAATCCTTGCTGACAAAACTGCAATCTGTACTTCCGGTGAACCTGTATCACCCTCGCATCTTGCATATTCTTTCATAATTGCTGTTTTCTTTTCTTTAGAAATCATTGTGTTTCCTCCTTCTTTTTCAAACGCCTGATACTAAGAACCGGTCGGAGTGTCCAGAGTTCTGAGCAACGGCTAAATCTCATACTAAAACATGATATCACAGCTCATACTGCTTGTAAAGAAATATTTTTAATCCTGCAAAATACGTACCATCCTGTAAGGAGTTCTGTAATTGTAAGATGAAATCTTAATTCCTGTCTTGGGACTGCTGGCATGGATCACCTGTCCGCCGCCGATATACAGCGCCACGTGATTGACCGTACCGCCCTTTGCATAAAATACCAGATCTCCCGGCTGAAGCTGCGATGCACTGATGCTTGTCCCCATATTTGCCTGTGCTCTGGAAGAATGAGGCAGCGAAACCCCATACTTTGCAAATACACTGAGGACAAAACCGGAACAATCAGCACCGTTCGTCAGACTGGTACCTCCCCATACATAGGGGTTCCCCAGAAACTGCTTTGCATACTGGCATATATCTACCCGGACATCGGAAACACCCTGACCATACAACAGTTCCGTCATGGTAATTGCCGTTTCCAGATCTGACTTCACTTCCGCGTAATCGGCGGACACATAAACCTCTTCATCATCCAGATAAACTTTAATCCATCCATCATCCTGAATCTCTACGATATCAAGCGCCTCTCCTGAAGCCACCTGGGTAACGATCTCTGCATCTGTACTGGGATATTCTCTGATATTCAGTCCATCCGCAGTTGCCACTGCCAGCGCAGATGCCAGTTCCTCGCCTTTCTTTTTTGCATCAAATCCGGTGAGCAGATATTCTTCCTTTACATATCCTTCCACTTTTCCGGAAGTGATATATGCCCATCCATCTTCACTGCTTATAATTTCACAGGCCGCATTCTTCGGCAGCTTGCCCACCAATTTACCCGATTCATCAGGCTCCTGTCTTATGTTTAAATTATTTTCTTCCACATTACAGATTCCAAGATGAGTATATCCCCAAAGCGCGCCTTCCGCATTCTTTGCAATCTCCATATATTCCACTTCCGTGAGCGGCGAGATAAATAAATCCCCCACCCCGGCTGTCAATAATCCGTCTGTGTCATCTATTGTCGTCAATGTATTCTTATCATTGATTTCTGATGCAAATGTATTGAAAGGTTTCCCCAGTGTCATTAAGGATGTGAGAATGCAGACACCGCATATCATCTGTCTTTTCATATTGATCCTCCCAAAGTTGTTACAAATTTGTTACAAACCCAACATGGTCATTATAACAAGCAAGCCTTTGGATGTCAACTATGGAATTGTCTTCCCTCCGCAATGTCCCTTTCCATCTGCCTTTTTAGTTCCTGCACATTTTCAAATTTTTGCTCCGGTCTTTTAAATTGTAACAATTCCGTCACAATTTGTTTTCCATACATATCCCTGTCAAAATCGTACAGATAGGTCTCCACACTTATTTCACTGGTTGCATTGACCGTGGGCTTGTACCCGATATTGGTGATTCCCGGATAAATACAATTTTCGTAAAGTACCCTGGAGTAATAAACGCCTTTGGGCGGCAACAACTTTTCTGTTACCGGGTAAAGATTTAAGGTGGGCATACCAAGCCTTCTCCCTAACCGGTTTCCTGCCTCTACCTTTCCTTCAAAACTATAATATCTGCCAAGAAGTTCACAGGCAAGGACCATATCTCCTTTTTCCACCGCTTCTCTTACAAAAGTAGAGCTGATTTCTCTGTTTTCATGATAAACCTTATCGATGATCTGCACTTTATAACCAGACGCTTCTGTCATTTTGATAAGCAGTTCCTTGTTTCCCATTCCTTTGTACCCAAAGGACAGATCTTCTCCTGCCGCAATATAGCCCGCATGCATCTGCCTCACAAGAATTTTCTCCACAAATTCTTTCGGGTCTGTGGCGGCAGTTTCTACATTTAACGGAAACTCAATTAAAATGTCGATTCCCAGCGCCTCAAACAGTTTCCTTTTCTCATACCGCGTGGTCAACTCCGCTTTCGGTCCCTGACCGAAAAAAACAGATGCAGAGGGGTAAAAAGTAAACACTACCGCCAGCATTCCCCTTTCCTTTTGTCCTAGAATGTGGGAAAGCAGCTGTATGTGTCCTTTATGAATACCGTCAAATTTTCCGATTGCAACGGCAGTCTTCTGCTCTATATAAAATTCAGTCGTATCTTGAATAATTTCCATAATCCATTACCTGTTCTATCCGACAAAGAACATTTTAACCGGAGAGAAAAGTTTCCGTCTCTTTTCGTAACGATAGATGCCGAAAAAAATGTTCTGGTGGCTATATACCCGTATTTCTTTTCCATCAGCAATTTCTTCTGTGTTCTCCATAAAATCCTCTTTTTTAAGCTGGTTTCCATTTTGAATCACTTTATGGGAACTTTCTTTTACAACCAATGCCGGATAATCTTCAAACATCTTTTCCACCGGAACAATTGCTTCTGAGAGAATCCCCTGGTCAGCTAAACGCTGCAGCTCGTCTAATGTATGCGCCTTTTCAATCTCAAATTCACCTACTCTCGACCGTATCAGCTTCGTCATCACTCCGCCGCATCCAAGCTGCTCTCCGATATCATGACACAAGGTTCTGATATAGGTGCCTTTAGAACATTTCACTTTAAAAACATATTCCGGATGCTCTTCCTGTAAGACTTCAATCCCATACACTGTAATCGGCCTTGCCGCCCGCTCTACCTCTTTTCCTTCTCTGGCGAGCTCATAAAGCTTTTTTCCATTTACCTTTAAGGCAGAATACATGGGCGGAATCTGCATGGAATCACCAAGAAAAGACAAGATGACCTTCCTTACTTCCGGAGGGGAAACCAATACTTCTCTCTCTTCCAATACCTTTCCGGAAATATCCTGAGTATCTGTCATCATTCCAAGCCGGAGCGTGGCAATATATTCCTTTCGCCTGTCCGTCAGCATATCACAAAGTCGGGTGCCGTTTCCCAGACATACAGGAAGAACCCCTACCGCATCCGGGTCAAGGGTTCCTGTATGACCAATCTTTTTTTGTCCGCAAATGCCTCGAAGCCTTGCAACCACATCATGGGAGGTATATCCGGCCTCTTTATACACATTTATTATTCCATGGTACATTTTATCAACATTCCTTTTATGCTTTTAACTGCTCTGCAATCTGCGCAGATAAATTATTGACTATATCGTGAAAAGTTCCCCGCATGGTGGCTCCCGCTGCCCTTACATGACCGCCTCCTCCAAAGAAAGCTGCCACTTTTGCCACGTCTACCTTTCCATTAGAGCGCAGACTTACTTTATACTCTAAGGTATCGGTCTGATACATAAAGATTGCACATTCAACACCTTTGGTATTTCGCAGCTGGCTCACGATTCCCTCCAGATCATGGGGATTTGCGCCATAAAAATTCATAGTCTTTTTATCTACCATGCTGACCACACATCTGCCATTCATGAACAAGATACTTTCCAGAAGCGATCTTCCGAGGATCTGGTTCTGCAGATAAGTCTTCTCATAAAATGTTTCATCTATCAGCCTTGGGAAATCGAATCCATAGGAAATAAGCTCCGCCGCTGCTTTCAGGGTCGACGGTGAGGTGTTGGAATATTGGAACACCCCTGTATCATGTATGATCCCTATATACAGCGCTTTGGCGATCTCCTCGTCCAGCAGGGATTTATCAGTAATCAAATCATAAACCAACTCGCTGGTAGAACTAGCCTCTGGCATGATATAATTCACATCCCCGCACCCTTTGTTGCTGATATGGTGGTCGATATTGATTTTTTTCTCTGCTTCGTCAAAATATTTTTCTGCTTCTCCGAGACGATCCTTTGCTGCATCCAGCGCAAAGAAAACGTCAAAATTCTTTACATCCGAAACAAAATCTGTATGTATCTCATCTATTCCTTTGATACAGGAAAAAACATCCGCCGGTTTTTCAAGCATCACCTGTATCTTTGCATCAGGGCATACCTTTTTCAAATACAGGTAAAGCCCCATAACAGACCCGACACAGTCTCCATCGGGTCTTATGTGGCCGCTGATACCAATGGTCGCAGCGCTTTTTACTTCTTCATATATATCCATCATACTCTCCAATTGCTATCAATTCTTTGTTAACATTGTTAACATAAGAATGCCTCGCGAAGCGTGACATTCGTTGTTTACTCTTCCTGACTGTGATTCACTTCATCAATCAGTCTGGACATTTTTACTCCGTAAGCAATGGACTGATCCACAATGAAACGGATTTCCGGTGTATTCCTCAAATTAACCCGCCTTGCAAGTTCTTTTCTGATATATCCTTCCGCACTTTTCAGTCCCTCCAGCGTATCTTTCTGGACGGTTTCATCTCCATAAACACTGATCCATGCTTTACAAGTTTTTAAATCAGGCGCTACTTCTACAGAAACCACAGAGGTGAGCGGACCAACTCTTGGATCCTTCAAATCTCCTCTTATGATTTCTGCTAAAACTCTCTGCACCTCCCCGTTAATCCGGGTATTTTTCATACTGTTTTTTCTCACCTGGGAACCTCCACCATAATATAGGCCTCTACAATGTCAAGCTCCTGCATCTGATCGAATCCTTCGAACACAAGACCGCATTCAAATCCGGCCTTCACTTCCTTCACATCATCTTTAAAACGTTTCAGGGAAGCAAGTGCGCCTTCGTAAATCTGATCTCCTTCTCTGGTAATACGTACCTTACAGTCTCTCTGGAACACACCGTCAAGCACATAAGACCCTGCAATATTGCCTACTGCTGAAGCCTTAAAGATCTGCCTTACTTCCGCATGACCGATTACCTTTTCTTCAAAAACAGGATCCAGCATACCCTTCATGGCTGCCTCGATATCCTCAATTGCCTGGTAAATAACCTTGTAGAGTCTGATATCAACGCCTTCCCGCTCTGCAATAGCCTTCGCCATAGCGTCAGGGCGGACATTGAATCCAATGATAATTGCTGCTGATGCTGAGGCAAGCGATACATCCGATTCGTTGATGGCGCCTACGCCGCCATGAATGCATTTTACAACTACTTCCTCATTGGAAAGTTTCATAAGGCTCTGCTTAACAGCCTCCACACTTCCCTGTACATCCGCTTTTACGATAATGTTCAGTTCCTTCAGATTACCTGCCTGGATCTGGCTGAAGAGGTCATCAAGAGACATCTTTGCCTTTGTCTCTTCCAGCATCTTTTCCTTATTCTGTGCAAGATAAGTTTCCGCATAGGATTTCGCTGTCTTGTCATTTTCATGGGCAATGAATACTTCTCCGGCACTGGGCACATCGGAAAGTCCCAGAATTTCCACTGGCGTAGACGGAAGCGCTTCCTTTACCCTTCTTCCCTTATCGTCTATCATGGCTCTTACCTTACCATGGCTGGCGCCTGCGGAAATAAAATCGCCCACATGAAGAGTACCCTTCTGTACCAATACAGTGGCAACAGGACCTCTTCCTTTATCCAGTTCCGCTTCTATCACAAGACCTCTTGCCCTTCTGTCAGGATTTGCCTTAAGTTCCAGAATTTCTGCTGTGAGCAGAATCGTTTCAAGAAGCGTTTCAATACCTTCTCCCGACTTGGCAGATACCGGTACAAATTCAGTGCTTCCGCCCCAATCTACCGGAATAAGCTCATACTCCGTCATTTCCTGCTTTACTCTGTCAATGTTTGCTCCCGGCTTATCAATTTTGTTTACCGCAACAATGATTTCAATCCCCGCCGCTTTGGCATGGTTGATTGCCTCCACAGTCTGAGGCATAACGCCATCATCCGCCGCTACAACTAAAATTGCGATATCTGTAGAATTCGCACCACGCATACGCATTGCCGTAAACGCCTCATGTCCGGGTGTATCCAGGAAGGTAATGGACTGACCATTAACATTTACAGTATACGCACCTATGTGCTGTGTAATACCTCCTGCTTCTTTATCCGTAACATTTGTTTTACGGATGGCATCCAAAAGGGAAGTTTTACCATGGTCAACATG
This sequence comes from Lachnospiraceae bacterium, assembly GCA_014804245.1. Lineage (GTDB taxonomy): Bacteria > Bacillota > Clostridia > Lachnospirales > Lachnospiraceae > Suilimivivens. The sequence continues at coordinate 86,875 of JAAVAE010000026.1, read as the reverse complement.
CCCCATAACGCAGATAACGGGAGGTCTGTTCTCCATTTTTTCTGCTTCCTCTTCCTCTTCCCGCAGCAGTTCTTCAATAACATCCACCTTTTCTTCTTTTTCGCAGATAATCTCATATTCAATGGCAATATTCTCTGCCTCTTCAAATGAAATTTCCGAGTTGACCGTCACAATCTGTCCCTGTAAAAACAGTTTCTTGATAATGACAGAAGGCTGCAGCTTCATCTTATCTGCCAATTCCTTGATTGTAAGAGAGTCTGGGATTGTGATGACCTTAATCTGTTCCTCCACCACTTCCTCCACTTTCTTTTCAGGCTTGATGAATCTGCCCGCTTTATTTTTGTTCTTTACCGCTGCCTCATCATCCTCGTAGATAAAGTCTTTCTTCGATTTCTTATCTCTCTCCTGACCCATTCTGCGCTTTTCATCATCCCTGCGCTTTTCGTCCTTAATCGGGGCCTCCGGAGCGAAACTCTTACCTGGCTTTTCAGGCCGTTTAAATCGATTATCCTGCCCTTGAGCGCTTCTCTCATTGCGGTTATTATTGTTACCAGGTCTGTTATGATTCCTGTCAGCGTTATTACCTTTAAAATCGTTCCTGCCACCCTGATTGCCTGAACGATTAGCGCCTTCAGATCTGCGGGTGTTGTTTCTTTCATTCCTTTCGCCCTGATTGTTTCCAGAATTTCCCTGAGTTCTCTCATTTTTCTGATACCTTTCATCTCTTGGAGCTGCCGGGCGCACATTATTTTCCTTCACAGCAGGCGCCTGCTTTTCTGTATTTTCTACAGGGGGCTTCGCCGAAGCTGCCTGCGCATTTTTTGCTGCCAGTCTTTCGCTCTCCATCCTTCTTGCATTCTGTTTGAAATCAACCTGCGTCGTCTCCGGCATAGAAGGGGCTGTAAGCGGACGGATGATCTTATGATGCGTCTCCTGCGCTCTGCTCTGATTCTGTCGATTTCCATTCCCCGGTCTGTTGTTTCCCTGCGCCGGACGTCTGTCATTTCCCTGACGCTGTCCTGGGATATTACTATTATGCGGATTACTTACAAATATGATTTTCTTTTTCTTCTTTGGTGCCTCCCCTGCATTCTGAGCAGGTTTAGTTTCCCTATTTTCTTTGTCTGTATTCTTCTTCTCTTCCACTGCTGATTTTTCCACCTTTTTTTCTTCCGTCCTGACTGCCGGCGCAACTGAATCTGCCGTCCCGGATACTTTTTCTTTTCCAAAAGCTTTCCTTACCATATCAGCAACGTCTTCTTCTATAGAACTCTGTGGTGCCTTTACTTCAATTCCTTTATTTTGGAGAAAAGCAATAATCTCTTTACTTTGCTTTTCCAATTCTTTTGCAATTTCATGCACTTTTATTTTGGCCATTCTATTACCTCCGTCTTAATTCCTATGCCTCTTCCAAACGTTTTATTATGTTTTCTGCCATTCCCTGGTCTGTAACTGCTACCGATGCTCTCATTTCTTTGCCTATTGCTTTTCCAAGCGCTTCCTTCGATCCGTAAAAGTAGATCGGCGTCTTATAAAAGGTACACATATTTGTAAACATCTTCCTTGTATTATCAGAAGCCTCACTACTTACAATTACCAGTGCCGCCGTGCCTGACTTGACCGCCTTTTCAGTGGAAAACTCACCGCTGACTAAATTTCTTCCTCTGGCCGCCAGCCCTAAAAGAGATAATATTTTATCATTCATGCAAAGCATCAAACTCCTTTTCCAGGTTATCATAAACTTCATTTGGAATACTCATTTTGAAAGACCGCTCTAATCCTTTATTCTTATGTGCTTTTTTCAGGCATTCTCCCGTCTTACAAAGATAAGCGCCCCTTCCATTCTTTTTTCCGGTTACATCCAGCACGATTTCATTCTCAGGAGTCTTTAGAACACGCATCATTTCTTTCTTATTCTTCATCTCTCCACATCCTACGCACTGTCTCATTGGGATTTTTTTTGCCATAAAATCCCTCCCTATTCCGTCATATCAGGAGCGGGCTCATCATAATCATCCTCGCCGCCTTCTTCGGCATACTCCTGTAAATCGCTCTCTTCGTATTCCTCGTCATACTCATCATACTCATCATATTCATCCATATAATCTTCATAGCGGAATCCCGGAGCATCCTTAGCCTGTGTCTCGCTCTTGATATCGATCTTATATCCGGTCAGCCTTGCTGCCAGCCTTGCATTTTGCCCTTCCTTACCGATTGCAAGAGAAAGCTGATAATCCGGAACTACTACCTTTGCCGTCTTTTCATCGGGATCTGCGAACACCGCAACGATTTTAGCAGGAGAAAGTGCATTCTGAATCAGATTACCGGGGTTTTCATCCCAATTGATGATATCGATCTTTTCTCCACGCAGTTCTTCCACTATGGAATTGACTCTGGCTCCATTTAGACCAACGCATGCTCCTACTGCATCTACATTTGGATTATTGGACCTTACCGCCATTTTCGTTCTGCTTCCTGCCTCTCTGGCAATACTCATGATTTCAACTGTTCCATCCTTGATCTCTGTAACTTCTGCTTCAAAGAGACGCTTCACCAGCTCCGGATGGGTACGGCTGACTAAAATCCTCGGTCCCTTAGGGGTATTTTTAACTTCTAGTATATATACCTTGATTCTCTCAGTGGGCTTGAATATTTCTCCTTTTACCTGTTCACTGTCATTTAAAATGCCGTCCGCCTTTCCGAGATTAATGCTGATATTCTTGCCGATGTAACGCTGCACGATACCAGTTACGATATCCTTTTCTTTTTCAAAATACTGATTATAGATAACGCTTCTTTCTTCTTCGCGGATTTTCTGCAGAATGACGTTCTTAGCATTCTGAGTTGCGATACGGCCAAATTCCTTGGACTTGATTTCTACATGAATGATATCCCCAAGCGCCGCGTCAGATTTGATTTCCTGCGCATCCTCAAGAGAAATCTGAAGGCACTCATCTTCCACCTCTTCCACTACTTCTTTTTCTGCATAGCATAAAAAATCACAGGTTTCCCTGTCGATTTCCACTTTTACATTATCTGATTTGCCAAAGTGGTTTTTGCAGGCTGTAATCAATGAATTCTCAATCGCTTCAAAAAGCGTATCTTTACTGATTTCTTTCTCCTTCTCTAAAATATCCAGTGCTTCCATTAATTCTTTGTTCATTTTCCCTTATCCCTTTCTGCCCTTTATCTTTCTTAGGCCTAAAAATCCAGTGTCAGTTTTACTGCCGCAATGTCTTTTCTATTAAATGTAACATCTTCCTTTTCTTTTCCCGAATCCATTTCCAGCGTAAGCGTATTTTCATCAAACGCTTTCAGAATTCCGGTAAAGTCCTTCGACCCGTTTATCGGCTTGTAGCATTTTACATCCACTTCGCTTAAAAGGCTTTTTTGAAAGTGCTTATCCTTCTTAAGCTGACGCCCAAGCCCCGGAGAACTCACCTCTAAAATATAGGCATCCTCAATAAAATCTACTTTGTCAAGTTCATCTGACAATGCTCTGCTTACGGCTTCACAATCATTAATGTTAACGCCTTCTTCCTTGTCGATATAACACCGAAGATACCACTCACTCCCCTCCTTCACGTATTCAACATCATAGATTTCTACCCCATTAGCTTCCGCAATGGGCCTTAGAAGTTCTTCCGTTCTGGTTTCGTAATTTTCTCTCTTTGACATGCATTCACCTCTTATTGCCACCTTGTTATCTTTAAAAAAGAGTGGACCGCGAAGTCCACTCTAGATTAGTAATTATGTTTAATTCTATTGTATTTTAGCACCCTGTTATCCAAATTGCAATAGGGTTTAGCTATTTTTTTGCTTTTCTTCTTTATACAAGTGATATAGAAGCACTGCTGCCAGCGCAATGAATCCGGCTCCGCCTATCAGTCCTGTGGGCATCGGTCCTAAAAAAACATTATATGGATTTTGCAGGGATGTGAAATAAACACTGGCGGAGGCAAGACCATTTATGGTTCCATGCCCTATGATAGCGGGCACGCAGCTGCCTGTCTTAATTGTCACATAGGACAGAATGGTTCCCAGCACAATGCAGAACACGCACATAGCCAGAATACCTACAAACGGAAATCCTCTATATCCCAATCCATAGTTATGACCCATAATTGTAAGAGGCGCATGCCACAGCCCCCAGATGACTCCGCAAAGCAAAAGTGCCGGTATCTTCGGAAAACATTTCAGCATCTTAGGCAGCAGGAAACCGCGCCAGCCCCACTCTTCGCCAAAACAGGTAACAAAATTCAAAATTGGTGATAAAAAAATCCCAACAATAATCTGTACCAACACTACCTGCTTTATCTGCTCCAAGGACATTTCTATTCCTGTATTCTGCACCTGTGCCGCAAAAAGCGCCTGGGCATAGCTCATATCACCATCAAACTGTTTAGGGAAAATGGCAAAATACAATACAGCCCCTAACATAATGAGCAAAGCAAAACCAAACCAGACAAGTCCATAATATTTCAGGTTTCCTTTCAAATTTAATGAAAGCATCAGATTGTCTTTGCCAAATTTTTCTTTCGTTATAAGGCGTGTTAAAAGCGCCCCTATTGCCGGTATGAACATGACACCTGCCACCAGGAGCTGCGCCAGATACGCCTGCTCAACATACATACTGCCCGCCATCGGCATAATCAAGAAAATTTCCACCCCATATGTCAGAATGAAGGTAATAAATAAAAATAACAGAATCTGTGTTTTACTTGATTTCGTATCCATAGATGTTCCCCGTCTTTATTTTTGATTTTCTGAAATATGCTGCTATAGACTACCTTCCTGCCGCTATTGCAAGTTCTTCTTTGGTACAGTTCGTGATCCTACTGATAAAAGCTTCATCAACACCCTCCTTCTGCAGTTGGTGGATAATAAAGATTCTTTCTTCAGCTCTTCCTTCAGTTCTTCCTTGTCTAACATACTGGTCAAATAATTCACACACCGTAACCTCATCCTCCTCTCTGATTCCCTGTTCTTCCATCCATGCTTCAATGTTCTCCGTATCTGTTTCTCCCGAAAGCACCTTGATCATCCTAATTAATGCCGCTTTATGCACAATCCTTCTTTGGGAACGATATCCATTTCCTTCTGCAAGAAAGTCTACCACTATCCGCATATCACTCTGAAAAAGTTTCCTCGTCTCCTCCGGCAGATAACGCATCTCGAACACATGGAGATTCAATTCATCGATATATTCCCATGCCTTCCCGCTTAGTTTCCTCTTTCTGAACAGCCTGCGGATGCCGCGGCTGCTTTTCCATCTGGGATATCCCCAATACAACACAAACTCAATAACAGGAAAAATATTCTGTGTTTTCCCTTCATACTGTTCCCGATAAACGCCTCCGACATAGCCGGCCTTGCGCAGCAGCATCTTGCCATCTGTCCTGCTCTGGTTGGCAATCAGGTACATGATGTTCACCTTTCCGCCTTCCAGCTCATATTTGCACAAGTCCTCATACTGGCTGCGCTGCTTCTCCATGCCCTGATAGATGGTCTCTGTGGGGCCTGCCAGCAGATTTTCTGCTTTTGCTACCTTCTCCCCCTGGTACAATAGTACATTAATCACATCTGCCGCAATATCCGGGAACGCTACAAACTCCTTCTCCACCGTGTCTTTCTTTTCGTTGGTTTCTTCCATTCGTCCTCCTTTTGTCAGACAGGCAGAACAGTGTCTCCCTCCGCGAAAGGCGCTTTTCTCTGTTCCCTGCCCTATTTGATTTGAATTGGTAATAAAGCAAGGATTCTACTACAGATAATGCATCCCCGGTGGGAATGCCCATTAGAAAATGAGATAATAGAACGAATTTTCGTTAGAATTTCTATGCTTTTATTTATTGTATCAATGCATACGCATAAATGCAGTAATACAGGTAAAATATTATCTAAGATAAACCTGCTTTCAGATATAACTGCTTTCGATAATCCGGATCAGTAACAGCTTTTCTCAGTTCTTCACTTCTTCCCCCATCAATAAGAAGCTTTACAAGTTCAGCAAATCGATTTTCGCCCTCAGTTCTTCCCTCTCTTAATCCTTCTGCTCTTCCTTGTCTAACATACTGGTCAAATAATTCACACACTGTAACCTCATCCTCCTCTCTTACACCCTGTTCTTCCATCCATGCTTCAATATCCTCTAGATCTGTTTCACCAGAAAGCACCTTGATCATTCTAATCAATGCCGCTTTATGTGTAATCTTTCTTTGGGAACGGTATCCATTTCCCTCTGCAAGGAAGTCCGCCACTATCCGCATATCGCTCTGAAAAAGTTTTCTAGTCTCTTCCGGCAGATACCGCATCTCGAACACATGGAGATTCAATTCATCGATATATTCCCATGCCTTCCCGCTTAGTTTCCTCTTTCTGAACAACCTGCGGATGCCGCGGCTGCTTTTCCATCTGGAATGTCCCCAATACAATACAAACTCAATAACAGGAAAAATGTTCTGCGTTTTCTCTTCATATTGTTCCCGATAAACGCCTCCGACATAGCCAGCCTTGCGCAGCAGCATCTTGCCATCTGTCCTGCTCTGGTTGGCAATCAAGTACATGAGGTTCACTTTTCCGTCTGCCATCTCATATTTGCACAAATCCTCGTACTGGCTGCGCTGTTTCTCCATGCCCTGATAGATGGTCTCTGTGGGACCTGCCAGCAGATTTTCTGCTTTTGCTACCTTCTCCCCCTGGTACAATAGTACATTAATCACATCTGCTGCAATATCCGGGAATGCTACAAACTCCTTCTCTACCGTGTCTTTCTTTTCGTTGGTTTCTTCCATTCGTCCTCCTTTTGTCAGACAGGCAGAACTGTGTCTCCTTCTGCAAAAGGTGATTTTCTCTGTTCCCTGCCCTATTTGGTTTGAATTGGTAATAAAGCAAGGATTCTACTACAGATAATGCATCCCCTGTGGGAATGCCTATTAGAAAATGAGATAATAGAACGAATTTCCGTTAGAATTTCTATGCTTTAATTTATTGTATCAAAGCGTACCCGCCTCGTCAATAAAATATTTATTAAAAAATGATAAATCAGTTGCCGAATAATGCTTCCAGCAGTCCGATAGGCTGCTGAAAACAGCGCGTTGAATCTGTTGATTATGAACTTCCTGCAAGATTAACACTCGTTGTTTAAAATTCGTCCTCTTCATCATCCCACTCATCCCAATTCGGATACTGTTCTACATGCCCTACTGACTTAATCAGTTTAGGCGATGTCGTTTTCGTTTCATCTTCTATCTTTTGCACATGAATCGTAAACATCCAGTCATCACCATAATCATAATGAAGCGAAAAGTTTTGTCCCTTTACAAGACCAATCTTGTCTATCACTATATCCGTTGACGCTCCACCATCCTCGGGATCATACTGATAATTGTCATCGCTATACATTCTATTATCCATGCAGAATTCATATAAATGCTCATGGATAAAATCAAACGATTCCAAAATAAACTCACATAATCTGTCGAGCGTTTCTTTTCCAGATATTTCCATAGTACGATATATAGTTCTGCCCTGACCAGCCGGATAAACCTTAAAAGTGTATTTTGCCATTTCTTCTGTCCCCTCTCTACATGTCCATGTCATCAACTTGTGTTAAATTTCCGCCTTCCCCTTCGAGAAAGCCAACACCTCATCTTCAATATTTTCTTTTTCTATCTTTCCAATCTGGTTTTTATATAAGTCCACTCACCTTCAAATGTACGTCTCTCTTTTCATTCCAATCGTTTTGGAACTCTATTCTGTCGTCTCTCTTGATATCCCTCAAAAATAAAGATATCACTTTCTCTGTGAAAAGCGAGGAATTATACGCATAATCCGGATACCTGCATGGCATCCGGCAGTTCTTCCGCTATGACTTTTGCGTATGCACTGGCTCTGTCACGGGTGACCACTTTAACATGCTTATTATTTTGCAGCCACTTTCTTAGGGCTTCCCGTCCCGTCCATCTAATAACGTGATGGGATTATGTGTTTCGCCGTTCACGATAACAGTTCCATATGTGTGGCGTTTTTTGTAAGCAAAATTATCTATTCCGATTCTTTCTCCGACAGGAGTATCTTCCATAAACTGATACCTTTTCAACAGAAGACGTATTACCGTATCGCCACTGATTCTTATCCTCAATACTTTACATATCCGCGAGCACCCTTCACAGCTTGTTTCTAATGCCAAAGAACAGATAAAATCAGCGCAGCGCTCTGTCATTCTGCTATATAAAACCAAAAATCCATTGAAACTCTCTGCAAATGTAGCAACATCACAATCGTCATTTTTACAATTATACTCATGTGTCCTAACATGCAGCTTGACAGTTTTCCCAAAGATAGGAAGGTCCTGAACAGTCCTTACATATGTACCATGATATTGTTCCATAAGTTGTCCGCATTTCGGGCAGTTACAGCTTTTCGTTTCCGATTTTAAGTAAATGTGTGTTGCTTTTTCTTTCTGATTAACTTCTGTTATTTGCAACATATCTTTAGGAAAGAATGTGTGCATTCTGCGGAGCTCAGCGTTCACTGATGCATTTTTGAACGACCAGTATTTTAAAGAAATTTCGGTGGCAATGGTAAAGGCTTGTGCCGATGCTGACGCATCCCATTGACTCCAAAATCCCTTTAAAATCAATGATAATCAAGCAGGCTGCATAAACTAAAGCTGGCAGGTGCTTCCACATCCATCATTGACACTGCTGCCCTTGCTGCCGTACATAGTTTTACCCAGGGCAATCCCCATCTAATTGATAATCTGATGACGGATGCCCTGACCATCGGCTCCCAGCAGGACAGAAAAATGATTGATGCTGAAACCATCCGGGCTGCGGTTGACAACCAGGGGCTTTACTGATGAAGTTTTCAAAGTGCATATACAAAGGCTGTGACTCCTGTCATGACCTTATTTCAAAAGCAGGATTCCTGCTTTTCAAGCAAGACTACGACAGCGTGCGGCTGCCCCGCTGAAAGTTTGCGGTCACCCACACGACTGCGCAGTCGGGGAGGCTGAAGCGTCGAAATCAACGTGCGGTTTGCGCCTCCCACAATGTGCCGTCTGACAATATACTGCTTAAATAATCTTGATATGTTTCCAAAAAAGTAAGGATATCATCTTCATTTTCATTAAGATTCAAACCAATTGATATCTTTTTATAAAGTCTATCCTTCACAGCTTCACACCCCTACAATATCATTGCATAATCATTTAACTTTGTAATTGCACCACTTTTAAAACCAATACAGCCCGCTGTACACTTTCGAATTTGACGTTTTTTACATTCTTTGCATTCTTCAATTGCTGGAATCTGATAGCTCGCAGAATCAATATGATTCAAAAAATAACTAGCTATTTCTGAAACACCACTAAAATCTTCTACTTTTACTTTTTTGTATTCAGACATACCAAAACAACGAACAGCCTGAAGATTTGGCAGAATATCTATTACCGGATAACAGAATGAATGATCACCAATCAAATTACTTTCAACATGATATTGTGCAACCATATTCTCCAACCACTCTTTTTCTTCATCCGTCCAGATACAGTATGGTGGTTTATTGCAATCATAATATGGAAGAATATTATTTTCCTGCATATCATGTAAGAACTTTAATAAAAATGGCTTACGTTTTTTGAAATATTCAATAGCATTAACATCTCCATATGATGAAAAATCCGGTACAGTTAGAGAAATGCGAACCCGATGTAAGTCACAATCTTTCAATAAATCAATAATATATGTATAGTCCAATTCATTAGAATATAGGTCTGAGTGAACGGGCAAGCTTCGTCGTCATGGATATCCTCATCAAGCTTGATGACGGTTCTTATGCAAATGTAGAAATGCAGAAGATTGGTTACAATTTTCCACTGGCAAGAGCTGATTGTTATGCTTCAGATATTACCATGCGCCAGTACGCACAAATCAAAGCAGAACAAGGAATCTTCTTTTCCTTCCAGAACATCTACAAAATATACTGCATTATCCTCATGGAAAAGAGCCCCAGAGTTAAGCGTTACTGATGTCGAAACGATTGCATCACTGCTTGAAGCTTTTCCATTCTTTGTCCCATCTATCAGGAAATTACAGCCTCCCTGAAAAAAATCTTGACACTATCCTTTATTAAGTCTTCGTTTAGTTGTCTAATGTTATCAGACATGGTTTATGCCTCCTTTAGTAGGTTTTGTTGTGGTGACTTAATTCTACCAAACGACTATAGACTATGTCTATTTTTATGAAATTAATTTGCGAAATCTATTATACGTTATCAGAAGTTCAGAGGCGCTGTGCAAATAAATCATAATTATGCTGAGAATCCGAGGACCCCCGGATTTTTTCGCAAAGTATACCCTGCTATTCTGCGCTTACCCTTCATCTGCTATATCTTTTATTAATTCATAGTTCTTCTTTGCAAAAATTTTAACTCTATCTACAGAATCTTTAAGTTTCAAGCTAATTTCTTTATCCTCTATAAGTGCATTAAACTTTTCAATCAGCACTTCATAACTAATATCATTAATATTTATTACATAATCTTTAAGTCCAACTGACTCCATAATACCATCTGTCTTATGCTCATAAGAAATCGCAATACAAGGTACATATTCTGCTAGTGAAAATATGTTCGAATGCATACGCGTGCCTATAAAATAGTCCATTTTAGAATAAATATGTTTTAATTCATACGGTGTAAAATCTTGTTCTATAACAGTACATAGTTCATGGTTTTCTACCTCTTCATATATGCACTGTGAGATTATCAAATCGTTATCCAATCCAAAACTTGTACACTGTGGCATTATATATACATGCATATCATATTGTGCAACTAAAACATTAATAAAATGAGCAAATGCATTAATATATCTTTCGTTCATTTTATCTTTGTTTTTTGAATTTGGATATATCCAATTTCTAACCGTAATTCCTATCCTTTTTTTGTCATTATCAAATTCATAGGAATTTTTTTGAGCCTTCAGTAGAAAAGCCGTATCGGCAGTTAAATGTAGATTTTTCAATCTAAATTTTTTTTGAACATACTCATATGAGTAACATTCTCTTGCTAAAGTCAAACTGGCCTCTTGCAAAATTTCTCTAACTACTTTTGCTGAAATAAAATCAAATGGTCCAATGCTTTGTGCAAAAATCACATATTTTCTTTTACTTTTCTTTGCGCAAAGTAATTGAATATAATGATAGCTAAAACACATTACCAATTTCTTAATATCTCTTGACTGCATATAGCCCCCGCCACAACTTACAATTAAATCAGCCGAAGCAATCTCTTTCTCAGTTTCAGATATGAAAATCCCCATGGAATATTGAACCCACTTCATCAGAAGCTTCATTATATTTCTAAGCGCCAAAATGTACTTATTAACAGCCCCATTATTCCACATTATCGGACTTAAAACTTCTACATTTTTACCATACTTTCCCATATCTTCATTAGGATATAAACTAACCAGCTTTATCTCGGGATTATCAAAAATTTTTTGCAAATTTTCAATCATTGATAAAATTATCCCAGAATCACCTTTATTTTGATAACAATAAACATTTGTAATTATAATTTTCATTTGAACATATATGGTATTTTATAAAATCACATATTCCTTCCCTTTATTATTTTATATAAAATGATATGTAATGCTTTTTAATTTATCATCTATATTGCTTCCCTTCTTATTCTTTTAAATGGAATCAATAATCTAACAACTACCTCATAAGCAATCATGAATATTGCTACACCAAAAATAATCGCCGAGATGTAAAATGATATTTCACTGACCATTGACATTGATAAAATCATCAATAGTATTGGTAAAATGCAATTACTTATAGCTGAACTCCTTATTGTCACATATCTCCTAACAAAAATTATACGTGCTATATATACTATCATATTGCTTATAATCGTTGCAATTGCAGCTCCCAAGGTTCCCATTGATTTGATCATTAATACGTTTAAAAACAAATTGATGATTGCTCCTGCTCCCGTGGTCCAAAAAATTAGATTTGTTTTTTTATACGCTGTAAAAATTGATCCAAAATATACATTTAGAGCATTAAAATAAAATGCAATTACTAAATACGGAACATATTTCCAAGCAAGATAAAATTCATTGGAAAATAATACTTTCGCCAAGAGCTTAATTGATATGATAACTACAAATGACATAAATAAAATTAAAATATTAAAAATGTTGAAAATAATTGTGAAAAATTTATCTGAACCACTATCTTTATACTCCTTAATTACAGATATGCTCCACGCCTGACTAAATATGGATGTCACTATATTTAACATCGATGAAATTTTCCCTGAAACAGCATATAGTCCAACTTCACTTAATCCAACCATAGTCGTTAGACAAAATTTGTCCAAACTTGAATTAACCCACCAAAAAACAGAATTGGGTATAAGCGGAATAGAATATACCAACAATTCCTTTACGAGATTTTTATTCCAAAATCTTTTGATTAAGAATAAAAAATATTTTCCGTAATAGAAGTAGACTAACGCTGTTACAAGATTTCCCAAAATTAAGGAATAGAAATACCCTTCAACGCCAAGATTAAGAACCAGAAGAAACACTATATTTAACACCGCTATCATCAGACTAGATAGAACAGAATTAATAACCACCAATTTTATTTTATTAATAGCCCTTGCAAATATTGAAAAATATGAATTTATTGAAATTACCAGATAATAAGTAAGGAAATATTTCCTATATAAAAATAAAGTATCATTTATGTTTACAAATGAAAAAATATATACACTAATGGCAAATCCTGGTAGCATTAACACACTGCAAGTAGTAAACACCTTTTTTGTATCATACTCTTGATCCATTGCAAACCGTAATAAGGCATCAGTAAGTGAAAGCGATAATATCGGCCAAAAAAGAGATTGTATAACAAATGACATATCTACGATTGCATAATCGGCTGTTGTTAAGTAAGCAGTATATAATGGCAAAAATGCAAACTGAATAAATTTTGTTGCTATATTAGAAATCGCGAACAATCCTGTATTTTTTAGTAATTGAACATATTTCTTCATATATTTGTAATTCCTTCTATAAGAACTCATAATCATCTCATTTTTCTTTGCATAAGATAAACACAACGCAGATTATTGTTTATCTTCCCCTTCTCCTGTTAAAGGCTTATTGCCAGAAAAACAAATAATTATTTGTGCCAAACGCATCATGCACAGAAGTAAATCCTGTAAAACAAAGCAAATAATAAATTCCAAGTAAAATATATATAGCAGGCAACATACGTTTCATCCATTTACTTCTATTTACAGCCAGATCTACACACCAAAAAACATATGGGATAAAATAATAAGTCATTCTTTGTGCCGACTCAAAATAATTAATCATAGGCATAAGCATCATTCCTATGCTGCCAAGAATCAGCACGAAATTACTCTTCTTGTCATCTTCTTTCTTTATAAACATTTTATTCCCCTGCCATCCCACTTTACAGAAGAATACGCTGGCTAAATACAAACCACATATAATTGCAATTCTTGCCATATATCCAACCTTATAACTGGTATTTTCACTCAATATATATGCATATCTAGGTATATAACGTACAATTATCTCCAATATTCCCCTTAACGTAACACTCGCTATTATTTCTACCATCCATATTAAATTTAACGTATGATCCGTCCATGGAAAAAACACAATAAACACCAGCGGCAGACATACACTTACAGATGCATGGAATGTTGAAGCCACTAGGACAATAATAATATATTCCAGCCATTTCTTCTTTCCTAATTTATCCACAGCAATCATAAACAGCGTCATTGCAATGACTTGTCTTATCATGGAATATTGAAAGAAAAAGAAGCCATAAGTCAATGACAGATACATCATTAGAAGAGGATTGTAAGATTTACGAAATATTTCTAATAAATAAAAGCCAACTGTTATCATTCCTGTGACAACAATAAATACCTGTGCATTGTCGCTAAAACATCGTACAAGCTTAGAAAAGAACATATAGCCCGGCTCAAACTTACTATCCAGTAAACTTCTCCACGAATACTTATTAATCGCTTCAAACAGTCTGGTATACATACTTAAGTCTGCACCTACCGTTTTTTTTCTAAAAATTGTGACGAATATTAGCTCTATTGCAGTTAAAATCGCGGTTAAGCGTTTCGTTGACACTACTATCATCTTAGATTCAATATGTAAATATATATTTTTTCCAGGTAAAATCTGAAATAAAATAATCGAAAGCAAGAGCACTAAATAAACCATATTGTTTTCCTCATCATCTATTTGGCAGAAATACAATGTATTCTAAATCTTCATGCAAATACCGTATTATTTTATTAATGGCTCTTATCAATAAACTTTTCTTCTTACATTTTTTAAATTTATACACATCAAAATACAACTTTTTATCCAACATCAAAATATATGCCTGATAGGCTGGCCTTAATTCCATCGGATAAATATATGATGGTGATAAATATTTAACCTGATATTCAGAATGCTTTGTAACATATGCATTTAAATGGGATTCATCATGAACCTTTGCAATGAAACCATTCTGCAAATCTTTCTGTACATTAAATGCAAGTTCCAAAATCAATGATAAATACGCTTCTTTTTCGCCTCCACTAAGACTTCCCATAATATATTTGCTTTCACTTGTATATGGTACATATGCCAGTGATCTTTCGTCTCGTTCAAAGGGGCAGTGTCTGCTTCTTACATTTACATATAATGGATGTATCGCAGCAACCAGTTTTTCACCTTTCGCAATATCCGGCAAAAATTCCTGCTCAAAAATCACCTTATTGCACTTCATATTGGCATTAAAAAAATAAATATAATCAGACTTCTCCAATTCCGTTTTGACTTTAAGAAAAAATTCAAATCGCAGCAATGTATTATATGGCCAGTCAAGATGGTCTATATGTGTCAAATGTACATTCTCCTTCTCACATAAATCATCCTTATCCGTAAAAACATAATATTCCTTCCTACAATTTGGAAGGAAATGCTCCTGAAAAGATTTATAAAATTCTTCCCAAAATACCGTATACTGACCAGTACATATATATAAAATTGCAATTTTTGTATTTTCCATTATGACCTCATATCCATGCTACATTTCACTTTATGTTTCGTAGCTTATACAGAAAATTAACTCCTCGCCTTTTAATACCCCCATAATGCAGCTTCCCTAAAAATCCTGATATTAAACTTCTCTCCGCCTTCATTACGTGCCAGCTATCCAAAAATGAATCTTCCTGAACCATATTAGAATGAATTGGATAAAGAGAGGGTCTGATCGTTATTTCTGATTTTTCATTCAAAATGCTTCCCCAAATTGAAAAGGTACTATTCGATATAATATTTCCATCGCATCTTGCCATCATGCACAAATCTTCTGCCAATGAACCATGACAAATTTCATGCGGAAATATAGCCGTAAACCTATCCAGGTAGTTCATCCATCTGTCATAAAATATAAGGAATACAACATTATTATGGTACTGTTCCATCATATATAAGCTTGCATCTTTCCAATAAGCATATTTAAGCAAATAACCGCTATCCCTGTAATCCTTGCCAACCCGGAAATGAATGGATACTATTTTTTTTCCCGGATATTTTTCTCTTAAATTCTTCATTTTGTAATTTGCCCACTCTTCAATATCCGCTTTAAATTGAAACCATTTCCGAACCTCTTTTAATCTATGTTCAAAATATTTGGGAGAAGCGAGCAAACCATCCACCAAAGTATTATCATGCATATCCAACATTTCTTTTTGATATGCATGATATACTTTGTTTCCATGTTTAGTTTGATTTTCTTTGACAACACATATATTTGAAGGCAATTCATGAATACATTCTTCTACCGGAATCGAAAAAATCGTGTCAAAATTCTGCCCATATCTTTGGTCAATATCGCCATATCTTCTCTCGCCATATGAAGCATATTTGTTAACATATTTAAACTCAAGGTGTTTATCCAACGCTATGGATTTAACAGAAGTATATGTAAACATCTGATTTGCCAACAAATTAGTAGGTTGCGCAACTATCATATATTATATCGTCCCTTCTTATTCATATTGTATAAAATTCAGCAACTCATTCGCATACATTTCCATGCTAACACTATTTTGCATAAAGCTATTTTGAGCATTTATCGAAAACTGTTCTAAATGCCTATTCTCCATAATTTTGTTCATTGCTTGCATAAGTGCACCTACATCATTACTTTTGAAAATATATCCATTTCTGCCATCGTCAACTTTCTCCACTGCAGATGATATATCAGATACAATACAAGGAATTCCATATTGCATCATTTCCATTATTACAAGCGGTGCTCCTTCATACCAAAGGCTTGGAAAAACCAGAGCTCTTACTTTCTGAATATATCTTATGACATCTTCCTTTTTACACCATCCCATAAAAGCAATATTCTCATATTTATTTTTTAATTCCTTTGCTAAATAGCCATCGCCTAATACAATTCCAGAATAACCTCCCATTGTAACAGCCTCACAAAACAAACGAATTCCTTTTTCATCTGAGATTCGTCCTATAAACATGAAAGTATCATTATTTTCTACCTTAACTCTTGCTGGCAAATCCGTATCTGTTGGATTATAAATGAGCTTTATCCGCTTACCTTTACCATAATATTCTTTACAAATTGTATCATTCTGGTGTGATATCGTAATCAAATTGCACATTCCAATATTTTTAAGTGCATACTTCTGGCTTAAAAATCTTAATATTCTATATAGTTTATGTATATATTTTCTTCTATCACAATTGCACAATATGCATCTACCGGATAAGGGCTGATAACAACATACTTCATTTTTAGGAAATACAAACAAAGAACCGTTTGGACAAAGCAAATTGTAGTCATGCAGTGTGAAAAAAATTCTAAACCCCATTCTCGAAGCTATATAGATAACTGATGGAGAAAGCACTCTTGACCAACCGTGAAAATGAACTGCTGTTTTATCTTTGTCAAAGTCTTTATAACTATAATAGAATTTCTTTTTAGCTCTTATATTCCAAATACCTTGAAAAAAGCCCTTAATTCGACTATCTCCTTCATAAAAATCCTGCTGCTGCAAACAAACAACTTTCACAGATTTCTCTATAAGCTTGCCATCTGTTGGTCCTGCACCGCAAAAAAAACATACATTTAGACCATCATTTTTTACTGCAAGCGCCGTCTGAATCGCAACCTTGGAATTTCCGCCATTTACATATCCAAAATCGCTTACAACAATCAAATTTTCTATCTGCATATAACCCACTATCTTCTCCCACTATTTTATTTCACAAACTCTCTCCATTTATCTTCAATAAAATTTTTCATTTTGTTATAATATATTTCATCAGAAAACTTCTCTGCATTCTTTCTGCAGTTTTCCTTTTTTATGTCCATTGTTTCCAGCCTCTGAACCGCATCTATCAAACTTTCTACCGACTGAGTATCAAAAAAAGTACCAGTAATACCATCTATTACTGTTTCTAAAGCTCCTCCCTTGCCAAATGCAATAACAGGTCTTCCGCTTGCCTGCGCCTCTACTGGAGTAATACCAAAATCTTCTTCTGTAGGAAAAATAAATGCTTTGCACCTACTATAATAATCTTTTACAACGCTATCCGGTTGTCTTCCAATCAAATGTACATTATTTCTTGCCTTTTTTTTAAGATTTTTCAGTTCCTCTCCTTCGCCTATAACATATAATTCCAATCCCAAATCGTTAAATGCTTCAACAACCAAGTCTATACGTTTATGCTTGATAAGCCGTGAAACACAAAGATAAAAATCTGCTTCTGATTCCTGCGGGTGGAAATAGGAAATATTCACCGGCGGATAAATCACTTCTGACTCCCTTGCGTAATGTTTTCGGATTCTATTCGCTACATTTTCAGAATTAGCAACAAAATAGTCTACTCTGTTCGCTGACAATACATCCCACAACCTTAAATAATTCATGAAATATTTAACTAACTTTTTCTTCAAAGGATTCATACTTTTTGTATATTCATAATAAAACTCATAAGCGTATCGCATCGGGGTATGACAGTAACAGATATGTAACGTATTGGGATTCGTAATGACTCCTTTTGCACAACAGCTACTGTCACTGACAACTATGTCATACTCATTTAAATCAAATTCCTCGAATGCAGTTGGCATAAAAGGTAAAAACTTTTGATGATTATCCCTTTTTTGATTTTGTCTTCTTTGCAAAGAGGATGGCCTTAAATCAGCCTTCATTAACATTGGTGAAAGCTGATTTTCCATATAGCATCCTATGTATATGGGTGAATCTGGCATAATCTGTAACAGCCATTCCAGTACCCTGTCCGCGCCCCCATAATTGCACACCCAATCATGAACAATTGCCGTTTTATATATTTTTCCATCTATCTCTATCATATAGTCTCCATACCATCCCTTATAACAGCTTTTATAGTTTTATTAATATGCCCCTTCACTATCAAACACCGCCGGAATCGTCTTCAAAATCACTTTCAAGTCTGTCCAAAAACTCATATCTTCTATATANTCCAAATCCAGNTCCACCCACTCNTNCCACTTNATATTGGCNCTNCCNCCTATCTGCCAATAACAGGTAAGCCCTGGCTGAACAATCACTCTTTGTCTTTCATACTCATTGCATTCTTCCATCTGAAAGGTCAGAATCGGTCTAGGTCCCACAATGCTCATATCTCCCTTTATGATATTAATCAGCTGTGGAAGTTCATCAATGGAAACCTTTCGGATGAATCTGCCTACCTTTGTTATCCTAGGATCATTTTTTATTTTAAAGGCAGGTCCCGCCTGTTCATTATCTTTTAACAGTTCTGCCATCTTTTCATCTGCATTCACATACATACTGCGAAATTTATACATTTTAAAAGCCCGCATGTCTTTACCCGCTCTTTGCTGGGTAAAAATCGCCGGTCCCCCATCCTCCAGCCGGATTGCAATTGCTGTAAGTAAAAATACCGGTGACAGGCAAATAAGCGCTATTCCTGAGAAAACAACGTCAAACAAGCGTTTTAAGCATTTATACGCCTGGCTTTTATTCTGATAAACTTCCTTCATGTTATTTCTGTCAATAATACTGCCTTTTGTCAGCGCTTTTACTTGCCCCATTCTGACTCTCCCCATAAGTATAACTATCCACCACACTTTTTTCAGCGCACTGCCTTTGACAGCAGTGCGCATATCCCCACACTCGGAAAGATTTGTACTGCTTTGTAGATAATTCTAATTTATAGCCCCTGCTGTTCTGCTGGCTTCTTCTGTCTCTTTCACTTCTTCTGTTGCTTTAACTTCTTCCGTCTTCNCAGCTTCGTCTGCNGCTTTAACCTCTTCCGTCTTCTCAGCTTCNNNTGTTGCTTTGCTTTCTACGGTTTCTTTAGTTTCTGCTGTTCTAGGCTCTGCTGTTACTTTCGTTTCTTCTGCAGCTCCGATCACTTCCGGGACTTCGATAAACGCCAGTATTCCATGAGAAGTCATGTTAACTACCACATGGTCCTCTCTGATTTCAGAAACCTCCAGTTCTACCCATACACCATTAATTAACTGGTAAACTTTAATGAACTGACCTGCTTTAACTCCCTTTGCGTAGAAATTTACCTGTGCTGTGCCAAATTCGGTAATGACCTGTGATGTGGTCCCTACAACATTCAGCACCTTACCGCCAAGTACCTGTGCCTGGCTCTTTGCAGAAGTCACCGCTTCCGCTGAAGGCTTTGTCAAAAAGAAAGTAACATTGCTGGGTGCACCGTTAATGATGACATGTCCTCCCTGACCAAGCGGGGTTACCTCCGTAAGACCGGGAACATCTACCACTGCATTATTGGTATATTCCCCCACAGATTTTCCTGCGGATGCTGCTGCTTCAACAGTTGATGCCGATGATGCAACTACCGCCGCAGAAGGACTTTCCGCTGCGCATACAGGCAGTGCACAGATCATTGCACCTGCCAGTGCTAATGCGACTAATTTTTTCATTGGACGATTTCTCCTTTCTCCCCGGTATCCCGGGTATCCTAAGTGTGGTTTTATATTTACATCTTNAGGCTATGCCTTCAGATGAAAACATCAAAATTTACTATACGCTACCATTCAACCATNCGGTCAATCTCTCCGGCNGCATCTCCTACAAGCAATGCNATGACTACAAANTGNTTGTCCGNATCTGATTCTTTTTGTGTNGTAAGNGTAAGCAGNAAATGATAGGGCGTTATTTCCTCCCATCCCTCCCGCAGGTTCTTTCCCATCTCTCTTGTACTGTANACATCTTCTANAAANTGCTGGCATCCTGCGCCATANGTAAAGTCATAGNNTCGTATCAGACTGGTNTTTTCTCTTTCATAAGCGGCAAAAANCGTATAAGTAAGAAGATTTCCGTCAAGGTAAAGNTAAACATCTTCATGTTCCGCAAAAAAGTCNGGATCTGCNAAANGATATAAGTCTGCAAANNTNCCTTCTTCACCATCACTTGATGTCTTTCCATGAANCACAGTGTTGAAATCNCACATATTTTTCAGATTNGCAAGTTCTGTATAAAGTGCTCCGCCATNATCTTCTTCCNGATAGNCATTNTGGTTCTCATAATAATCATCCGCNTCTGCACTNTGCAGCACCGGTGCNTCAATATCCGTATCCGGTATATAGAGCCANGCAAAAATGTCCGGATTTTCCTCCNNAAGCGCTTTCATATCCACAGATGCATCTTTTGCCGATTCATCTGCAATTCCAACGTCTCCCCCGACTGATGCTTCTTGTATCTGAGCCGCTTGTCCATCTCCTATATCTTCCGCTTCCTCATTCATTTTCTTTCCGCATCCGAAAAGGAACACCGCCCAGATAAAAATCCCTATTAGCAGCAGGACATATTTATTTCCAAGTGTCCTTATCCTTCTATTCATCTTTCACTTCCTCATAAAAAACATCAAGTATCATTTCGTACAGGGCATCTTCATCCACATAAAACTCTTCAAACTTATCTCCCATGACCGTCTGCCCTTCCAGCATATAAAATCCTTCCTCA
Source organism: Lachnospiraceae bacterium (assembly GCA_014804245.1). Lineage (GTDB taxonomy): Bacteria > Bacillota > Clostridia > Lachnospirales > Lachnospiraceae > Suilimivivens. Next base: position 65,767 of record JAAVAE010000026.1, on the reverse strand, counting down.
TCGAATGAATAATCCACCAATATAGGAGCTAAATATGCCGCTTCATTTAAGGTGATATCTGTCACCATCTGGGCTGAAATTGCCTGATACAATTCCACCGCCACCGTAATATCCTTCTTTGCTGCCTGCTTTGCTGCACCGACAAAGGCATTCAGATATTGCTTCTGTCTTGCAAGCCGCATATCAGCAGAACCAAATTCACTAGTGTCACGATATTTTACATACCAGAAAGCACTTTGTCCCATCAAATGCACCTGAGCGTCTTTCACCAGCAGCTTATCTGCTTTTGTCAAATCTTCTAATACCTTTACATCCACACCGCCTACTGCATCATTGATCGTAGTAATCGCACTCATATTGATGGCGGCATACCCATGGATAGGTAGATTATAGAACAGCTTTTCCACTGCCCTTCGCTGATACTCACAGCTTTTTTCCATACCGTTCCCAAAACCGTGCTGCACCGCGATTTGGGCCTTTTCCGTGGTCACATAAGCGCCTTCTTCATTATAAATGTCAACGTCCGTCATTGTATTGCGGTTGATTCCGATTATCTTTATTGTATGATCATGGGGATTCATAACAGCTAAGAACAACGCATCTGCCTGCCCTCCGTCTGTTCCTTCATTCACTTCTTTTACATCACTGTTCTTATCAATACCCATAAACAGAAATGTCATAATATCTTCATTGTAAGCATATATCGTATTCTGATACTTTACCCACCCCGCCTGCCACCGGCTCCGTTCCTCTTCGGTCACCATTTCCTGCTCCTTCGTGGACAATAGTTCCGATGTTGATGCCTTTATTTTGCTCTGCAGACTAGATTTTCCCATGGCCCGTACAATTTGGAATGCTGCCAGTGCAGTTCCAATAAGCACAACCAATCCGCATAGAACAACCATAATACGTTTTTTTCTTTTATATTTTTTCTTTTTTTTAACTTTATCCGGATCAAGCAGCAAATCCTTTTCAAAATCTGCTTGTACATCTCTCTTTTGCTTACTTCTCACATCTATGCTCCTGCATCTTAATATAAAGATTTTGTCACTGAACAATTATGGTAAGCGGCTGCGGCTGGGATTTATTTCCATCCGAGTCTTCCGTATAAACAGTCACTTGATAAGTACCTGCCCTGTCCATATCATATTTACTGACACTCAGATTTCTGAAAAGCGTATCATAGCTATCTTCATCATCCGAAAGTGTTTCAATCACATCTACCCATGCCGGCCCCGATCCTATCCCTACCATAACCTGCGAAGTCTTTAGCGTAAGTATAGGCGCCGTTAACGGCGTCGGTGTAGGCGTAGGCTCCGGTTCCGGCGTGGGCGCTGGCGCTCTTGTCGGTGCCGGTGCTCTTGTTGGTTCTGGCGCTCTTGTCGGTATCGGTGTCATTGTGGGGTCCGGTGTAGGCGTAGGCATTTCCACATCCGATGGAGTTGGCATTTCTGATGGTGCCGGCACTTCTGACTGTAATGACATCGGTTCAGGCATATCACCATCTGTCTGTCCGCCGCTTTCATCCGCCTCTTCCAATTTATCTGTTCTGTTTATCTCTTCTTCAAATACAGCTTCAAAAAACCTTGAAGCTTTAATGACATTTCCTGCTTTATCACTTACCGCGTAAAATACCACTGCGGAACCCTCTTCAGGATTTTCCGTAATCTTTTCAATGACAATCCGGTCTGTTATATCCCCATCAACACTGTCATAAGCGGTAACACCTGTAAGAAGCTCTGCTATATCCATATCCTGTCTGTATACTATATTGACTGTGTGAAACTCTAGCTTCGGCTCCGTCCTATCCATTCTCATATACATGAATACACAGACTATTATCAATATTACATTTGCTATGGCAAGCACAATGCCAAGCACTTTACTCTGCTTCATCTAATTCTCCTTTATTATCTTGATATACCTATGGAAAATCAGCGAGAGGCCTTTTTATTCTTCAACTCTGCATTGATATCAATGTCATCACGATATGGTCTTATTGTCTTCGCCGCGGTCTGAGTTTCGATGTTCTCTTCCCCGTACTTGCCATAATATTTTCCATAGTATTTACCATAATATTTTCCGTAATGACCATAATAGCCTTTTCCTGTCATATCTACTTTATTGAGCACAACCCCAAGAATATGGCTGTCTGCCTTGTCAAGCTGATCTTTCACCTTTTGCGCAAACTTGTAGCTGATTGCATCATTTTCAACTACAAGCACAATACCGTCACAGCTTTTCGAAGTGACAGCTGCATCAATGACACTTCCAAGCGGCGGTGTATCAATAATGACATAATCAAAGAGTTTTTTCAAATGCTTAACCAAATTCATAAATTTTTCCCCTCCAAGGAGTTCGCTTGGATTGGGCGGTACCGGTCCCGCAAATGTCACATATAAGTTTTTTATATTGGTCTGACACATCACATCTCTGTAATCCGCTCTTCCCGCCAACCAGTGAGTCAGCCCAAGTCTGACCGCACCTGTCTGGTATCGTCCTACCAATACTGACTTGCGCATATCTGCATCCAGCAGCATCGTCCTATTTCCCGCTTCTGCAAAGGCCTTTGCCAGTTCCATTGCAATACTTGATTTCCCTTCATTAGGCGTACAGCTTGTGATAGCTATCACCTTCACGTCGCCGCCACAGAACTCAATATTTGTACGCAAAGTCTTAAACGCTTCTTTTGTACGATAATCTTCTTTCCTTTTGAACTGTAAACTTACATTCTGCATGCTCTATCCTCAATTACTTTCCTTCACAATCATCTGCGTTTTTTACCTTTTTTCTTCTTTTTGCCGTTTCCTTCTTCCATCACCGGAATCAACGCTAATGTACTCAGCCCCAGATACTTTTCCACATCCTCAGAGGATTTTATGGTATCATCCAACAGATACTGAATCAGAATAATGACACATAAAAGGAATACTCCGATTGCTCCGCCCGCCAGTGTCCACATCATAACGCTGGGACTCGCTTTTTCCATAGGCATATTAGCCGTCTCTACCACATTAACTGCTTCAATATCCATTACATTCTGAATATGGTTACTTGCTGCCTCTCTGATACAGTTTGCAATGTTCATTGCCTGTACTGGATCGGTATTCTCCACAGTAATGGAAACAATCCGCGTATCAGTAGGCGTATCCACACTGACCATACCACGCAGTTCATCGTAATCTTCTTTAAGTGAAAGTATTTGTATCACTTCTTCAAGAACATAGCGGCTGCTAATTAATTCCGCATAGTCCTTGGTCAGCTGTGTCCCCATCTGTACATCGCTATATGTAACCGACTGACTTTCTGACTTGTTCAGAATATATATCTTAGTCGTAGATTTATATGTCGGCGTAAGGATAAATTTGCTTATGGCAAAACACACAAGCGCTAGAAAGACTCCAGCACCCAGAATCAACCAGATTCTGCTGATCAGAACATGAAACACTTCCAATAAGTCTATTTCTATTTCATCATTCCTTTTCTGGTTTTCCATCGTTTTTCTCCTTATATATATTCGTTCCTAATGACCTGAACAGGATTCTCATATACAAGCTTTGACGCATACGCCTCGCTGTATTTTCTGCAAATATATCGTACACAGTTCTCCAGTTCCGGCCTTCTCTTGTCAGCATTATGGGCATCTGTCGCTATAAAATGGACCATATCCTGCTTCAGCAGACGTCTGGTGAAATGTTTTGCTCCAAATCCATACTGTCCCATGATACTTCCGGCATTCACCTGTACATAACATCCCATTTCGATTAGTTCTTCTACTCTTTCCTCTTTTGTGCATATGCTTCTATATCGCTCAATATGGGCAATAATTGGGCGGTATCCGCCTGAAAGCACTCTGTAGATTCCTCCTTTAATATAATCGAAATCGTCCATGGGTCCAAATTCCACCAGAACATAGGAAGAACCAGCCATGGTACAAGCCCGCATCTCTTCAAGTGTTTCTAAAATATCGCTTCGGTAATAAACTTCATTTCCTGCATATAACCGGATTTCTATTCCCCTATGTAATGCTTCTTCTTCCAGTTTTTTAATTAGCTTCTGAATTGTTGCCGGACTGGCATTATGACGCATAGGCTTATTGTGAGGCGTTAAAATAATCGCACCTATTCCATTTTTCCATGCAATATGAAGCATTTTCATGCTCGTTTCAAAACTATCTGCTCCGTCATCTATTTGGGGCAAAATGTGGGAATGAATATCTATGTAAGAATTCATCAACCTCACCTGCTCTTCCTCGATTTTATATTTGTAATCACTGACGCACTGCAGCAATTACGGCTTTGTGCTTTTTTAAATTATCAAAAAAGTGAAATTATTTAGAAAAAATAAACATTTATAGAAAAAATTACTATATAAACTATATTACAACTTCTAAAAAGAATCAAGTCTATTGATTTTATGTTCTATCTGCATAAGATAAAACGACAGCTACGAACATTGTTCAAAGCTGCCGTAAAAAAATATTATATTTCACCCAATCCATGGCTCATAATACTATAGTTCATTTCCGTTCCTTTAATCTGGCTTCCCATATAACTTTCTATAAAGTCAAAATATCCATTTGCTCCTGACTGCTTTTCCCATGTATCTATGGAATCTTTGATTCTTAACAGGCACATAACCGGAAGTCTATAATAGTTTTTAAGCATATCCTGCGTTAATTCATCTGTTTTGTTCTGCTGTTTAAAAAAATCCATTACTTCCACATTTGTATATGGATCAAATGCCGCAAGAAGCGCTTTTTCCAGTTTCTCATTATCTTCATTCCTAAATTTCCCAGTATCTATTACTTCTCCTGTACACTTTTCTTTTATGTCGAACAGCACCAGTGCAATTGCTTCTCTTAACCGTCTGCTGTTTGATAATGGGAATTTCCGATGTATTTTTAATACATTTCCTTCTAACGGTAATAGAAGCATGGAATAAATCTCTTCTTCTCCCTTTCGAATCTTACCAAACTCTTTTTCCATCTGCGAATATATTCTTTCAAACTGATATTGTTGCATGTTTTCCGCTCCTTCCTTTCCTATATCTTTTTTCATAAAATTCTTGACAGGACAGCCAATATATGTTGCGCGCACCTTGATTGTAAAGATCCTATCCGCCTCCGTCCAAAGAGAAATAGGCCTTTCATGTATCGAGTAGCTTAAATCCCGTCACTATTATACATCGTTATGGGACAGATATACAATATGTCTTTAATCACAGCGCTAAGCCAATTCCTGCTTCTGCATATAAATGTTCCCTATAATTCCGGTCAGAAACTGCTCTTCTCAAATCTTCGCTTCTCCCCTTATCCATAAGTTGCTTTACCAGTTTGGCAAATCGATTTTCACCCTCAACTCTTCCCTCTCTTAATCCTTCTGCCAACCCCTCAGTTCGCCCTTCTACTCTTCCTTCTTCTTTTCCTTTGGCTCTTCCTTCGATTATTCCTTCAGCTCTTCCTTCTACTATTCCCTCGGCTCTTCCTTCTACTATTCCCTCAGTTCTTCCTTCAACTCTTCCTTCCTCTCTTCCTTGTCTAACATACTGGTCAAATAATTCACACACTGTAACCTCATCCTCCTCTCTGATTCCCTGTTCTTTCATCCACACTTCAATATTTTCCGTATCTGTTTCACCTGAGAGCACCTTGATCATCCTGATTAATGCTGCTTTATGCACAATCTTTCTTTGGGAGCGGTATCCGTTTCCCTCTGCAAGGAAGTCTACCACTATCCGCATATCACTCTGAAAAAGTTCCCGCGTCTCTTCCGGAAGATATCTCATCTCAAACACATGAAGCCTCAGTTCATCTATGTACTTCCAAGCCTCGCCGTCAAGCTTCCGTCTCCTGAACAGCTTGCGGATGTCGCGGCTGCTTTTCCATCTGGGATGTCCCCAATACAATACAAATTCAATAACAGGAAAAATATTCTGTGTTTTTCCTTCATACTGTTCCCGATAAACGCCTCCGACATAGCCGGCCTTGCGCAGCAGCATCTTGCCATCCGTCCTGCTCTGGTTGGCAATCAGGTACATGATGTTCACCTTTCCGTCCGCCAGCTCNTATTTGCACANATCCTCGTACTGGCTGCGCTGCTTCTCCATTCCCTGATAGATGGTCTCTGTNGGGCCTGCCAGCAGATTTTCTGCNTTTGCTNTCTTCNCTCCCTGGTACAANAGTACATTNATCACATCTGCCGCNATATCCGGNAATGCCACAAACTCCTTCTCNACCGTNTCTTTCTTTTCGTTGGTTTCTTCCATTCGTCCTCCTTTTGTCANACAGGCAGGACNNTNNCTNCTCNTTCAAAAGGATTTCTCTNTTCCCTGCCCTATTTGATTTGAATTGGTAATAAAGCAAGGATTCTACTACAGATNNTNCATCNCCCTNNTNGGAATGCNTATTAGAAAATNAGATAATAGAACGAATTTNCGTTAGAATTTCTATGCTTTNATTTATTGTAGCAAANCATGATTCGCNTCGTCAATAAAATATATATTAAAAATTGATAAAGCGTTCCTTACGCCCTAGCAATTATCGGCTTACCATCTTTACTTTCTTCAGTAAAGATTTTACCATATTCAAAACATAACTGTATTCATCAGTTTTGCGGAATAAAAGACAAATAAAAATGTTAGGAATCACCATAGCANCGATGAGCTTACNGCCAAAACCNATCAACACATTTGACAGAGAAACCAATTTACAAATTTCAAAAGCNGTCAAACAGCTTAAAGCTGTAACTCCANCATATAGAATGTATTTCAAGAAGTATTCCNTTGAGTCTTTCCGGAATACTAATTTGTAAATAAGATATGGATCAAACCATACTTGTGTCAGTAATCTGGAAATAGATGTCGCTAAAAAAATTCCCGTTATCCCCCACTTTCTTCCCATATATATATCCAAAACAATATTAAGTACTGCCATAACTGCAGGCCGATACCATCCATATACAAATAACCCATTCGCAATTCTAAAGGATTCAACCGGATATGCCATAATAGCTATAAAAAAATTCAAAACCATAATTGCTATAATATAATCGGGTACAGTATAGGATCTATCAAACCATATATCTCCTATAAAAGGATTCAATAATGCCATAAGACAAGTACCGCTACAGCACGCCNCCCAAAACGAAAGNAAATTCATTCTCCCAAACGTCTGATGCTGTTTGACTATATTAGNAGTTGCTNCCAGATTTCCAACGCTTGCTTTTGTCGCATTGGCAACTTGCCCTATAGTTGTATTTACACTTCTTATGATAAGAGTAAAATTTCCAATAACCGCAACTTCCGCCGTACCGACAAATGCAGATATAAACACACTATCTGTACTATTTATAACAACGCTGGCTATATTATATATGGTAATGCACGCCAAATCTCTGAGCAATCTCCTTTGATCCGCTTTTGCTAATCTTTCTGATATTCTCTTCATATANTCAGGATATTTTCTTGTAGAAATNATCGAAAGTATCATNTTGCCTGAAACGGTTGCAATAAATCTCAAGATTAAATATGCATAAAAATTCTTAAACACAAGCAGTAAAACAATTTCCAAAACACATTCAACGATTTCAACAACTGAACTGCAATTTGAGATCGTCCTNGATTTCTGATCCGCCCGAAGCAAAACTGTTTTATAAATCAGAAAATAAGAAAATCCAGAAGTTATAACATACATCATAAATATGCAATTTATATTTTCTTTTATATTCNGCACATCATTNACAAACAGATGCAAAAAGGGCAATAAGCAAAGACCTCCAAGCAAAACTGCAATCCCTATAATATCAAACGCACTTCGATAAAATTTTAGAAGAGCGGATATTCGTTTTTCATCCCTCTGGGCCAGCGGTTTGTATAATGCATATACCATTGAACTATCTAATCCNAGTTCTACTACGGACAAGACCTGCACAATNTCTGTAAAAAGACCAGATACACCTGTATATTCATTTCCCAAAATNCGTATAAAAGCNGTTCGCATGACAAANTGAATCATNACGTGGACAATTTTATATATTATGCTTGATGTGGAATTCTTTATAACATTNTCAGTCCTGGTATTCGACATTCTNCCTCTTTGACCTCCTCTGNGANGAATAGATNCATACTCCNACTGCCAAAACTCCCCATAACCCAATCGTATGCCAATATGTTAATGANAGCAGCAGCTGACATGCNTTTGAAAAGAACACAATGAACAGTCCTCTCCAATCCTCNTTTCTTTTCATGGTAAAAATGCGAAANGANNAAACCGCCATGAGTATAATAATTAATGCCCCAACAATTACACCAAAATCAACAAGTATTTCCAAAAAAAATTGATGTGGATATCCAGCATATACATACCGGGATAAAAAATGCCTGCTCCCCAGGGCTCCATAGCCAAGCGGCTGATTTTTTATCATTTGTATGGTTGCGTTCCAAATAAGATGTCTCCTAGAATCATCTGAAATTGAACCTTCTGCAAGTTTTTTTATTAATCTTGAAGGAAGATTAAAAGCATCCAGCAACTGTATTAAAAACTCCAAAAGATATGGTAATGCCATCCATAAAATTAATGCAGCACTCATCAATCCAACTAGGTAAAAAATTTTCTTTTTTGAATTTATGAGTTTTACTCCAAAATATAAAGCAAAGAATATTAATATACATAAAAAAGGACCTCTGGAGCCGGCAACCATCATGATAGCAACTCCGACAAAGGAAGCAAACCAGCTTTTCATTTCTTTATTTTCAAGCGCGCAGAAAAGAAAAATAAGTGTTAAGAAAAGTACATGATATCCCAATCCCAGATTATATGACATACGAATTTCATATCCTTTGTTACTTGTATCTATCCAATACCCTCTTAATACAGCATTTATCGATCTATAACCATAGTAAACAAGCATAATCCAGCCGGCTTCACGAATACATTTAATAATTCGCTTTGGGGAATTCAAAATTCGTATAAACAAATAAATATATATGCCATTGTCAGGTCTAAGAACATAATCCCATACGCCATAAGTTTCTCTCGCAAACCACTCCTCATATCCCGGATTCAAAATATAAGTCAACAATAAAAACAAAAGCAGAAAAATATACAGCCCCCAAAAATCAAAAATCATTCGCTTCTTTGCACAGGCAATAGCAAGCGGAAAGTAAGCAATAATGATAGCAACAGCAACCGCAACAGTCGAATAGAAAATGCTGACTATAGCAGATAACAGCGGAATACACAAATATAATACAAACGATAATTCCTCCAATCTATCAGCGCTAAGTTTAGTTCTGCCTATATTCGTTATTCGAATTCTCATTAAATCTCCATATCCTCCATAATCGTAAGCCACTCTTGTTTAAGTCCTTGCTTCCTCGTTAACTGCGGTCCAACAAACTGACTGAATAAATTGCCTTCCACAATTACCCACCCGCGATCTGTATGCGCCAAATCCCAGCCAACCGCCTGCACGCCTTTGACCATAGGTGTTATCTCTTCACAAAGCCGCAAAATTCCTTCCCAGTCCGGCAGTCTAAAACCTTTGAACCGTATATTGCTGTCTGGATGAACCGCAAATTCATTTCCATATTCATCCATTCCATTGGTATTGATTATGCCTGTCTTTTTGTCAATTCCTGCGAGTATACCGCCTTTATCGCCATTATCGACAAAAAAATTTCTCCTGCCAACCTTTAGAAATATGAATGGAACTTTCACACCATGGCGCGTCACGAAGGCATTGCATCTTACCGTATTCACACTGGATTCGTTTAGAGATGCCATTGTTTTGCTCTGATTGATTTTTTCTTCCAGCTGATAGACATTAGAAGTTCTCAATTGGTCAAAATATTCTTTGGCAGACATTCCAACCTCACGAATATCAACCAGTTCAATTCCATCACCCTTGCATAAATCCACACACTTTTTTACAAAAATCGGATATTTCTGGATAAATGTTTTAAAATCAGAGTACCGACAGCGTTGATTAATTACAATCGCATTTCGCTTATAATATTTTTGATAAAATTGGTAAGTCTTGCTTTTATTTAAGAACACTTCACCCTCACAGATATCGTTCATCTGCATAAAGCATATGGTTCTTTCTACATCAGAAACATAAGATTTCCGCTCAGCCACAGATTTATCTTTTAATTCATAAAAAAAATATTCATCAGGCTGGAATCCATACGCAAAAAAGCAAAAGACCATATCTTCAAAGATATGCTTTTGCTCGCCCTGACTTAATTCAGCATAATGTTCTTTCAGGATTGACTCCATCATAGGTTTTACTTTTAAAAATCGGGCTTTGTTTTTTTTCAGGTATTTCCCAACCATTTTACTTTTTCTTTCCTTATCCTCTTCAACATTCAGAATGACCGAATCCGGCAGCAGACGGCTCTCTAGGCAGTGAATACGAATTTGGGAAATGCCTTTGCGAAGTATCTTGATATTCGGGCAATGAAACAGGATTTTAAGCTTTATGTCCATAAAAAATTCTCCTCTAAATTCTAAAATTATCATGCTCAGACTACTCTCAATCTGCTGTCCTAGTTTACAGATGAGACACTTTCCACACCGGCAGCTTTATACCAATACCAGCCTTTATCGCTTTCTGATAGCACTCGTAAGCCCACGCCACATCCTCAATAGGTATTCCTCCGGAAGCACAAAAATAAGTGAATCTTTCATCCCGTTTGAAATCGGACATATCAACAATCTCAGGAAGATTCAGTGCATTTTTCCCTGTCATCAGCCATTCACTCAATGCCCCTTTGACGGTCACCGTTCTTTTCTCGTCTTCGGTCTCTGGCTTTGCATCAATTCCCCTGTTTTCTATGTACATGCGCTTGTCATCGGCAACAAAAACACTGTTGCTTTGTACATCATCTGAATATTTCCGGCTTATGCGTACAGCGGATGTAACTATCACGCAAGCGCCCGGTTTGATATATCCTTCATCAAGCAAAGGATAATCCCCAAATTTCTGTGCCTGACTGCTGGCTGTTATAATGATGTCCGCATCCCTGCAGGCTTCCTCTATGGATGCGCACACTCGATACTTCCTTAGCTTGTAGCCCTGCTGCATGCAGTATTCCTCGAATATTTTCTTGTTCCTCTCTCCTCTGCCGTAAATGGCAACTTCCTCAATTTCCTTACACACCGACATGACACCATCAAGGGAATACCTGCCAATGACGCCGGGACCAATCACAGCAATCTTTTTGGCATACGCAGAGGCAAACTTTCTGGCGAACATTCCTGAAACTCCTCCGGTTCTCATCGCGCTGAGAATATTTGCCGACATAAACGCCATAGGCGCTCCCGTAACTGCATCCAGCAGCTGCATCATAAGAATAGAGCGGGGAATTCCTTGTACCGGATTATCTTGGTTTGCCCCGTATGTCTTAAACCCAAAACAATGATACTTACCGCCGAGATATGCAGGCATCGCCGTAAACCAGCGCCCCGGAGCGTCCAACGGCATCCCTTCTATATCGGATTCCTTCGGAAACTTCGTCCTCAAACCATGCTCGCTGCTGTTTGGACCGCCAAGCCTGTAGTCTCCCCGATGAAGCAATCTAAAAGTATCCTCCATGGTATCAATGCATTTCTCCATGTCCCTGACACCAGCTTTAATCATATCTTCTTCGCTTAGATATAAAAATTCCATCTATAAAATAAACCTCACTTAATGCATCCTATGGCAATCTATCTACATCAAAAGGCATATAAAGCAAGCTGTTTCCTTCCGAATCTATAGCATCAATGCATCTTTGTATACTTTTAATTGTTTCTTTCAATTCAACCATGTTCTCGCATAATACATCAATTTCTGCCAATCGCTGGCGTGTTGTATTCGTTATCTGCACATAGTCACCTTTCTGGTATCGTTGATTTATTGCACATACGTTTTTGTAAGTTTTCACATCCTCAAGTCCAAATACTGCACTGATTTCCCCTTCTCCCAACGTAGGATACAATACTGCCGCTTTCTTGCCATTTAACCGGCAAATTTCATTGCTGATATTAAGTTCCGGCAACATCCCGGTCATGGCATATATGACCATAGCTTTCATAAAATCTATGCCATAAACTTCTTTAAGAATCAGTTCAAAGTCTGTGCCAGGAAATCTAAGACCTGGGTCATAAAAACGGAATACACCATTTTCATAAAATGCCTGAACCATTGCCGGACCATTTTTATACCCCAGATCCTTTAACATTTTTATAAATTTATCATTCGCCTTCTTTATAAATTCATCTGTATAAACTGAAGGCGAAAGGCTGCATAGAGCAACCCTATCAAGGCTGTCTTTACACTCTCCTTTGTACCCGTCTGCCGTTCTTAATAAATACGCTTCACCATTCATAAAAAAGTACGTAACTTGAAAACTATTCGTGTTCGCGACATATCTTTCAATCAAAATTTCCTTTGTTCGAGAAAATTGCTGCGCATATAAAACAGCCGCTTCAAGTTCCTTTTGATGATTACATATCGATTGTCCTTTAGAGCCCATTCCATCAACCGGTTTGACAAACACCGGATACTTAATTGTTCCTTTCTGAATATCTTCGGAACTATATTCCTCTATAACATCCAGTTCATATTTCCTGCATATATCTTTAAACAAAGATTTATTTGACATTTTCAAAAATAGTTCTTCATTTCCATAACAAGGAAGTTCAAGTTCATTGCATATTCTGCAATATGGAATTTGTGTTATATCACTGTTGCATGAAATAATACCATCAACATGCTCTTTTCTGCATCTTCCTACAATGGTATCAATATCAAGAACACTGTCACTCCAGTTTTCATCAGCCAAAAACTTAGCCGGCGTTGCTAAAGATGGTTCGAGATAATCCGCGACAATAACATATATTCCAAGTTCATGTGCAGCATCCACTACCTTCATATGAGAACCAACCCCTGAAAGGACTAGCAATTTTTTCCCTTTTAAATCATTTAAATTCATAACATCACCTTCATAGACTTATATTCAATTGCTTCCCTCTATCACTTTAATCCAAGTTTCTGGATACATTCTCTTAAATCTATTTAGCGTTGTTGCAACTCCATTTTCATCATAACCGGCAAAATACCCCGCTCCCTCCGCTGCTCTATCTCGTTTCTTTAATTCAAACGTCATAGAAAACAGCATGATTAACATTTTAAGATCATTGTGAAAGCTGACATTTTCTACATACCAGATATCATTTTCAAACTGATTCTGATATTGGCATTGCTTAGAATCACCTTTTATTATTCTTGGACACTCTAATCCAGGTCTTACTGCGTTACGTTTTTTGTGCCGCTCGCTCATACGCTCTACAAATGTTATAGGCAAAGGCCGCGGTCCTATTATTGACATATCGCCTTTCAAAACAGACCAAAAATTCAACAGTTCATCCAGCGAAAACTTTCTCATAATCCTGCCAAATTTCGTTACGCGTTGGGCTGTCGGAAGGAGTCTGCCATCTTTATCCTTCTTTTCATTCATGTTCCTGAACTTCACCAAAAGGAACGGTTTTCCGTCTTTCCCTGATCTTGCCTGTTTATAAAAAACCGGATGTCCGACATCAAAAAATGTACAGATTCCAAAAATCAGGTTAAAAGGAAGTGCCACTGCAAATACCGGAATTGCAATTGCAAGATCCAAAAGACGCTTAATATACCTTGTATAAATCGTCTCCTTGGGATATACAGGAGTCGCTGCCCTGTTTACTTTCTCAAGATTTGTTTCTTTTAAATATTGAGCAAGTATCTCCTCATCGTTAGATATCAGGTTAAGGTTCCCGGTAAGTCCTGATGCTGCTTCTGAATTATTCATTACACAATCTCCGTTAAAAATATTTATCTCACATGTTTTACATCTATCCAAAATTGGACATATAGTCTGCAAAATCTAACTGATATTTGCACTTTGCTGATGGAATACATCCGATACTTTCTTTAAATGTACATAGACCGAAATTTGGCTCTCCTGCTTCAGTTGAAGAACCAATGTCCAAAACTCTGAAATTCAGTTCTTTATAATACGAAATCAGCTTATAAGCAATAAAATTAATCGGCTTATATTCCTCTACATTTGGGATATTCCCCCAGTAGACAACCTGAGCTGTATCGCCTGTGACTCTATACACAACAGCAGCAGCAATAGAGACATTATTCTTTTTTACAAGGAACAAATCATGCGCAACAATCTGTATCGTAGCCATTACCTGTTCCTTGGTCATCCGAAGCGGATATCCACGGTAGGCACGATTGATCTTTATGACATCATATGCCTCTTCTTTTTCTTCAACTGTTTCGCACCTCACAAATTGCAGTTCTGAATTCATGGCAATTCGAAGATTCTTCCGCGCCATATGCCATATAGAATCCGCATAGGTTTCCATATCAATAGAATTAAGATCAAAGGAATAATTTATATCCTCAAACTGCACTTCATATCCGTTTCCAAGAAGCGCATTCGAAAATCTGGAAGTAGTCTGAAAATCATAAACTTGCGCTGGAAGAAATATATTTATGCTTTTAGCACCATTTCCCCTCGCATATTCAATAAACGCCTTTGTAAATGCCCATATCTGTTCAACGGTAACATCCCTTCTGAGAAGTATAATATCAGTAAAGGGCGCAGAATATGGTGCACTCCATTCACCATTCTTTTCGCCAACAGCAAAGGCTATCCTGTTTTTTGTATCTTTCCCCACAAGATAATGCACCTTTTCTACCTTATCTGCATTCAGTTCCAGAAATTCCTGACTGCAAAAACAGGGAACTTCATTCCCGACCAGTTTTCCATATTCATTTGAAGTAATCTCAATAACTTTCATAGCGTGCTGTCCACCAAATTTCCTTTATCAAGCATAAAATCATCTTCCATTTTCATCCATTTAATATAATCAAAGAAGATTTCGTAATCTCTGAATCCATCTTTTCTCAACTTACTGTAGCTTTTAACTCTTTGTCTCCCATAGCTATTCACAAAAAATATTTCCTTGCCATCTGCCCGGTTTTTATTCCATGTGAACATAATTTTTCGCTTAACATTCAGACGCTTATTTAATTGTTTAAAAGACTCCAACTCTTCATTCGATAAATCCAAATCAGCCATAATAACATAAATATCATTAGTCAATCTCATTTTTCTATCGTTCCACTTAGCAACTGCATCTTCTTCCGTTTTATAATGCTCGAACCTGACTTCCACTTTCCTACTTTCTTCTCCTATAGAACCGACTGGATAATTCGTCCATTCTTTGAAAAGAAACTCTTGTGAAAAGTAATATGGCAGATCCGAAATCAATTTCAGGAAGTCAGAATCCTTTATACTAAGATTAATTGTAGGGGAAAGGAACTGTCGCCCTAGCGTATGGTAAATCAGTCCACCCATACAGTCACTTGTTAATAATGTGAAGTCCGGAAGATTTTTTCCTCTTGCCCGAATATCGTTTATATACCTGTCGTATTTTCTTTTGTTGAGTGCTTTTATCCCCGCCCGGCATATATTTTTGATCCAACCATCATACATTGCTAAGCAACTCCTGTTTCTTTTTAAGGTAACCTCATTTGCAATTTGAACATAAGTTTCAATAACGATTAATCGCATCAATTACGTATTGAATCTCTTCATCTGACATACCACAATAAATCGGCAGAGAAACTTCCTGCTTCGCAAACTTTTCCGCGTTTGGGAAATCGCTCCACTGGTAACCCAATTCCGAGTAACACTCTGCCACATAAGGCGGAATCGGGTAATGCACCTGCGTCCTTATGCCGTTTTCGTACAAGTAATTCTGAAAACCATCCCTGTCCTTCGTAAGTACCGGAAACAAATGATAAACATGATAAACTTTCTTATATACCGCAGGTATGGCAACTTTTGGATTCTTTATCCCATCCATATACATCTGTGCCTGACGTCTGCGCTCCTCGTTCCCTTTGTCCAAATACTTAAGACCAACCTTCAGAACCGCTGCCTGAACTTCATCCATCCGGCTGTTTATACCATTAATCTCGTTGTGATACTTCACCTTGCTGCCATAGTTGCGAAGAAGACGCACCTTTTCAGCAAGTTCATCATCATTCGTGATGACTGCTCCTGCATCGCCCAAAGCCCCCAACGGCTTTGTAGGATAGAAGCTGGAACATCCGATATCCCCAAAAGTTCCCGCAAGCTTTCCGTTATAGGTAGAGCCGTGGCACTGTGCACAATCCTCAATCAACTTCAGGTTATATTTCTTTGCCAGTTCTGCAATCTTGTCCATACGGCTGCACTGACCGAACAAATGAACCGGAAGGATTGCCTTAGTCCTATCCGTAATCTTTGCCTCGATGATATCTGCATCAATCTCCATACAGTCATCCATATCAACAAATACAGGAATTGCACTATTCTCCGTTACTCCGATAACCGAGGCGATATATGCGCCTGCCGGTACGATTACCTCATCACCCGGTCCGATTCCCAACGCCCTGAAAGCCAGTATCAGCGCATCTGTACCAGAGTTTAAAGCCACACAGTGTTTCACTCCCATATACGCGGCAAACTTCTCCTCAAACTCCTCCATCTCCTTGCCCAAAATGTACCAACCAGAATTCAGGGCACGAAGGGCTGCTTCTTCATATTCTGCTTTATGTAAATCAAATGTTTTTTTCAGAACTACAGATTCAACAATTCTTTTTTCTCTGCTCATTTTTCTGCCTTAATTTCCTCTACAAAATCGTCAAAATTTCGAATATACTCTTCCGGCTCATAGTATTCATTCGTAAGAACCATCAATACCGAATCATCCGTAAAATCATACATTTCCTTCCATACCATGCGGGGAAGGTATACTCCTTCATTAGGATGATTCAATTCATAAACTTTCGTTTCTTGTTGTTCATCAACAATCTTAACCTTGCTCTTGCCGGATACATTAAACAAAACAAACTCTGATTTACGATTAGCATGCCGTCCCCGTACAAGACCGACATTTCCTTTTCCAAAAATATAAAATACTCTTTTAATTTCAAATGGAACATCTTTCATCCCCACAATTTCAATAAATCCGGCAGAATTTTCATCTGTATTAAAATCAGGGAATGTAAGCGCCTTTACGCCTGCGGCATACTTATTCATTTTTTCCTCCTTAAACTCAAGACAGCTATTTGCGTTCCGGCTGCTTTTGCTTTCTAACATAATCAAGATATGCTGCGTAATCTCCGTAAAAATTATCAACATCATAATCCGAAGAAGATGCTATACATAGGACACTTCCCTTTTCTTTCCAAATCATCTCACGCCAAATGTCAGCGCGAAGGATGAGTCCTATAGATGGATTATCAAGCGAAATTCTTTCTCTTTTTATCCCGTTGTCAACCAGCACCTCAATAGATCCATACGGGCATAATAGCAATTGCCAGCTTTGTTTATGATTTAGAAATCCATTTTGATTGTTTTTTTCTTTTTCAAAAATACAGTACAGGTGATTGATTTTAAAAGGAATATCACGTTCTCCCTCCAAGAAAGAAAGACCGGATTCCGTTTCTTCCATGACTGTCCGAATCTTAATAACTTTATAATCCATAGCTTGCGCCCTAGCTTTCGTTACAGGCAAAAAATTTCCTGCCCTTAATAAAATCTTTTTTTAGCACACTGCCGCATCCGCGGCAGTGCGCAATCCCCACACCCGGAATTTTAGAACTCTGCCCGTAATACTTTTTCACCCAAAGAGGAGGATTTGTATTACTGAGCTGCAGGCACTTCAATGAATGCCAGTATTCCATGAGAAGTCATATTGACTACTACATGGTCTTCCCTGATTTCGGCTACGGTAAGTTCTACCCACTGTCCGTTTACCAGCTGGTAAACTTTGATGAGCTGTCCTGCCTTTACTCCTTTTGCATAGAAGTTAACCTGGGCTGTATTGAACTTGCCTACTACCTGAGAAGTAGTTCCGACTACGTTCAGAACTTTGCCGCCAAGTGCCGCTGCCTGGCTCTTTGCAGAAGCTACAACAGCTGCTGACGGTTTTGTCAAAAAGAATACTACGTTGCTGGGTGCACCGTTAATGATTACGTGTCCGCCCTGACCGAGCGGGGTGACCTCGGTAAGTCCAGGAACTTCTACTACTGCATTATTGGTGTATTCACCCACGGATTTGCCCACTGCTGCTGCAGACTCTTCGAGAGTTACAGCTGCAGACTGCTGCTGGCTGCTTCCTGAAGAAGATTTTGCAACGACTGCCGCAGAAGGGCTTGGTGCTGCACATACAGGCAGTGCGCAGAGCATTGCGCCTGCCAGTGCTAATGCGATTAACTTTTTCATTGGACGTTTCCTCCTTTCTCCCCGGTATCCCGGGTATCCTAAGTGTGGTTTATATTTACACCCCAAGGGCTATGCCCCCAAGGATGGAAATATCATAAGTGTAAAACTTGGAACTTTTACCATTCAACAACGCGGTCCATTTCTCCTGCCGCATCTCCTACGAGCACTGCAATGACCACGAACTGTTTCTCCGGGTCTGTGCCCTGCTGCGTGGTCAAGGTGAGCAGAAAATGATAGGGCGTGATTTTCTCCCATCCTTCCCTTAGGTTTTTTCCCATCTCTCTGGTGCCATACATGTCCTCAAAGAACTGCTCACATCCTGAACCATATGTAAAGTCATAACTGCGTATCAAACTGGTATTTTCCCGCTCATAAGCGGCAATCACTGTATAGGTCAGCAGGTTCCCGTCAAGATAGAGATACACATCCTCATGTTTCTCGAAAAATTCAGGATCTGCAAATCTGTATAGGTCAGAAAATAGTCCCTCTTTCCCATCTTCTGTCGTCTTTCCATGAATCACTGTGTTGAAGTCACACATATTTTTAAGATTAGCAAGCTCCGTGTAGAGCGCGCCTTCCAAGTCCTCTTCCTGATACGCATTGTGGTTTTCATAAAAGTCATCTGACTCTGCGCTCTGCAGCACTGGTGCGTCTATATCTGTATCCGGTATATAGAGCCATGCGAAAATATCCGGATTCTCTGACTGAAGCGCCTTAATATCCACAACTGTGTCTTTTGCCGATTCACCGGCAATCGCTGTTGCTTTCTCTGTTTGCGCAATAATCTTCTGCACCTGTCCGTCTTTCATCTCTCCTGCATCCGCATTTTCTGCTCCGCTGCCAGTTTCTTTTCCGCATCCTGCAAGAAAAGTCGGCAGGAGAAATACTACTGCAAGTAAAACGACATATTTATTTTTCTGTGTCCTGATTCTGTCTTTCATACTTATTTATCCTTATCTGGCTTCCTCATAAAAGATTTCAAGAATCATCTCATACAAAGCATCTTCATCCACATAAAACTCTTCAAACTCTTCCCCCATGACAGTTTCCCCTTTCAGCATATAGAAGCCACTTTCGTCAAACTGGTAATCCGCTAATATGGGGGCAAGATATGCCACTTCATCCACAGTGATGTTTGTCACCATCTGCCTGGAAACTGCCTGATATAAATCCATTACTGTTGTAATATCCTTTTTTGCTGCCTGTTTTGCAGAGCCAATAAAGGCATTCAGATATTGTTTCTGTCTTGCAAGCCGTGCATCAGCGGAGCCAAATTCACTGGTGTCGCGGGCTTTTACATACCAGAAAGCGCTTTCTCCCATAAGGCGGACCTTTGCATCTTTCACCAGCGTCTTATCCACTCTGGTCAGATCTTCAAGTACCGTCACGTCCACGCCTCCCACTGCATCATTGATGGTGGAGATTGCACTCATATTGATGGCGGCATAGCCATGAACCGGCAGATTATAGAACAGCTTGCGCACCGCTTTTTGCTGGAACGCACAGCTCTCTTCCATACCGTTTCCAAATCCATGCTGCACTGCAATCTGCGCCTTTGCAGTCGTCACATAGGCTCCCTCTTCGTTATAAATATCAATGTCCGTCATTGTATTACGGTTGATTCCAATGATTTTGATTGTATGGTCATGAGGATTCATGACGGCCAAGAACAAAGCATCCGCCTGTCCTCCGTTGGTCCCCTCTTCCTCCTGCTTTACATCACTGTTCTTATCTATTCCCATGAAGAGAAAGGTCATGATATCCTCATTGTAAGCATAGATGGTGTCCTGATACTTTACCCATCCCTCCTGCCACCGGCTCTTTTCCTCTTCCGTCAAAGTCTCTTGGCCAGTTGCAAGCTGCGGTGCTGCTGCCTCAGCCTTAATCTGCAGACTGGATTTTCCTATCACTCGCAGAATCTGGAAAGAAATTATCACAATCCCCACAAAAACAGCTGCCTCGCATAGAATCATGACCAGTCGCTTTTTTCTCTTCTGTTTTTTCTTTTTTTCCACTTTTTCGGGATCCAGCAGCAGATTCTTTTCCTGATCCGCTTGTATATCCCTTTTTTTCTTACTCTTCACCTATATACTCCTATAAAGCATTTACAAATGTTTTATCACTGGACAACTATCGTAAGCGGGACTGAATGCGACTTATTTCCATCAGAGTCCTCCGTGTAAACACTGACCTGATAGGTACCCGGTTTATTTCTGTCATATCTGCTGACATTCAGATTCTGGAAAAGCGTGTTATAATCATCTGCATCATCTGAAAGCGTCCCAATGATATCTACCCATGCAGGTCCCTGTCCTGCGTTCACCTTAACCTCCGAAACCTTTAGGGTAAGGACGGGGGAGCCGGAATTATCATCTGGTTCTTGTTCCGGTTCTGATGAGGGCTGCGGTGACGCCGTCGGCACCGGACGTAATGTAGGTGCCACTGTCGGTGCAGCCGATGGAGTAGGCTGGAGCGTCGGAGAGGGCTGCTGCGTCTGTCCATCTTTTTCTTCCCCGTTGCCTTCACTGCCTGTCAAATCCCGGTTCAGCTCTGCGTTGATACCTGCCTCCATGAAGCTCTCGGCTCCTTTGTCAAATACAGCCTGAAACAATTTTGACGTCTGCGCCACATTGCCGGCCCGATCGCTCACTGCATAAAATACCACGGCGGTGGAATCCTTTAGGTTCTCTGTAATCTTTTCGATTACGATGCGGTCTGTCACATCACCGTCCGCCCGGTCATAAGCAGTGATGCCTGCAAGAAGTTCCGCCGTATTCATCTCCCTCCGGTAAATCACATCCGCCGCCTGGAATTCAAATTCAGGCGCGATTCTGTCAGTTCTCAAATACATGACCGCACAGACTGCTATCAAAATCACGTTTATTACCAAAAGCGCTATGTTAATCACTCTGCTCTGCTTCATCTGCACCCCCCTGCATACCTTATACGTCATCTTTGGTATTGTCAGATATCTTCTATGTACTCTATATCACTTCCTGAATTTTCTCCCGCTTCTTCCCTGTCATCATCAAGGTCTTCCCGAAATGCCCTGACAATCTCCGCAGATGCCTTGGATTCAATATTGTCTTCCCCATATCTGCCATAGTACTTTCCATAATATTTTCCGTAGTACTTTCCATAATGACCGTAGTAACCTTTTCCGGTCATATCCACTTTATTGAGCACAACTCCTAATATACGGCTGTCAGCCTTATCCAGCTGGTCCTTCACCTTTTGCACGAATTTATAGCTGATTGCATTGTTTTCTACCACGAGTATGGTTCCGTCACAGCTTTTTGCCGCTACGGCTGCATCAATGACACTCCCTAATGGCGGCGTATCAATGATTACATAGTCATAGTCCTCCTTAAGCTTTCCGACAACATCTACAAATCTTTCACTGCCCAAAAGTTCGCTTGGATTTGGCGGAACCGGTCCTGAAAAAATTACATACATGTTATGAATATTGGTTTCGCAGGTCACATCCCTGTAATCCGCTTTTCCCGCCAGACACTGAGTCAGCCCCAGCTTTACACCGCCCGTTTTGTAACGTCCCACAAGCACCGATTTGCGCATATCGGCATCAACCAGAATGACCTTATATCCCGCCTCAGAAAATGCCCTTGCCATTTCCATGGCGATACTTGACTTTCCTTCATTGGGCGTACAGCTGGTGACTGCAATCACCTTTACATCTCCGCCGCAGAACTCAATATTTGTACGCAGTGTTTTAAATGCTTCTTTTGTGCGATAATCCTCTTTTTTTCCAAATTGGAGCCTTACATTCTGCATCTTTATTCCTATACCTTTCCCATATTTTGCTTCTTAAAAGTCACTTACGTTTTTTCTTCTTTTTCTTTTTTTTGCTATTTTCCTCTGTCACCACCGGAATAAGTGCCAGGGTGCCAAGTCCCAGATACTTCTCCACATCCTCAGAAGACTTGACGGTATCATCCATAAGATACTGAATCAAAATGACGGCACACAAAAGGAATACTCCTATGACACCGCCGGCCAGAGTCCACATCATGACATTGGGACTTGCCTTTGTTGTAGGCATGTTGGCTGTCTCCACCACATTTACCGCTTCAATATCCATAACATTCTGGATATGATTGCTTGCTGCCTCCCTGACGCAGTTTGCAATATTCATTGCCTGCGCAGGGTCCGTGTCTTCAACTGTAATGGAAACGATACGCGTATCCGCAGGCGTGTCCACGCTGACCATATGGAGCATCTCACCATAATCCATATCCAGCGACAGCATCTGGATTACTTCTTCCAACACATAACGGCTATTAATCAGTTCTGCATAGTCTTTGGTCAGCTGTGTCCCCAGCTGTACATCACTGTATGTAACCGTCTGACTTTCCGATTTATTGAGTATGTATATCTTCGTGGTAGATTTATAGGTGGGCGTAAGGACAAATTTGCTTATTGCAAACCCAGTAAGCGCCAAAAGCAGGCCCGCCCCCATGATTATCCATATCCTGCCAAGAAGCACATTGAATACCTCCAGCAAGTCTATCTCAATTTCATCATTTACTTTCTGATTTTCCATCCCTTTTCTCCCTATATGTATTCATTCTTAATGACATGAACAGGATTTTCATATACAAGCGCTCTGGCAAATGCATCTCCATATTTTCTGCTGATATACCGCACACAGCTGCCTATATCCGGTTTTCTTTTATCAGCGTCATGGGCATCCGTCGCCACAAAATGGACCTGTCTTTCCCTAAGCAGACGTTTCGCGAAATTCTTTGTTCCAAGTCCATATTGTCCCATAATGCTTCCGGCATTCACTTGCACATAACATCCCATTTCAATTAGTTCTTCTACTCTTTCCTCTTTTGCGCAAATGTTCCTGTATCGCTCAATATGGGCAATAATTGGACGATATCCTCCTGAAAGCACCTTATAAAGTCCTCTTCTTATATGCTCAAAGTCATCCATAGGACCAAATTCCATCAAAACGTAAGAAGAACCTGCCATGGTACATGCCTTTCCTTCTTCCAGCATCTCCAAAATATCACTACGATAATAAATTTCATTTCCTGCATACAACTGAATTTCCACTTTACTGTGCAGCAGTTCCATTTCCAGTTTTTTGATTAGATTCTGAATTGTTCCGGGGCTGGCATTGTGATGCATGGGCTTATTATGAGGTGTCAAAATAATCCCGCATATTCCATTTTCCTTAGCAATATGCAGCATTTTCATACTCATCTCAAAATTTTCTGCTCCATCGTCTATTTGGGGCAAAATGTGGGAATGAATATCTATATAAGAATCCACAAACCTCACCTGCTCTTCCTTGATTTTCCATCTCTGATTTTTGCTTGCCTAATTTCGTAAATTTTCTAGATTTACGAAATGCTATCTATCACAAAGCATAAGGCTGATAAAATAAGAAAAGCAGGACAAAATATTTGCCCTGCTGACGGTAATATTGACGGGTATTAAAATTCTATACTACAGAGATATAACTCTGATATATAGATATATCAAACTTTTCCATAAGTTGTTTTTTTCGCTGCATATTAGAGTGGACATACAAATTAAGCGTGACTTGTATACTGCTGTGCCCTAAAATTTCACTCAAGCTCTTGACATCAAAGCCCTGTTCTACACATTGAGTCGCAAAGGCATGCCTCAGCATATGAAAATTGAAATTATCAATGCGGCATTTCTGCAAAATCTGCGCAAAACGATATTGCAGCGTCCTTGGCTCTGTCCACGGTTTTTTCTTTCCTTTGATGATGTACTGCCCATCTCCTTTCTTATGTTCTTTCAAATGGCAAAGAAGGATGGGCGGAATTGGGATAATCCTGAATGAAGTGGAGGTTTTGGGCGTCTGGATCAAAATCTGGGTATTACCATCTTTTGTGTCATCGGATTTTACTCTTTGTAAATTTTTACGGACATAAATCACCTCGTCGCTTAGATTGACATCATCCCATGTGAGCGCGCATACCTCTCCGATTCGAATTCCTGTATAAAAAGCCGTAAGTATGCCAAGACAGGTATCATTTTCAGAATTTTCCAACAAGTATTTCTCCAAAACCGCCATATCCTGCTTCTTTGGAAGTATAATCTGGGACTGTCTGACAGGCGTAATCAGGTTCTCAGGAATGTCCATATCATAATGATATTTCTTCCTTACATAGCTCATCGCCCGAAGCATGACGGCACATATATTCCGCAGATAGGAATCCGAAAGAGGACTTCCATGCTTGGCCTTATCAATTTCTGAAAGAAACTGTTCTATCATCTGTTCGTCTACACAGTCTATTTGGACATTGCCCAGCAGTGGGATAATATATTTGTTTGCCATCTGGCAATAGGTCGCATAAGTTGTCTGTTTCCATCTTGAACTCCGCTCCTTAAGCCAGATATTCATTGTTTCCTCCAATGTGTGACGGTTTTTTCCTCCCACTTTTCTACTTCTTTTCATTTTTTCCATTTTACTTTTCACTTCAGTATAAGTCTTTCCATATACGGAAATGTACTTTCGGGAAGCACATCCTACAGCATATTCTGCATCCTCTTTTTTAATACGCCCCTCCCAGCGCCCATCCTTTCGTTTGTAAATATTGATTCCTCTCTTTGGCATTTGTAAACTCCTTTCTTCATGACCAGTTATTTGACGGTTAAAAAATTAAAATACGAACAATAGTTATAAACAAATATACCAATTTTTCTGTTTTATGGTTCTTATTTCATAAGTTTTACTCACTTTATTTCTTTCATGTATAATTTCAAATACACACTTGACTCTTTTCCAAAATTGTAATATAGTTCATATAGTGATTTTTGCTACATAGTTCACGCATTTACTACTTTTTTTGTTTCTTTTCGTGAATCTAGAAATTCTATGAAGTAACTCTCTGTTTTTTATACTGTTTTTCGTAAATCTAGAAATTCAATGAAAAATAAAATAAAAAAGCCTTCATAGCAGCAATCCCGTTACTGCCTTGAAGGCTTTTTAAAAATTTTCTTCATGATTCAATTGACCTTTTAACCCTATCCTTCGACAATCAGATATCTTCCGTCTCCAATGTCAAAAACCTCGTCAGCCTCAAGAATTTCTTCTCCTCTGGCACCATCCACATCAATGCCTTCCTCCTCAAAGAAATCCCACACTTCCTCAATAGAGTTCACTACTACCGCCAGACATTCCTCAAGAAAGGACTCCGCCTCCTCCAGATTGGAAGCCACATCTTCCTCCGGGAACAACTGCCCCTGATTGTCTAAAAAGCACTGCAATACCGCATCATCAAATTCATGCATACCCCATTCTCCTTTGACAAAATCTAATTGGTACTATTATTATGCTGTATTTCCTCATATTAAGTCAATACCTACGAAAAAAATTTTGTATTTATCACCTGATAAACCCCTTTTTCTCTCCACCCGGGACAAATCTGCCCCGCCGCTTTCTTCACACCTTCCGTTGCCGTGTCCACTGCATAACTCTCTCCCGCTGCAAGCATCATTCCGATGTCATTATCATTGTCTCCAAATGCCATCGTCTCTTCCTTCATAACCCCTAGGTATGCCTCCAAAATTTTAAGTCCATTTCCCTTATCAACCGACTGATCCATGAAATCGACCCATTCCTCGCCCGCCATGCATGCTTTGACTTTTTTATCCCATGATGGAATAAAAAGATTTTCTCCCAAATCACGAATGCTTCCCTTGCGGTAAACGGCAATCTTAATGATTTCCTCTTTTTCTTTCAGTACATCTTCAACCCGTCTGAATTCATTATGATATCCATAAGTAAGCAGATCGATAAAATCCTGATTCCTGCTTTCAACAAGACTGCCATTTGCCGTGGAGATATTTACCTCGCATTCTCCATAATAGGGACGCAGCATTTCCATAATTCCTTCAATATGCTCCTGTTTCATGGGAGTCACAGAAATGTTCTTATGCTTATAACGGATGTGTGCACCGTTCTCCGCAATATAAGCAATATCATCCGCCACATCACGGAAAACATTTTTAATGCTGGCGTACTGCCTGCCGCTGGCGGCACAAAACAAAATGCCTTTTTCTTTCAGTTTCCTGATTGTTTCCACCATCTCCGGATACAGATCCGGAGTGGAATCCTGAATCAATGTTCCATCTATATCTGATGCAATCAGTTTAATCATGACTTACATTCCCCATCGTTTATTTTCTTTATCTCCTGATATAGTCTGCCGATTGGAAGTCCCACCACATTATAATAGTCTCCGCAGATTTCCTTTATAAATGCGGCACATTTCCCCTGTATGCCATAGGCTCCAGCCTTATCCATAGGTTCTCCTGTATCCACATATCTGCCGATTTCCTGCATGCTCATGGGATACATACTCACCTCCGTTTTCTCATAAAAAGAAATCTTTGAAGGCGGCTCTTCCTTTTCCTTCTGCCAGACCAGCGTTACTCCTGTGTAGACCTGATGGGTCTTACCCTGCA
This sequence comes from Lachnospiraceae bacterium, assembly GCA_014804245.1. Taxonomy (GTDB): domain Bacteria; phylum Bacillota; class Clostridia; order Lachnospirales; family Lachnospiraceae; genus Suilimivivens. The sequence continues at coordinate 38,980 of JAAVAE010000026.1, read as the reverse complement.
GAAGGGACAGCATTTCTTCTGCATTCTTTCTGTCAGAAGGCTTCCCCATAATCCGTTCTTTAAAGGCTACCACAGTATCTGCACCTGCCACAATGGCAGAAGCTCTTCTTTCCAAAGGAAGCTTTTCAAAAATGTCCATAGCTTTCACTTCCGAAAGCTCTATGACCATTTCACAGGGCACATGGCTTACCGCTTTTTCCTCTATATCACTTGGAATGACCTCAAACTCCATCCCAATCTGTTCTAGAAGCTCCCGCCTTCTGGGTGAAGCGGAAGCAAGTATGATCTTATTCATGGTGCGTCTCCGGGATAAATACTCTGTTATTCACCAGCTGCTTTTGCATCTTGGCATTTTCCACTGCCATGCGACAGAATTCCAGCTGTGAATTAAATGATCCCTTTCCTCTCTTATCGACTTTTTCATAGGTGCCGTTCTTCGTCAATATATGGGCTTTTACTGTATCCTTAAGCTGCATATCCAGTATCGTCATCAGCCTTTTCTGCAGCTGAGGCTGGTCTACTGGAAACATGATTTCCACACGCCGCTCTAAGTTCCTGGGCATCCAGTCAGCGCTTGCACAATAATATTCTGCTTTTCCATTGTTCTCAAAGTAAAAAATACGGCTGTGCTCCAGAAAATTTCCCACAATCGAACGCACGCTGATACGATCACCGATTCCCGGAAGCCCCGTCTTAAGACAACAGATTCCCCTGACAATCAGCTCAATCTTCACGCCTGCCGCCGCCGCCTCGTAAAGTGCTTCTATCACATCCTTATCGCACAAACTGTTCATCTTGGCAATGATATGTCCTCCTCTTCCCGCAAGGGCGTTTTCTTTTTCCCTTCCGATCAAGAACAGGAATCTGTCTTTCAACCACAAAGGAGCCAGTGACAGCTTATTCCATCCAAGCGGCTCCGAATAGCCGGAAAGCATATTAAATACCGCCGTAGCATCTTCTCCGATAGATGGCGAGCAGGTAAAAAGCCCTATGTCTGTGTACAGCTTGGCAGTTGCATCATTATAATTACCTGTTCCGAGATGCACATATCTCCTTATGCCATCTTCTTCTCTTCTCACCACCAGCGTAATCTTACTGTGTGTCTTTAATCCCACCAATCCATAGATTACATGGCATCCGGCTTTTTCAAGCTTTTTTGCCCATACAATGTTGTTTTCCTCATCAAACCTTGCTTTCAATTCAACCAGCACCGAAACCTGCTTTCCATTTTCCGCTGCCTGGGCAAGTGCGGCAATGATAGGTGAATTACCGCTGACACGATAGAGGGTCTGCTTGATGGCAAGCACATCCGCATCCCTGGCTGCCTGTCTGATAAATTCAACTACAGGATCAAAAGACTCGTAAGGGTGGAACAACATGATATCCTTTTCCCTGATTCTTTCAAAAATATCGTATTCTGCCGGGAAATCTGTCACCGGCTGGGGACCTGCATATGCTTTTTCTTTTAGATGGTCGAAACCGGGAAGTCCATACATTTTCATTAAAAAGGTAAGGTCCAGCGGTCCATCGATCCTATATATATCTTCGTTTGCCACATGCAGTTCCTTTTCTATGATTTCAAGCAGCCTGACATCGATTCCTTCCTCCACTTCCAGACGAATCGCCTGCCCCCATTGCCTTTTTTTCAACTGCCTTTCGATTTCCTGAAGCAGATCTTCCGCTTCATCCTCTTCTATTGTCAAATCAGCATTCCTCATAATGCGGAATGGATAGGCGCAGACGATATCATAGTTAAGAAACAGTTTATGTATGTTTCTTTCTATGATTTCCTCTAAAAGAATGATTGCCGTCTCTCCATCTTTGGCAGAAGGAATTTGCACGATTCTTGAAAGCACGCCCGGCACCTGCACGGTAGCAAACTCAAGGCTGCCGTCTCCTTCCTTCTTTTTTACCAGCGCACCTATGTTGAGCGTCTTGTTCCGAATCAGTGGGAATGGACGGGAGGAATCCACCGCCATGGGAGTCAGTACCGGATAAACATTTCCTTCATAATACTGATCCACAAATGCTGCTTCTTCTTTTGTCAGATCCTCATGACGCCTTATGACCCTTAATCCATTAGCAGCCAACTGGGGAATAATCGCCCTGTTATAGGTTGAATACTGCTGGGCAACCAGTTCATGAGTCACCTGATTCAGCGCCGCAAGCTGCTCTGCCGGCGTCATCCCGGCAATATCCGGCTTGGTATAATCTGCATTTACCATATCCTTTAGGGTCGCCACCCTGACCATAAAAAACTCATCCAAATTGGAAGCTGTAATACTTAAGAATTTAAGCCGCTCAAACAGCGGATTATTTTTATCCCTCGCCTCACTTAAGACTCTTTTATCAAACAATATCCAGCTCAACTCTCTGTTGCTGTAAAAGCCTGGATCATCATATCTGGATTTACTCATCATACTGGTCCTCCCATTTTTTATGAATATCCTTTACACTCTTTTTCTTTTGATTACCGGTCTTATATTATACACTTCCCTAAAGAAATCCGCCCTGGCGCCGAAAAGACCTTTTTCCAGTGTAATATCCTCGTTCGTATCCACTGTAATCGCCAGTTCATCCCCTCTTAAGGAAATTCTTATGTTCCCAAATTTCTGCTTGTGACTTCTGTCAAGTCCATTGGCAAGACGTAGAATCGCTGTCAGCTTTGCGATTCTTAAATAAGCGTCATTGTCAAAAGAACTTAAGCTTCCTCTGATTTCATAATAATCAAATTCCAGATGATTATATTTTACTACATTGGCCACAATTTCCCTCTCCAGATGAGACAGCCCTATAATTTCCGTTGCCATAATAATACTATAGGAACACTCTCCCAGATTCACCAGACTGATATATTTTCCACAGTCATGAAGAATTGTAGAAATCTGCAAAAGCAGTCTCTCCCTTCTTCCCAGTCCATGTATCTTCCTCGTACTGTCAAAAATCGTGAGTGCAATTCTCTCCAGTGTTTCGCTTCTCTTTTTACTGCCTCTGTACCGCTTGCTGATACTCTGGGCGCAGGCAATAATATCTTTCTCAAAATCGTGAGCGGATGCTATGACTTTGTTCTTTTCCGCATACTCATATGCAATACCGTCACACAAAGTCACACCGGGAGCCCAGATCTGTTCTGCTCCCATGCTGTTCATAATGTTCCGCAGAAGAGCCATGGAAATAAGGAAAAGCGGCATATTTTCCTCCGGCATATCAAGCGCTTTCGCCAGTTCCGACAGGCTCTTGCTCTGACAGATCTGTGTATAATCATCCAGCGTCTTTTTATCTGCAAATCCTCTTATGGTACTGCCATTCTCTCTGCGTTTTACGATTGCAGAAATATAGTCATCCACTATAATAATGTTCTTAATCTCCCGATCTTTCAGATAAAGTTTTTTGTATACATTCATCTGAGATGCCACCATCTCTCCAATAAGCAGATCATATTGGCTGATGCTGGCATCTAAATGATTTAAATTCTCCTGAAGCCTCAAAACCCCCAGCTTCATATTCTGCGTAGAAACCAGCGTATCATTATCAAACAGGGAAATCTGAATGCTTCCTCCCCCGATATCCAAAATTGCAGTCCCATTTTCAATGATTTTCTGAAAGCCTTCTCCCTGGAAAGCAATCGACTTATAATCCAGAAAACGCTGTTCTGAATTACTAAGGACAGATATCTGTATTCCTGTTCTCTGCTCAATCTGATCCAGCAGAATCGACCTGTTTTTGGACTCTCTTATGGCGCTGGTTCCATAAGCTTTGTAATCTGCCACTTGATAAGACTTCATAATGTCAGAATATTCGCGGAGCACCCTGCAGAGTTCATCCACTCTGTCATGAGAAAGCTTGCCGGTGCTGTAAGTTTCCGTGCCCATATCGATGCTGTGCCTGATATGATCAATTTCCCTCATGCCCCTTGTCTTCGACACTTCAAAAATTTTCATGGATAGTTCATAGGAACCGACATCAATCGCTGCAAAAGTTTTTACTGACATGAATCTCCCCTCTTTCCAAGTAAATAATCAATGAACTGCTGCGCACACCTTCCGGAAAGTCCGCCGTGGGAAAGTTCCCACTTATTCGCCTCAAGCAGAAGTTCTTCTTCCGGCATGGTAACGTGATAACGCTCCGCCAGCACCTTTACGATATTCTGAAACTCTTTTTTATCCGGTGCTGCAAAGAAAATCGTAACGCCGAACCTGGATACCAGCGAAAGCTTTTCCTGAACCGTGTCTCCCGCATGCAGGTCATCTCTTCTGTCTTCTTTATCTGAAAATTTTTCACGTACCAGATGACGCCTGTTGGAGGTTGCATAAATCAGCACATTCTGCGGCTTCTTTTCCAGACCTCCTTCTATCACTGCCTTTAAATATTTATATTCAATTTCAAAATCTTCAAAACTCAAATCGTCCATGTATATGATAAACTTGTAATTTCTGTTCTTGATCTGAGTAATCACCTCATTCAGATCCTGGAACTGGTGCTTGTACACTTCTATGATACGAAGTCCTTTATCATAATACTCGTTGGCGATTCCTTTGATGCTGGAAGATTTCCCTGTTCCCGCATCACCAAAAAGCAGGCAGTTATTGGCTTTTCTTCCCTCCACAAAAGCTTCTGTATTTTCAATCAGTTTTTGCTTGGGAATCTCATATCCCACCAGGTCATTTAAGTACACATGGGCAATATTCTGAATCGGAACGATTTGTACACCATCTGTGTCATGTACCACGCGGAACGCTTTGTGAAGTCCGAATTTCCCCACGCCGTAATCCTTATAAAATTCCGTGAGCGTATCCTTCATTTCGTCCGGCGTATGGTCTTTGGTAAATTTAACCGCCAGAGAACAGATTCTCTCCCTGATGCGGCTGTTATATACTTTACTTTCACTGTCACTGCACACATAATCTGTAATCAGGTCAAACCCTTCCACACAAAGTGTGCTTACCATATCTGAAAAATCATAATCAAAAAACTCTTTGAAGATAACGATATCATGAAGCACCGCCCGATTGATCGTCCCTTCCACCGCTCCCCTGATCTCACACGCCTTACTGTAGCTGTTTTCATTGTTTACCAGAAGGTTTGATAAATAGCAGTGCCAAAGATTACCGTAAAATCCATGGTTCCCAGCCATCTCAAGCAGGCGGTGGATGCACTCATACAAAAGCCCTGCCATATCCTCCCTATTATAATATGTATCTTTATAGTGTTCCATGAGCCAGACCATATCATAAAGAATCCTGCCCTCGTCCTTTTGGAAATCTTTGTATACAATTAATTCCTGTTCTCTCATTTTAAGATTTTACGCTCCCCGTTAATAATTTCCCAGAATCTTCATGTTTCTTGCTTCCTCACGCAATCCCCTCAGCGCATTCTTTACAGAACTGTCAGATAAGTTGCCGTCAAAATCAATAAAGAAACGGTATTCCCAGTTCCTTCCTTCTATGGGTCTGCTCTCAATTCTGTTCATATTCAGATTATTGTAAATAAAATGAGAAAGCATGTGGTACAGAGAACCGCTCTCATGGGGAACCTCAAAGCAAATGCTCACTTTCCCGGCATTTTCAAGAAAAATCTTCTGATTCGTTACAATGATGAACCGGGTGGAGTTTGTACTGGATTGGTTTACACCCTTCTTTAGCACCTCAAGTCCATAAAGTTCCGCCGCATAAGCGCTTGCGATTGCCGCCTTCTCCTTGTCCTTATCCTGGGCAACCTTCCGGGCTGCAAAGGCATTGTTCTGCATGCTGATCTGCTGCCAGTTATAATCTTTTAAAAATCTCGCCGACTGCATCAATGACTGGGGATGAGAATAAACGGTTTTGATATCTTCCATTTTCGTTCCCGGAACTGCCATAAGGCAATGCTCTATCTTGATGATCTGCTCCCCAACAATATAATTTTCAAATTCCACCAGCAGATCATAAATTTCACTGACAACTCCCGCCGTAGAATTTTCTATGGGGAGCACCGCAAAATCAGCGCTTCCTTCATCTATGGCAATCATCGCGTCCCTGAACGTATCTACATGAAAGCTGTTCACCTGCTCTCCGAAATACTGTACCATAGCCGCCTGAGAGTAAGCCCCTTCCGCTCCCTGAAACACGACTCTTGCCTTTCCAATATCCAGCTTGTCCACTCCGATAAAAGGCAATTTTCCAATACTTCCATGTTCTGACAAAAGACGATACTGGAGTTTACGGCTGATGGACATAATTTGCTCGAACAATTCTTCGATTCCATGGCTGTTAAATTCATTATGGGTCAATGATTTCACCTTGCGGAGTTTTTCCTCCTCCCTCGCCTTGTCGAACACCTTTTTCCCATTTTCAATCTTATATTCCGCCACCTGCCTGCACAGATCCATTCTCTTCTCATACAAATCCACAATCTGGGCATCAATCTCATCCAGCTGCCCCCGCAAGTCCATTAAATCCATATCTATTCACATGCCTTTCTTTTTTCATTTCACTTTCGTTATTATTTTATTATAAATAAATACTGGTTTCAAGCACTTCCCCAATATTTGAAATAACTATTGCGTAAAGATTTCCAGCTTATTATAATGAAACTAATCTATTTTATTTTGACTGAAAGGAATTACCCTCATGAAAAAAAACTGGAAAGTGCTGCTTGTTGTAGCCATCATTCTACTGATATTGGTTGTTTTTACCGCAATTTCTTCCATTTCAGAAAAAGTCCCTTCAAATGATATTTCTGTCACCGGAAATACCGCAGGCAATCTAAATAACGGCGGTCTTTTTGCAGAAAATAACGGAAAAGTTTTCTTTGCAAATGCCTATGACAATGGATGTCTTTATTCCATGAATGTGGATGAAACAGATCTGCAGAAGCTGACCGAAGCACAGGCAAGCGCCATAAATATAGGCGGCAATTTTATTTATTATTACATGGACAGCCAGCAGGGCGGCGGCACCGGTATGGGCTATGTAGTACGTACTTATGGTGTTTACCGTGCCAGACTCGACGGTACGCACACTAAATGCCTTGACCGCAGCGCTGCCGTCACAATGCTTCTTACAGGCGATTATCTTTACTATCAGCACTACAACAACACTGATTATACTCAGCTGTACAAAGTAAAGACCAACCAATCCGAACCGGAACTTGTATCCAAGGATATTATCAATCCTGTCGCATGCAATAACGGTATTATTTACTTTTGCGGAACAGGAAGAGATCACTATCTCTATTCCCTTGATACAAGGACTGATACCATAACTACCATTTTTGAAGGCAATCTGTGTTTCCCTTCTTATCATGACGGATACATTTATTACATGGATATCTCCTCCGATTACCGTCTGTGCCGTTATTCTCTCTCCGGAAACACCGTAGAGATTCTGACAAATGACCGTGTTGATACTTTTAACGTAGGGGATCAATTTATTTATTACCAGAAGAATTCCAGTACTGAACCCGCCCTAAAGCGGATGAGATTAGATGGAAGCAACCCAGAGATTGTAGCAGAAGGCAACTTTGAAAAGATTCATCTGACTTCCGCCTATGCATATTTTAATGCATTCGGACAGAGTGTTCCCGTTTATCACACACCCGTAAATGGCGAGATATATGTCACTCCATTTTCTGCTGCCCTTGAAGCGGCAGTGCCCGAATCATAAAATATACGTTTTACATCTGTTTTCTCACGATTAGATATTCATCTGCGGGTTGGTAGTAAGGACAATCCCTGAAGGAATCGGACAGAAATTTTGCCATCTCGTCTTCGTCCAGATCCATCTCGCAGATGTAGCATTCATAATCGTCATCATATACAAAATTATTGCATTGTTCACAACTGCCCACAAGGCGTTTTGCTTTCTTTGTCACCGCACATCCTCCTGCCTGTCATCACTATCTTTGTTCTGGTTCAGTTCTAAGTACATTTGTCTTACATTTTTTCCTGTAACCGGATTGAAATACCATGGGCAGAGTTCGTTAAGCGGTTCTAACACAAACTGCCTGTTTTCCATGTCCGGATGGGGCACTGTAAGCACCGGGTCATTTGACAGAAAGTCCTGATAAAACAGAATGTCCAAATCCAGCGTTCTTGGACCCCAGTGCACTTTCCGCTCCCTCCCCGCTTCCGCCTCCAATTCATGCAGAAATGAAAGAAGCTCGTAAGGCGTAAGAAGGGTCTTTAGTCCAATCGCAGCATTTAGAAAATCATCCTGCTCCACGCCGCCATAAGGAGGTGTGGCAATGATCTTCGAACACTTCACATCCCGAATCATGGGATTGTCTTTCAGCCCCTCTATCCCTTTTTCAATAAATATCTGTTTATCTCCCAGATTAGATCCAATTCCCAAATACGCCTTTTTCCATCCTCTCTCTATCTTTACAGACACATTAGAAAAAGGCAGGTCTATAGGGGCGTGGGGTTTCTTGATTTCAAGTACCAAGCGTTCAATCCGCGGAAAATGCAAAAGCAATTCTTTCGTCAGATGTTCCGCTGCTGCCTCTATCAAAAGAAAGGTATTCTCCCGCAGATAATCATCAATAAAATGGCATACCTCACCGTAATTCGTGGACAATGTCAGTTCATCCGCCATGCCTGCTGCTTTTAAATCCGTATATAAGACAGCGTCAATCATAAATATCTGCCCTTTCTGAGTTTCCTGCGGGAAAACGCCATGATGAGCATAAACTTCTAGATTTTCTATCCTAATCTGATCCATCAGAATTCCTCCTATAAACAAAATTTCCCTCTTGGCAGGGGTGCGCCCTCCGCTAAAAGAATTGCCTCTGCCATTTTAACTGCACGTACATTTTCCCTGATATCATGTACCCTCACGAAAGAACAGCCTTTCAGCACAGCAAAGACCGTAGTGACCAGTGTTCCCTCCATCCGCTCCGCGGCGGGAAGATCCAAAGTAAGACCTATCACAGATTTTCGGCTGCATCCAAGAAGCATCGGATATCCTAATCCAAGCAGTTCATCCAGCGATTGGATCATCTTAAGATTCTGCTCATAGGTCTTACCAAAACCGATTCCCGGATCTAAAATAATCTTATCATCTGCAATCCCACTGCTCTTTGCAATCCGGATCGTCTCTTTCAAATCCAGAATCACATCCTTCATGAAATGATGATAAGCCGCCTCTTTTCTGTTGTGCATCAAAACACAGGGAACACCTGCCTTGGCAATCATACCTGCCATATCCGGATCATATTTAAGTCCCCAGATATCATTAATCATATCTGCCCCTGCCCCAAGTCCTGCCTTTGCCACCTCCGCTTTATAGGTATCCAGCGAGACCGGCACATCAAAACGATGCTTCACTGCTTCAATCACCGGAACCACACGCTCCGTTTCTTCCTCCGCCGATACAAACGTATATCCCGGTCTGGTAGACTCTCCGCCTATATCCAGCAGTTCCACCCCCTGACGAATCATTTCCTCCACATGAAAAAGTGCGTCGTCAAGACGGCTGTATTTTCCGCCGTCCGAAAAAGAGTCCGGTGTCACATTTAAGATTCCCATAACATAAGTATGATTTTTCAAGTCAAATTCCCGTCCGCCAATGTTCACTTCATTTTCTCCTTTTCATCGATGCTGTCTTATTGTTTGCAGGATTATATCAGCAGCTTCAAATTCTTTTTGCCTTTTTTCCAGTCACATTCCTTTTCTGCCTCACAGGCAAAACAGGGACGGCTCAATTTATCAGCCCGATATAAAAGTCCGGATAAAGATTTTTCTTCCTTTATCAAGGCATTTCTATGATTTCTGATTGCCTCCAGAATCCCATCGCTCTCCTGTGCACTAAAACCACTCTCTGAAAGGATCTCCGGCGCCAGATCTGCACTTGCCGCTTCATGGGGCGTGCCGTCCTCATACTGTTTCCATCTTCCAATGTCATGTAAAAGCGCTGCTGCATAAATCATTTCCTTGCTCTGCCCATAATCCTCTTCTTTATTTAAGATACAGGCAATCCGCGCCACATCCAGAAAATGCCCCATATTATGATGGCAGAAGCGTCGCCCTGCCTCTGCCAGATTGTTTTGATTCAGATATTTCTGATAGGTACTGCATGTAAGAATCCTGTTGATACGCTCCATCTATTACTGCCCTCATTTCACCAGATCAAGAAAAGTCCTTTTAAGTTTATCGTCCTCTTCAAATACTCCTCTGGAAACCATGGTCACTGTACGGCTTCCCGGCTTTTTCACGCCCCGCATGGTCATGCACATATGCTCTGCCTCGACCATCACGATCACGCCCTTCGGTTTCAGATTTTCCATGATTGCATCTGCAATCTGCACCGTCATCTTTTCCTGAATCTGGAGCCTTTTTGCAAAGGTTTCCACGGTACGGGCAAGTTTGCTGATTCCTACTACTTTTCCGTCAGGAATATAGGCAATATGCGCCTTTCCGAAAAAGGGCATCAAATGGTGTTCACAGGTGGAATAGAAAAGAATATCCTTTTCTATCACCATCTCGTTATTTTCAGCAGTGAACGTCTTGGAAAGATGCTCCGCTGCCGAATCTTCCATGCCGCCTAATATTTCCTCATACATTCTTGCCACTCTTGCCGGTGTATCTTTCAGCCCTTCTCTGCTGACATCCTCTCCTATGCCTTCTAAAAGGAGTTTTATTGCCTCCTCAATTTTCTCTTTGTTTACCATGCGAATCTCTCCCGATATCATTTCTGCCTTTTCCTGCATTTATCTTTTCAACGATTTGAATCAGCTTTCCCAGATAAGACAAAGAACCGAATGCAACGATGACCGCATCTTTATCTGCAAAAAGATACGCCATTTCCACCGCTTCCTCCACACTGTCTGCAGCCGTCACATGGGCATGATATTCCCTTGCCTTACATGCCAGATCATAGGAGGAAAGCCCTCTCTCCCCCTTTGTGGGCACCGTCAATACCGAAGATGCCAGCGGACAGGTTTCCTTTAAAATTTCATCCTGCTCCTTATCTCTCAACATTCCTATTATATATATAATTTCCCTGTTTGTAAAATAGAAACGAATGGTTTCCGCAAGCCGCCTCGCCCCATCCCGATTGTGAGCGCCGTCGGCAATAAAATAAGGCTTTTTTGACAAAATCTGGAACCTGCCCGGCCAAAAGGTATTTTCCAGCCCTTTGTAAACTGCCTTTTCCGGTATGGTAAATCCCGCCCCCTCAAGTGTCCTGACCGTCTCTACCGCAAGAATTGCATTCTCAATCTGATAAGTTCCCGCAAGGGTAATGGTCAGATTTTTATATTCTTTATACGAAAAAGTCTGCTTCCCCAGACTTCGCTTTACTCCCGACACATCAGAAGGATCCGCCATGATAAACGGAATGCCCAGGCTCTCCGCCCTTTTTTGCAGAACTTCATTTACCTCCAACTCTCCTTTAAGCGCCACCGCCGCCGATTCCGGCTTCATGATTCCCGCTTTGTTTTCAGCGATTTCCTTAAGGGTTTTCCCTAAGATACCCATATGGTCCAAGCTGATGGACGCAAATACGGCTGCCAGTGTATTGGAAATGACATTGGTAGCATCAAGAAGTCCTCCCAGCCCCGTTTCCAGAACTACAATCTGACAATTCTGCTCCTTGAAATATTGAAATGCCATAGCCGTCTCGATTTCAAACGCTGTAGGATGAGGTTTTCCTTCTTCCGCAAGTTCCCCGCAGATTCCTTTCAATATCGTCATCTGCCTGCCAAGTTCCTTCTTACTGATTGGACGGTTATTTACCTGAATCCTCTCTCTGTATTCAAACAGCGTAGGAGAAATATATCTTCCGGTGCGGTATCCGGCGGCTTTTAAGATTTCTGAGATAAATGCAAGTGTAGAGCCCTTTCCATTGGTTCCTGCAATATGGACAAATTGAAGCTCCGTCTGAGGATTGCCAAGTTTGTCACACAGATTTTTTATATTGGTCAGTCCCGGTACGCTTCCATATGCTTTAAGTTCCTCAACGTAATCCATAACCTCTCTAAAAGTCATATCTTTTTGGTTTTCCATATTAACTGCTTCTTTCTTATGAATAATTTAAAATACTATTTCACATACTGATACTATGATGAAAACATTTTTGAAAAACTTTGTGAAATGCGGACTCCTTGGATGGTGTCTTGAAATCACCTTTACTGCCCTGCATTCTCTCCAAAAAAGAGACATGCGCCTGCTGGGACAGACTTCCCTGTGGATGTTCCCCATATACGGCAGTGCCTGCCTTTTAAATCCCATCTTTAAAAGGCTTAAAAATATGCCTCTTTCTATAAGAGGCAGCGTTTATTCTCTATGCATCTTTGCCGGAGAATATCTTACAGGCCGTTTTCTGGACAACAAAAAGCTATGCCCCTGGAATTATGAGGGTTCTCGGTGGCATATCCAAAAAGTGATCCGACTGGATTACTTTCCCAACTGGTTTCTTGCCGGGCTTTTGTTTGAAAAACTCCTGTCCGACAAAGAACCCTGTAACAAGGAAGCGGTATGATTGACTCATACCGCCTTAATTTCAGTCCACATCATCCAGATCCAAATCGCCTGCGCCGATATCCAATGTGTTGAGGGTACGGCGTTTCAGCCTTGCCTGCTCAGAAGCTTCAAGAATGAAATCCTTAATGACCTTCGCATTTTTAATATGGGATAAAATCAGCTTCGGATGTGTCGTATCTCCTGTATAGCAGATAACCGTTCCGATTCCCACAATCCTTTCTGCGAGGGACGTTACCAGTTCCACGTCCTGTACCTTGTACATATAGCAGTCATTTTCAACCTTCTTTAAAAGACCGCTGTCTATGGTAAGTATATTTTCCTTGATGATGTATTTGGTAAAGGTAAATGGAAGTCCTAAAAATAACCATCTTTTTCTCTCTACGAATTCTGCTGCCATAATCTATCTCTCCTTTCGGAACCTTCTCATCTGTCTTTGTATGATGATGCTGTTTTCTACTTCGTAGTATACTAAATCCATACCCATATTGCAATTATATTTTGCGGCATTATTTGATTGAAAGAAGTGTTCCTGTATGCTATGATGTTATAAATAAAGTTTTAAAATCTAAACAGATAGGAGTGTGCTTATGACTGCAAAAGACTGTATTAAAGAACGCAGAAGTATCCGTAAATTCAAAGCTCAGAGCGTTGATCACGAATTACTTTCTGAAATCATCGAAACCGCTTCCTATGCTCCCAGCTGGAAGCATACACAAATCACCCGCTACATTGCAGTTGAGGGAGATTTAAAAGATAAGATTGCTGCTGAATGTACTCCGGCATATCCTAAAAATGGTGAGATCATTGCACAGGCACCTCTGCTAATTGCCGTAACTTATATTAAGGGAAGAAGCGGCTTTGAGCGTGACGGCTCCTATTCTACACCGCGCGGCGCATCCTGGCAGATGTTCGATGCCGGAGTTGCCGCACAGACTTTTTGCCTGGCTGCCTACGAAAAGGGACTTGGCAGTGTTATCATGGGCATCTTTGACGAAGCAAAAGCTGCTTCTTTATTAAATATTCCCGAGGAAAGAGAGCTGGTAGCGCTTATTCCTGTTGGATATCCCGATGAGGAGCCGACAGCGCCCAGAAGAAAACCTGTGGAAGAACTATTATCATTTCAAAGCTAAAATCGAAGAGTATTTTCTCTTCGATTTTTTATGGAAGGAGTAAAGAATATGAGACATCTTATGAATCCCCTGGACTTTTCCGTTTCGGAATTAGACCAGCTTTTTGATCTGGCAAACGATATTGAGGCAAACATGGATAAATATGCCCATGCCTGCACCGGAAAGAAACTTGCCACCTGTTTTTATGAACCCAGTACACGTACAAGGCTTAGCTTTGAATCTGCCATGCTGAATCTGGGAGGCGGCGTCATTGGCTTTTCTGATGCGGACTCCTCCTCTGCATCTAAAGGAGAGAGCGTTTCCGACACGATCCGCGTCATTTCCTGTTTTGCCGATATCTGTGCCATGCGCCACCCTAAAGAAGGCGCACCTATGGTAGCTGCCAGCAGATCTTCCATCCCAGTCATCAATGCAGGGGACGGCGGACATCAGCATCCTACCCAGACACTCACGGATCTTCTGACCATCCGATCCATGAAAGGCCGCCTTGATCACTTTACCATAGGTCTTTGCGGAGACCTTAAATTTGGACGCACTGTACACTCTCTGATCAATGCGCTGGTCCGTTACGAAGGAATCAAGTTTATTTTCATCTCCCCTAATGAATTAAGGGTACCTGATTATGTGACAGACATGCTCAAAGAAAAAAATATTCCTTATGAAGAAGTCATCCGTCTGGAAGAAATCATGCCCCAGCTTGATCTGCTGTATATGACCAGAGTGCAGAAGGAGCGTTTCTTCAATGAAGAAGATTATGTGAGATTAAAGGATTTTTATATTCTTGACAAAGCAAAAATGGAACTGGCGAAATCCGATATGCTGGTGCTTCACCCTCTTCCCAGAGTAAATGAAATTTCTGTGGAGGTGGACGATGACCCCAGAGCTGCTTACTTCAAACAAGTGCAGTACGGTGTCTATGTAAGGATGGCTCTCATTTTAACATTATTGAATATTCAGGTAGATTAGGAGGGAAGAAAAATGCTTAATGTAGGAAAAATTGAAGAGGGATTTGTTTTAGACCATATCAAAGCCGGAAAAAGTCTTTCCATTTATCATCATCTCCAACTGGATAAGCTGGATTGTACCGTCGCGATCATTAAAAACGCCAAGAGCAATAAAATGGGAAAAAAGGATATTTTGAAGGTAGAATGTGATATTGATATGCTCAACCTTGATGTTCTGGCAGTCATCGACCACAACATCACTGTCAACGTCATCAAAGACGGTAAGATTGTATCAAAAAAGGAACTGCTGCTTCCCAGGGAAATCAAAAACGTCATCCGTTGCAAGAACCCCAGGTGCATCACTTCCATTGAGCAGGAACTCCCCCATATCTTCGTACTGTCCGATGAAGATAAGGAGATCTATCGCTGCAAGTACTGTGAAGAAAAATGCACGGAAACCTTATGAAACATGGCTTGCCGCCATCAGGCGGAAAAAGCCCTTCACAGCTTTGACAGTCAGTGTGACTGCTGAAACCAAAATAAATCCGGCTGCTGCTGACGCCATACTGACCAGCATTTCCTCATAACTGTAATGCCTGGTGGGAATATAAATTTTCAGCTTTTCGGTTAAATAAGCAATTGCCACCAGGATAACCGCAGTTATACATGTTCTAATAAGCCAATTACACTTTGCACATGAAACATGAATCGTGATTGTTCCTACAATACCAATAAGAAGGAACGCAATGATTCTTCCGTTTTGCCTGATCATATAAGTAAATGCATTCATGTCATTTTCTGAAATTTCCTGAGAAGAATACTGCACTTCAGCCAGCTTTGTAATAACCTGTTTTCCAAGCAGCTTTGCATCTTCGCCGTTTTGGAAGGACAAATATGCAACACCGGCTACCAGTAATCCAAAAACAATCCATAACGCTAATATAAAAGGCCATCTTTTTTTATTCTTCATAGCCTACCCCATTTTCAGTCTGCTAAATCACCTACAACAGAGTTATTATATTCCGTATCGAGCGTTTATGTCAATTACCAGAAGCCAGTATTAAGAATTAATTCATAAAGCTTTGCGCATTTTTTTACTAATTTTCATATGGAGACTGCTCAAGTCTGATGAAATATCCCTTATCATGAGCACATACAGGGCACTTGGGCGGCACTGCTTCACCTTCATAAATATAACCGCAGTTTAAGCAGATCCAGCTGGTCTTCTGATCAGAAGCAAACAGCCTGTCCTTCTCCATCAGATCGGCAAATCTGCCAAACCGGTCTCCATGTATCTTTTCAATTTCCGCAATCATAAAAAACGAATTGGCAACCTGAGGAAATCCCTCCTCTTTCGCCTTTTCCCCAAATACCTTATAAACAGGATCATGTTCTTCGTATTCATTATGCTGTGCCATGCGCAGAAGCTTTACCATGTCATCCGTTATATCCACAGGATATCCTCCGTCCACATGAATAGTCTCGCCTGAAAGTTCTTTTAAATGATTATAAAAAATTTCCGCATGCTCCTTTTCCTGATTTGCTGTATAAGTAAACACTTCCTCAATCACATGCAGATTTTCCTTCTTCGCCTGGGCTGCTGCAAAGGTATATCGATTCCTTGCCTGGCTTTCTCCTGCAAATGAACGCATCAAATTATCTTTTGTCTCACTGTTTTTAAAATCTACTGCCATAATCCATTCTCCTTTTTACCCTGAATCTCACTGGTTGATCGTTGATCCTATCCATATTATGGGTAAAAAAGGATATTTTATACATTACAGTTCTGTTTCGGAATAAAAGTACAATTCAATTCCTTCCACAATCCCTTCTGCAATCTTTTCCTGATATTCCGCCGTGGAAAGTCTCCGGCACTCCTCCTTGTTTGTCAGGAACCCTGTTTCAATCAGACATGCAGGCATCAGTGTCCTGTTCGTCACACACAGATCCGCTATATCCCACAGCACCCTCTCGTTCGCTCCGGTACTCCTTATGGTTTCCTCATGAATCAGCCTTGCAAGTCTTTCGTTATCCCTGCTCCCATCAGCCCCGTCATACCACATTTCAATGCCGTTTACACTTTTATCACTGCCCTCATAGGTGTTCTGATGAATGCTCACATAGGCATCTGCCTGATAACTGTTTGCCAGTTCCACCCTTTCTTCAACGGAAAGAAATTCATCTGTTTCTCTTGGCATCATAACCCGAAATCCCTGCTCTTCCAGCCTGCGCTTCACGCGCATGGCAATTTGAAGATTTATATCTTTTTCATAAACTCCGTATCCCACACAACCCGAATCTTCACCGCCATGCCCTGCATCCACAACGATCAGAGGACGTTCCTGCTCTTCTTTTACTTCCGCTGTCTTTTCCGGTATTATCTCTTTCTCTGACGTCTCCGGTTCTTCTGGCGCCTCCATTTCCTTTACCTGCACAGATACCTTCTCCGGCGCTGCCAGCGCGCTTATTTCCATAAAAGTATAAACTCCCGTTACCAATGTCATAAAGAAAACGGCTAACGCCAGTCCCATCTTCCAGCCCTTTTTTCTTCCCTTTGTTCGCCTGCTGTTTTTTCTTTTGTACATAAAAATGATGCCCCTTTCGTGTCATACTGCTTATTTTAAGCTTACACGCAGGGTGCATCATTTTTTCATCATTCTTGCATCATAGTACCATCATTTTTGCATCAAATCTGCATCATTTTGAGATTTTCAGAAACAGTTCATTAATTCCTTCGTAAAAACCAATTGTCACGATACATTTTTCATCCCCTCTCCCTGAAAATACGTATTTTTTGTAATAAGGCGTAGATTCCAACAGGGGATTTTCTGTCTCATACGGAATGGGACTTGAAAGCCCCATGTAAGCACTCCACTTTTCAATCAGTTCATCGGGATTAATATCCGACCATTCCAATTCTGTTCTGGCATAAAATTCATACACTTTTCCGTCATCTGCATCAAGATAAGCATCTATCAGCCGATTGCTTTTATCTGCATTCTTGATATTGGTAGAAAGACTCACCTTCCAGACGGCAACATTATTTCTAGGCTCTAAAACGTCAATTGCGGAATAAAGCACGGCATCATAGTCGCTTCCGTTAACATCCTTCACCGTATCCGGCAGCATTCCCAGTTCCTTTAAGGATGCAATCGTCTGATTACAGGTAGCAAATATCTGTTCATCCGTTATTTCCTTCCCGGTAGGACCTCTGTGATTGACCACGAAAGCATAAGTGCCATCCAACTCCTGATAATCTCTTGTCTCATCCTCCAATCTGGTAAGCGCATTCTGCTCGCTTTCCGGAGGAGTCTGGCTGTTTAATGCCTGTGACAGAATATACAATCTTTCATTATAATCAAGCTTATATCGATAGCCCTCTCCTTCCATTTCAGACGTCTGAGTATTAATCCTGTCAAGCACCGTCCTGTCCCTATACTCAGCAAGCATTTCCGGTCCCCAGATGGAACATACCATTACCAATACTGTAAAAATGAGGAATGCAACATTAATGGTTGATTTCTTCATGCCCTGCATCCTCCTTTCTCCTGTCCGGAAGAACAAAGCTGATCCTCGTTCCCTCTCCCAGAGTACTGTCTATTTCAAGGCTGCTGCCATGAAGAGATAAAATTTCCGTACACAGGGAAAGTCCCAGCCCTGCTCCATTTCTGCTTCTTGCTCTGGATTTATCTATCATGTAAAATGCCTTTGTAATCTTTTGCAATTCCTCCTGGGGTATTCCAATCCCATGATCTCTCACGGTAAATCGATAGCCGGTTTCTTCCGCTTTTCCATTTACTTCTATGATATTGCCCGGCTCGGAGGCCTTGCAGGCATTGTCTAGCAGATTAATCAGAACAGTTATGATCATATTGCTTTCTGCCCATACCACCGCTTTGTCGTAGACATATTCAAATTTCATACTTTCATTGGTCTTAAACATATCTTTGACATAAAGAAACAGGCTTTCTGCCGGTACCTCCTGAAACTGCACCTGCCCATGTCTGGTGACCATAATATCCAGAAGGCGGAGCGACATAGCTTCCAGTCTCTTTCCTTCCGTATAAATATAATTAGCGGATAAAAAACTCTTCTCCTCATCCAGTTTTCTGGAACGCAGCATATCCGCATATCCGATGATAGCCGTAAGCGGTGTCTTTAATTCATGTGCAAATGCTCCCACAAAATCTTCTCTTGCCTGTATCTCATCCTCTAATTTATTAATATTTTCTTCCAGTGCCTCTGCCATCTGATTAAAGTCAATGGTCAGATGCCCCAATTCATCATCACTGATCTGCTTTGCGCGATAATCATAGTCTCCCGCCGCCATGCGCTTCGTTGCCTTCGTAAGAAGTCGGATTGGCTTCGTCAGCCAGGAAGCGATCAGATGCATAATGATGGTTCCGAAAAACAACATGATAATCGTTACCCGCTGATAGACTTTAAATCCTAATTCTCTTTCATTAAATACCTCCGATACATCCCGAAGCGTTTCCAGATACAGCACTCTGTCAAGGGCATTGACGGTGCTGCTGGTCTGTATGTAATAGCGGTCATTCAACCGAATCGTGCGATATGTCTTTGTGACGGCATCTGTCTGCAGGAGCAGTCCGTCATCCGTCTCAAATCTGCTGCTGGCATACAATGTGTTTTTTTCCTCATCAGACAGACGCAGCATACGATTAGCATTTTGTCCGCCCGATTCCAAATTTGCCGCAATCTGCTCCACCGTATTATTCTGCAGTACATCATACTTTGCCGGCACGTTTAATGCAGCAGTCTCAAAAGCAAAACACAAAATGCTATTTTCATCAAGTGCCTGCCCTGCTTCCCTCGCCAGGGAAGTCTCAAAAACATAATTGACAAAATAAAAGCCGCTGATTCCAAGCGCAATTGCCATGACAATTATCGTCCACAGCAATAGTTTTAAAGAAAACTTCAAACCTATACCTCCAAACGGTAACCAACCTTATATACTGCCACTAAGTTCTGTTCCCAGCCCAATTTCTTTCTAAGCCGCTGTACATGAAGATCCAGAGTACGGCTGTCTCCTATGTACTCGTCTCCCCATACCTTCTCATATAGCGCTTCCCGAAACAGCGCTACATTTTTGTTCTGCATGAATAATACCAATAAGCCAAACTCCTTATTGGTCAGTATAACCTGCCTTCCGTCCCTCAGAACTCTTCTTGCATCCACATCCACCACGATATTTCCCGCCGTAAGCTGCTTATCAGTCTTATTGTAACGCCGAAGGACAGCCTCGACCCGCGCCACCAGTTCTACCACATCAAAGGGCTTTACCAGGTAATCATCAGCCCCCAGCTTCAATCCCTTCACTCTGTCCTTCACCTCATGCTTGGCTGTAATAAAAATAACGGGAATCTTCAGAGGACGGATATATTCTATCACGTCATAACCATCTGCCCCCGGCAGCATGATGTCCAGTAAAATCAGATCAAATACTTCCTTTTCAATCAAATCAATCGCATCCAGTCCATTTTGTACTGACGTACAGTGATAGCCGGACGCTGACAGATTCAAATCGATCAGATCACAAATCGGTTTTTCATCATCTACAATCAATATCTTAATCATTCTTTTGTTTTCCACCCCCAATATGCTCTTGCACTATCCACAAGACCCGACACTGTATCTTCATCACTGCAGGGATTCTTCAGCTTGATCTCCTTATCTTCAAAAAAGCCGCCTGTCCTCTGATAGTAAATTGAATAGTCACTTTCTGTAATCATTTCATTTCCGTTACCTTCGTAGCTGTATTTGGCAAGAACAAGAATATCCTTCATTCCGTCCCCGTCAATATCTTTGCAGGTCATTCCCTTAAGTGCATATAAATTGTCAAACTCTCCCATTGGCTGAAAGCTCCACACGATATATCCCTGCTCATTAATCAGGTAAATCATAAATGTGGCAAAGTTTGCCATCGTATAGGTGCCCGGCACGACCTCCAGTCTTCCCAGTTTCTCAAACTGCCTGTAATAACACTGTTCCTTGGCAATCACAAACCCATGCTCTAACAACTCCTGTTTGGTCGCTGCCGTATAAAGAAACTCTGTGGAGTACCCATCCCTCACAAAAGCCACGATACTATCCACACTTTTATTCATGCTGAATCGATTGATCTTATCGGAAATTCTGTAATCTCTGTAAAATCCCTTTTCATCCTGAAACAGGACATCCCCAATCTTATAAGACTTTCCGGCATAATCACCTTTGTCATTCACACAGGTTGTTATAAGAATGATATCCATTCTTCCATCCCCGTTCAGTTCCTGAAAAGAAACCGCCTTTAATTCCCTCAGAGGCTGCTTCATTTCTCCCGGATTGCGGTTATTGACCTCAAGCTGATCTGTCTTATATACCACACTGCCGTTTTCATCCGTAAAAAATAACGCCAGCCTGTGATAGTTTTTATCCATTGCGGGCACAAATGAGACCTGTCCAAAGCTTTTTGTTTCTATGGGAAATATCTGATTTTCTATGATATCAAATCCCGCGGGTTCGATTTCCGCATAGTCTTTGATTTGTGAGAAACGCTGTCTGTAATCCTGATAAGCACCCGCCAGCGCCTTTGCCGCGTCCGAATCCGCTGCGGCATAAATATAGCCTTCGCCTGCTGCACATACATAGATAGAAAAAGGAGACGAAAGCACCAACGTGCAGACACATAATAATACAGGTAAAAAATGGATTTTCTTTTTCATGACAATGTCACCGGCTTCTCTTTTGTGATTGACTGCGTTTTGGGATATTATAGCATAAGCCCGCCGTTCACACAATCATTTTTCCATACCTCTGATTGTGTGAACGGCGGGTTAAATTACAACACTGCTGTACCTTTTTCTACTTTTCAATCTTTAATGCACGCATGGCATTGAGGATTGCAATAACCGATACACCCACGTCTGCAAACACCGCTTCCCACATATTGGCAAGACCAAATGCCCCTAAAATCAGCACCAGCGCCTTGATGCCAAGTGCAAACACTATATTCTGCTTTACAATCTGCAGGGTCTTTCTGGATATTCTTACAACGGCTGCAATCTTTCGCACATCATCATCCATCAGAACCACATCCGCCGCTTCAATGGCCGCATCCGATCCCATGCTTCCCATGGCAATACCAATATCAGCTCTGGTCAGCACCGGCGCATCATTGATTCCATCTCCTACGAATGCCAGCTTTTCTTTTTCTTTCTGGGCTTTTAAAAGTTCCTCAACCTTAGAGACCTTATCCCCCGGAAGAAGCTGCGCATGCACCTCGTCTATTCCAAGTTCCTCCGCCACTGCCTGGGCAGCCTGCTGCCTGTCACCGGTCAGCATGACGCATTTTTTGACACCCACCTGCTTCATGCTCCGAATCGCTTCCCCTGCACCCTCCTTTACGGAATCGGCAATGACGATCGCGCCCATATACTTTTCTTCACATGCCACATAAACAATCGTTCCGGTGCACTCTGCCGCAATGTACGGAATCTGTCTGGCTTTCATCAGTTTTTCATTGCCCAGAAGCACCTTTTTTTCATCAATCGGAACACAAATGCCATGTCCGGCAATTTCTTCTGCCTGCCCTACCCGGCTTAAATCCGGTTCTTTTCCGTAAGCTTCCTTAATGGAGCCCGCAATCGGATGATTGGAGTAAGCTTCTCCAAGCGCTGCCAGTTCTATAAGTTCCTCTCTGGTACAATCACTTGGAAGAATATCCTGTACTTTAAACTCTCCTTTAGTAAGGGTTCCGGTCTTGTCAAAAACAATGGTAGTCATTTCTGCAACAGCTTCTAAATAGTTGCTTCCTTTCACCAGAACGCCGATTTTCGAAGCTGCTCCTATTCCTCCGAAAAATCCAAGGGGTACTGAGATAACCAGCGCACAAGGGCAGGAAATTACCAGAAAGATGCACGCTCTCTGTATCCATTCTCCCCATCCGCCTCCTAAAATAAGGGGCGGAAGCACTGCAAGCGCAACTGCCGAAATGGTTACCACAGGTGTATAATATTTCGCAAATCTGGTGATGAAGTTTTCAACCTTTGCTTTTTTACTGCTGGCATTTTCTACCAGTTCCAGTATCTTAGATACCGTGGAATCATCAAATTCTTTTGAAACCCTGACTTTAAGGGTACCGCTGCCATTGACGCAGCCGCTTATGATATCATCTCCCACAGCTGCCCTTCTCGGTACGGACTCACCGGTAAGCGCTGCTGTATCAATCAGAGATTCTCCTTCAATCACGACACCGTCAAGAGGAATCCTCTCTCCCGGCTTCACCACGATAACGCTCCCGATTTCCACATCATCAGGATCCACTTGTGTCAGCTTTCCATCTATTTCAACATTGGCATACTCGGGACAGATATCCATCATATCCGAAATAGACTGTCTGGATTTTCCCACAGCATATCCCTGAAACAGTTCACCAACCTGATAAAAAAGCATGACCGCTACTGCCTCTGAATATTCCCTTACACCAAAGGCCCCAAAGGTGGCAATCATCATAAGGAAGTTTTCGTCGAACACCTGCCCGTGACTGATGTTTCTTGCTGCCTTATAAATAATGTCATAGCCGATTACCAGATAAGGAATCAGATAAATCAGGAACAAAATCCATGTATTCCCTATCCTATCCAGTAATCCGGCATGTTCGCAAACAAATAATCCCACAAAGATGACAAATGTGATGATAATGCGAACAAGCATTTTCTGCTGTTTCTTTGTCATGATGCCCTCTTACATCAGAATCTGGCAGTCAGGCTCTACCTTGGCGCAGACTCTGACAACCTCTTTCATGATTTCATCGAACTTATCATCCTGTGCATCAATGGTCATCTTCTGTGCCAGGAAGCTTACGTTCGCATCATTCACGCCATCAATCTTCTTGATTGCTTCCTCCATCTTTGCGGCACAGTTTGCACAGTCTAAATCTTCCAGTTTAAATTTTTTCTTCATACATTTTCCCTCGCTATTCGTTGATATGTTCTCTTCCCTGAGCAATGATGGTTCTCACATGACCATCTGCCAGTGAATAAAATACGGACTTTCCTTCCCTCCTGCTCTTCACCAACTTTGACTGCTTCAATATCTTAAGCTGGTGTGAGACTGCAGACTGTGTCATCTGGAGCGCCTGCGCTAAATCGCACACACATACTTCCGCTTCAAAAAGTACGTATAAGATTCTGATTCTGGTGGAATCTCCAAATACTTTAAATAGCTCTGCCAGATCATATAACTCATCCTCATCCGGCATTTTGGCATGAACGATTTCAAGCAGTTCCTCATGGGTCTGAAATGTCTCGCAACACTCTACGTCATGAATTGCCAAATTCATTGCCCTCCTTTATTATATTCTTTCATTTGAACAACTGTTCATATGTATGATAAAACAAATCTTTGGATATGTCAACCCTTTTGATAAAAAAATATGGTTTGGTTTTAGTCCGGGGATAGGATGGGACGGTACAGGGCATACGGAGGGGAGGCTGTGAAGGGGAAGGGCTTGCTTCTGGTTTCAGGTCTGGTCTTCAAATCGGATTTCACTAACGGAATGGGTATAAGTAGCTCAATGCGAACGGGTCGGAGCCAGGCGGCATCCTGCCTTGTGGCTCCTAGTCCCGCCATCCGTGGCGGGACTCCCCTGTGTATCTACCATTCCGTAAGTGAAATTGCCGATTTTCCGCCATAGCCCTGAAACCAGAAGCAAGCCCTTCCCCTTCACAGCCTCCCCTCCGTATGCCCTGTGCCGTCCCATCCTATCCCCTACATTAATGTCAAACTGTTAAGTATTTCCTTTTTTAGCTTTATCCCCTGCTCTGTCGGCTCCCGTTCTGCTCCACACGTTCAAAATTAGCTTCGTTGTAGCTTATCACTTCTGCAAAAGCAAGGTCGTGACACGCCTCGCTCGTTCACTCCGAAGTTTCAGAATTTCTTTTTCAAGCTGTTCCCTTTCCGTCCTCCATGCTTTGGGGGTTATTTTTTCCCCTCTGCAAGCAACATCTTTCCTAAGTGCTTAGTGTATCTCCCCGACAAACAGTTTGCGTTTCATTAAAATTCTCTCTTTGAAAAGACAGAAGCAGTCAGCACACCGCTTAATACTAAAACAGCGCCGAAATACCCCTTTACAGACAAAGTTTCATGCAAAAATAGAAAAGCAAATATAGCTGAAAATACTGGTTCCAAGGCAAAGAGTAATCCGGTATGTTCAGGCGTAGTGTATTTCTGTGCAATGGGCTGTACTACGAATCCAAATGCACTACAAATAAGAGCCAGTCCTAATACTGCCATCCATTCTTCCGTATTAGCCGGAAGTGTCGGCTTTTCAAAAGCAACCGAGCAGAACAAACCATACATTCCTGCAAATCCCAACTGCCAGATACCTAATATCAGCCCGTCTTCTTTTTGTGCCAGCCTGTCTGTCAAAAGAATGTGGCAGGCATAGGCTGCCGCTCCGCAAAGACAGAGCAAATCTCCATTATGAAAAGCGAAAGATTGTTGTAAGGTCAAAAAACCAATTCCTGTCATTGTCAAAATTGATCCAAAAATGATCGGATGTTCTGGTAATTTTCGGGAGACCAGTGAATGGAAAATTGGAACCAACACAACAGTTGTACTTGTTAAAAATCCCGCATTGGATGCTGTTGTTGTTTCCAATCCGTGCATTAAAAAGGCGAAAACAGCAAATAAAATGAAACCCAGAAGTGCACCATAGAGCAGTGTATATTTTGAAGTCAGTTTCAGCTTCTGAAAAAACAGGAGCACAACAAAGAAAAAAGCGATACCAAATCGCAGTGCAATAATGGAAAAGGGCGGAATACTGCCTAGCCCAATTTTCATCAAGAGATACGAACTTCCCCAGATTATTGCAACAAGAGCGATCATGCTGTCGGCTTTATGTTGATTCCATTCTTTTTTTCTTTTTTCTGATCTCATTTGCATACATCTACCCTTCCATGGCACTCCGCAGCTTTATATAAATTTTCTGGTGTAATTCCAATCGCACAGCGGTCCGTTCCTCCTGACGGAAATACTGATTCTCCGCAGAACGCCAGCAGAGAGCTATCCATATAGACCTGAAGTTTTTCACTGGCAATACCAATAGGCGAAACACTTCCTGGTTCAAAACCAGTCAGTGCCAGTAACTCCTCTGCTTTCAACATAACAGGACGCACTTCAAATCTGTTTTTGAATTTTTTATTGTCCACTTTAGCAGCGCCGCTGGCAATTACCACAATTACGCCGAAGGGTGCTTTGAATACCATTGTTTTTGCAATATGCTCCATATCCGTATGTAGCATTTCGGCTGAATGGAGTGTTGTTTCAAATGGCGTTTCAAATATGAATTCTTCATATTCTACATTCATTCTCTGCAATGCCTCCAAAACCTTTTCATCCATAAGTTCTACCTCTTTCCTGTGATGGTTGCTTTCTATTTTCATACATAGTATTATAATGATATATATACATTTGAAAAGAGAATATTGTGAATGAAAACCATTCTAAAAAGTTATGGGGCATACAATGAATCTAAATCGATATGAAATATTTTTGAAAGTAGCAGAAATCGGGAATATAACCAAAACCGCCGAAGTTCTGCATTATACACAAGCAGGCATAAGCCATGCAATCGCTGCTTTAGAAAAAGAAGCAGGTGTTCCTTTGCTAATCCGCAGTTCAAACGGTGTTGCTCTTACAGAAAATGGGAAACGATTGCTTACACCAATACAGACTTTGGTAAATGACCAACGCCGACTTTCACAGACAATCTATGAAATTAACAAAGTGGTCGCCGGTACTTTGCGTATTGGCACATTTACCAGCGTATCAACACACTGGCTTCCTGCCATCATCAAAAATTTTCAGAAATTATATCCACAAGTAGAGTTTGAACCGCTCGCTGGAGATTACGATGATATTACAAAGCGCATCTTTTTGGGCAAAATCGACTGCGGTTTTCTGACTGCACCTGTAGCAGATGACTTGACATTTTTTCCCTTATACCAAGACCCTATGATGGCCTTACTCCCAATTGATCATCCATTAGCAAAGAAGAAAACTCTTACGCTGTCTGAATTAAAAAAAGAACCCTTTATTTTACCGATGAAAGGTTCTGACAACGATATTCTTACTGTACTGAACAGCGACAATCAAAAAATAAATGTATGTTATACCCTTAATGATGATTTTTCTGTCATGGCAATGGTCGCAGGCGGTTTCGGCATTACAATCATGTCTGACTTGATTTTAAGGAATACTGCTTTTAACCTTGCAGTCCGCCCAATAAAACCAACTCCTTATAGAACCATTGGTATCGCCACTCTGCCTATGGACAGGGCAACTAATTTGACAAAGATTTTTGTGCAGTATCTCTCGGATACTGATAATATTGATTTTTTCAAAATATCCTGAATGTGCATTGTCGGCGGTGGATATTTCCCCATCTCTCAAAAGTCGGTTTCATTTGCTACGGTAATTACCGCAACAAAAAAGACTATAACCTTTTCTGTCATAGCCTTTTCCGTTCCCTATGGTGTGTCCTGTTCCTGACGGTAAGACTGTCCTACCGCAACTCTTATCTTTTTATCCTTATTTCACTCCGCATTTTGCACATATATCATTGAGGCAGCATTTGTCACAAAAAGGATTCGTTCTCGCAGTGCACACTTCTCTTCCATGATACACCAGTCGATGGCAGAAATCGCTTCCTTCCTCCGGCGGGATAATTTTCCACAGTGCCATCTCCACCTTCTTTGGCTCCTTAATGCCCTCAACCAGTCCCATCCTATTAACCAGGCGGATGCAATGGGTGTCCGTTACAATGGCAGGTTTTCCAAACACATCACCCATGATCAGATTGGCGCTTTTACGTCCCACTCCGGGCAGCCTCAACAAGGCATCGAAATCGTCTGGTACGTTTCCCTGATATTCATCCCGCAATATCTTCATGCATGCACTGATATCTCTCGCCTTGCTGTGTCCAAGTCCACAGGGCTTTACAATGCGCTCTATTTCCTCCACATCTGCTGATGCAAGTGCATCCACGTCCGGGAATTTGGCATACAAATCCTGCACCACCACATTCACTCTGGCATCCGTACACTGTGCCGCTAAGCGCACACTTACCAGAAGCTTCCATGCCTGATTGTAGTCGAGAGTACAACCTGCGTCAGGATATTCCTTTCTTAATCGTTCGATTATTTCTAATGCCAGTTTTTCTTTTGTTTTCTTCATACTCATGTCTTTCTCCCAACCAAAGCATCACAAAAATCCGCACAGGAATTTATGCGGTCATCTCAGCCTGATCAAACTCTTTAAACCGTTCATAAATACTGTCATATTGATTGACGATTTCCATATATCTTTCCATCGTTACATCCCGTTGTTTTTCATAAGTGCGAATGATTTGATCATAATGAGCAAGCGCTGCCTGCACTACCTTGCTGCAGATTTTACCCTGCTGGGCATCCTCCTGCAGGATTTCCTTTATCTTTTCCGGCGGAAAGGCATCTTTGTAACTTCTTTTTCCATAAAGCGCGCTTAAAATATCCGCAACCGCTATGATTCTTTCAAGAGTCGACAATTCCGCCTCCCCGATGCCTTTAGGATATCCCGAACCATCCAGCTTTTCGTGATGCTTCGCCGCAACATTCACGATTCTTTCATCCATGACGCCCCGCAGGATTTGATCCGTCATGACCACATGCCCCTGCATGACCTGCATCTCTTCCTCTGTCAGTCTTCTCGGTGCTTCCAGAATCGATATGGGAATTGCAATCTTGCCAATATCATGTAAGAGAGAACCATAATATAAAATCTGCAGATCCGCCGCCGATACCCGCATATGCCTCCCCAATTCAAGGGCAAAGGTTCTGGTTGACATGGTATGAATGACGGTAGGCTGACTTCTGAAATCTATTGCATAAATCAGCATATCCAGAAATCCTCTTTTCTGCTTCTCTGTGAAAGTGATACGTTCAAATAATTCTTCCAGTTCTTTTTGATACTCATCCGTTTTCAGTTTTCCCAGAACATTAAATTTGGTCTGTGCGATTTGAAACAATTCCAATGCTTTTGCAGATAATTCCCCTTCTGCCTGCCGCATGTAGATATCTATGCCCGTTCTGTCGTCTCCCATGTGTAAAAAGACTGCCATTTTGTCCGCAAGCGTCAGATATTCCGCAACCTTCATATAGTTGCTCTTTATGCGGGCATGCAGTTTATAAGGCAAATGATGATATAATACAATCTCTGCTTTATCATCCACTGGGGATAAATTCTTCAAAAACAGATAGCCATATATGGAATGTGCCCAAATATTGGTGTTTTCGCATTGAATGATGCCGCCCTCATAGCCGGTCTTGATCATTCCCAGATCATGAAGCATACCGATAAGCGTGTATTCTGCAAGCTCCATCTCTGTATAAAGTCCTTCTGCCTTCAAAATATTATAAAAAATGTACCCTGTAATTTCTCCATGCCAGAGAATCTGGGCGTCCATGACCCCTAAAGTCCTGCGTACCACGTTATATACGTCTCTCGTACTTACCAGTTCTGAACCCATACTGCTCTCCATATTCTGTATTTTTATAATGACATCATATCATAAAACACGACTCCTTTAAAGCCTGTCTTCCAAAGGACTGCCAAATTCCCTGCTCACACAATATTGAATGACCGACTCCATCTGGGGTGAAACCCATTTATCGCGATGATACAAAAGCTGCTTCCATATTTCAATTTTGAAATCGCTTACATTCAGATATGCCAATTTTCCGCTTTTCATCCCTTCCTCCGTCACATAATCCGGTAAAAATGAAATTCCTGCTCCCTGCTCTACAAGGGAGCATATAAGACCTGCGCTGCCTATTTCCAGAACTGGCTGAATTTCCAAAGACATACCTGCCAGTTTCTCATCCATGAGTCTTCTATAGCTCATTCCTTTCTCTGTGAGGATAAAAGGCTGATTTACCAGTTCTTTGACGGAAATGGAATCCAGATGCGCCAATGGGCTTGCCGCTCCCGCCACAAAATGCATACCTATTTTCTCTTCCCTGACAATGACATATTCTGTATTATAGATGTGATTGTCCAATGTCAGAATTACATCCGCTTCATTGTGATCAATCAGGCGGAACATCTCTTCCGTCACTGCAGCGGTGATTTTCAAAGTAATTCCCGGATATTTTTTCCTGAACTCAAGGAACCCTTCTCCCAGAAGAGAATCACAAAGCGAGTCTGCCATGGCCAGACGCACATGACCGCTTACCACCTTTTCCTTCTGCATGTTTTCTTTCAACGTCTGCGTCAATTCATTGATCTGATGTGCATATTTCAGTACCGCTCTTCCCATTTCGGTCAATGCCACTGTATGATTGATCCTTTCAAACAAAAGCGTATCCAACTCTGCCTCCAGCTGCTTAATCTGAAATGAAACAGTTGACTGCGAATAACCTAATTTCTCTGCTGCCTTTGTAAAACTGTTCAGCTCTGCCACATGAATAAATGTAATCAGATTCTTAATGTCCATCTGCTTTCCTCCATCTATTTTTTCGATTTATATTATCATTTTTATCAGTTTTACAGATGCTACTTTCTACTATATACTGATTATGAGTGAAATGCAAAGGAGAATTTTGTAATGAACATCATTATTAAGATCATCAATTCCATTTACCAGTTTTTATGGGGTGATTTGATTACCATACCGCTGCCCGGCGGAAGTTCTCTCGGGCTTTCACTGCTTGTCATAATACTGATACCTTCGGGAATTTATTTTACAGTCAGAACTCGTTTCCTGCCATTTCGGTTTTTTCCCGAAATGTTGAAAATTTCCATGGAAAAGAAGATTTCTTTCCAGAAAGGCTCTATTTCAGGCATGCAGGCGCTGATCATATCTACCGCCACAAGAGTTGGCATGGGTAATCTTGTAGGCGTAGTCGCTGCGATTTCCTTAGGTGGTGCAGGCGCTGTTTTCTGGATGTGGGTCACGGCTCTGCTTGGTTCCTCCACTGCCTTCGTGGAAGCTACTTTGGCACAGCTTTATAAAGAAAAAGACCCCCTTTATGGAGGTTACAGAGGCGGTCCCGCCTATTATATTCATCATCTTTTCATTAAAAAGGACAGCAGACGGAAGCATTCTGTCATCGCCATGCTGTTTGCCCTTTCCGGTTTAATCTGCTGGTGCGGAATCAGTCAGGTCATTGGAAATTCCGTTTCCTCTGCATTTGAAAATGCCTTTCAGATTCCTCCTCGTTATACCACAATGCTCCTCGTAGTGATTGCGGCTGTGATTGTCCTTCGCAAAAACGCCACCGTACGGGTGCTTAATATTGTAGTGCCGATTATGGCGGGCTTATATTTTCTGATTACGATTATCATCATCCTGCTAAACGCCGGTCAGCTTCCTTCGGTTTTCCAGCGGATTTTTTCAGAAGCCTTTGGTCTGCGCCAGGTTGCTGCCGGAGGTTTCGGCGCAGTTATTATGAACGGTGCAAAGCGCGGTCTGTTTTCCAATGAAGCCGGCTCAGGTTCTGCTCCGTGTGCTGCTGCCGCTGCCGACATAAGCCATCCAGCAAAAGAAGGTCTTCTTCAAGCCCTTGGCGTATTCATTGATACCATTGTTATATGCAGCTGTTCCGCAATGATCATGCTTCTGACTCCCATTGATCTGACCCAGGGACTTTCCGGGATGGATCTTCTGCAGACTGCCATGCATTATCATCTGGGAGCGTTCGGTGTCACTTTCATTGCCGTTATCCTGTGGCTTTTCAGTTTTTCCACCTTTATCGGCATTTTATTTTATGCCAGACCAAACATTGCATACCTTTTTGGCGACAACTGGCTGTCTCAGACCTTGTACAAGCTCCTTGCTCTTGTCATGCTCTTTATTGGCGGTCTGGCTGCTTATACCTTTGTCTGGGATTTAGGTGATATCGGAATTGGTCTGATGACGATTTTCAATATGATTTCATTATTCCCTTTATCACGCCAAGCACTTGATTCATTGAAAGACTATGAAGAGAAAAGACCCTGCTGATGCTGTAAGTGGATGCCAATGTGTCCTATTGCTAAAATAATACAGGCAATCAGCATCCAGATCACTTTTCCGTATATGCCGAGTAAAAAGAATGCCATTACCGGCAAGGTAGCTCCGGCAACCGGAATTCCCAGAAAGTTGCTGTAAAAATCAGCCAACGAACGTTTGCTTTTAAAATATCGTATCCACCATACTTCATACATGAGCATCAAGACAAATGCGGCAACAAGCCACCAGGTCCATTTTGACCATTTTTGTAAGTTAAAATCAGAAAATAGAAGGGCACAGCAGGTAGTCAGTATCTCTCCTGTCCGTTCCAACATTAATAAAATTTTATTTTCATTTTTTGCGCTGTAACCTTTGGGTTGATTTTTTATCCATATGAAATTGGGAATGCTCAGCATAAGTATAAAAATGAATCCTACATACGAAAATCCAAAATGTCCCATCAATTTACTCACGCTCCTTATTTAACATGGCTTTTGCTTCTTCACACCATTCCAAATAGGCACGATATGTTTTAATGCCAAATTCCACCGTCAGCAGATAATACTTATGTGCCTCATCCAGCTCCCTATTCTCTCTAAGCGTATCTGCCGCGTCTATAAGATATGGCAATTCTTCTTCAATTTTCTTTTGAAACGCATCAATATGAGATTCTGCCTGCAAAGGACCGCCTTCCTTGCCAAAGAATAATTTAAGCAGTGTTTCATAGCGCAGTTCATCCTTCTCCACTGGAAGCATGACCCACTCTTTCAAATATTTTCTTCCCTCTTCCGTAATGGAATAAATGATTTTATTCCGCTTATTTTCTGCTCCGTCACGTTTGGTTGCAAGCCCGCGTCCCACCAGATCACTCAGCGCGGGATAAATACTGCCGTAGCTTGCTCCCCAAAAATACTTTAACGCAGTGTCCATCCGCTTTTTTATTTCATACCCTGTCAAATCTTCATGACTTAATAGTCCCAAAATCACACAGTCAATCTTCTTTTCAGTCGCCATGCTTTTTTCTCCCCTCCATCATCCCATAGGATAGAACTTTTCGCGGACACCCATCAACGCACGCACCGCACAAAATACACGCACTCCTGCAATCCACCTGCCGGACATAAATAGGCACAGAATAACCTTCCAAAAGGAATTGAAAGTAAAAACATCATTGCGAAAATGATAAAGCTGCCATTAATTATTCTATTGAATGCCGCTCCAAATGTTAATGCCGGACTAAAATAATACAGCGTAATTGGGAAAAGCAGTAATGACAATATTAAAGTTAATTTTCTTATTTTCTGTCTTCTCATTATGTCTTACATATATCAAACTGATATATTAAATCATATATCATAGTGATATATGTGTCAAGTAAATAATTCTCTGTACTTTAATTCTTGCAAACAACCTCACAAATACTTCTTTATTCCCCGCATCCAAATCTGCATCACCAACTTGTGCGGAATCAGTTTTACATTGAGATGCTGGCATTTTACATAGAATGAACAGATTGATACATCTTTTCCATTTTTAGCATCCTTTATCGCTTTTTCTGCAACTTTTTGGGGACTTACAATTCCATGAAATTTTATCTTTCTTCCGTTTCTTTCTTTTTCCAACATATCTGTGTCTACCCAACTTGGACTGACCGCAGTGACCGTTATTCCCATAGGCTTTAATTCCATGTGTAAAGCACGGGAATAGCTATGTTCGAAAGCCTTTGTGGCAGCATACAAATTTATAAAAGGAACAGGCTGGAAAGCAGATGCGGAAGATACATTAATAATTTTGCTCCCTCTTGCCATGTATGGAATACAATAGTTTATTAATATGACCGGCACATTGCAATTCAACTGAATTGTTTTCACTATCTCCTCTGCCTCGAAATCTTTTGACGGCATCATCCGGGCCATTCCTGCATTATTGACCAAATAGGAAATCCGCATATTCTCTGTCAGCAAAGTCTGGATTGACTGTAAGTCCTGCGCGTTTGTTAGATCCATGCATATAGGGATTATCTTTTCCCCATATTGTTCTTTTATCTTGGTGAGCTGTTCCTTATTTCTGCCAATAATCCAGATTTCATCAAGCGCTTCTTTATCAAGTACACGGATAAATTCTCTCCCAATACCTCCCGTCGCCCCCGTTACAATCGCTATTTCTTTTGTCATTCCCACACCTCCTATCCCGCTCAATCCCTAAGCAAAATACGCTCTAAGTCATGTACCGTAATTGTTTCATATTTTGCGGTAAATAGCTTTTTCAACGAATATAAGTACACTACTCCCCAATAAAAATCAGCTAATTTCATTGGTGAACCGGTTACTACGCTTTTCTCTTTTTGTCCTTGTTCAATTATTTTTGCCGTATATTGATACCAGTCCGACTGATAAGAGGTATCCTTGTATGTAAAATCGTTCTTTTCAAGGGTTGCCTGTGCATTTAAGGCAATCATGGCAGCAAAGCTTTCCTCTTTTTCCAATCGATCTATCAAAAATTTTGACAACTTATGAATTTTTTGCCTGGCGGGCATAGGTAATCCTGCTAAAAGCTCCAGTTTCTGCGTTTCTTTTCCGTAATCAATCATGGAATATATTTCATGAAACAAGTCTTCCTTCGATTTGAAATATAGGTATAATGTTCCCTGACCAATTCCTATACTTTTTGATAAATCACTTATCTTAGTCCCTGCAAATCCATTTTTGGCAAAATATAGCATAGCGTCATGCAATATTTTTGAACGCGTTTCCTCCCGGATTTCCTGGCACCGTTCTGGGGATTTTGGCATGTAATCAACTCCTTTTAATGAATGAATATTTATTCATTGATATTGTAAGCGATTTCATTTTCTCTGTCAACTATAAACAGTCATAGCCGCTTCTAAGGGTTCTGCAAATTTACCGGGGTTTTGAGGTTGGTTCTATCTCATTCAATAAAGGGGCATCTTTCGGAATGAATTTCTCATTATCTCTATCTAATACTTCAATATTGTCATCTATCCGTACTAACTCTTTCACTTCTTCTAAAAGAAATAATTTATTCATATCCCGACCTTTAGTCACAAAAAGGCTGTCCTCATGGACAACCTTTTCTTTTAATAATATGCTGATTTTTCTGTTGTCTGCCAACTGTCCGTCCTATCATATACGGCATATATGTCAGATTTTTAAGGTGTCAGCGCACCCAGACAGACGTATCTGTCTTGTTACTATTATTATATGAAGCGGTATTTTTTATGTCAAAAAAAATTTACTAAAACTAAAAATTCTGTTTCCCTTTACAAATCAAATTACCATTTCATATCTTCGCCTGCTTATATAAACTTTCACTCTTTGAAGAACCGATAATTGATAAATAGCCCTTAATTATAGCCAAGCCAAAATTCCATCTATATCTGGTGTCATGGAACTCCCCTGCCCTTTTTCATATTCGCTAAGATAGATCTGACAGGCATTTACGATCTTACTTTCATTCTTATCCAAGATACTTTTTACCATTACCAGATAAGCACTTTTCGATATTTTGTATGGATGTACATACTTTCTGTCCATCGGAAACAGCTTAATGTAATGTACTCCGTGTCTTTTCCCTGGCTGTGTAAAAGCATTAGGGGGTAATGGGAAATACTGACTTTGGGGTACATTTTTAGCTATGTTGGAGCGAAGGGGAACCACGAAGGTATGCTTCTGCCCTTTATATACTAAAGCGACAAGCAAAACACACGGTCTGCCTTGCTTATCATAAAGTAATTCTCTATCTGTTCCATATTTTTTACATTGTGCAAAAAAGTCTTTTTCAACTGTCACCAACTGCATCTTTTGTATCTCCTAAAGTAGTATAAGCCGCCATGTAGGCGGCTTATACACATACTAATGAATGATATTCTACATTCAAGTCCCGTCATTCGCGGAGACCAAACATACTAATGAATGATATTCTACATTCAAGTCCCGTCATTCGCGGAGACCAAACATACAAGTGAATAATATTCTGGGCGTTATTCGCGCCGAACAAATTTCTTTGTTCACCTATAGTATACGCAATTCTCATATCTTAGTCAATCATTTTGATAACTGAATAGGCTTTACACCTTGTACATAGTCCGCTATAATAATCATATCAATTAAAAAGGCGGTGAAAAGATGGTACAAGAGATGTCAGACAAAGAGTTAATCACAATCATGATTGACAGATATGCCGAGTTACAGCGTATTAAACAAGCAAACGGTAATCAAGAAAACAAAGAACTTGATTATGCAATCAAGTTATTAGTCGCTAAGTTATCATCTTTAGGCGTAAATGTTGAAGATATAACACTTTAAAGTAGTAACCACATAACTAACACATAACAAGGTGTAAAGACTATTGAATTATCAAGGCTTTACACCTTTTTCATTTTCCTGTGAGGGCTACCTAGGCGGTAATAAGTGTATATATCTGCATTTATCTCTCTTTCGGAGAATAGAAAAAACTCCCACAAATCCAGTGTTTGCGGGAGTTTTGCCGTTTTTCAATTTTTATTAAACAATACCCTGAGCCGTCATGGCAATAACACAGGTATTCAGTATTCATGCGGTTTTCAGGACGCATTGCATATTACGTGTATATTACTATTTCATTCTATCCGCAATTATTTCAATTTATATCCGAAAATCATTACAACATGGTTTCATAAATAATCCAAACCGTTTATTTCAAATATATCTTTCTGTGATACAACAATTCAACAGCTATCTTACCAAATATTTCATGCTTACAAATCCTGTGTACTGCTTTCCGTTCACAGAAGCAACAACATATAACCACTTCACACCAGACGCTAAAGTATAATATCCGTAACACTGGCATCTTGTTCCGGCAGGCAGAATGATTATGGAATCGTACTTATCTTTGCCCGGACCATACCTCAGATTTAAGTTTGCAGTTGTTTTATATGTGCCGGCGAGGCTGCTGTTTTTTGATTTCGCTGACTGCATCTTTGTTATAAGTGCATTTCCCATATTACCAGCTGCTGTGTTTGCGCTTCCTAAAGAATATCCGTCTCTTGGATTTCCACTGACAACCACAACGGTGTGCCCCTTTGCCTTTGTTACCAGAACATCCCCATTATATAATGTAGTGGAAGATGTTACGGAAACTCTCTTTTCAAACTTGCCTGTATTTTCAAGACAACTTGCCTCGTTTGATGTGTTAAAGTTTCCGGGATCAAATCCGGCCTCAATGCAGCATCCTCTTACAAGAGAACTGCAATCCGCCTCGGTTTTCTCAGCAATCTCCGCCATACTCCCATATTTATGCAACTGTGCGATTACTGTCGTTCTATGCCCCTGACAATATCCTATATTATTGTTGTCACAAGCATTTTGCATTGCTTTGGCTATGGCATTTGCCACTGAAACATCTTTTGGTCTGAGCAGATACCACCCTTTGCTATGCATATAATACGTTTGTGTAGACACTTCCGATCCAGTCTGATCCCCGGCTGCTCCACCGCTGAGTTTCCCATTCTCATCTACTCTCGCGCTTCCTACCTTTATGCTCATCTTTTTGCCTCCCATCGCATATTTGTCGAAAAACGTCTGGCAATAGCCGGTCCGCTCGTTTTTTACAGAATCACTTTTGTTTTTTGGATTTTCAAACTTTATCAGAACAACGTCTGAGGCTTCTTTTATTCCTGTTGCACTCTTTAATATGGAAAGAACAGACTTATAGCTGCTTCTTAACTCATAGCACAGAAATTCAAGCTGTGTTTCCAGATCCCCTATTGATTTACCTCTTGATTTTGCCAGATCATATAATCCGGCTTTCCGTCCTGCAGAAGTCCATTGCGCCAATCCGTACCCATACTGTTTGTTGGGAAGTGGGTGTAGAAATTCCTCTCTGCCTATTGTTCCATTGTCAACCGCAGATGTGAATGCTTCATCAGTGCAATAAGACTTTCCGGCTTCTTTCAACCGCCTTTCACACAGATTTTCGAGATTCTGCGGATTTAAACCGCTTTCCGCACGCAAATTTCCCATGAGTCCGGCAACTCCGTAATCATTTCCTATTTCTGTTTTAAGGAAATTCCAGATTTGTTCCTCTCGTGTGTTTCCCTTTAATGCCATAAGACCACCTCCAATAAGAAAAACCGGATGCTTTTACACACCCGGCTCAATGGCTCTTTATACATTTCACAGCGGAATTGCTGCTACTTTACCTTTCTTGCTTCCTTTATCTGCGTGATTGCCTGAATAACTTTATCATACCCATTCGTGGCAACTAAAAAGCTGAGATACATAAGGGCAATCAGTTCAACGGCAATCTTGGCATTAAACGCCGTTTCAGTCCACACCAGATACCCAACCGATACTGACACCGATATGACAACCGATGTGACTGCCGCAAGCACGTTTGCGGAATAATCTTTTTCTTTCTTGTCGGCAACCTTTTTGATACCCTCTACCGTCAGGTTAGTAAGAATTGAGATAACCAACAGTGCAATTACTAAAAATTCTAAACTCATAACTTTTCCTCCTATCCTACCGCTTCATTGTCGGTATTTGAATTTTGTGTTTGTGTTTCTTTGTTAATAAATTCCGTGTTGAGCGGAATGGAAAAACTTAGCTTATTTTTCTCGAAGATGTTCATAATTGTATTCGTTCCAAGATATACCACCAGAGGGGCAACAATTTCCTTTACAATGGTACTTGAAACATCAACAACGGGATCCATTCCTATATATGCAAGCATGTAAGAACATGACGTGAGGATCATTCCGTGCGCCACTACCGCCGTTGTAATGAGTTTCGTGTATGTGTTGAGTCTTACTTTCTTTCTCTTTTTTCGCCTATGCCTAAGTGTTTTAAGGTTTATGATAGCCACAATCAGAAATGCGGCTATCATTCCGATAGCAAAGGCCAGAATCAACTTGAATGACTCCATTATGTACCTAACCCCACTTTCATAAGGACAAAAGCAATGATCGCTCCAATTATAACAGAAAGAACATCTTTTGCTGT
This sequence comes from Lachnospiraceae bacterium, assembly GCA_014804245.1. Lineage (GTDB taxonomy): Bacteria > Bacillota > Clostridia > Lachnospirales > Lachnospiraceae > Suilimivivens. The sequence goes on along the minus strand of JAAVAE010000026.1, from coordinate 410 downwards.
GTCTCTCCATTTTTCGCCGTCGCGCCCCTCTAATGTTGCCAACCTTACGCCCTGTTTCTCCTGTTCCTCCCTCATGCCTTTCATCTCCACTAAGAGAGATTTAATATCACTGGAGATTTCCCGAAGTTCCTTTACTTCATCTTCGAGGATGCTGATACGCTTACTCTGTCTATCATTTGCCTCATCCATCCTTCTCTCAAAAGCCTCATGCTCTCGCAGTGAAATGTATTCGCCATCCATTTCTGTTTTTACCTCCTTTTTAGGTTGTCTTTGATTTTTTCTGTTTCTTACTGAATTAAATGATAATTTATCTTCCATAAACACCAGTTTAAAGCAGTTTAATAATAAATTCTCGCTAAAAAACATAGCGATACAAGAATTTTCCATATATAGCAACGAGTACATTGATT